>NZ_LGEK01000113.1 GCF_001636615.1 Mucilaginibacter sp. L294 | reverse complement strand
AGATGTGTATAAGAGACAGGTGTTGGGTTAAGGTTTCTACACTTAGCTATTACAACCAATTACGCACAACCTTCATGCTTACTAAAGAAGAGTTTGTATTACTTTACGAAAAATATGAAACCGGGCAATGTACACCGGCCGAAATTGTACTGCTAAATAATTACCAGGACGAACTGTATTTGCTGGGTGATAATTGGGAGGATACCGCAGAGGAAAAGCAAATTGTACATGACCACATCTGGCAGCGCCTCAAGCAAAGCAGGAATCTGCCAATAAAAAAATCAAGAAATTATACATGGCTAAAAGTAGCGGCAATATTGCTGGTTACCTTATCTATAGGTATTGGTTTTGTGAAATACAGGCAGAACAATACACAACAGGCATTAACTCAAATAACCCCGGCTAATGAGCAACCACAAATAATACCCGGCAGCAATAAAGCCTTTTTAACTACGGCCGATGGTAAAACCATTACGCTAACCGATGCCAAAAACGGCCAGTTAGCTACACAAGCAGGTATGCAGGTAAATAAAACTAAGGATGGTATGCTGGTGTACCAGGTTGCCGGTGCTAACACCTTGCAAGCCGACCCTGACGCAGTAAATATTATTACTACCCCACGCGGTGGGCAATACATGGTAATACTGGCCGATGGCACAAAGGTTTGGTTAAACTCGGTATCATCATTGCGTTACCCGGTTGCGTTTAATGGCAATACCCGTAGTGTTGAACTAACAGGCGAGGGGTACTTTGAAGTAGCTAAAAACAAGCAAAAACCATTTATAGTAAAGGCAAACGGCAACAATGTTGAAGTGTTGGGCACCCATTTTGATATCAGCGCGTACAGCGATGATAAGGCCGTAACTACAACACTGCTTGAAGGATCAGTTAGATTGACTAAGGGTACTGTAACCACCATGCTTAGCCCGGGGCAAAAAGGTGTTTCGGTAAATGGCCGTGCCGATATTAATGTACAGGATGCAGATACCGAACAGGCCATTGCCTGGAAAAATGGTCTGTTCCTGTTTAAGAATACCGATATCCGCACCATCATGAAACAGGCGTCGCGCTGGTATGATGTAGATGTTGATTTCCTGGATAACCTGAAGGATAAGGAATTTGGCGGCAAGCTGTCAAAATACAAAGATATATCTGAGCTAATGCATAACCTGGAACTTACAGGTACCATTCACTTTAAGGTAGAAGGAAGGAGGATAACCGTTATGCAATAACCTCTACTTTGCAAATGGTTACCAATAATCATCAGGAGCGTTTGCGGCGCCCCCGATGATTGTCAGCTTGTGAGAAGCTGATAAGCCAGGTAACTAATTTAATTGTCTTCACCAACCAATTATTAAACCTAACATTCAAATGTATAAAATTTTTACTGCAATTAATTGCGGGGCGCGTTCCTGCATTTCACCTAAATTTCTGAAGATAATGAAATTGACCATTGTTTTGTGGGTAACTGCCTTATTACAGGTAAGTGCGGCAACTTATGCTCAGAAAGTGACCCTGAGTGTAAAGAATGCCCAGCTCGATGTCGTTTTAGATAAACTCGGCAAGCAAACCGGTTATAATTTTCTTTACAACTCAAACATGATAAAAGCAGGGAAACCTGTTAGTATCAGCGCACAAAACCAACAGCTTAATGATGTGTTAGAGCAATGTTTTAAAGATCAGCCTTTTACTTATGTAATAAATGGTAATACGGTTGTTATTAAAGACAAGGATGCTCCCTCTGCTGCAAATACATCAGTTATTGCTGCCCCTGTTGTTGTAACAGGTTTGGTTACCGATTCTAAGGGCGAACCCCTGCCCGGTGTAACCATACGCGTTAAAGGCACCACAAATGGCGTGGTAAGCGGTGCCGACGGGCGATATAATATTAAAGTAGACGATACCAACGCCATATTGGTTTATAGCTTTATAGGTTTTACCGCCAAAGAAATAACCGTTGGCAGCCAAACTCAAATAAACGTAGCACTGAGCGAACAGGCATCAACGCTGGAGGATGTAGTGGTTATTGGTTATGGCTCCGTTAAAAAACGCGACCTTACCGGTGCCGTAGGCCAGATAAAAGCTGTAGACCTGATGAAAGGCAACCCGATAAGCCTTTCGCAAGGGTTACAGGGTAAACTGGCGGGTGTATCTGTTAACCAGAATGATGGCGCCCCGGGTGCTGGTGTAAGCATCCAGATACGTGGTGCAAACTCTTATGGTACAAACACACAGCCATTATATGTGGTTGATGGGATCCCGTTTGATGCGGCATCTACACCAACCAATGATGCAACAAGCGGCAACAACCAAACATTTAACCCGCTCGCGCTGATCAACCCTTCGGATATCGAATCTATCGATATATTAAAAGATGCATCGGCAACCGCTATTTACGGCTCGCGTGGTGCTAATGGTGTAGTGTTGGTTACTACCAAAAAAGGTAAAGCAGGCGAAACCAAAGTGGTATTCTCTACCAATACTTCGGTATCTATGCTGGGTAAAAAAGTGCCGGTATTAGGCCCTTATGATTATGCAAATTATGTAAACGAAGGTTATACCAACGGCGTTAAATACAACGATTATACTTTTTACAAGTTGCCTTACCCTGGCGAATGGTCGTACCCGTTTGCAAATAACCAGTTTCAGTATGATCAGGGCGTTTATCAGCCATCACCTCAGGATTTCCTGAACCCCGGCGTGCGTACAGATCAATATGGTAACAGCACCAACGTACAGGGTAGCAACTGGATGGACCTGATTACCCGTAAAGCCTTAACGCAGGATTATAACCTGAGTGTATCTGGTGGCAGCGAACATGGTTTTTATTCTATATCAGGTAACTATACCAAACAGGATGGTATCATCAAAAACAGTGATTTTGAACGTTACTCATTACGTGCAAACGTTGGGCAAAAAATTGGCAACTGGTTAGAGGTTGGTTTAAATACTTCTTTTGGCCGTACCAGCTCAAATTTTGCTAAAACCAACTCGTTCGATTACGGTATTATCCGTTCGGCGCTGGTATTCCCAACCACTTACGCGCCAGAGACTGATATCACCAAAATAGAAAACCCGTTAAGCTGGCTATCGGCAAACCCGTACCTGTATGTAATGACCGCGCAGGATAACCTGGCGGCTATCAGCTCGTTCAGCTCTGCCTATGCCGAGGTTAAATTCAACAGCTGGTTAAAATTCAGGCAAAACCTGGGTATCAATTATTCGGCAAATAACCGCGGTACCTATTATAACAGCCTTACAGGCGAGGGCCAGGCGCCAACCATCAACGGTAAAGCCGGCCAAAGCGACGACTGGTACTCCAACATCGTTACTGAGTCGTTATTAACGTTCGACAAAAAGATAGGCAGTATCCACAGCCTGAACGCGGTTGTTGGTTTTACGCATGAAAATGCCAATTATGGCAGTAAAGCCATGTCGGCCACAAACTTCCCTGATGACCTTACCGGTTATTATGATATGGGCAAAGCCTTAACACCTGGTAAACTGGTAAGCGGCCGTGGCGCAAGCGAGCTGATGTCTGTACTGGCACGTGTTAACTATACTTTAAACGATAAATACCTGTTCACCGCATCATTCCGTAGGGATGGTTCAAGCAAGTTTGCTACGGCAAATAAGTTTGCCAACTTCCTTTCAGGAGCATTCGCGTGGAGGGCATCTGAAGAGAAATTTATTAAAGACCTGGGCATCTTCAGCGATCTTAAGTTCAGGGCAAGTGCCGGTAAAACCGGTAACCAGGCTATCGGCGAGTACGCAACCCTGCCACAACTGGCAGCTGCTAACTACCCGGTTGGCGGTTCGTTACAAAGCGGTATGGCCGAATCTACTTACAACGGCCCTGCTAACCCTAACCTGAAATGGGAAACCACTACCCAATATGATTTTGGTGTAGATATGGGCTTTTTTGATAACCGCCTTAGCTTTACAGTTGATTATTATACCAAAAAAACCACCGACCTGCTTCAAAGCATAAAAACCCCTTTAAGCACAGGTTTTCAGCAAATGACCATTAATCACGGTTGGGTTAAAAACGATGGTTTAGAGATAAGCGGTAAATTTGCCGCATTGGTACATGGCCCGCTACGATGGAACATCGATGCCAATATATCCTTTAACCGCAACACTATTGGCGGCCTTGATAACGACCAGTTTGCAAGCCGTTTATGGAACGCTGCCGACTACGTATTTATACAACGTAACGGCATGCCAATAGGCGCTATTTATGGTTATGTAGAGGATGGTTTTTATGATAACGAAGCCGAAGTACGTTCTAACCCGGTTTACGCCAATGCAAGTGCTGCTATCATCAAGCAAAAAATAGGGGAGGTTAAATACCTTAACCTTGATAATGATCCAAACATTACCGATGCCGACAGGACTATTATCGGTAATACCAATCCTGATTTTATTGCAGGTATCACCAACAGTTTCACCTATAAAAACTTTAACCTGAGCTTCTTTTTACAAGGTGTGTTTGGTAATGATATTTTTAACGGTAACCTTACCGATGTTACCCTAAACTCTATTGGTAACATACCAACTTTTGCCTACGCCGGCCGCTGGACGCCAGAAACCGCCGCAACCGCAACCTGGCCAAAAGTAAATAATGGTTACACCCGCGAGTGGTTAATATCAAACCGTTACATTGAGGATGGCTCATACGTACGCCTGAAAAGCCTGACAATTGGTTACGATTTTAACAAACCGTTTAAAGGGATACAAACCATAAGCTTATTTGCATCGGGTACCAACTTAATTACACTTACTAAGTATGATTGGTTCGACCCGGATGTAAACTCTTTTGGCGGCGATGCCTCAAGGCGTGGTGTTGATATACACGCGTATCCGTCAAGCCGTACATTCTCATTAGGCGCGCGAGTGTCATTTTAATAAGTAATTCAAGAGATAAACTTTAAGTATATGAAAAGAATATATAGCATAAAAGGCCCGAAACTTAAGTGGTTTATGGCTTGCTTTTTCGTCCTGATGCTGGCATCGTGCAAGCTGAACGAGAAGGTTTATGATTTTGTTTCGCCTGAACAGGTGGGCGACTCTGACGCCGCCGCTGATAAATGGGCGCTTGGTACCTACAACGAGCTTAGCCTGATGTTCAGGTTTAGCGAGTTCCCCGCCGTGTTGGAGTATGACGACGATTACACCACCGGCCCGTCTTGGGCGTTTGGTGAGCTGGGTGCGGGTAACTTCCAGGGTAACAGCAAACAAACCGATCCGTTATGGACGTATGGTTACGTGCTGGTACACCGCGCTAACAGGGCTATCACCAATATCGAAAAAATGACAAAAACATCTGCCGAGTATAAAAGAAATGTACTGGGCGAGATGTATTTCCTAAAAGCCTTCTCTTATTTTTTAATGGTAAGGGCTTACGGCGATATTCCATTGTTTGACAAAGCGGTTGATGACGGCGCGGATATTAACCAGCCAAGGCGGCCTATAAAAGAGGTGTATACAGAAATTATCAGTTTGCTGATGCAATCAAAAGATATGATGTACACCAACGCTAAAGCCGTTCCGGGCCGTGCTTCGGCAGGGGCAGCAGCAGCGTTGTTAGCTAAAGTATACGTAACTATCGGTTCGGCATCATTACCATCGGGCCAGGTTATTGTACGCGGTGGTAAACCGTTCGATCTGTCGAACAACGTGCAGGTACGCACCATGCCAAGCCCTATAACTTTTAACAAAAAACAGGTAAAGGGTTATGAGGGCTTCGACTCTAAAGCCAATTTTAAACTGGCTATGGATATGGCTAACGATGTAATAAGCGGTAAGTACGGCGCGTACAAACTGGCCGACTTTGGTAACATGTGGACAGCCGCAGGTAAAAACAAGGACGAGCATATTTTTAGCGTACAAGGTTATATGGGCGATGCCGACCTGGGTAATCACCTAACCCGCGATTTTGCCGGTTTGGTTGCAAACAACCAGGTTATAACAGGCATGTGGTATGGCCTGCGCGACCACTGGTACAAACTTTTTGAACCACAGGATCTGCGTATTACCGATGGGGTAATGCACCGCTGGTCAAGAAATTTTGACTTTGCCAACCACATTGGTACATTCTATCCAAATAACGATGAGTACCGTAAAAAGGCTCTTGGTTATGATGAACAAACCGGTGTTGACGGTGATGGTAAACCAATTATAGTTCACCACCCGGCTGTTGCCCCTTATGATGATGGGTTAAACTACGGTTCGGGTACTGATGCCAACTATATCGCATTCCTGAACAAGTATGCTTACCCAACAGACCGTACCAAAGACCAAAGTGATGTAAATTATCCTTTCCTGCGTTTTGCCGATGTTAAACTGATCTATGCCGAAGCAGCCAACGAGTATAACGGCGGCCCAAATGCTGATGCGCTTACCGCACTCAATGATGTTAGGGGCAGGAGTAATGCCACGCCAAAACAACTGGCCGGTAATGGTAATGTAGGTACGCTGGTTGCATTCCGTTCTGCAGTAATTGAAGAGCGCGCTATGGAGCTTGCTTTAGAAGGCGACCGCCGCTGGGACCTTATCCGTTGGGGGATATACCTTGATGTGATGAACGCCATACAAGGTAACGACGAAGTAGGCGTAACCAAGGTTAGGGCAGAGAGAAACCTGCTTTACCCACTGCCTATAAGCGAAACAACTACAAACACCAGCATCCACGGTAATAACCCTGGTTGGAATTAACAGATCAATTTTAATTAACAATATTATGAAAGCGACTTATAATGCAATGAAAATGTGCCTGGTGCTTTTAACGGTAGTGATGCTGTTTGGCTGTAATAAGGACATTGTAACATATGATAAGATCCAGAAAGAATCGGATGTATCTACCGCTCCGCCTGCTATATCGGCTATAACCAAGGTAGATAGGACCACCGCGGTGACAGAGGCCGATCTGTCTCAATTGGTAATGATACAGGGTACTAACTTAAGCGGTTTAAAATCAATTAAGTTTAATGATGTGGATGCCGATCTATCACAGGCGTATGTGAAAACAAAAGAGATAATTGTACCTGTACCACGTTTATTGCCCGGTACCGTTACTAATAAAGTAACAGTTACCACAGCTTTAGGAGAGACTACATTCGATCTGAAGATCAACGTTCCGGCATTGCAGGTGAGCGGCTTGTTTAATGAGTTTGCATTACCCGGCGATACCACAACCATTGTGGGCGATAACTTTGATATTTACAAGCTAACCAAAGAAGATGCGAAAGTAAGCTTCGGCGGTACCCAGGCTGTGGTTTTAGCGGCCGACCAAAAATCGCTTACCGTTATTGTGCCGGCAAGTATCCCTAAAGCCGAGGCTGTGGTTACTGTAATAACCCCCGAATTGCCTGATGGATTGAAGATGAACTACCGCCACTTAGGGCAGGTGGTTAACATCCAGAATAAATTATGGCAGGGCGAACAGTGGTTAACCAATGGCACCAACCTGGGCGACCCTAAAGCCATTAACGGGCAGTTTTCGCACATAAAAGGTGTAACTGTTGGGCAATGGGGATGGTATGATAATGTACATGGCTGTAACTTCCCGGTAACCGATCCGGATATATTGAACCATCTTGATCAATACGACCTTAAGTTTGAGTTGAATACCGAAAAGGATCATCCGCTTAGCCAGATGTTTATTAAATTCTCTGAGCGTTTTGCTATTAGTTATGAGTGGAATTTGTATGACAGCGGCGTATCATTAAATACTTATGGTAACTGGCAAACCATTACGCTTGATGCCAAAACCGTTATGGGCCAATTATTCCCTAATAACGATAATTTCTTTTCTATTGCTATTAATCCGGGGGTTCAAACCAACCTCGATTTCAGTATTTCATCCATGAGATTGGTGAAAAAAGAGCCGATTGTAAAATAATCGGTGAACGGCCCCTGGTGAGGTGGGGGCCGTTCTTAATACATCTGTTTATGAAGTTTAAAAATATAAGCGCGCTGCTTACAGTAGTTGTGTTTGCGGCTTCTTGTTCCGTAGAAAAACCAAAAAGTAGCTATACCGTACACCCGGCAGATAGCCTGGCCACAACGGCCACCGCTAACCTGTATCAAAACATGGCCGACGTTACCAAAAACGGTATCATGTTTGGTCAGCAGGATGCCGTACTGTACGGCCTGGGCTGGAAAAATGATGACAACCGGAGCGATGTAAAAAGCGTTTGCGGCGACCAGCCTGCGGTATACGGATGGGAGATAGGCCGCATAGAACATGGTGCAGCATATAGTATCGATTCTGTGAATTTTGATTTGATGCGTAAGCGAATTATCGAAGCCTATAAGCGCGGCGGCATTAATACCATCAGCTGGCATGCCGATAACCCCGTAAGCAATGGCGACGCATGGGATGTATCGCAAAAGGGCGTGGTGGCATCTGTTTTACCAGGCGGCGAAAAGCATGAACTGTTTATGACCTGGCTGGATAAGGTTGCCGGTTTCCTGAACTCGCTGGAAAGTGGGGGCAGCAAGATCCCTGTACTCTTCCGCCCGTTTCATGAACATACCGGCAGCTGGTTTTGGTGGGGCGAAAACCTTTGCACTCCCGACGAATACAAAGCCATGGTACGCATGACGGTTGATCACTTCAGGCAAAAAGGCCTGCACAACTTGCTCTACATCTACTCACCCGATCAAACAGATCAGCCGTCCCGGTATTTTGAGCGTTACCCGGGCGATAAATACATGGATATGCTTGGTGTAGATTATTACCAGCAGCAAGGCGCTGCCGGCGCACCGCAGTATATGCAAACCATGAACAGCATCCTGGCGATGCTGACCACCGAGGCAAAAAACAGGAACAAACTGCTTGTTTTTAGCGAAACCGGGCTGGAAGGCCTGCCCATGAATAACTGGTGGACGGATGTGCTTTTAAAAACTATTAAGCCATACCCGGTAACCTATGTGATGGTTTGGCGCAATGCTTATGATAAACCCGGTCACTTTTTTGGCCCGTATCCCGGGCACCCCTCGGCAAATAATTTTATCTATTTTTTTAAGGACGGTAAAACCCTGTTTCAGGGCGATATCAGTAAGATGTATCAATAAGCATCGCCGCAAATACACAAAAAATCTAACAATAAAATATAATGAAAAAAGGTCTGTTACTATTCTCGCTATTGCTAACCATGTTTGCCGGTTACGCGAAAGACAACTATAACGTGCTTGATTATGGCGCGAAAAACGATGGTAAAACATTAACTACCGCCCAAATTCAAAAAGCTATAAACACTTGCGCTGCCAATGGCGGCGGTATGGTTTACATCCCCAAAGGCGATTACCTGACCGGTACGCTAAACCTTAAATCGAACGTTGACTTTCATTTTGAAACAGGGGCAAGGCTTGTAGCCACCACAGACCTTAAACAATATCAAAAACATAACGATGAGCTTGCCGGTGTGTTTTATACCGAAAAGGCGCATGATGTATCCATCACCGGTAACGGTATCATTTTTGGCCAGGGCATGAAAATGATGTACATCGATAGCGCTAAGGTTATCGGCGATAAAGCTGACACCCGCCAAAAGAATAACTTTCGTAAGGTATCATCAGGTACCGGCGACGGGCCTTTTTACCCGAAGGACCGCTTTCACCAGATGGTGATCTTTAGCGAGTGTACCAAAGTAACCCTGAAAGATTTTACCTGCATTGATGCCCCGTACTGGACGTTCCTGGTGGTGCATTGCGATGATGTAAAGGTGGACGGCCTGCGTATTGATAATAACCTCAATATCCCGAACAGCGATGGCCTGGATGTAATATCAAGCAGTAACGTAAATATCGAAAACTGCTATTTCTCATGCGGTGATGATGCTATTGTACTGGCAGGTTACGCCTGGCACTGGGGCGACCCGGGTTTTAAAAGGATCATGAAACGGTCAGAGAATATCAACGTAAGTAACTGTGTGCTGCGCTCACGTTCAAGCGGCATCCGTATAGGTGGCTGGGATCAGAACAATATGTACAATTACAACTTTAATAACATCACCATATTCGATTCAAACCGTGGTATTAACCTGGGTATTGGCGATTATGGCTCAATGGAGAATATCAACTTTACCAACATTAATATCCAAACCCGCCTGCATACCGGCGACTGGTGGGGCGAGGGCGACCCGATAAAAATTACCGCCATGCGTGGTATGCCAAAAGGTACGGTTGGTACTATTAAAAATGTTAACTTCACTAACGTAGTTATCCGCAGCGAAAACTGTATCAACATGTACGCATCAAACGAAAGCCACCTGGAGAATATATTTTTCACCAACGTACAAATGGAGTTTGTAAAAAGCGCGCTGGAAGAAACCGTTGGCGGTAACCTTGATCTGCGACCTAACACCGTACCGCATAAAGAACTTTTTGCGCGCGATATCCCTGCAATTTATGTAGAGAACGCCAGTAACGTATTCCTGAACCAGGTAGTGATAAAATGGGATAAGGATATTAACAAAAAGCATTATACCAATGCTATTGAAGCCGTAGGTGTTGATAATTTACGCTTAACCAGCGTGCGGGGGAATGCCTCACCGGCCAACCCCGGTATGGCAGATGTGTTGCTGAACAACTGCAAGGATTTTTATACCGACTCTAAACTAACCGTAAAGAAAATTGGCGATGAGAAATAAGCTATCTGTACTAATTGTTTTGCTATGCGCCATGCCGGCACTGCTGCTGGCCCAGAAAAGCGCTAAGGTAACCTCGCCCGATGGCAGGCTGGTGATTGATGTGGCGTTAACCACAACCTCGCCTGTTTACAAGGTGAGCTTTAAAAAGCAGCCGGTAATTAAATCATCGCCGCTTACGCTCGATTTTGATAATGGCGCCTGGGGTAAAAACCTTAAAATAAATAAGGTTGCTTATAGCAAAGCCGATAGCTATTATGACCTGGTGGTTGGTAAGGCAAAACACATCCGTAATAATTATACGGAAGCGATTATCCCATTTGAGGAAACCGCAAAGCCGTTCCGCAAGATTAACCTGGTAGTACGTGCTTATAATGATGGCGTCGCATTCCGCTACGCCTTCCCTGAGCAGGCAGGCTGGAAGAATTATACCCTGTATGATGAAAATACCGCCTTTAACCTTGCCGGCGATCCCAAAGCCCTGGTGTTGTTTCTGCCATCGTACACCTCATCGCATGAGGGGCCTTATACGCATAAACCATATTCGCAGCTTAAAGTGGATAGCCTGATGGATATGCCCGCCACGTTTGAGTACCCAAACAATATATACCTGGCCATAACCGAAGCCGAAGTGGTGAACTATGCAGGCATGTACCTGAATAAAAACAGCGATGGCACCATGCGTGGTAAACTATCGCCATTGCCGGGCCAGGATAAGGAAAAAGTGAAAGCGGTGTTACCGCATGAAACACCGTGGCGCGTAGCCATAATCAGCGACAGAGCAGGGGCGCTGATAGAATCGAACATGCTGACTAACCTGAACGGGCCATGTAAGATTGAAGATACCTCATGGATAAAACCGGGCAAATCTACCTTCCCGTGGTGGAACGGTACCGTTGTGCCCGATACCACCTTTGCACCCGGCAATAACTTCGAAACCAATAAATATTATATTGATTTTTGCGCCCGCAACGGTATTCAATATCACTCAGTAGTTGAATACGGCCAGCACGAGTGGTATGTGAACGATGGCCCCGATTTTATGCCCGGCCCCAATGCTGACGCGTCAAAATCGATAGCGAGTATTGATATGCAGCAGATCTGCGATTATGCAAAAAGCAAGGGCGTAGGTATCCGCGTTTGGGTACACTGGAAAGCACTTTACCCGGTGCTGGAGAAAGCCTTCGCCCAGTACGAAAAGTGGGGTATCAGCGGTATGATGGTTGATTTTATGGACCGCGACGACCAGGAGATGATCAACATTCAGGAAGAGATCTTGCAAACCGCTGCAAAGCACCATCTGCATATCCAGTTCCACGGCTCCAGCAAACCATCGGGCCTGCACCGTATGTACCCTAACGAATTTACCCGCGAGGGCACCCGCAATTACGAGGTTTATAAATGGGATACTACCATAAACGCCAGCCATGATATTGCTATGCCGTTTACCCGCATGCTGGCCGGCGCTACCGATTATCATTTAGGTGGCTTCCGTTCGGTACCTCAATCAAAGTTTAAGATAAAGTACCGTAGTCCGCTGGTTACCAGCACACGTTGCCACATGCTGGCTATGTACGTAGTGTTAGAAAGCTACCTGGGTATGGTATGCGATTACCCGCAAGCCTACGAAGGCCAG
This sequence comes from Mucilaginibacter sp. L294, assembly GCF_001636615.1. Taxonomy (GTDB): domain Bacteria; phylum Bacteroidota; class Bacteroidia; order Sphingobacteriales; family Sphingobacteriaceae; genus Mucilaginibacter. The sequence continues at coordinate 667 of NZ_LGEK01000113.1, read as the reverse complement.
CCCGGGTTTGATTTCCTGAAGGCTGTACCAACCAACTGGGACGAAACCCGTGTGCCAAATGCCGTGATTGATGAATATGTAACCATTGCAAGGCGCAGTGGTGATAGCTGGTTCATTGGTTCTATCACAAATAATAAGCCACGTACGCATACCGTTAAGCTCGACTTTTTAGGCGCCGGCGAATACACAGCAGCTATTTACACCGATGCTGCCGATACGGATACCAACCCAAACAACCTGAAAACGGAAACCAGGACGGTAACCCGTAATGATGTACTGACTTTACCTATAGCAGCCAACGGCGGCGCGGTAGTGAAGATCAGTAAAAAATAAGAGCTATTCGGCAGCTTCAATTCCCTCCTTGGGGAGGGGCGCGATAGGCTGTGTAGTGGCAGAGAGGGGTTTATGCATGGTATATGGCGAATAACCCGCTCCCTACACTCTCCCGTTGGCAGGGTATAGCACTGGCCAACGCTTTAAAGTTTATTATCGTGAGGGAGCGGGTTTTCCGCTTCCTCCTCGATATGTCATCTCCAAAATTGTCTCGTCCTAAAAAAAGTTTACAGGTTTTAAGATAGTCCTGTTATTTATTTACAGGTTAATAGTGTCCTGAGATAGGTTTACAATGTTACTATTTTTATGATAATAGTTCTTCCATAATTTTTCC
>NZ_LGEK01000112.1 GCF_001636615.1 Mucilaginibacter sp. L294 | reverse complement strand
CCCATAGATATTATAGAATAAATAAAAAATAATTTTACATTTGCCTCTGAAAATAATTGATTTACTGATCTCATTATTATTTGAACAAAGTACAGAACTCCCTACAGCAGGGGGTTCTGTTTTAAATTTTTGCTTTATGAAAACACCTCTTTGTTGTTGTAACGAACACATCGCTTAGCCGTCCGGCTTTTATATCTGATTCATTTTTCCATTTTCATACAACATGATGGGCATTTATTTAAATAATGCGGCTTCTACCGCTATTCAACCTGGAATTTTCAGCGCGATGGCGCCGGATGCAGCAGCTTAAATTAATTAACGGTGGAGTGGCCGAGTGGTTAGGCGGAGGTCTGCAAAACCTCAAACGGCGGTTCGATTCCGCCCTCACACCTCAAACTATATGAAAGCAATTGTATTAAGCGGTTTTGGAGATACCTCCAATTTTAAACTTACCGATTTACCAATCCCCACTGTACAGGCTAACGAGGTGCTTGTGCAAATAAAAGCCACCGCTTTTAACCCGATAGACTACCAGATGCGAAAGGGGCTGCGGGAAAGCAGGCTGATGCGCTCGCCAGTCTTAGGGCGCGAATTTTCGGGCATTGTTATAGAAACCGGCTCCGGTGCAAGTCGCTTTAAGCCGGGCGATGAAGTGATTGCGCTTGCCGGTAGCATGGGCTCTAACGGTACCTATGCAGCGTATATCAGTTTAAACGAACAATTGCTTGCGAAAAAGCCGGTCAACATCAGTTTTGAACAGGCAGCAGCTATCCCTTCCTCAGGGTTAACGGCGTGGGAATGTTTTTCAAGGGCGGGTATTTGGCCGGAGGAAAGTATCTTTATTACAGGTGCAACCGGGGGAGTAGGCAGGTTTTTTATTAAGTTGTTAAAGTTATATAATGTAAATCGTATTGTAGCAACTGCCGGAAGCGATGAAAGTGCAAAAGCCTTAACTCAATTAGGCATAGCAAATGATGATATTATAAACTATAATATTGACAGCCTTGAAGATGCCATCCTCTTGGCGAATGGGGGAGACAGGTTTGATTACTCGGCCGACCTTGCAGGTGGCGTAATATCTGAGATAGCAGCTAAGGTGTTAAAAATAAATGGGAGCTACTTGGATGTTACATTTTTAGGCACGCCCGAAACAAGGAGCGCTTTGTTTGACCGCGCCTGTAAAATATATAATATAGCCGCCTACGCACATGACCTAAGTGGAAACATTAGCTGGTATGGCGCAACATTAGGGTTACTTGCCGACCTGGTAGAAACAAACGACCTTGCCCCGCCTGAGATCAAACTCATAGGGGATCTATCTGAAGCATCGGTAATAGATGCACACCGCCTGATGGAAAGCAATTTAATATTTGGAAAAAAGCTGGTGATGACGATTTGACAATTAAATTATATAAAGACTATAGGATTGATAGATATTAAAATATATATTTGCAGCGAAATAGTTCTTATTTAATTATCAAGAAAGACTGAGGGATAGGCCCGATGATGTCTTAGCAACCTGTACGCCATAGGTATAAAGGTGCTAATTCCTATCTGTAGCAATACAGAAAAGATAATGTTTGCAAATAATTTGCATTGCCGTAAAGGCAATTTCATTAGATCGTCTTGTCGTGCTTCTTGTTTATAATTAAATCCGAATATTTTTCAAACTATATAAAAATGAAAAATAAACGTTTACTAATTACCTGTGCATTATTACTTACAGCATTTTTTGCCGGTGCGCAAACGGTACAATCACAATCTTCTGCAGATACAGATCGCGGCTATATTGTTAAAACCGGCGACCAGGCCCCTGCCGATTTTGAATTGCAGCTTACCGATGGTACCAAAACATCATTAAAGCAACTGGCAGGCAAGATCGTGATCTTACAGTTTACGGCCAGCTGGTGCAGCGTTTGCCGTGAAGAAATGCCGCATCTTGAAAAAGAGGTATGGCAGGCGTATAAAGATAAAGGTGTTGTTTTGATTGGTGTTGACCGCGACGAACCCCTGCAAAAAGTTGAGGCTTTTCATAAGGCTATGAATATAAGCTACCCGCTGGCACTTGACCCCGGGGCAGATATATTTGGCCGTTTCGCCAACAAAAAAAGCGGCGTAACCCGTAATGTGGTGATAGACCGCGATGGCCGCATCGCCTACCTTACCCGCTTGTATGACCCGCAGGAGTTTTCCTCCATGCTAAAAGCCATAGATGGGCTTGTTAATAAACCTATTGCCTCCCTAAACTAATCATGCATCAAATTAGCTCAATTTATATGAAAACAAACCATACCAACCCCAATCTAAGTCGCAACTTAAACACTTTGCGTTTTACTACTAATAACTATATGACCATCTGCATGCCTGCGATGTGTTGCTGCTGCTGTTAATTCTGATAGCAATTTACCGGCATAAGCTATACTGCTAACGCCCGGATAAAAAATTACCAATTCATTCTTTACAAATTTAAATAAGCCCCCTGGTTTGGCATATTATACCCAACCCATGCATAGGCTGTATTATTTGTATTGGCATTTTAAACTATTTACATAATAACCATGTTTAAAAATTACAAATCATTACTGGCAATTATATTGCTGTTCTTAACCATACAGCAGGCAAATGCCCAGGCTGTAAAAATAAGCGGCGTGGTAACCGCCAAATCAGATGGGCTGCCACTTCCCGGTGTAACCATCGGTATAAAGGGGTCAACAACGGGTACCCAAACAGATGTACAGGGTAAATTCAGCATCAATGCAAGCCCGAATGATGTGTTGCGCATTACTTACATCGGTTTTACCCCACAGGAGATACCGGTAGCAAATGCAACCACACTTCAAATTGTGTTACAGGATGCACCAAATTCACTTAACGAAGTTGTAGTGACCGCACTGAATATCTCTAAAGACAAAAAATCTTTGGGGTATGCAGTGCAGGGGCTAAAATCAAAAGATATATCTGAAGCTAAAGAAACCAACCTGATCAATGCGCTATCCGGAAAAATAGCGGGTTTGCAGGTAACCGGCAGCCAGGGTGATATGGGGTCTTCCCGTATCGTTATCCGTGGCGAAACATCCGTTTCAGGCAATAACCAGCCTTTATTTGTGGTTGATGGAGTAATTGTTGATAACTCGCAGTTTCAGGGCGCCAATGGCTCAAGGGATTTTCAGAATGCAATATCTGATCTTAACACAGAAGATATAGAATCTATCAGTGTATTAAAAGGTCCCAATGCTGCGGCGCTTTATGGTTCCCGTGCAGCGGCAGGGGTAATTCTTATCAAAACCAAAACTGGCAAAGATGCTAAGGGTTTGGGTATCACTATTAATTCTAACACTTCCTTTGCCACACTTAAAGTATTTCCCGATTATCAAAATCAATATGGGCAAGGGTCTAATGGCAAATTCAGCTACGTTAATGGCGCCGGCGCGGGTGTTAACGACGGGGTAGATGAAAGCTGGGGCCCTGCTTTAGATGGCCGCCTTATCCCGCAATTTTTCTCCAACGGTAAGCCCGAACCTTTTGAGGCACACCCAAATAATGTCCGCGATTTTTTTAAAACGGGCGTTACGCTTAACAATGGGGTAGCCTTATCAGGAAGCGGAGAAAAATTCGACTATAGGTTATCATACAATAACCTGCACCAAACAGGCGTAGTACCCAATTCTTCGCAGGGCAGAAACTCATTCCTGCTGAACACTACTTTCCGCCCGAATGATAAACTGACCATTACAACCATCGCCAATTACATTAAAGACGATGCAGATAACCTGCCCGGCGCTTATGGCAAACGTGCAACAAGTACCATGCTACAGTTTACCTGGTTTGGCAGGCAGGTTGATATTAACCAGTTGAAAGATTATCGGGACGCTAACGGCAATACCTTTAATTGGAATAATGCCTATTACAGCAACCCGTATTTTATTGCTTACGAAAACACCGTTGGCCAGCATAAAAACCGCATTATAGGGAGTGTAGAACTGAATTATAAGATCATTAGCGGGTTATCGGCCAACTTCCGTACCGGTACAGATTATTATACAGACAGGCGCAAAATTAAAGTTGCCTACGGCACAAGCGGAACACCTTTTGGTTCATACGAAGAAGATGCCTATACAGTTAACGAAACCAATACCGAAGCACGCCTGCAGTATACCAAAAAACTGAGCAAGGATTTCTCTTTTGATGGTTTTGTGGGTGGAAACATCAGCACCATATTGAATGAGCAAAATGACCAGGTAGCGCCTAAATTAGCTGTAGCAGGTTTATACAACCTGAGCAACTCGCGCGATCCGCTGGTATCATCTAACTACTATGGTAAATTAAAAACGTACAGCTATTTTGCATCTGCGCAATTAGGTTTCAGAAACTATGCGTTTTTAAACTTTACCGGCCGTAACGATTGGTCGTCTACTTTACCAACAGCTAACTTATCATATTTCTATCCTTCAGTTAACGGTAGTTTGGTGCTTTCTGAAGCGCTTGATCTAAAAAGCAATGTATTGAGTTATTTAAAATTACGCGGAGGGTGGTCAAAAGTAGGTAAGGCAACTACGCCTTATCAGCTAATCAATACGTATAATTTTGCCGCTCCGTTTGTTTTAAATACGCCACAGGGGCCGGTTGCAAACCCTCAGCAAACCATAAATACGATAGATTTAAACCCAAATCTTAAACCCGAAACAACAACATCTTCAGAAGCTGGTGTAGAGGCGGGGTTGTTTGATAATCGTATACGCCTTGATGTTGGTGTTTACAATACCAACAGTGTCGATCAGATATTACCGGTACAGGTTAGTGCGGGTACAGGGTTCACTACCAAATTAATTAATGGTGGCAGTATTAATAATAAAGGCCTTGAAGTGCAGTTAGGTATAACACCTGTAAAAACAACTGATTTTACATGGGACGTTACCGTAAACTACTCGCGTAATAAAAGCAAGGTTATATCGCTTTATGATGAAGGAAACCTGCAGAGCTACATCTTAGGCAGCAACCGTACTGTTGATGTACTGGCCGCTGTTGGCCAGCCTTATGGTACCCTTTTTGGTACATCATATACCCGCGATGCATCCGGCCAGATAGTTATTGGTTCTAATGGAACACCGGTGGTTAATAACACTAAAAAGTACCTGGGCAAATTCACTCCTGATTGGTTGGGAAGTATCAATAACAGTGTTACATACAAAAATATAAACGTAAGCTTTTTGGTTGATGCACGTATTGGTGGTTCTATATACTCTAACACCAACCGTACGGGCACTTATACCGGCGTATTGGCCTCTACACTGCCAGGCCGTGGTGCGGCAAATGGCGGCTTAAGTTATTACTACCCGGGTAACAATACATCGTCAACTGCGGTGCAGGTAAATACAGGTGCAAGCGCGCCGGCAGGCGAAACCGTTTACGACGACGGGATGGTGTTTAAAGGCGTAAAGGCAGATGGCAGTGCAAATACTACTATAGTGCCGGCACAATCATACTACAAAGGTTTTACCAATGTTGACGAGGCCTTTGTATACAGCGCATCTTATGTAAAGCTTCGCGAGGTTAAAATTGGCTATACTTTTCCATCTCAATGGGTTAAAGGGATTGGTCTTCAATCGGCAACCGTATCATTAGTTGGCCGTAATTTATGGATCATTCATAAAAACGTGCCTAACATCGACCCGGAAACGGCTTTCAACACGGGCAACGCACAGGGGTTGGAAGATTTAACGCTGCCAACTGTACGTAACCTTGGTTTTAACATCAATCTTAAATTCTAAAAATCATGAAATTTAAATATTCAACCATCATACTATCCGGCGCATTGTTACTATCTGTAACATCGTGCACAAAAAATCTGGACGATATTAACAAGAACCCCAATTCTTCAGAAACTGCCCAGCCAGATTACCTGTTAACAGGTATAACAAAAAGTATTAGTGATACCTATTGGGGTACTGCTAATAATATGGATGCAAGCTTGCTTTTTGTGCAAAACTGGTCCAAAATACAGTATACTGATCCTGACAGATATATTTATACCGTTGCTTCTTTCCAGGAGTTGTGGACTACAGGTTATACAAAGGGTGTAATAAACCTTAACCAGTTAATAAAATTAGCCGATGCGCAATCAAACCCCAATTATAAAGGTGTGGCATTGGTACTACGGTCATGGGTTTATAGTTTATTAACAGATGCTTACGGTGATGTACCATATTCACAGGCTGCAAATATTAAAGAGAACCTTACACCTGTTTATGATAAGCAAAAGGATGTATACTTTGCTATATTAGAGGACCTGAAAACGGCGCAGGCTTCGTTAAATGCATCCGGGCCGGCAATTGGTGGCGATATTATTTATAATAATAATGTTTCAAACTGGAAAAAATTTGCCAACTCTTTACGTTTGCGTATTGCTTTGCGAATAGCCGACCGCGAACCCGATAAAGCAAAAGAGGTGTTAGCCGATATACAGGCAGAAGGCAGCGGTTACATTAGTGATAATAGCGAGATTGCCCAGCTGGTATATTCTACATCGCCTAATCAAAACCCCATCAGCAACTTGTTTGATACCCGTGACGATTACCGGATCAGTAAAACTATAGTTGATAAGCTGTTTGCGCTTAATGACCCGCGCTTGCCTATTTACGCCAGCCCAACAAAAGATGCAACACCAGCAACTTACGTAGGGTTACCTAACGGTTTACTGGTAGGCGATGCAAGCAATTATGGCTTAACCAAAATATCTAAACCGGGCACCTACTTTTTAGCACCGGGCGCACCCGCCGTTATTATAAGTTATGCCGAAGTTTTATTTGACCGTGCCGAGGCAGCAGCCCGCCACTTTACAACCGAAGATGCAGCTGACCTGTACAAACAGGCAATAACAGCTTCTTTAAAACAGTATGGTATTACTGATGTAACAGTTGTTAATAACTACCTGGCACAGGCCGCTGTACAGTACGATGCTTCAAATTACAAGAAATCTATTGGCGACCAGAAATGGTTAGCACTGTTTGGCCAGGGGCTGGAAGCCTTTGCAGAATGGCGCAGGTTGGATTATCCGCAGTTAACGCCTGCCGTTGCGGGCACACTTGGCGGCAAAATCCCGGTAAGGTTCATCTACCCGGGTACGGAGCAATCTTTAAATGGCGCTAACTATAAAGCTGCAGTAGCAAGCCAGGGTGCCGACGCACTGACTACCAAACTTTGGTTTGATGTGAATTAATTAAAAATAATAAAGGCCATGTATTTTAATACATGGCCTTATTTGGTGGAGTGGCCGAGTGGTTAGGCGGAGGTCTGCAAAACCTCAAACGACGGTTCGAATCCGTCCTCACACCTCTGATATTTATTGTTGGTTATTCCTTAGTCTAACTCAATCTTCTCGTGTTGATAAGGGATCTCAACATTTTTAAATCCTTTTTCTTTCAGCTTCTCAGCAAAGTGTTGTTGTACCTCATATTCGCCATGCACCAGGAATAGCTTTTTAACTATTTTAGGGTCCTGGCATGACAGGAAATGCAGCAGATCATCATAATCGCCATGGGCACTCATGCTTTTGATGGATTGTACTTCGGCATTTACCTGGTACTGCTCTCCAAAAATATGAACCTCTTTTTCGCCGCGGGCAAGCCTGCCGCCTAACGAGTTTGGCTCGGCATAGCCTACCATCAAAATAGTATTTTTTTGACTGCTGATGTTGTTCTTGATATGGTGCTTTACCCGCCCGGCCTCGGCCATGCCCGATGATGATATGATAACGCAAGGCCTTACATCATTATTCAAAGCAATAGATTCCTCGGTCGACTGGATAAACTTTAACCCTTTAAAACTAAACGGGTCGGCATCTATCTTCATAACTTCTTTTACGCCGTTATTATATACCTCGGGGTGGTCCTTTAAAACCTGCGTGGCTTTTTCAGAAAGCGGGCTGTCAACGTAATACGGTACATCGGGTAACTCACCTTTTAACTCCAGAGCGTTAAGGGCATAAAGCAGTTCCTGCGTGCGGCCAACACTAAATGCCGGGATAATAACCTTGCCTTTTTTTACCTCGCAGGTTTGTTTGATGATCTCCAGCAGGGCATCCTCTATCGGGCCAATATCTTTATGCAGGCTATCGCCATAGGTCGATTCCAGTAAGATATAATCTGCCTGCGGGAAGGTTTGCGGGTTTTTAAGTAGCAGATCGCCATACCGGCCAACATCACCGCTAAAAGTGATGTAGGTTTTTTTGTCATTTTCGGTAGCGGCAATATGTACCGCCGCGCTGCCGAGTACGTGGCCGGCATCGGTAAATTTGAATTTCAGGTTGGGGGTTATATAGTACTCCTGGTGATAATCAACAATCTTAAACAGGCGCATAGCGGCAATGGCATCATCTTCAGTATATAAGGCCTCCAGCAGGGGCTGGCCTTTACGGACGCGGTGCTTATTGCTGTACTCAATATCCTGCATCTGTATCTTGGCCGAGTCCATTAACAGGATACGCGCCAGATCCATAGTGGCTGCTGTGCAAAATATCTGGCCCTCAAAACCTTCGGAAACCAGGCGGGGGATCAATCCGCAATGATCTATATGCGCGTGCGACAGGATGAGGTAGTCGATCTTTTTTGGGTTGAACCCAAAATGTTCGTTCATTTCCTCAGTTTGTTCGCCAAGGCCCTGAAACATGCCGCAATCTAATAATACACTTGTGCCATCCTGTAAACGCAATAAGTGCTTGCTGCCGGTTACATTACGGGCGGCACCGTGAAAAGTAATATCCATTTATAATTGATTGTTTTAGAGAACCAAATAGACAAATAAAAGTTTATAAAAAATAAACTAAATATTTAGTTGTTATTTTGCTTTATATCATATACCTTAGTACTAACGTAACAATAATCATCTTAATTAAATGGAAATAAAAGATTTAACCCGTGCCGAAGAGCAAATTATGCAGGTGTTATGGCAACTGGAAAAAGGCTTTGTAAAAGATGTTTTAGATGTTTTACCCGAGCCAAAGCCCGCCTACAATACCGTATCTACCATTATAAGGATACTGGAGACCAAGGGTTTTGTTGACCATAACGCTTTTGGCAAGAGCCACGAGTATTACCCGGTGGTAAGCAAAGAGGATTATAAAAACTTTGCCGCCGATAAACTGCTCACAGGCTACTTTGATAATTCGGTGAACCGCATCCTTTCCTTTTTTGTGAATAAGGAGAAAATTAACCTGAAAGAGGCCGATGAGATCATGAAACTGATTGAGAAACTTAAAGATAAATAGTTATGAACTGGTGGCATTATTTATTGCTGGTAAATATTTACCTCACCTTGTTTTTCGGATTTTATGCTTTGTTACTACGCCGGGAAACATTTTTTCAGCTAAACCGCATTTATTTGGTTGGCACGGCTATCCTGTCGTTTTTTATACCGCTTATACAAAGTGAGTGGGTTAAGGGCCTGTTTATAACACAGCAGGTACAATATACCATATATGGCGCTAACGCGGTATCTATTACAGATATAGCGCCAATAACAAATAACCCGGTAACAATAGGGCAGGTGTTGTTAGTAACATACACCGCGGGAGTAATAGTTTTAGCCATAAAACTAATGTTGCAACTGATATTGCTAAGGCGCATCATCCAGGACCCATCGCCAAAAGTATCCTATTCGTTTTTTAATAAGGTTAAGGTAAGTGATGGTATAGATGGCCGTGAAGTGATAGAAAGCCATGAACTGGTACACGCCCGGCAATTCCACTCGGCAGATGTATTAATTATTGAAGCCGTTATGATCATTAATTGGTTTAACCCCATCGTTTATCTATACAGGTTCGCCATAAAACATGTACATGAGTATATAGCCGACAGGCACACCTTAAAAGCAGGCACCAATAAGGCGGATTATGCCATGCTGCTTTTAAGCCAAACGTTTGATACACCTGCACACCATTTGGTTAACCCATTTTTTAATCATAGCCTTTTAAAACAACGTATCATGATGTTACAAAAAAACAGATCGCAGCGTATAAAGCTCATTAAATATGGCTTATCTGCACCGCTATTTATATTAATGCTGGTTTTATCGTCGGCAACAATCGGGAATAGTAAAGCGGTAAATGCAATTCATGATAAGGCCGAACTGATCTTAGAAAGGCCGGCTAATACCATTGCCGATACCACTTATCGTACTACTGTAATTACCTATGACCCTAAAAAAGACAAGCTACCTGCTACCGATACTGTGCCGGGTAAAGAGATTTTTACAGCAGTGGAACAGGTGCCAACCTTTCCCGGTGGTGACAAGGCATTTAGTAAATTTTTAGCCGCTACTATTAAATACCCGGCTGAAGCGGTAACGAATAGGGTACAGGGCCGCTCAATTGTGACGTTTGTTGTAGAGAAAGATGGTTCGTTATCAAATATAGAAGTAATACGCGCTTTGGGCCATGGCACGGATGAAGAGGCTGTAAGGGCTTTAAAGGCATCACCTAAGTGGAACCCAGGGATACAAAACGGGCATAGGGTTCGGGTGCAATACAGTGTGCCTGTAAGTTTTGTGTTCAATAAAAACAACAAAGCCGCATCGGTAGTATCAAAAGAAGAGGTAGATAGCAAGCCGATATTTACCGCTGTAGAGCAGGTGCCCACTTTCCCCGGCGGAGACGCAGGTTTTGGTAAGTTTTTAGCAGTTAATACCAAATACCCTAAAGCTGCAAGAGAATCAAACATACAGGGGCGCGTAATAGTCCGCTTTATAGTTGAAAAGGATGGCTCATTAACGGGTATTAAGGTTTTACGCGGCATTGGCTACGGGGCCGATGAAGAAGCGTTAAGGGTTTTAAAATTATCACCTAAGTGGAACCCGGGCATACAAAATGGCAGGAAGGTAAGGGTTGAATATTCGGTGCCTATAAATTTTGCCCTTTCTGCAGATGAGGGTAGCCCTAAAACGGGTTACGTGCCAGCCCCCCCACCGCTAAAAAACCTGACGGATACCAGTCATTTAACCCCGGTAATAAAAATCACGAGCGGTTCCGGAGCAAACCCGGTATACGTGCTTAATGGAAAAGTTATAAAGCAGGAAGAGTTTTCGACTTTGAACCCGAAGGACATACAAAGTATATCGGTACTTAAAGACAACGCATCAACAGCGCTGTACGGTAAAGGTTCAGAGAACGGTGTGATTTTGATAAAAACAAAGCCGAAATCGGGGCTTTTAAGTACTAAAAATTAATCAGTTTTATAGTTAAAAAAGAGCCTGCCGGTTAAACGGCGGGCTTTTATACTATATAGCGGTTGGCCTGCGTATTATTCCGAATAAGAAAGCTATAACGGCAATTACTAATAATACATGTATAAGGCTACCAACAGCAGTAAAGAAAAACGCAACTGCCCAACCTATAACAAGTATTAAAGCAATTACATAAAGTAATGAGTTCATGGTTATTGTACTTAATGGTTTTTTAGGGTTATTGGTATAATATTAAATATCAGCAAAATGTTTTAAGATTTTTTGCTTTGAAGTAAAAGATCATTTAACCACAGAGGTAACGGAGTTTTCACAAAGGGCACAGAGAAATGAAAAAAACTTTGTGCCCTCTGTGATTCTATCTCTGTGCACTCTGTGGTTAAATTAGTTTCATTAAAAAAGCCCTTCTGCAATTGCAAAAGGGCTTTTTTAATGTCAGATGGTCTGTTACAACCTTAACCACTTTTTACGTACCGCCAGTTGCTGTGGTGTAGCGTTTGGTACTTCGATAATTTTGTAATTAACGTTATCGTTACGTTTTAAGGTAACCGGTATTTTAAACGATTGCGCATCGCGGCTAACGGTAACAACAATTTTATCGCCTACTTTTTTGCCTTTTATAACGGCATTAAGGTCGGTAACCGGTGTGTCGTCAATATTGGTTATCTGGTCGTTTACGTTAAGGCCGTCAACCCAGCCGGCACCATCGCGCAATACAGTGGTGATTACATTACGCTGGTTAAAAAATATGCCCAGGGTAGGCTCGTTGCTTGATGCAAATTCATCTGTTAGCTTGTAACCGGCATATCCCAGGTATTTATCATAATTGATAGCTGCCAGGCCGTTAATGTATTTAGCATAAAAATCGTCCAGGTTTTTACCCGCAAATTTTTCAAACCCGGCTTTAAACTCGGCATCGGTATAACCGCGTTTTTTTGTTTTGTAATAAGTATCGTACATATACTTCATTACATTGTTAAGGCTGTACTTACCATTGCTGCTGTTAATGATCTCCAGATCTAACAACATACCTATAACCGCGCCTTTATCGTAGTAAGATATGCCCGTGTTGTACGAGTTCTCGTTAGGGCGGTAGCTTTTTATCCAGGCATCAAAGCTCGATGCTGATAGCGGCTGTATCTTGGTGCCGGGTTGGTTCTCAATAGTGTTGATATCACCCGCCATATCTCCTAAATAACCCTCGGGGGTTGACAGGCCCGCATAGCGCAGTGCCATATTCTGATAGTAAGCGGTAAAGCCTTCTGCTATCCAAAGGTTGGTGGTGTAGTTTTCGTTATCGTAATCAAACGGGCCTAAAGCAATAGGGCGCAGGCGTTTCACATTCCACAGGTGGAAATGCTCGTGCGCCACCAGGCTCAAAAAGCCATGGTATCCGCTCTCGGTGCCGTATTGATCGCGCGAGGCACCTAATACGGTTGAGCTAAGGTGCTCTAAACCGCCGCCGTTATGCAGCTTATTATGCACTATAAAGGTGTAGTGTTTATTAGGGTTTTCGTCATAAATGGCCGCTTCTTCGCGAATGATTTTGGCCATATCAACTTTTAGGCGCTCTTTATTGTAATTACCGCCGCCGTACATCGCTACTTCATAGTGTACGCCATCCACATCAAAATCAAAAACATCCTGGGTGCCTATCTCTAACGGAGAATCGTACAGGATATCATAGTTTGGTGCTGTGCGGGTAAATGCATCGCCATTAACCGTTTCAAGGCTGGTTGAAACCTTGTTCCAGTCTTTGTATGGTTTAATGGAGATGGTAGATGGCTGTGCAAGCATCCCTTTAGGGAATAAAAAGATGCCGGTGCTTGACAGGAACGCGTGCGATACATCAATAAAGCTGGTGCGCACCGATAGCTCGAACGCATAAACTTTATATTTAATGGTTACAGATGTTAACCCCGTGGTGTTAATTTTCCAGGTGTTTTTATTGATCTTAAGCGCAGCAATGTCCTTGCCTTTTGTGTTGGCGCTAAGCGATTCGATGTTTTTGGCAAACTCTCTTACCAGGTACGAGCCCGGGGCCCAAACAGGCATTTTCACTTCTAATGATGGCTGGGCCAAACCGGTGATGTTCATTTCAACATCTACATAGTGCGCCTGCGCCTCCGGGAAGCTAACGGTGTACGATATTTTAGCGAGGCCAGCCGCGCTGCTGGTTGTTGTATTCATAAAAAAGAGGATTAAATAAACCAGTGCGGGTAGTTTAAAATTTTTCATGGGGCAAGTTATAAAACTGTCTCTTATACACATCT
>NZ_LGEK01000111.1 GCF_001636615.1 Mucilaginibacter sp. L294 | reverse complement strand
CTTTTAACAATATGTCAATAAAAATGTAATATACTTATTGTAAAAAGTACACTAAGTTAAATTCATGTTAAGCAAACTGAATTTTCTGACTATTTAATGACAAACCTTCACTCCTACACAGGGAATATCAGCCATTATCGGCAAAGCCGGGGTACAAAGTCATGCCGCCATCCATAAAAATTGTGGTACCGGTAATATAATCTGCATCATCAGATGCTAAAAAAACAGCTAATTTCCCGATGTCTTCCGGCTGGCCAATGCGGTTATACGGAATAAGCGTTAAAAGTTTATCTAAAGCTTCGGGGGTTTCCCAGGCGGCCTTGTTAATAGGTGTTTGTATGGCACCGGGTGCAATACCCACCACACGGATCTTATGCGGCACCAGCTCCTGCGCAATACTTTTCATAAACATGCTGATGCCACCCTTGCTTGCAGCATAGTTTACGTGGCCTGCCCAGGGTATAACTTCGTGCACGCTGCTCATGCAGATGATCTTACCCGCTGCGCGGCTAACACCATCCACCACTCCCCTCTTTATAAACAGTTTTGCAGCCTCTCGGGAGCAAAGGAACTGCCCGGTTAGGTTGGTGTTGATAACGGTATTCCATCCATCCAGTGTCATATCCACAAACCTGGCATCTTTTTGCAGGCCTGCATTATTTACCAGGATATCTATACCGCCATAGGTTGCTATTAGTTTGGCAAACATGGCCTGTACTTCATCTTCTTTGCTTACATCGGCCTGGTGGGTAAAGGCCTCACCGCCAGCCGCCTTTATTTCGGCAACTACCTCGTCTGCTGCTTTTTGGTTGTGAAAAAAGTTCACCAGCACTTTTGCACCGGCATTACCTATTGCAAGTGCAACACCTTTACCTATGCCGCTATCGGCACCCGTTACTAAGGCAACTTGCCCCTTAAGTTTTTGTGAATCCATATTGTATATGAGCTTTGCTATATGCAATGCTAATATCAGGATATGGTTTTAGTTTTTTGAAGAATTGTTTGTAGGAGGATGTGTCTCGCAAAGACGCAAAGACGCAAAAGATATTCTATGTCAGTCTGGGCCCGTCGAAGACTTTAACGCCTTGTGAGTGGCCTCACAGGCACCATGCCATGCGTCTTAGCGTCTTTGCGTGAAATACCTACAACGCCTTTATATAATCCAGAAACAGATACAACGCCTTCTTCTTATCCTCTGTCAGGTCAAAATCAAGTTTGTGCATCAGGTAGTCTTCCAGGTCAAAATCGGCGCGTTGGGGTAGTTCTTTCAATAATTCATGCCTGTGCGCAAGGCCATGCCTCAGGGCCTGGTCAAACTCCTTTATAAAATCATCCGGGATAGGTTTATTGGCTATCCAGGCGGCAAAAACGAAAGGCAGGCCTGTAAACTTTTGCCATTCGCCGGCCAGGTCATATACGTATTTGTACTCTTCGGTTTTACCAAAGGTGCGGTCGCCTATTTGTACAAAAGCGGTTTGCGGGTCTGTTGATGCAGCATAATCGGGCGCGTTAACAATTTGCTCGGGTTGTACTTTCCAATAGTTCTTTAGTAATACCCTCGCCAGGTTATTTGAGCTGCGCGATTCCGGGTCGAGCTGTATTTTGGCAGCCTCTTCAATAGGGCAATTGCTGAATATAAAAACCGAGTTTACCGGCCCAACAGCGCCAATACAATAGGCAGATACAATTTCCCAATAAGGCATACTTAAAGTAGCCGCTACGGGTATTAAACCGATATCAACCTGATCATCTATCAGTTTTTGGGCACAGTCTGATGGCATATCAAGGCTCAGGTCTATCCTGTCTTTAATATCAGAGTGTTGTAATCCGTATAAAAAGGGTTTGGTGTTAGTATAACTAACGGCAGAAATTCTTATCTTATTCACGTAGCGTTCTCTCTATCAATTTTTTAAATGCAGGGCGTTGTTGGCCTCAACAATAGTAAATTTGCTGCCATCATGGGTTACCTTATAAAGCACCAGGTTTTGATGCGGAAAGGTATCCATCTGCGTAAGCGGCAAACCCGTTAGTACACACATGAGCAGGCGCAGGGCACGGCCATGCATACATACCAGCACAGTCTTCTCTTCGGGATGGGCCATAATGGTTTCAAGGGCCTGCAGTTGCCTTTCCTTTACTTCGTTAGGGCTTTCGCCGCCTTCAAATTTAGTATCAAGGTTGCCATTAAGCCAGTTGCGCATCAGATCTAAAAAAGCGGCTTTATTTTCGGTAGTGGCAGGTTGCCCTTCGTATATGCCCCATGCAAGTTCATCTAACCCTGCTAACTTTTGATATGGGATGCCCAGATCAATAAACGGCTGGATACTTTGTTGGGTGCGTTTTAATTCGGATATATAGATCTTATCAAAAGGTACCGATTTGTATGATTCATAAAATTGGCCGGCCTGGTGGCGGCCCTCGTCATTCAGGTCGGTATCTTTACCGCGGCCCTGCACAATACCTTGTTTGTTAAGGTCTGTTTGGCCGTGGCGTACTATATATAATGTCTTTTCTATCATTGTTCATTTGATCATTGAGTCATTTGGTCATTTGCCATTAGTCATTGAGATACGAAATGACTCAATGACAGCGAAGCAAATGAACCAATAAACTAATTTATAACCGGCAGTTTATAAAAGCGCGGTTTTTCTTCGTCGGCAAACTGGTAATCGTTGTAATCAGTCACTACATTATAAAGCGTATCGCGCTCTATTGGGTAGCGGCCTGCATTTTTTATCAGGTTTACCAGTTCTTTGGTGCTCATGCCCGGTGTTTGTTCTTCGGCACCTGCCATCGAGTAGATCTTGGTGGTATCATCAAGCGTACCGTCAATATCATCAACCCCAAAGTTTAGGGATAGCTGTGCTGTGGTGCGGCTTATCATGGCCCAGTAGGCTTTTATGTGGTCAAAGTTATCCAGGTAAATGCGCGCTATGGCGTAATTGCGCAGATCCTCAACCACGGTAGATTCGGGCACGTGGCTCATCTGGTTATCCTGGTTGCGGAACTTTAGCGGGATAAAAGTTTGGAAGCCTCCTGTCCTATCCTGCAGTTCACGCAGGCGTTCCATATGATCTACTCGGTGATGGAATTTTTCGATGTGGCCGTAAAGCATGGTAGCGTTTGATCGCATGCCCAGTTTATGCCACTCCTCGTGAATGGCCAGCCACTGGTCGCCGGTACATTTATCTTTGGCTATCAGGTCGCGCACTTCGGGGTGGAAGATCTCTGCCCCGCCCCCCGGTATCGATTCCAGACCAGAGTCTTTCATCAGTTTCATACCGGTAGCGTAATCTATTTTAGCCTTTTTAAATATGTAGTGGTACTCTACCGGTGTTAAAGCCTTTACATGCAGATCGGGCCTGTGCGCTTTTATCTTGCTGAAAAGTTCGCTGTAAAAAGCAACGTCGTACTGCGGTAAAACGCCACCTACTATATGCACTTCGGTAACGGGCTGTCCGTCGTATTTCTTCACGATGTCCAGCATTTCTTCCATCGTGTATTCCCAACCATCGGCACGCTGTTTTAGAAGGCGCGAGTAGGAACAGAACTTACAATCGTAAACGCAGAGGTTTGTTGGCTCGATATGAAAATTACGGTTAAAGTAGGTCTTATCGCCGTGTTTTTTCTCGCGTATATAGTTGGCAAGTACTCCCAGATAACCCAGTTCCGCCTTTTCATAAAGCAAAACGCCTTCATCAAAAGTGATGCGCTGGTTATGGAGTACCTTCTCAGCAATGTCTTTTAGTTCTGGTAAAAGCTGAGGGTTATTCAGCAATACCAGCAAATTATCTGATACTTCCATTTAGAAAAATATTTGAGCAAATGTAGCAATTTGCATCAAGTTTAAAACGGAAGCATCAACTTAACGCGTGTTTAAACACACAAGTATGACAATGATGTTACAGTGAAATAATCTCTTTTATAGAGATCCCGGTAAAACAATCGTCCTGGCAACCCTTGGGTATATAACCCGCACTTGAAATAAGACCGTTGTTTTTCACTTCAAAATATACGTTATTCTCTTTCTTATCGGCTTTAAGCCAAACAGACTTTGCTTTGGCGTAAACCTGGTCAAGGGTTAACACTTCAGCCGCGCGTGGTTGGTTGTGGTTATTCAATGAGGCTTCATTTTCTAACCAAGTTTGTGCTATTATCAAAACAGTTGAGTTTGGCCCATTGGTCCATGCGGTAAATTCCCGCGCAGTAACCTTGCCATTTTTTACTGTGATTTTTGTTTCGGTACGGTCACCCATAAATGTATAAAAACGATAGGCAATGTAAGAGTAAGAGTTATTACTCTCGCTTTTAAAAGCTGTTAAT
The DNA here is from genome assembly GCF_001636615.1 of Mucilaginibacter sp. L294. GTDB lineage: Bacteria > Bacteroidota > Bacteroidia > Sphingobacteriales > Sphingobacteriaceae > Mucilaginibacter. Next base: position 9,071 of record NZ_LGEK01000111.1, on the reverse strand, counting down.
TTTTTGTAACTGTTGTCAAAATCACTGCTAACCTGGTCTTTTTTACAAGCCGACAGGCTAATTATAAGCAGCATTAGTATAGGATAGATTTTTCTCATTGTGTTTGGTTTATATTTTTAATACGGCAATATATTGCAAAATGCTACAGCAAAACACAAATATTCTTAGTTAATTTGGCGGCATAGCTTAATACCATGAAATTAGAAACCATTGCCATCCACGCCGGCAACCATACCGACGCCACTTCAAAAGCAGTTGTACAACCCATTATTATGGCCACTACGTTTGAGCGCGATGCGGATGGCGGTTTTGCATCAGGGTATCAGTACAGCCGCTCGTCTAATCCCAACCGCACCTCGTTAGAGAACGTGCTTGCCCGGTTAGAGAATGGCGTTGAAGCCGCCGCTTTTTCATCAGGCAATGCCGCGGGGATGTCGGTTTTTCAATCGTTAGCGCCGGGCACACATATTATAGCGCCCGATGATATGTACCACGGACTGCGCAACCAACTGAAACAACTTTTTGCAGGCATCCTGGAGTTTGATTTTATTGATGTAAATGACAGTGAAGTTTTAAAAGCTCACATCAAACCAAATACCGGTGTTATCTGGATAGAGACGCCATCAAACCCGCTTTTAAAAATTACCGATATAAAAAAGGTGGTGGCTATTGCCCGCCAGCACAATATTAAAGTAGTGTGCGATAATACTTTTGCCACCCCCGTTTGCCAGCAGCCATTGGCTTTGGGTGCCGACCTGGTGATGCATTCATCAACCAAATACTTTGGCGGCCATAGCGACCTGATGGGCGGCGCATTAATTACCGCGGAGAAAAACGACTGGTGGGAAAAGATCCGTAATGTACAAACCATGGGCGGCGCAGTACCCTCTCCTATGGATTGCTATTACCTGGTACGCAGTATAAAAACCTTGCCTTACCGTGTAAAGGGCCACGTGTATAACGCGCAGTTGCTGGCAGCATTTTTAGAGAAGCACCCGGCTGTTGAAAGCGTAATGTACCCCGGTTTGCCATCGCACCCGCAATATGATATCGTAAAAGTGCAGATGAGTTTGCCGGGAGCTATGATGTCGTTCACCCTTAAAGGTGGCGAAACGGAGGCCAAAAGGGTAATAAACGCGCTTAAGGTGTTTACACAAGCTACCAGCCTTGGTGGTGTAGAAAGCCTGATAGAGCACCGCGCCAGCGTTGAAGGGCCGGATACCAAAACGCCGTTTAACCTGCTAAGGGTATCGGTTGGGTTAGAGCATATTGATGATTTGATTGCTGATTTGGAGCAGGCGATGGCGTAGTTATTTAAGAATGTTTATTGATTGCCTGATTAACTTTTCGGAATTTCCATATAAAATCACGTCGGCACTCATCGTTTCAACTTCGGGCATTTCTTTAAACACTTCTCTTATTCTATTCTCAAATGTAGATTTGTTCGTGAAAAGTTTTGGATGCAGGTAATAGTATTCGATACCATATAATCGAGTAGCTGGGTTTTTACTATATAGTAGTAATCTACAAATGGGTGGTGAAATATATTTTTTTACTTTATCGAACAAAGCTCTGTTGGGAATTATAGTTATTGGGTCTCCGCCGTATACCCCATACCTTGTACCAGAATATGGCGTCATAAGAAATTGAATATCTTTTCTGCTTGAATTAATAGTAATATTTTTAAGTGGCTTTATCATTTCATCATATCCATAATAAAGTGGTTCCGGATATTCATATTTATTAAAATTAATAAGATTTGAATAGAACTTTTTGTACCGTGTTTTCAATCTTTCGTCGCTTGGCATTTGCGCTTTAATTTCATAACTAACAAGTTGGTTGTTGTAAATAACAAACTCATAAAAAAAGCTGACGTATCCTTTTCCGTTACTTCCTTTTATAAGGTAGTAATTAAACCCAAGTTTTGTTTTTGGATCAGTTTTATCTGGAAGTATCAACCATAAATTTGACGGATTGGATTTATAAGATTTAGTAACCTGCTCAATAAAGATCGAATCGGCCTTTATCCACCCCTCTTCAATCTTTTCGTTCTGTGCGATAGTTTTCAGAGAACAAGCAACTAGTAAAAACAGGATGTATATTTTCATTTTGAGTTAAATTACATTAAAATTAAAATTTAATTTGGATTGTAAATATCGTTTACCCTATATTTGGAACATTATTTGGTAGCAATACCACACGATCAATTTTCCCTCACACGGATTTTGATTTATAAAGAAGCGGCGAGAGATCAGGCTCGAAGAACCGCTGGCAACCCTCCAAGGTGGAGAAGGTGCCAATTCCTGTCCCGGAGAATAGTTAACCGGGGGATATAAATTAATAGTCATGAAAAGTCTGATTTATTTAGCCCAACAAAACACATCGCAAACCCAAACGGGTCAATCTATTGTATACAACCTTTCTGCAGGCTGTATTTGTATGTGTTGCGGCTGCTGTTGATGCAGTACACGTTCCCTTTTTCTATTTCCTGAAAAATACGTGATACCCGCTTAGGATAGCTTTATCCTGTCGTAATTGTAACTTTTTATAAATACCACTTAAATCTACAGAACATGTCTAATTTAAAATTTGAAACACTGCAACTGCATGCCGGTCATGAAATTGACGCAACAGGTTCACGTGCGGTTCCATTATTTCAAACTACCTCATACGTATTTAACAATGCCGAACATGGTGCGAACTTATTCGCCCTGAAAGAATTTGGCAATATATATACCCGCTTAATGAACCCCACCACCGATGTTTTTGAAAAGCGCATTGCTGCCCTTGAAGGTGGTGTAGCGGCTTTAGCAACAGCATCAGGCCAGGCGGCGCAGTTTATAGCACTGAACAATATTTTACAGGCAGGCGATAACTTTGTTACCTCCCCTTTCCTGTACGGCGGTACTTACAACCAGTTTAAAGTTGCTTTTAAGCGCCTGGGGATTGAAGTACGCTTCGCGGAGGATGATACCGCCGAAAACATCGAAAAACACATCGACCATAAAACCAAAGCCATATATACCGAAACCATTGGTAACCCCGGCTTTAGCATCCCTGATTTTGAAAAGCTGGCAGCATTGGCCAACAAGCATGATCTGCCACTGATTGTAGATAATACCTTCGCCGCTGGCGGATACCTGTTCCGCCCATTGCAACATGGTGCGCACGTGGTGGTAGAATCGACCACCAAATGGATAAACGGCCATGGCACCAGCATTGGTGGCGCTATTATAGATGGCGGTAACTACAACTGGGGTAACGGCAAATTCCCGCAGTTTACCGAACCAAGCGAAGGTTACCACGGCTTGATCTTTAACGATGTATTTGGCGTAAACGGCCCGTTTGGCAACATCAATTTTATTATCCGTGCCCGTGTGGAGGGTCTGAGAGATTTTGGCCCTTCGCAATCGCCGTTCAATTCATGGCTGAACATTCAGGGGCTGGAAACATTATCATTGCGTGTACAACGCCATGTAGATAACACCCTTGAACTGGCCAAATGGCTGGAGCAGCACCCACAGGTAGAGTCTGTTAACTATCCGGGGCTGGAGTCGTCTCCTTATCACACGCTCGCCAAAAAGTATTTAAAAAATGGTTTTGGCGCGGTACTGTCATTTGTACTTAAAGGCGGAAAAGAAAACGCCAATAAAGTTATTGATAACCTTAAACTGGTTAGCCATTTAGCAAATGTTGGCGATGCCAAAACATTGATCATACAACCATCGGCAACCACACACCAGCAGCTATCAGATATTGAGCAGATCTCGGCAGGGGTTTTACCCGGCCAGTTGCGTGTTGCTGTTGGCATTGAACATATTGATGATATAAAAGCTGATTTTGAACAGGCATTTGCCAAAATACAAGCGTTAGAATTAGCATAAAGAGTTTAGTTTTTTTAGTTTTTTAAGTGATGTTATCAGGGGGCAGCCTAACTAACTGCCCCCGAAATAACAAAGAGTTACAAATGAGCATACAAAGTTTTACCCATACCGGAACGTTTGAACTGGAATCCGGCCAAAAGATACAAGGACTTGAGATCGGCTTTAATACCTATGGAAGCCTTAATAAAAACCGGGATAATGTAGTGTGGGTATGCCATGCCCTCACTGCAAATTCCGATGTTTTTGACTGGTGGAAAGGCCTTTTCGGCCCCGAAGACCACTTTAACCCGGATGAGCATTTCATCGTATGCGCCAATGTGTTGGGGTCGCCGTACGGTACGGTTAGTCCGTTAGATACCAACCCAACAACCGGGCAGCCCTATTACCTGGCTTTCCCCGAGTTTACCATCAGGGACATTGTAAAGGCACACACTTTACTTGCCGACCATTTAGGTATCGACCAGATAGAGATCTTATTAGGCGGATCGTTGGGTGGCCAGCAAGCTATTGAATGGAGCATTATTGAGCCCGAGCGCATCAAAAACCTGATACTGATCGCTACCAATGCCAATCATTCGCCATGGGGCATCGCCTTTAACGAATCGCAACGCCTGGCAATCACTGCCGACCGTACCTTTTACGCCGGCGCACCAGATGGCGGCAGCAAAGGTTTAAAAGCGGCCCGCAGCATCGCGCTCCTATCCTATCGTACTTATAAAACATATAGCATTACCCAACAGGAAGACCAGGACAATATTATTGATAGCTTTAAGGCATCAACCTATCAAAATTATCAGGGCGAAAAACTGGTGAACCGGTTTAACGCCTATAGCTACTGGTACCTTTCAAAAGCGATGGATTCGCACAACGTGGGCCGTGGCAGGCATGGGGTTGATAAAGCCTTAAGCCTGATCAAAGCGCGTACGCTGGTTATCGGTATCAAGTCTGACGTGTTGTTCCCTATTGAGGAGCAGCAATACCTGTTCAGGCATATCCCAAAATCGGCCTTTGCCGAATTAGATTCGTTTTACGGGCACGACGGCTTTTTAATAGAAACGGAAGACTTAACAAACATCATCACATCGTTTTTTAAAACTGATGTGAAAGGAAAAATTATAGAATTACAAAAAATAGCTTAATGAGCAAGAAACTAAATATAGGCCTCTTTGGATTTGGCGTTGTAGGCCAGGGGTTGTACGATATCATCAAAACAAAAAACCTGAACTTAGAGATCGTAAAGATCGCCATCAAAAATCCTGAAAAGGAAAGATCGTTACCAAAAGAACTTTTCACCACCGATAGGGACGAAATACTGAACAACCCGGAAATAAACACCGTGGTTGAACTGATAAACGATACCGAAGCCGCTTTCGAGATCGTTTCGCGCGCTTTAAGCACCGGCAAAAATGTGGTGTCGGCCAGTAAAAAAATGATCGCTACTTACCTGGAGGAATTGATTGAACTGCAACATAAACATGGTACTTCATTGTTATATGAAGGCGCGGTTTGCGGTAGTATACCTATCATCCGTAACCTGGAGGAGTATTATGACAACGAATTGCTGCACTCTATCAGCGGGATATTCAATGGTTCATCAAACTACATCCTGTCTAAAGGGTATTTAGAGAACCTTGATTACGATAGCGCCCTAAAACAAGCGCAGGACCTTGGCTTTGCCGAAACCGACCCAACCATGGATGTTGGTGGTTACGATGCCAAGTACAAATTGATCATTGCGGCGGCACATGCTTATGGTGTAGTTATAAACCCCGAGGATGTGCTGAACATTGGCATACAAAACCTATCGCCTAACGACCTGCAATACGCCCGCGAGAAAAAACTAAAAATAAAACTGGTACCCGTAGCTAAAGAGCTTGACGACAGGCATGTAGCCCTGTTTGTGTTGCCAAAATTTGTAAACGAAACTGAGTTTTTATACAATGTAGAGTACGAATACAACGGCGTTACCGTACAGGCTGCCTTTGCCGATCAGCAATTCTTTTTTGGGAAAGGTGCCGGTGGCCACCCTACCGGTTCGGCAGTATTATCAGATATTGCGGCATTAAGGTACGATTACCAGTATGAGTATAAAAAAGCCAAAGCGGTTAACAACCTGCAGTTTACCAATAATGTAGAGGTAAACATTTACCTGCGCTATGATGATGAGGCTTTAGTTGAGGCGCTTGAATTTGAGCACATCCAGGAGCGTTATTACTCGGGCAGTTACAAATTTGTAATCGGTAAAATTAACCTGCAAAAACTGATCAATAATCAGCGCCTTATTGCAGATACAAAAGCATTTGTAGCCTTTGCCGATCAGCTAACCGGGGTTAGCTTAGCTGCTGCAAAACACGAGGCTGCCGCAGTATAATATCATATATTTAGCTATAAAAAAGAGATCGCATATTGGTTTATGCGATCTCTTTTTTTGTTAGAGGCAAAATTGCTTTTGTATGTACCGGGCATTACGTATCATTGCAAAACTTCTACAGCCTTTACTATATGCAAAAACTTAAAAATATTCTGTTTAATAAACCTTTAATTCTGTCGCTTTGGTTTGGCCTGAGTTTTTTTGCTGTAGCTAAAGATATTGTTATGCACTTTTCTAATAAAGAAACCACGCATAATAACTATATCATTTATAAGCATAATTTTTTAAACCTTATCCATCAGCAAAGCTTATTTGGCCCCGAGCCACAGTATTACTTTGACCTAAACCACTACGGCCCGGTGTTTGGACTGGTAATAGCGCCGTTTGCATTGCTACCCAACCAGGTTGGCGTAATACTTTGGGTAATGTTTTTGGCTTTCATACTGTATTATGCCATTATGAAACTGCCTTTAAATAATTCACAAAAACTGGTCATACTGTTACTAAATATCAATAGTATCATGGGTTCATCCGGTAATGTGCAGGTTAACCCGCTTATTACAGCGCTGGTCATATTCAGTTTTATTTTCATCAGGAAACAACAGGATTTTTGGGCTGCGCTGATGATCATTTTAGGCACCGCAATAAAGCTTTACGGTATAGTGGGATTGGCCTTCTTTTTCTTTTCGGATAATAAGATCAAATTTATTTTAAGCCTTGTTTTCTGGTCGGTAGTGTTATTTGCCTTACCAATGCTGGTATCGTCGCCGGCGTATATTATTAAAATGTATCACGATTGGTACCCCGATCTGTTGGCTAAAAACGCTGCTAACCTTACCTCTACCCGTGGTAATGTAAGCGTAATGGGTATGATAACTAAGATATTTTTAGTTAAAAACCTATCAAACATGCTGATATTAATACCGGCAATATTAGTGTTTGGGGTTTCGATGTTAAGAATAAAACACTGGCGCAACATTAAATACCAGCTGCTGTTGCTGGCATCTGTTTTGATATTTACGATCATATTCAGCACCAGTTCTGAACCGCCAACGTATGTTATAGCGTTTATTGGCCTAAGTATATGGTATGTTGTGTTAGACAGGCCAATTACCGGTTACGAACGGTTCCTGATCATATTTGCCCTGGTATTAACCAACTTCTCCCCTTCAGATCTTTTCCCACGTTATTTAAGGGTTAATTATGTTATACCTTATGCTTTAATAACATTCCCATGCCTTTTAGTATGGTTAAAAATAATTTATGAAATGCTTACGCGTGATTTTGATAAAAAGGCCGAAACCTTACAGCTGGCGCGTTACGCCGAATAGCTAAACACAAAAGGCTTCCTGATCGGGAAGCCTTTGTTTTTGTAGAACTCACAAATTAAACTAACTATATATTCTGTAACTATAAATTCCTTTTAGTGTCCCAGTTTTCAAGGTAATGGGCTACCCTGCTTACAAATTGGCCGCCTAATGCACCATCAACCACACGGTGATCATACGATAAAGACAGGAACATCATGTGTCTTATGGCAATAGCATCACCTTTTGGTGTTTCTATTACAGCAGGTTTCTTTTTAATGGCACCTACAGCTAAAATTGCTACCTGCGGTTGGTTAATAATTGGCGTACCCATTACGTTGCCGAACGAGCCAACGTTAGTAATGGTAAATGTACCATCCCTTACATCATCGGGTTGTAGCTTATTGCCGCGGGCACGGTTAGCCAGGTCATTAACAGCCTTGGTTAAACCAATGAGGCTCAACTGATCTGCCCTTTTAATAACCGGTACAATAAGGTTACCGCTTGGCAATGCCGTTGCCATGCTGATGTTGATGTCCCTTTTCTTGATGATCTGCGTTCCGTTTACCGAAACATTGATCATCGGGAAATCTTTAATTGCTTTTACAACAGCCTCGATAAATATTGGGGTGAAGGTTATTTTCTCGCCTTCGCGTTTCTCGAATGAGTTTTTGATACGTTCGCGCCAATTCACCAGTTCGGTAACATCTGCTTCAACAAACGAAGTTACGTGAGGTGATGTGTGCTTGCTGTAAACCATGTGCTCGGCTATCAGCTTACGCATGCGGTCCATCTCAATGATCTCCTGCCCGCCTGATACTGACGTAGCAGCAACCTGTGGTGCAGCCTGTGGCTGGGCAGCAGGTTGTTCGGACTGTGCAGGCTGAGGCGCTGTATAAACAGGCTCTTGCGCAAGTGTGGCAGCAGGTTGTGTTACCTGTGGTGTAACAAAAGTTTGTTGTGTTTGGGCTTTTGAACCACCACGTTTCTGGATATAGTCCAGCAGGTCGTCTTTGGTTAAGCGGCCTTCGGCGCCCGTTCCGGGTATTTGGTCAAGTTCGTTATTGGCAATACCTTCCTGGCTTGCAATATTTTTAACTAACGGAGAGTAAAAACGGTTCTCGTAAGTAACACCATCAACAGGTGTGCTTTCTCTTTCTTCTACCTGATCGATGCCGGGGATCTCTGCAACGGGGGCCTGCTCTTCAACTGGTTGTTGAGGGGTAGGTTGTGCTGTAAATTGCGGGGCTTGTTCCGAAACAGGTTGTGGTGCAGGTTCGGGGCTTGCTTCGGGTACCGGGGTAGCTTTTGGCGTATTATCGCTTTCTGCTTCTTCCGTTTCAATAACAGCAATAACAGAACCTACCTGTACTACTTCATCCTCTTTACAAAGCTGCTCAATTAATCTTCCTGATACCGGCGACGGAACTTCAGAGTCAACCTTATCGGTTGCAATTTCCATAACTGCCTCATCTGCATCTATATCTGTCTCTTATACACATCTGACGC
>NZ_LGEK01000109.1 GCF_001636615.1 Mucilaginibacter sp. L294 | reverse complement strand
AGATGTGTATAAGAGACAGATTTTAATGTCCCCCACAGTGTCTTCTAAAATAGCCCTGCGCCCACATGCAAGGCAAGCGCAGGGTACACCACCTACGACCTTACGACGACAAAAACACCTCAAATTAACGCTCAAATAACTTTTTGTTAAATAAAGTTAAAAGGGTTAAAAAAAGTTAAACAGGGAGCAAGCGACACAATTTTTTAGACCTGCTCCGTTTCAAGCTACATCAAACAAAAAACAAAGTATTATGAACAAAAAAACAAAATTCCTTGCGGTAGCTTTAACCGCATTGGCTTTATTTATCGGTGTACAGTCCAACGCGCAATCCGTTAAAAAGGGTAAACTCCGGTTCAACATCGGGACGGATGCCTTGCTGCCCGTGGGCGATTTCAGCAAAACTTCCAATTTTGGCTTAGGTATTACACCCCAGTTACAATACGGGCTCACAAACAGGGTTGCCCTTACCTTTACATCCGGCATCTACCACTTCTTCCCGAAGGATATGATCTCTACCGATGGCCCTCAACCATACAAGTACCGCTGGGATATGGACCTGATCCCGGCAAAAGCGGGTATCAAAGCATTTGTAACATCAAATATTTATGTAAATGCAGAAGCAGGGATAGGTTTCCAGGTTGATAATGGCGGCGGCGATTCAAAATTCATGGCTTCCGGCGGTGCTGGCTACGCAACAAAGCGCTGGGATTTTGGGGTTCGTTATGAAAACTTCTCGGGTAACAATTACAGAAATGGCATGATAGGCCTGCGTGTAGCTTACGGTTTTGGATTATAAGATTTTCATAAATCATATCAAACCCCTCACTTACAGTGCGGGGTTTGATATTTAAAAATACTAAAATCTCTTAACTATCTAGTTGATCCCGACATACGATATTTCCAAAAAATTAAAAAATAACTGTTTAATCTAATACCTTTATATTTGCAATTAAACGTGTAAAATACAGGATGCCGATTAAAGGAAACCAGTTCAGATCAAATAGTTTTAAGGACGATAACCAACCGGATAACCCGGTTTCAAAAGGGCCTTTTGGCGGCAAAAAGCCGCAAAGGGAAAGACCGGTAAAGCAAACGAGCGAGCGCTTACCGCTATTTGACCTGCGCGATGGCCGTGCCATTAAAATAATTGGTCTGTTTTTCCTGGTGCTATCGGTGTTTTTTTTGATCGCGTTTACCTCCTACCTGTTCACCTGGCAGCAGGACCAAAGCTATGTATCCAAAGCAAACGGCGGCTGGGGCAACCTTTTTAAAACCACCAAGGAGCTTTTAGAGAACGGCGTTAACAACCCCATGGTTGATAACTGGCTGGGCAAATTTGGCGCGCTTTTATCAAACCAGTTCATCTTTGAATGGTTCGGGGTAGCGTCGTTTCTGTTTGTGTTTGTGTTTTTCATCATTGGCTACCGCCTGCTGTTCAAGATCCGCCTATTTTCGGTGAGTAAAATGCTGGCCTATACCCTTTTCGGCATTGTATTTATATCGGTAACTATAGGCTTTTTCCACGCTTTTATTATTGATTACCCGCACTTTTTAGAAGGCAACTTCGGTTTCTGGACAAACCGATTACTGGCCGCGCAGGTTGGGCAATCGGGCACCGGGTTTATTCTGATATTTTTGGCGCTCACGGTATTAATTATCGCCTATAACATCGACTTTAAACTACCCACCCGCAAAGAAAAACTGGCGCCCATGGCCGGTGTGGACGAGGTATCGCCCGAGCCTGTTGAACTGGTGGAAGAAGAACCATCATTACCGGTAGAATGGCCGCGCAACGGCAACCGTGTAAAAGATATCCTTGCCGCGCAGGCAGTGGTTACGCCTATTGAACCCTTAAAACAACAACCGCTTACGCAAAACCCAATTTTTCATGAGCCCGTTGTTTTGAAACCGGATGCATTGCACGAACCGCAGGAAGAAACCGAGATCCCGCTTACGATAGATGTGGAGCGCCCCAACCCTATCATGAACATCGAAAAAAGCGATGATGATAAGGCCAAAAGCCTGGTGGAGCAGTTTGGCATGTATGACCATAAACTGGAACTTTCCGGCTATAAACTGCCCCCATTAAGCCTTTTAGAGGAATACGGCACCGGTAAAATAGCCGTTAACAGCGAAGAACTGGAAGCCAACAAAAACAAAATTGTTGAAACGCTGAACCATTATAATATAGAGATTGATAAGATAAAAGCCACCATCGGGCCAACGGTTACGCTGTACGAGATCATCCCTGCACCGGGTGTACGCATCTCCAAGATCAAGAACCTGGAAGACGATATCGCGCTGAGCTTAGCGGCTTTGGGTATCCGTATTATTGCCCCTATGCCTGGTAAGGGTACCATCGGTATTGAGGTACCAAACCAAAACCCCGAAATGGTGTCCATGCGGTCGGTACTGGCTACCGAAAAATGGCAGAACAACACGATGGACCTGCCCATCGCCCTGGGTAAAACAATCTCTAACGAGGTATTCATCGCCGATTTGGCCAAGATGCCCCACTTACTGGTTGCGGGTGCTACAGGCCAGGGTAAATCGGTTGGTATTAACGCCATATTGGTATCGCTGCTATACAAAAAGCACCCTGCTGAGTTGAAATTTGTACTGGTTGACCCTAAAAAGGTGGAGCTTACGCTTTTCCGCAAAATAGAAAGGCACTTTTTGGCCAAGTTGCCAGATGAGGCCGATGCCATTATCACCGATACCAAAAAGGTGGTAAACACGCTGAACTCGCTTTGTATTGAGATGGACCAGCGTTACGATCTGCTGAAAGACGCGCAGGTACGTAACCTGAAAGAATATAACGCCAAATTTGTTAACCGTAAAATAGCCGACCCGGAGAAACACCGTTACCTGCCGTTCATCGTACTGGTGATTGATGAGTTTGCCGATTTGATGATGACCGCCGGTAAAGAGGTAGAACAGCCCATAGCACGTATAGCACAGCTTGCCCGTGCGGTAGGTATCCACCTGGTTATTGCAACGCAAAGGCCATCGGTTAACGTTATTACGGGTACTATTAAGGCCAACTTCCCGGCGCGTTTAGCGTTCAGGGTGTTATCAAAAATAGATTCGCGTACCATATTGGATGCAGGCGGTGCCGACCAGTTGATCGGTCGCGGGGATATGTTGCTCTCCACAGGCAGCGACCTGATCCGCCTGCAGTGCGCATTTGTAGATACACCGGAGGTAGAACGCATTTCCGACTTTATTGGTAACCAGCGCGGCTACCCATCGGCCATGTTCCTGCCCGAGTATGTGGGCGAAGGCGAAGCAGGCAGCAGCGCCAAAGATTTTGACCCGGATGACCGCGACCCGATGTTTGAGGATGCCGCACGCCTGATTGTGTTGCACCAGCAGGGCTCAACGTCGCTTATCCAGCGTAAAATGAAACTGGGTTATAACCGCGCAGGCCGCATCATTGATCAGTTGGAAGCCGCAGGTATTGTTGGGCCGTTTGAAGGCAGCAAGGCCCGCGATGTGCTTTACCCTGACGAGTATAGCCTTGAACGCCACCTGGAAAGCCTGCAAAAACCACGCGATTAAACTAATTAAAGTAAAATCACTCTAAACCATTGTAAGCTACGATGGTTATCTGTGAGCTTTAATATTCAATTCAACATGAAAAAGTTATTCATCTATATAGTATTATCTACCCTGTCTGTTGCTACCGCGTTCGCCCAAAAAGATGCGGATGCGAAGGTTATCCTAAACAAGCTAAGCAAGCAATACCGCAGCTATGATGCTGTTAAAACAGATTTTACGCTGCTTATTGATAACCCGCAGGCCAACATCAAGCAAACCCAAACCGGTACGCTGATAGCGCAGTCAAAAACCAACAAGTACAAGGTCACCCTGTATGCCGCCGGTTCAAAATCGATTACGCAGGATATCATCAGCGATGGTAAAAACCAGTGGACATACCTGAAAGATGCTAATGAGGTACAACTAAGCGCCGCCGATAACAGTGAAGAAGGCTTTAACCCGGCCAAGATCTTCACCATGTACGAAACCGGGTACAAATACATTTACACCGGCCAGCAAAAAATAGGTGCCAAGGTTTACCAGGTTATTGACCTCACCCCCGAGGATAGCAAGAAAACATTTTTTAAAGTAAGGCTGATGATAGATAAGATAAAGAACCAGCTTTACAGCGCCCAGATATTTGATAAAAATGGCAGCAAATACACCTACTCGCTGCGTACGTTTACACCAAACTACAAAATAGCCGAAACCGCATTTACCTTTGATAAAAAAGCTTATCCCGGTGTTGAAGTGGTAGATTTGAGGTAAGTATTAGAGATTAGTCTCCCCGGATGTCATTTCGAACGTAGAGAGAAATCTTGTTCATTGTGCAAAGTCCTTAATGCATAATGAACAAGATTTCTCCTCGCTATCGCTCGTTCGAAATGACAATTTTCTTTTTATACCCTGATATAGATCTTATTCTTATCCAGTATTTTACCTACACTCCAGCAAATCAGCATATAGCTAATGGCAAACAGTAATGAACCTATAGCGCCCGGTGCTATTTTTTGGTAGAATACGTCGTTTATCCAGTCGTAAAAGTTTTTGTTGCCGATGCTGATCATCCAGAAAGCGATAACCAGTATCTCCGACAGGATATAAATAGCCAGCGGGTTTTTACCAACGGTGGTGAAGAAGGATGTCCAGTTGTATTTGTTCCAGGCACGTACCTCAACCACGTAGATCAGGGCAGAGATCATCACCATATCAATACCGGTTGTAAGCAGGGTGAAGGGGCTTGTCCACAGTTTTTTACCTATAGGGAAGCTCATGTTCCAGGTTAAGGCGATGAAGATAAACACGCATCCCATGAGTGCCAAACGGCCAATGGTTTCGTAACCCTTACCTTTTTCCTGTATAAATTTACCGGCATAGTAGCCTACAATTACGTTTACAATAGCAGGCAGGGTGCTCAGTATCCCCTCAGGGTCAAAGGCTACACCCTCGCCATGGTAAAGGTGGCTATCGCCTAAAAGGTATTTATCAAGATAAGTACCTGCGTTGGTCAGCATAGCATAAGGGGCCTGGTGGTCGCCAAACACCAGTAATAAAACCTGGTAACCAACTAAAAGCAAGGCGCTGATAACAACCACAGCCATTTTATTTTTTACAAAGTAGATGATTAGCGAGGCGAAAATATAGCAAAGCCCAATGCGTTGCAGCACACCCATAATACGCGTATCGCCGATAGGCCTGAATACCCACCCTGCGCTGCTATGATCAACAAACGGGAACCAATACATGAGGTAACCTATCAGAAAAATAAGTAACCCGCGTTTTAAGATCCTGTACAATACGGTGCCGGTGCTTAGGGTATCAAACTTTTTCATGGTAAAGCTCATGGCGTTACCTACCGCGAAAAGAAACGATGGGAACACCAGGTCGGTTGGGGTAAAGCCAAACCATGCGGCGTGCTCAAGCGGCGCAAAAGCGGCGGCACCGCTGCCTGCTGTGTTTACAATGATCATAAAACAAATGGTTAGCCCGCGGAAAACATCCAGCGACAAAAACCGTTCGGATTTTTGGTTCATAATGGGTGTGATTGGTTAAATTATTTCAGGAGATTTAGTTGCACCAATATAGGAATTTATTAAAGTGAAATACAATAGATGATGAAACTTTATAAAATATTTTAAAAAGTTATTAATTAATGCTTTTGCATCTATTTACAACATTTTATCACTGTAACGCTAAATGTTACTATTTTTGAAAACATGCTCACCATTACCAACCATACGCTTGAGAAACTGGAAATGCTGTTAAAAACAGCAGGTTACCGGGTTAGGTATGAGAAAGGGAATTTTAAAACCGGCGCTTGCATGTTATTGAGCAGCCGGGTAATCGTGGTAAATAAATTTGCCAACCTGGAGAGCAAAATAGCGGCGGTTGCCGAACTGGCCCGTACCCTTGAAATAGATTATAACTTACTTGATGATAAACAGGCTGCGTTTTTGCACCAGCTAAAACAAACAACCTTGCAGCTGTGACCATTACTTTTTTAGGAACCGGAACTTCACAGGGCGTACCTGTTATTGCCTGCACCTGCGAGGTTTGCCTGTCGGCAGATAAGCATGACAAGCGCCTGCGTACCTCTATCTTAATTGAGGGCGATGGGAAAGTGATCTGTATTGACTCGGGGCCCGATTTCAGATACCAGATGCTACGCGAAAAGGTGATGCATTTGGATGCCATTGTGTTTACCCACGAGCATAAAGACCATGTGGCCGGCATGGACGATATCCGCGCGTTTAATTACAAACAGCAAGGCCCTATAGACATTTATGCCGACGAACGCGTGCAGATAGCCCTTCGCCGCGAATTCCCTTATATTTTTGACGACAGGGGTTACCCCGGCATCCCTCAAATAAAGCTGCATACTATTGCTTTAGCGCCTTTTGCTGTTGGCGATGTGCACTTTACCCCTATTGAGGTGATGCATTATAAACTACCCGTTAAAGGTTACCGGATAAAAGACTTCACTTATATTACTGATGCCAAAACGGTATCGGATGTGGAGAAGGAAAAGATCCGGGGATCAAAAATATTGGTGATAAACGCCCTGCAAAAAGAAAAGCACATCTCGCACTTAACCCTTGATGAGGCCATCGCCTTTGCGCAGGATATCGGTGCCGAAAAAACTTACCTTACCCACATCAGCCACCGCCTGGGCAAGCACGCCGATGTTTCTACCGAACTCCCCGTCGGTATTGAACTGGCTTACGATGGTTTAAAACTGGATATTTAGTAAATCTTTTTTTATTCTTTATCTATAGTTGATGTTTTCTCTTTAAAAGCAAACTGCTATATTGCACGGTAATACACCTGCCATGAAAAATATTGTTTATGTAAGCACTGCTGTTAAGTTGCTTGATGATGATCAGTTGCTTAATATCCTGGTTTCGTCGCGTAAAAATAATACCGAACATAATGTAACCGGTGTTTTATTATATAGCGAAGGCACTTTTATACAAGCGCTGGAAGGTGATGACCATGATGTAGACTTTATATTTTCTAACATAGAAAAGGATTTAAGGCATAAAAATATGATCACCTTAATTAACGAGCAAATCAGCCATAAAAGTTTCACCGATTGGTCGATGGGTTTTTCAACACCAAGGGCAGAAAAGCTTAAAGATGTATTGGGCTACCTGCAATCGGTAGATAGTTTAAATGCCAATAAGGGTACCGGCGCTGCTGTAATGACAATCAAAACTTTTATTGAGAGCAACAATCTTATCGTTACTTACTAATATAGTTCCAGGTAGCTTATCTCGTTAATAGTGGCACTATAGGCATTTTTATGCCCTTTCTTTTGCACCTCCAGGTGCCCGCGTACGGTCATTAACCGGTTATTGAGTTTATTATACTCACCATCCTCGTTCTCGAACAGGCCGGTATGTTTACCAGTTAGGTATAAGGGACAATCCTGTGTAAAGTTCACCCAAAACGAATGGCTGTTGCCATGGTCTTTAAAGGTGCTGTCATTTACCAGGGCCGATATATTTTTCCCTTCTATATACCTGCCCGATACTTCTACGTATTGGTTATCGTAATATTTAAGGCTATCTATCAGGTTAACAAACCCTACCTTTTTAAACCGGATACCGGGCGCGCATTCGCTGGTGTAGATCTTTTGCTTATGGGTATTGCAGGCCAGCAGGATTAATGCCAGTATATACACTAAATATACCCTGCTTTGTAACATGTATAAATATACGTGTTTTAACACTTATGCAGGTTAACGCCACAACAATTTTACTTATTCAGCACCCGCAGCCACTGGCGGATGTATGCACCGGCCGGCGTAAGCTGCCCGGCTGCCCAGCCGCCGTTAGCGGGCGCGCCGGATTGTAAAATGGCAGTGGTTTCCTTTTTATCGGTTATGTTCCAGTTTACCCAGCTTAACTGGTTCTTCTCTACCCACTCCATCCATTTTTTATTCATGGCCATATCAAACTTGCCATCGCCATTGGCTTCGCCTACGCCCCATTCGGTAATCATAAGCGGCAGGCCCATTTTAATAGCCTTATCGGCCTTGGCACGCAAGCCATCCTGGTGGCTGGGTTCGGTAGCATAATAATGAAATGAATAAGCAATATTTTTATACCCGGTGATGGGATTAGCCGCCGCGATATCCACATCCTGATCCCATGAGGGGCTCCCCACCACGATCAGGTTATCCGGGTCGTACTTACGGATCTCGGGAATTACCTGCAAGGCGTAATTTTTAACAGTATCCCAACTGATGCGCTCCGGCTCGTTCCATATCTCGTAAATTACATTGGGTACACCTTTATATTTCTTTGCCATCTCTGCAAAAAACGCCTTCGCTTGCGGGATATGCAGGTGCCCGTTATGGTCGTGCCAATCTATCAGTACATAAATGCCTTTTTTAATGGCTTCATCCACAACATCTGTTACCAGTTTTTTTTGTCTTTCGGGTTCCTGCAGGTAACCGTGATCGGGCTGCACCCCCATAGAGGCGCGGAGTATCGAGATCTTAAAATCAGCCTTCAGCCAATCTACCACGGCTGGGTTATAATATTTTGCACCCGCCCATAAACTCCATGATAAGCTAATGCCCCTTAACTGTGGCGGCACACCGTTTTTGTTTACTATTTTATTGCCTTTTGTAATTAACGCGCCGTTTACAGCAACCGGCGTTTGCGCAAATGATGCCATGCCTGCAGCCAGGCCTATCCATAATAAAACAGCTTTAATTTTCATACCAAACAAGTTTAACCAATTAGCTAACCGGGTGTATGGTTTTGCAAAAAATGAATTAGAGTATGTTAAAAATGAATATGTTATAGCTGCCTGGTTATATGGCAAACACCAAACCGTAAGGCTTAAGCGCCCTACAGGCAAAGGCGCACAGTACTGCAACATTAACGTTAACATACCATTATCTTAACCTTAAATCCCTATTTTTACCCATCATATTTTTCGATGAAAAAACACAGTTTAGCCCTGCTCCTGCTGCTTACCATTAGCATCAACGCCTTCTGCCAGTTTGCAGATATCACCCAAAAAGTAATAGCCGACCGTAAAAACAGCGCCGAACAACAGAAAAAACCTTACGTTATCCTGATCTCTGCCGATGGTTTCCGGTATGATTTTGCCAAAAAGTATGACGCCCAAAACCTTTTAAAGCTGGGCAGCGAAGGGGTAAGCGCATCATCCATGATCCCTTCATACCCCTCGGTTACTTTCCCTAACCATTATGCCATCATCAGCGGGTTGTACCCATCACATTCGGGTTTGGTAAATAATACCTTTTATGACCCTGCCCGTAACGATAAGTACGCCATGGGTAATAAAACCAAGGTTACCGATGGCACCTGGTATGGCGGCTCGCCGCTTTGGGTACTGGCCGAGCAGCAAAAAATGCTTTCAGCAAGTTTTTACTGGGTAGCGTCAGAGTCGGCCATAAAAGGCGTGCGCCCTACTTATTATTATAATTATAACGAGCAGATAAACATTCATGACCGTATCCAGGCCGTTGTAGACTGGCTTAAACTGCCACCTGCCGAACGCCCGCACCTTATTACCCTTTACTTCCCCCAGGTTGACCATGCCGCGCATTTGAACGGGCCCGAGTCGCCGGCGGTTGAGAAAGAAGTGCATTTTATAGATTCGGCGGTGAACGAATTGCAGAAAGCGGTTAAAACCACGGGGGTAAAGGATGTGAACTTTATATTCCTATCAGACCACGGCATGACCAGGGTTGATAACCAAAACCCAATAGGCATCCCTGCCGCTATTGATACAGCAAAGTTTGTAGTATCAGGCGATGGTATTTTGGTAGAGCTTTACGCGAAGGATAAAAAATACATCCAGGAAACTTACGATGCCCTTAAAAAAGAAGCGAAAGATTACGACGTTTATTTAAAAACAAACGTGCCCGCGCATTTGCATTATGGCACAACAGACGACTGGCATAACCGCATAGGCGATATTTTATTGATACCTTACGCACCAAAGGTGTTTAACCTATACAATAAGAAAAGTATAAACCCCGGTTGGCATGGGTACGATCCATCGGTGGTTAAAGATATGCACGCCACCTTTTATGCCTGGGGGCCGGTATTTAAAAAGCACCTGAGCATCCCGGCTTTTGAAAACGTATCAGTATTTAACCTGGTAAGCCGTATATTAGATATTAAGCATACCGAAAAAATTGACGGCACCAACAAGCTTGCCGATAAAATATTAATAAAGAAACCCGCAAATAAGAAATGAAATTAGCCGTTAAGATTGGCTAATGGGTTATGTTATACACTTAATTTACGAATGTCCTTTATAAAGAAAATTAAATATATCCTGCTGCTTATAGCCATCCCCTACATAACTTTTGCGCAGGATACCACGGCATTAAAAAAACAAGCCACCCGCTTTGCAAACGCTACATTTAACAGCGACCATAAGCTGGTTATAGATCTTACCTACCCCAAACTGGTAGCGCTATCGGGCGGGCGCGATTCTATGCAAAAGCTGATCGTTGAACGTATAGAGTCGCTAAAGAAACAGGGAGTAATGACGTTTGAAGGGTCGGTAGGTTCACCCGGGCCATTTATTACCGCAGGTAAGCAGATCCATTGTTTACTCCCCGAAACAATTATGCTTAACGTGTTTAACGGCCGTTTCGTTACCCGGTCATACTTACTGGCCATAAGCAATGATAAAGGCAAAAGCTGGACATTTATGGATGTTGGCAAAATGCCCGCTGAGGTTCTGCACAAACTGCTGCCTGATTATAATGATGCGTTGGTGATCCCCACACCGGGCAAGCCCATGTTCTTTCCTGGTGAACGGTAAACCCGCTGATTATTATTAATTTGGGATAAAATTCAAATCAGCCTAAAATGCAACGTAGAAACTTCTTAAAAACAGGCTCATTGGCTGGTTTAAGCTTAGCCACATTGGTAAGTGCATCATGTAAACAGCCATCGGCAGCTACCAAAACCGAAAGTAACAACAGTTTTACGGATAATTTTGAGCTGAACGAGGCCACCATTGCCGACCTGCAAAAGAAGATGGAAACCGGCACGCATACCTCCCGCTCCATAACCGAATTGTATTTAAAAAGGATTGACGCCATAGACAAAAACGGCCCAAAACTAAACGCCGTAATTGAGCTGAATAAAAGCGCGCTGGATATGGCCGATAATATGGATAAGGAACGCAAAGCGAAAAGATTGCGCGGCCCTTTACACGGCATCCCTATATTGATAAAAGATAATATTGATACCGGCGATAATATGCACACTACCGCCGGTTCGTTGGCCCTGAGCGATAATTTCGCTAAGCAGGATGCCTTTATTGTACACAAGCTGCGCCAGGCCGGGGCGGTAATTTTAGGCAAAACCAACCTGAGCGAGTGGGCAAACTTCCGTTCTGAACATGCAACAAGCGGGTGGAGCAGCAGGGGCCTGCAAACCAAATGCCCGTATGTGCTGGACAGGAACCCAAGCGGATCAAGCGCGGGCTCGGGCTCGGCAACGGCCGCTAATTTATGCGCCATAGCCATCGGTACCGAAACCAACGGCTCTATTGTTTCACCTGCATCGGTAAATGGGTTGGTAGGCATAAAACCAACCGTAGGGTTGTGGAGCCGAAGCGGCATTATCCCTATATCAAAAACACAGGATACCGCCGGGCCTATGGCACGTACCGTTAAAGATGCTGCTATACTGCTTGCCGCCCTGGCAGGTACAGATGCTGCCGACGATGCAACGCTTAAAAGCAAACCCGAAAAGGATTATACCAAATACCTGGATGCAAACGGATTAAAAGGCAAACGAATAGGCATAGAAAAATTAGACGAGGTAAACCCGGCCACTAAAAAGCTATTGGATGATGCCATAGCTATACTTAAAAAACAAGGCGCCGAGGTTGTTGAGGTCGAATTATACAAACAGCTTAAAGAAATTGGCCACGCCGAGTTCCGGGTATTGCTTTATGAATTTAAAGATGGCGTTAACCGCTACCTGGGCAAAGCCAATTCTAAAATGAAAAACCTGGCCGATGTTATAGCTTATAATAAGCAACACGAAGACAAGGCCATGCCATTTTTTAAACAGGATACACTGGAACAAGCCGAAGCATTGGGTGGACTCGGCAGCAAAGAATACCTGGATGCGCTGAATAAATCGCAGGGGACCAGTCGCAAGGCGATAGATGCTATTTTGAAGGATAATAAGCTGGATGCCATTGCGGGGCCTACCAACGGTTTCGCCGGCTGCATAGACCTAATAAACGGAGATTACGATAACGGGTTCTCCTTCTCGGGGCCGGCAGCTATGGCTGGGTACCCGCATATTACAGTGCCTATGGGTAGCTGGCATGACCTGCAGATGGGCCTTTCGTTTTTTAGCACGGCCTGGAGTGAGGGCGAATTGATTAGACTGGCTTATGCTTATGAGCAGGCTTCAAAGAAACGGGTTGCACCAAAGTTTAAGACGGATCTGTTTGCGTAGATAAGTTATGTTATCATAGCATTTATAAATTTGATTAATAGATAGAGTATACATCCACCGGAAAGGACTAAACCCAACATCATTAGAATTCCGTTAATTTGACCATTTCCTATATTTGTTGTGTATGCATATCCCATTAAAAATCCACCAAAAAGAAACCCTATAATAGCAAGCAATGTCTTGATGTATTTAATCATATATAAATCTATTATTATTCTGCCACTTTACTAATTTTGAATACCTGTTAATCACCAACCGTAAAATGCCAACTCCTATCCCTAAGAAAATATTAGCCCGCCAGCATGAGATATTTGCCGATTACGTGCGCGAGCTTGATAAGCATCTGGACGATATTATGCATGATCGTGTTGTAGAGATGTTCGAGATCCGCGATTTTGCAGAGGTCCTGCACATTCACCCTACCCATCTTACCAATACCATCAAGCTAACTACCGGCAAACCACCCTGCTGGTATTTCGAGGACAAGATAATGGCCCTGGCTAAAGAGATGCTGCAGCAAAACATCCCCATTAAACAAGTGGCGTTTAAACTTACGTTTGATGCATCCAACTTCACCAAGTTTTTTAAACGTTTTGAGGGTGTTACACCAAAAGAATATCGGGAACGGGTATTTGAAGAAGCGTTGCATTAATTGAAGTTTTAACCACAGCGTTAAGCAGAGGTTTTCACAGAGGCCACTGAACTAAGCTCTCTGTGTACTTTGTGCTTTTCTCTTTGTGCCCTCTGTGGTTAAAAAAAACTAAAAATACTGTACTGTTCACCATTTAATCTGTAACTGTCACCATTTTTAAGCAACGTTTTAGCTGCAACTTTGTAGTGTATTAAAACACACAACAAAATGAGCACAAACAAAATAGCATTAATAACAGGCGGCAGCAGGGGCCTTGGTAAAAACACTGCTTTAAAACTGGCCGGTAAAGGCATAGATGTGATTGTTACTTACCGCAGCAAAAAAGAAGAAGCGGACGAGGTGGTAAACCAAATTGAACTGGCCGGCCAAACCGCCGCAGCCCTGCAACTGGATACTTCAAAAGTAAGCACATTTGAAGCTTTTAAGCAACAGCTAACCACTACCCTGCAGCAAAAATGGAACAGGGACACGTTTGATTTTTTGATAAACAATGCCGGTATTGATGCCGCGTCGCCATTTGCGCAAACCACCGAGGAGGATTTTGACAACCTGTTTAACGTTCACTTTAAGGGCGTTTACTTTTTAACCCAAACCTTGCTTAACACCATTGCCGATGGCGGGCGTATCATTAACCTTTCAACAGGGCTTACTCGTTTTGCCACACCGGGTTATGCGGCTTATGCATCTATGAAAGGGGCTATTGAGGTGTTTACCAAATACCTGGCTAAAGAGTTGGGCAGCCGGGGTATTGCTGCCAACCTGGTTGCGCCGGGTATCATCGAAACCGATTTTACCAAGAGAGCATTTGACAGCCACCCGCAAATGCACGATTTTATTTCATCCATAACCGCCTTGGGTCGCCCCGGCCAGCCGGATGATATTGGCGGCGTTATCGCATTTTTATGTACCGAGGATGCCCGCTGGATAAACGCGCAACGTATTGAAGCATCGGGCGGGATGTTTTTGTAATTAGTGAATGGTTGATTGGGTGAGTGGTGAGTAGTTGCCTATCACTCGCAAAAAAGGGAATGGTTAATACCATTCCCTTTTTTATTAAACCAATTTTTATGGCGATTGTATTAATATCTTATCTTGCCTGTCTCTTATATACATCTGACGC
>NZ_LGEK01000001.1 GCF_001636615.1 Mucilaginibacter sp. L294 | reverse complement strand
GATGTGTATAAGAGACAGAAAATCAATATTCTGCGGTATAATTTTTACCACTTTACTGTACGATGGCTGGCGCGTTATTTTAACCGGTAAAATACTGTAACCGTTGTGCCTCCATAGCTCCAGATCGGCAACGGCTTCAAAATCATCCTCGTTCAGATCGGGGTAGTTCCCTAATGATGTGGCGAAAGTAAGCTTCACTTTTTGCGGGAAAACCTTTATATTGTAGTAATTATGATTGTTAATTAATTTAACGGGGACCTCTATGGTTTTTTCGGTATACTCGTCAATAGGGATATTTACCATAACGCTTTTGGGCAGCACGTTCAAATTACCCTCTTTTACCCTTTGTACGTTAACCCGGGCATTAAAATCTTCATTAGCATCTTTAAGGATAACCGAATCTGTTCGCCATGAGGTTATTTTGGCCAGTATCTCTGCCGGGCCGCTTATAGTAACATAGCGGGGCTGTATGGTTACCTTGTCTGACTGGGCAAACTGTTTTTGATATTTTATTGCTGTTACCAGCTGCACCGGTACTTTTTTCATGGTGCGATTGCTAAAATCAAAAAACAGGGTATCGGGGCTTACGGTAATTATCTCGTGGTCTATGTCCTTATTAGCGTTTATTTGCTTTAACTGGTTGCTTAATACCACGTAATTCTTAGCCTCAAGGGTGTGCAGGTCAACATTGATAACTTTCTTATCATCGTTAAATTTCGAGAACAGCATTTGCCAGCCGTTGCCCTGTACTATAGCGTTAACGGTATCTGATTGCAGTGGATGAAACGCACGCTTTTGTGGTAAATTCCTAAAATTGATAACCTGCTTTATGGTAAACTTATACGGGTTGGATAAGGTGGTGAACAACCAGGCAAAAACGGCAAACACCAGGCAGGTAACAAAGGCTGATAACCGCCGGCGCTCAATTGCAGATAATTTGATTATTGCCATGTTTTTTTCTTAAAGCACAAAGCGAAAAGCTGAAGCAAAAGCATTAAGGATAACCTTTTTGCTTCAGCTTAAGCCTTTCGCTTAATTATATTATTACGCCCCGGGCTTTTGGCCTTAAGCTGGTTGCCAAAATTAGCTCTTAGCAGCAGGTGGCGGTGTATTCAATGCTTTTGAAGCATCTAATGACACAGCCGATTTATCAAAACGGATACGGCCACCACCTTCTGTTTCAATTAAGAAAGTAGTATCGGCAACTTCATATATTTTACCGTGTATACCGGCAGTAGTTATTATTTTATCGCCTTTTTTAAGCTCCTCTACGTATTTTTTCTGGTCTTTTTGTTTTTTAACCTGCGGGCGTATCATAAAAAAGTAAAACACTATTGCAATTGCGCCAAACATGAGCAATTGTGGGGTGCCAAAGCCGCCAGCGGCTTGTAATAAAACTGTTGCTATCATTTGTATTTAAATTATTTTATGGGTACGTGTTTGATTTTTGGGCGTGGGGTTATTGCTACTGTGGCATTATCCTTTTTCTCTGTAGTTACTTCGCCAATAAGGTGTACCATTGATTGTGCAGGTACGGTGTTGGCGGTAACAGTAATTTGTTTATCCTGCAGGCCAGATTTGGCCGCGCTGTTAAACGTCACCTGTATTTCGCCGTTGGCACCGGGTTGTATCGGTGTTTTAGGCCATTCAGGTTTGGTACAACCACAGGTAGCAACCGCATCTTTAATAATTAAAGGCGATTTGCCCGTGTTGGTAAATTTAAAAGCGTAAGTAACCTTATCGCCTTCTTTTATTTTACCAAAATCGTGGGTTTCTTTTTCAAACTTCATTACAGGCGCGTTGGTTGCGCTTACGTTACCGGTAGTATCGGCTACGGCTGCAGTTGTGCTTTGGCCCTGCTGGTTGCAGGCTGTAAAAAGTAAACCGGCAACAATTGTACATAAAAAAAGCTTTTTCATTTTATAGTTATTCTATTAATCCCCTGCCTATTTTTTTAACTTTATTCTGGGCTTTAAGCTCAAATAAAATCTTGTCTAATATACCGTTTATAAACGAATTACTTTTAGGAGTGCTAAATTCCTTCGAGATCTCCAGGTACTCGTTAATGGTAACTTTAACCGGGATGGATGTAAAATTAAGAAATTCTACAATAGCCATTTTCATCAGCAAGGTATCCATCATAGCAATACGGTCGGGCTCCCAGTTTTGAGTTTTTTGGGCTATCAGTTCCTGGTACTCGGCATCATGGCGAATGCTTTGCTCAAATAGGTTCACCACAAATTCCCTATCCTCAACCCAGTTACCGCTAATATCGGCCAATTGGTTTTTCTCCGGCTCGTCATCGTACGAGAAGTTTTTGAAAGTTTTGGCAATCAAAGCCTGCAACACCTCACGGTCGGTTGGCCAGTAGATGAATTTATCTTCAAAAACCTGCTCGGCCAATGACGATTTAAGGATCACCTTTTTAAAGATGAACTTAATAATATCCTTATCGCTTTGTATGTTATCATCCGTTTTTGCCAGGTAGTCGGCATACTCTGATGAGTTCTTTAGTGTGGTAAATAAAGATTTAGCCAGCTCGGGATCAAACGACCACTCAATCTTGTATTTTCTTACAGCAAGCAAGTACTCTTTATTGTTTTGCAGGGAAGTATAGAACCTGTTAGTCAGTATCTTTTGATTAACGTTTTTGTCTTCGTCTGTGGGGCGGTGTTTATTGGCCCTTTCTTCCGCATCTCTTGATGTATATTCGATCACTTCGCTTATGAGCGACAGCATCCACACATACATTTCAAAAACCTGGTCAATGCTATGCAGCAGGTGTTTCTCGTGCGATTTGATATCTTTAGTATCCGACTGGTGGTAAGCGTACAACGATTGTAACACTTTTACCCTAAGGTGCCTTCTGTTTAACATTTGTAAGAACGATTTTATGCCCCGATCCTATCGGGGAAATGATAAATTTTAATAGGTTGATTTTACTTTTTTAATATCAGCAATACGTTTTTCGGCAATTTTGTTTGCAGCCTCGGTAGTAGAAATATTTTCAAGCTTAGAAAGTTTTAAAATATTACGGGTTGCATCATAAATATTTTCGGTAAGCTGCATGGTGCGTTTCTTGCTAAAGCCCATTAGTTCCGAATAGCAGTTGATAATACCGCCTGCGTTAATTACGTAATCGGGCGCAAAAAGGATGCCTTTTTCAAGCAACATTTCGCCATGCACCTGCTCGTCCTGTAACTGATTATTGGCCGATCCGGCTATGATACCGCATTTTAATTTCTTAATGGTTTCGGTATTGATGGTTGCCCCAAGCGCGCAAGGCGAATAAATATCGGCATCAATATCAAATATCGAATTATTGGACACTGCCTCGGCACCGTATTTTTTTGATACCTGGCGGGTACGCTCATCGTTAATATCGCTGATGTAAACTTTAGCGTTCTCATCGCGCAGCAACTTTACCAGGTTTTCGCCTACGTGGCCTATGCCCTGTACAATTACCGAGCGGCCGGTTATGGTATCGTTACCGTAAAGTTCTTTTACAGCCGCCTTAATACCCATAAACACCCCCTTTGCCGCAATAGGCGATGGGTCGCCGCTGCCGCCTAAACTTTCGGGGATGCCGGTTACATGCTGGGTTTCCATACGGATGTACTCCATATCGCGCGGGTTGGTGCCCACATCTTCAGATGTAATAAACTCGCCGTTAAGGTTTTTTACAAAGCGGCCAAACTTACGCATCATCGCTTCGGTTTTATCCTTGCGCGAATCGCCAATGATCACCGAATAACCACCGCCCATGTTAAGCCCTGCAATAGCACACTTATAGGTCATGCCTTTTGAAAGGCGCAAAACATCGTACAAAGCATCCGCTTCCGATTTGTAGCTCCACATACGGGTGCTGCCAAAAGCAGGCCCAAGCGTGGTATCATGTATAGCAATTATTCCTCTTAAACCGGTATCCGGGTCATTGCAGAACACAACCTTTTTATGCCCAAAAGCATTAAGCTGGTCAAAAATACTATCGGTTGGTTGTTGATCGGACATGTTAGAACGCGGCAAATCTTAATTTTTTAGCACTGCAAAAGTATAGGTTTTTTTTATAGTGGCAAAGTTTAGTTCGCTATGCAGCGATAATGAACAAAAGATGAAAGCTATGTGACGGAGGTTTTTTCCGGTTTTGCAAGTTCAACTGGGGGATGCTTTTTATTTTTTTGATATTAGTATTTTAATTTAATAGGTAAGGGAGAAATGTTGAATGATAAAAGACAAGGCTTATTTGGGTGTTGCCTTCGGCCCGGGCTATCCGCTTATACGCCAGCAGGCTTTAGGCTCAGGGCCGGTATCCGCTCCTATCCCTAACACGGGTTGCACGCTTATCCTTCTTCCATGCCAGTACACCGCCAACTGCAAAGTTCTATGACAAAGAAAACAGCGCAACCGGCACCAGGCTCCGCAAGGCATTACAGGAAATTAAGGGGCTGCGCAGAAAATTCGTCAGAAGGTAACCACAAAGAAAAAAGTGTAATCTCAGGAAGGCCCGGAGCTTAGTCCGGGCTTCCCTATTTAAAACCCCTTATCGAGGGTGATAATACGTGTTGTTTTTAATGCCATGGGCCGGATTATCTGTACCCAGCTATACTTCCCGGAAGCTGTTGACCTGAACGGGGCCGTTCGGTTTAAAGATAATAAACATTAACCCCACTGAGCGTTACAGATGTAATAAACGCAATCAAGACCTATTTATCTAACGTCCGAATCGGCTGATTCTGAAAATCCTGTGTAGCATAGCGAACATCTATGCGCGGTAGCATTAACAGCCCCGGAGCACTATCGGCCTTGACGATTATCTGATCTATTGGCCGGGCATCAGCAGCCGAATTTGCAACGAAAACCTGAACAAGTCGAATACCTGATTTTGGCAACAGAGCAACGGGAATAGGTTTTGGAGATCGGTTCATCTTCAACATCCAGTCGGGCCGCCCATTGATCAGTTTAAGCGGCGGATGAACTACTTGCAAATCCACCGCACCAGCCAAAAGACCGGTGGTTAAAGGTTTGCCATGCTCAAATAACACAACCGAAGAACCCGAAGCCTTCGATGCTACGATACTGTAGAGGTCGACGTCGGGCCGGTTCATTGGGATGGATGACAATCCAGCCTGGTCAATTGTCAAAGGATCAATACCCGTTTTATTTTTAATGATTGCTGCCATTTTCAGATATGGCTTTTCTTCACTTGCAATGGGTCCCTCAGCTGCATGACGCTCGCCAACATAAATGAGAATTTTGCCATTAGGGAATAGTTGCACGCCGCGGCGAATAAAATTGTCGGCTTGTGCCTGTTCGCGTTCTTGATCTGTGTATCCGCGACCGGCTGTTTCGTAGGACACCGGACGATATCCCATCGCGAGTGATTGCCTGATGAAATCGGCAAAAACGGGATCGTCAAAATAATATCCACTATAAAAGTCACCCGGCCCTCTAACGATGCCATCCGCAGCAAGTTGCTCCATTTTGTGACTTTCTTCCTGATCATCTGCATATGGCCTAAGCGCTTCTACCGCCAAAATCGTATAACCAAGTGGTTTTAATGCGCGCGCCACTTCAAGGCCGAAAGCACGTCCACGCGGATCCAGATGATTTTCATTGAGAATAACTATACGCGTTTTACGCGCACGCTTGACTATTTCATCGATAGCGGAGACTGCTTTAGACAACTTTAGCTTGGCAATCTGTTCTTTCGGCACATGGAAGTCTGCGCCTTTCGCCTTGTTAAATGTAGGAACGCCAGTCATGGTGGACATCACCTGAGCCCATTGATCTACAACATCGGGGTCATCAATTTGCTCTGAACTCTCGACACCTAACCTTTTTAACAGGCCAAATGAAGCGTCCAGATAACGTCCATGTGACACATCACTGATGGATTGTTTGTAAACGGCTAAAAGGGTATCGTTGCTTATTTTTTTTACAGGCAGAGCAACGCCAGTTGACTGTGCTGAGGCCGTCATTGCAAATTGTGGCGCGATAAGGATCGATACGCTGAAGAAAAGAAATGCTGCAATTTTCATAAAAACGCTGAGGTGTGATGGTTATCCGGACAGTTGAACCATCATGATTTTTTAATCAAAGTTATAAATAATTTGTTGTTGTGTCGTGTTAGGATGTGAGTAACGCGGCAGCGTTATCCAAGCAGTTCATGCTTGCCCAATAGCCCACACTAAATATATTTCCGGCATACTAACCGCCCCGATCTAAATGAATGATCAGAGAGAGTGGTCGAGCGAAACGATGACCGGGTGAGTTAGATAGCGAGGTTGCATACTGTCACACGCGGCACGAGTGCGCCAGCTTAAGGAAAGATGAATATTATGGCCAGTTTTTACTTTGGAGTTACTATTAAACATGTACTTTTGAAACACAAGGCAGCATCTTCCGGTCTTGCGGACTTTGCTGACTTGCGGACTAAAACTAAATGAAAGACCTCGCATACCTCAATAAATTCTTTGTTAAATACCGCTGGCGCCTGGTGCCGGGTGTGCTGTTTGTAATTATATCAAACATTTTTGGGGTGCTGCCAGCGCAGGTTATCCGCGTAGCGTTTGACCTGGTTACCGATAATATTGGTGTTTACCAACTGTTCTCGGGCTTTAACAGGCAGCAGATCATTTATGATATATTTGGTTCCAGCCTGTTACTATTTGGTATTTTAGTGTTGGTGCTGGCCCTGCTTAGAGGGTTGTTCCTGTTTTTTATGCGGCAAACCATCATCCTGATGTCGCGGCATATCGAGTATGATCTGAAGAACGAGATCTACGCCCACTACCAGTTGTTATCCCTTGCCTTTTACCGCCGCCACAACACCGGCGATTTAATGAACCGTGTTACCGAAGATGTAAGCCGTGTACGCATGTACCTTGGCCCGGGCATTATGTACACCATAAACACCATTATATTATTTGTGCTGGTTATATACGCCATGGTAACGGTAAACGTTAGGCTGGCTGTATTTTCAATATTACCACTGCCTATACTGGCCATTATCATATTTTATGTAAATACGGTAATTGAGTTTCGCAGCGAGCAGATCCAGAAACGGCTGTCGGCACTTTCCAGCTTTGTACAGGAGAATTTCTCGGGCATCCGGGTCATCAAATCGTACGTACGCGAGGGCTTTGTACGCGAAAAATTTGCCGAAGAAAGCGAAGATTATAAAACACAAAGCATGGCACTGGCCAAAGTGCAGGCCTTGTTTTTCCCATCGATGCTGCTGCTGATAGGCCTGAGTAACGTGATCACCATTTACATAGGCGGCGTTGAGGTAATGAAGGGGAATATCACCGCCGGTAACATAGCCGAGTTTATTGTGTACTTAAATATGCTGGCTTTCCCGGTTATATCACTGGGCTGGGTAACCTCATTGATACAGCGCGCCGCGGCATCGCAAAAACGCATCAACGAGTTTTTGCACCAGCAGCCCGAGATCATCTCGCCCATTGCGGCACCGCATGCGGTGAGCGGGAAATTAGAATTTAAAAATGTAACTTTCAATTACCCGGATACGGGTATTACGGCGCTAAAACAAGTATCGTTCACCGTAAACCCGGGCGAAATGATGGCTGTTATTGGGCGCACAGGCTCAGGCAAATCAACCATCGCCAATTTAATTATGCGGATGTATGATACCACAGGCGGCGAAATATTGGTAGATGATAAACCCCTTACCCAGCTCAACCTGGATAATTACCGCTCACAGATAGGTTTTGTACCGCAGGAGGTTTTCCTGTTCTCTGATAAAATATCACACAACATCGCCTTCAGTGCCGATGTATTGGATATGCCGCGCGTTGAACAGGCCGCAAAAGATGCCGCTGTTTACAACAACATTATTGAGCTGGAACATGGTTTTGAAACCCTGATAGGTGAACGTGGTGTAACCTTATCCGGCGGGCAAAAGCAACGCGTGAGCATAGCACGGGCTATTGTGAAACAACCACAGGTATTGATATTTGATGATTGCCTTTCGGCGGTTGATACCCGCACCGAAGAAGAGATACTCAGTAACCTGGGGCGTATTATGCAGGGTAAAACCAGCATCATTATATCGCACCGGATATCAACCATTAAAAACGCCGATAACATACTGGTGCTTGATAATGGCGAAATTATAGAGCAGGGTACCCACACCCAGCTAATGGACCAGAAAGGCCCTTATTTTGAGTTATACGAAAAACAACTGCTCGAAGAAGAAGAACAAGCCTAAAACGCAACCCTTTGCACCCATAAGGCGTAAAAGTTTCAATAAAGCTTTAATTATAATGCAATTAAATACTTGCAATTGAATTTTTATATATATTTAGGCCACCAAAACTATTACAATAAAAAAATTTATGGGAGATTTTGACAACAGAGAGCGTGAAGAGGTGTACTCGAAGAAGGTGAGGGCCGGGAAGAGGACTTATTTTTTTGATGTAAAAGCAACCAGGTCTAATGACTATTATGTAACCATTACAGAAAGTAAAAAACGTTTAGAGGATGGGGTTTTTATAAAACATAAGATCTTTTTATACAAAGAGGACTTTGAGAAATTTGCTGAAGGGTTAAAAGACACCGTAGATTACATTAAAGACCACCAGGAAGTAGTAGAAAAACGCTACGAATTTAGCGAAAACACCGAAGTGGCAAAAGCCGACGAGGATTTCTCCTTCTAACGTAAAAGACATAAACAAACCTAAATTATACAAAAATACCCGCTCAAAAGGCGGGTATTTTTATTTTACAGGCTTGCGTTTTTACATGCGCGATGCGCCAAGCATGCTGGCTCCTATAGTAATTACAATTGTGAGCACATAGAATAGTAGAATAACGATGGTAATAATACCCCATAGTTTAAAAAACGATTTTAGTTTACTGAATGCCAGCGTAGTTTCTTCGGCGCTGTTTAAATACATGCCTTTTTTTATGCGGCTGCCAAACAGGTACAGGTAAAGCGAATAAAAGAAAAATAGCAGGGCTATTAAAAGAGACACCACCGTTAAAATAATACCCATGCCTGCAGGGATCTGCACCAACGGGTTTACAGTAGCCAGGTAAGTAATAAGTGTACCTACTGATAATGCACCTATAACGATCAACCCGGTAAATATAAAGCCCACTATACCTAAAAATATGGCCCACTTACCGGCTTGCTGTAAAAACTCCTGTGCCTGTTGTGTTAAAAGTAGTTGCGGTTCGCCGCCCGGTTGTACGTAGTTTTCTTCAGTTTCCATTGTGTTAATAAGGTTTAATTAATTTTCTTTTAAAGATATAAACTAAACACTAAAAACAAAATAGCGGTTATCCACGGATGTGAAAATCCACCGGATGATTTACACTACGCTAACCTTTGTCATAAAATATCAGCGCAACTTTCGGCTTACGCCAACCAAAACCTTGTTCCATCCTGACTTGTTCCATTTCTTAATGGAACAGAACAAGCCGCAAATATGTTCACTCAGGTAGCAATTAATGCACAGCCTTTACCGGCAAATGGTTTATTACCGTAGGGTGTAAAGGAGCTGCCGGGTGCAAAATATCATGCATAATAACAGATGCGATGCTGAAATAGATGATAAGGCCCGTAACATCAACCAAAGTAGCCACAAAAGGCGCTGATGACGTAGCAGGGTCGGCACCAAGCTTTTTCAGTAAAAGCGGCAGCATAGAACCTGATAAGGATCCCCATAAAACTACCCCTATCAGCGAGAAACCTACTGTAAAGGCTATCAGCAGCCAGTGCGGCCCGTAAACGTCACTAAACTCGCTCCAGATGGTGATACGTAAAAAGCCTATTATACCTAAAATAACGCCCAGCATTAAACCAGAAAGCAACTCGCGGCGCATAACCCGCCACCAATCGGCAACGGTTACCTCTCCCAGCGCCATGGCCTGTATAATTAA
Source organism: Mucilaginibacter sp. L294 (assembly GCF_001636615.1). GTDB lineage: Bacteria > Bacteroidota > Bacteroidia > Sphingobacteriales > Sphingobacteriaceae > Mucilaginibacter. The sequence goes on along the minus strand of NZ_LGEK01000001.1, from coordinate 67,480 downwards.
TGTAGACGCCTGTGAGCCACTGTTGCCCCCGCTCGATATAATTAACGGCAGGAAGAACGCCAACGCTACCACAATGCCTATTTCATCGCCAAAGTAACCCATGGCCGTGGCGGTAAGCATTTCGCCTAAAAACAGCACGATCAGCCAGCCCACACGCTTTTTTACCAGGCGAAACAGGTTGATATCTAAATATGGCTCATCCAACGCTTCTGTACCCCCAATTTTCTGGATATCTTCGGTATATTCTTCGTTTGCTATCCAAAGGATGTCATCTACCGTCACAATACCGAGTAGGATATTTTCAGCATCCACAACGGGTAAGGCCGTGCGGTTATTCATCCTGAATATGTTAATGGCCTCCTCCTGTGGGTCGTTGGCGTCAAGTGATATTAAACGGCCGTCCATCAGGGTACTTATTTTTGTTTCCGGGTCTACCAGTAAGATCTCGCGGATCCGGATATCATCCAGCAAAATGCCATTATCGCCTATCACATAAATAACATCGATAGTTTCAGAGTTTTTACCATAGCGGCGAATATGGGAGAGCACCCGGTTTACATCCCAGCTTTTTTTAACAGCAATGTAATCGGGGGTCATTAAACGGCCAACGCTATCTTCTTTATAACCTAAAAGGGATAGCGCCTCTTTCCTGTCGGATGGTGAAAGGTGCAGTATCAGGGTTTTTACCGTGTCGCCATGCAGCTCGCTGAACAGCGCGGTACGGTCATCCGGCGGCAATTCGTTGATGATCTCGCCTACCTTTTGCCCCGAAAGTTTTTTGATGATACGTTCCTGGGTTGGGAAATCAAGTATACGGAACACGTTTACCGCCCTGTTTATCGATAGTATCTCGATAAACTTTGGCCCATGCTCGGGTAACTCGTCTATAAGTTCCTCTACATCAGAAATATTGAGGTTATTCAGATATTCCTGCAGCTGCGTAGTATCTTCCTGCTTCAGTAATAATTCTATTTGCTCAACCATCTCTTCCATAAAAGCCCGTTTTTACATGTTTATACCTTATTTTGTTGCTTGTGGTAACGCTGGCAAAAGTCGTTTATTTTTTCAAATTACAAGGCAGTTTTTTCTGTTATCTTTGCGGCTTTAAAAGTGAGTGGTTTATTAAGTAAAATGGTGAGTGGTTTTAAAAACTATTCGCTCCAATCAACCCCTCACCTAATCAACAAATAACTAAGAAATGGGTTTACAATGTGGTATAGTGGGTTTACCAAATGTGGGTAAGTCAACACTTTTTAACTGTTTATCAAATGCCAAGGCACAGGCGGCAAATTTTCCGTTTTGTACTATTGAGCCAAATGTGGGTGTAATTACCGTACCTGATGAGCGCCTTACAAAACTGACGGAAATTGTTAACCCCAAAAGCATAGTTCCGAATGTTATAGAGATAGTAGATATTGCCGGCCTTGTAAAAGGCGCCAGTAAAGGCGAAGGCCTGGGTAACCAGTTTTTAGCCAACATACGTGCAACAAACGCTATTATACATGTACTGCGGTGCTTTGATAACGATAACGTGATACACGTGGATGGTTCGGTTAACCCTATCCGTGATAAAGAAATTATAGATACTGAGTTGCAACTGAAGGACCTTGATTCGGTAGAAAAGAAGATCCAGAAGGTAGAAAAAATGGCCAAAACCGGCGGCGATAAAGAGGCTAAAAAAACCTACGATGTGCTTACCGTTTACAAAAACCACCTATTGGAAGGTAAAAGCGCACGTACCGCCCCTGTTGCCGAAGAGGACAAAGAATACATTGAAGATATCTGGCTGCTTACCGCCAAACCGGTAATGTACGTTTGTAATGTTGATGAAGGTTCTGTTACCACCGGTAACGCTTACGTAGAGCAGGTAAAAGCTGTTGCCAAAGAAGAAGGCGCGCAAGTGTTGGTAATATCAGCACAAATTGAAGCCGAAATTGCCGAGCTGGAATCATTTGAAGAACGCCAGGAATTTTTGGGCGATCTGGGGTTAACTGAGTCGGGGGTAAATAAACTGATTAAAGCCGCTTACAGCTTGCTTAACCTGGCCACCTACTTTACCGCAGGCGTACAGGAAGTACGCGCCTGGACCATCACTAAAGGCTTTACAGCCCCACAGGCGGCAGGTGTTATCCATACCGACTTTGAGAAAGGCTTTATCCGTGCCGAGGTTATTAAATACGAAGATTTTGTAAAATACAACGGATCGGAAGCGGCCATAAAAGAAGCCGGTAAAATGGGTGTTGAGGGCAAAACCTACATCGTTCAGGACGGTGATGTGATGCACTTCAGGTTTAACGTGTAATCCATTATTCCTAAAAGAGGAACCATAATATATAAAAGGCCCCGTTAGCTAACGGGGCCTTTTTGTTTTACCTTTCGTTTTCCGGGAAGTCTGAGCCTAATGTAAGTTCTTTATACGCTTCAAAGTTTTCCTTCAGCATATCCAGCTTTTCATTCGCCAGCTTATAGGCCATTTCGCCCAACAATAACCTGAGTTTTGTGTCTCCGGATACTACCGCTTCAATAATAGCCTGCGAACCTCTAACAGGGTCGCCGGCCTGTTTGCCGCTGCCTTCTAAACTGGCCGCCATACGCTTGCCAACCGTTTCGCGGTAATCATCCAGTTGCGTTTCGGTACGCGATGTGGAACGCCCCGCCCAATCGGTACGGAACGGCCCTGGTTCCACAAGCAATACTTTTATACCTAATGGCCCAACTTCCTGTGATAGCGATTCTGAAAGCCCTTCTACCGCAAATTTTGTGGCATGGTAATATCCTGTAGAGGTAAAAGCCCTTAGCCCTCCAATGGATGAAAAGTTAACAATATGTCCACTCTTTTGCGCCCGCATGCCCGGCAAGACAGCCTGTATCATATTCACCAGGCCAAAAAAGTTGGTTTCAAACTGTGCGCGTATCTTATCTTCTTCGCCCTCTTCAATACTGGTAAAATACCCGTAGCCTGCGTTATTCACAAGTACATCTATTTTCCCAAAAGTATCCTGTGCTTTGGCAATGGCTGTTTGTATATTGTCTTATCTGTAACGTCGAGTTCCAGCACCAGGGCTGATGCTTCGTGTCCCTCAGCTATATCTTTTATTTTACCGGCATCGCGTGCAGTTATAACAGCCTTCCAGCCTTTGCTTAAAATCAATGTGGCCAGTTCGCGGCCAAAGCCCGTAGAACAACCTGTAATGAACCAAACGGGTGCGTTTTCTTTCTGCATGATATTAGTTATTTGTTAATACAACTCATTTATCAGGTGATAGGTTTTTCATAAAGCAAAAACGCCCGCAAAGTGCGGGCGTTGATGATTAAATTATACTCGTGAAAAAAGAACTCAGAACGCGTAGCGCAAGCCGAATTGCATTTGCCAGCGCGACGCGAAAAGATCAACAGAGTACGGTAATCCCGGGTCTGCAAACGTGTATTTTGGATACGTTGTTGCAGCATTCGGGAAAGTTGGTGTACCTGCTTTAACCGGTGTTAAGCCAATATTAGCTGTTGAGTTAAACGTGTTGGCCGAGAAGTAATACTGGCCCCATTTTTTGTTCAACAGGTTAGTAAGGTTAACAATATCGTAAGTGAATGTTATTACTTGTTTGTGTTTACCGTTCCCAAATTTAAAGTCCTGCGCGAAGCGGAAATCAAGTTGGTTGTTCCATGGTGTAAAGGCAGCGTTACGCGCTGTAAAATCGCCACGACGAGACGATAAGTATTTGCTCTTATCTATGAAGGCATCAAAAGCTGCTGCCTGCTGTGCTGCTATTTGTGCAGGAGCGGTAGGCGTAGCCGGGATGTCAGAGAAGAAGTTAACGGTTTCGCCTTGTTTAGGAATGTAAGCTAAGCTAACCTGCTGGCCTGTTCCGTCGATAGCGCTTGGGTAGAAGCCATAAGTGTATGGGTTACCTGATTGTGCGCTGAAGAAGAAGCTAAAGTTTGCGGTATAGTTTTGAGAAGCATCCCAATCGTGTTTGAAATTAAGGGTTGACACGATGCGGTTACGGATATCAAAGTTTGAATTAGCCAAGCCCGGGTTATTTGGGTTCAATGCCTGGTTTAACTGCCAGTTTGATTCCATTGAATTACGGATACCATTGGTAACATCTTTTGAATGACCATAAGTATAAGCAACCGTAAAGTTTAATGAACTTACAGGGCTAAACTGTGTGTTTTTACCAATCTGCGCGGTAGCACTGTAACGGTAGCCCTCGCTGGTGTTTGATAACAGGTAAGCGTTAGTGTATAACGGATTTATTTTCCCTTTGTTAACATCTGCCCCATTATTAAATATAGGCTGTTGATGTTGGGTATCGTAAGGGTAGTAAGTTACCTGATCAAGCGTATTTATCTGCTGGAATTTCAAATCATGGATAACTTTGGTATAAATACCTTCAACAGTAAATTTCCACTGATCGGCAGTTGTATAATCAAGCGCTAAGCTGCTTCTCCATACCTGTGGCATTTTAAAGTGGTTGTCAATTAAGTCAACCTGGGTAGCACCGGCGGCGTTAGTAATGTTTTGGCCTCTATCTTGTGCAGCACCGGCGCCACCATTTGCTGGTGCTTTTACAACGCTTGGACCTGCTGCTGGTGGGTTGCCATCATAAGCGCCATAAGTTTGGCCGTTGTTGTAGAATGCGTAACCAAACCATGCAAACGGAACACGACCGGTAAATAAGCCGCTACCACCACGTAAAATAGCGCTTTGGTCGCCGTTTATATCATAGTTGAATGATACGCGCGGGTTAAACTCCACGTTGTTTAAATAGTTCTGTTTAATATCCTTTGGCTTGGTGTATGTAAAGGTATTGCCGTAGTTTGCATCAACTGGTGCGTTTGTTGTTTTATCGCTTAATGGTTGCTTGTTTGGCACACCGGCGTAATCTGCCCGTAACGCTACAGTTAATTTAAATTTATCTGATAGCTGGATCTCGTCCTGGCCATATAAACTAAGCAAGTTAACATTAAATTGTGCCGATGGATGAGCTAAAATATAATCGCGGGTATCATTTGTATAGTTATAGTTAGCACGGATACGTGAAGGGGCGTCAGCTAAGAAGTCGGCAACACTTTTAAAGGCGTCGCGGCCGTTCCAGGCGTTAACAAAGTTGTATGTAATATCATAAAACTCGTTGTGTGTACCAAAAGTAAAGGTGTGTTTGCCTTTTGTCCACGTAAGGTTATCGGTAAACTCGGCTGTTTTTTGATGCATATCAAAAATAGCGGCCTCGCGATCGGTACCAACAAATATGGTCGAACCCGGGGCTTTACCTGTTATCTCTATCTGCGGTAAAGCAGGGTTTGAGTTCGGGTCGCGGTAATCATGCACGTTTGAGTAACCCAGCACCAAACTATTGTTCACCGTATTAGATAACCTCGATTTTAACTCGGCAACGGTTGATGTTGAGTTGTTATGTGAGGTATAATCGATACCGCCAAAACGAAAGTTTTGCTGATCGCGCTCCAGGTTGGTAGCTGTAGAGCTAATGGTATTGTTGCGGATGGTTAGCTGGTTATTATCGTTGATATTCCAGTCCAAACGGTTAAAAAACTTGTTTGAATTTGAGAAGATGGTGGTATTATCATAAGTACCCGCGTCAAAACCAGCATCAGAGAATTTCTTGGAAATGGCCTGAGCATCCTGCAATGATAAAATTTGTGTAGAGCCTGCTGTGCCTGCACCACGGATAACCGGGTCCTGGCGGCGGGCAATCTCTTCGTTAGTGAAGAAGAACAGTTTGTTTTTTACAATAGGTAAACCTAAGCGGATGCCCGTTTGGTAATCATGAAAGGTGTTTGGCAGTTTAGAGCCATCACCACCGGCTGCTAAAGCCGCATTGTTTGGCCCTACTAAAAATGCGCCGCGGCCATATCCATATATAGCGCCTGTAACATCGTTAGTACCGCTGCGGGTAACCGCGTTGATACTACCACCAAGCACGTTACCAATTTTAATATCATAAGGGGCAACCAATACTTGTATATCCTGTATCGCATCTAACGATATTGGACTGGTACGAGTGCTACTACCCACCTGGCCTGATGCATTGTTCTGGCCGCCTAATGATGGGCTAAAGCCTATCGCATCGTTATTAATAGCACCATCAAGCGTTACGTTGTTGTAACGGTAGTTAGTACCCTGGAACGAGTTGTTATTGCTTTGTGGCGTAGTACGGGTAAGATCCTGCAGGCTGCGGTTAATGGTTGGCATGTTGCGGATCTGGCTTTGGCTTATACGGGTGCTGGCACCTGTTTTTGAAGCACCGCCTGTTGCTGTTATCCTTACCTCTTTAAGGCTTGTGGTTTCATCGGTCAATACAATGTTGAATGTTGTACTACCCAATGAAAGGTTGATATCGGTATGTTCGTCTTTTTTGTAACCTACAAAAGTAGCGCTTATAGTATAAGGGCCTCCCGGGTTAACATTGGGGATGGTGTAACGACCATCGGCGTTGGTTTGCGAGCCGTAACGGGTACCTGTACTTGTGTTTACAACAGATACGGTTACTCCCGGCATAGTAACGCCTTTTTGATCTACAACCTTACCGCTTACTACGGATGTTGTGATCTGCGCGTTGGCTGCTGCCGCGAAGAAAAGTGTTAAGATGATCAGGTAAAACTTTTTCATTTTAAGGGATAAATTATTTCCCTCAAATGTGCCGTGGCAATGTTAACGCGCCGTTAACCACTTATTAGAATGAGATTAGAATTGTATTAGCCACATTGCTTAATTCTCTGTAATTAAGCCTTTTGCCAAACACCAATATTAAATAAATATTAACAATTGGCTATAAACAAAAAAGGCCGCGCTTAAATAAGCGCGGCCTTGTATAAAATTTGTTTAATTATTTAGGTGATGCAACCTGCATTGGGTTGGTACCTACAGACTGCCCACGGGCCGGGCCGCCTGCCTTTTGTTTAAACAACTGGAACTTAGATGGCTCGGGCATTTTACCCCAATAGTTATTACTTTCGTCAATATCCGCGGTTTCGCGCATTGGGTCAAGTTTTATAGAAGCAACCTCTTTATCATGGATGTAGAATTTAGAAGCTGTCTTCTCATTCAGCCTCCAGATCTGAACCGGGATACGGTCTGTCCATTTGGTGCCATCCTTAAAGGTAAACTCTACTATGATAGGCATTACCAAACCACCTTTATTGCTAAAGTTTAGTTCGTAAAAATATTTGCTGTTGTAGTTGGTTTTATCAGCATCTGTTAAAGGGTCGGTAGCAAAAGCTTGCGGTGCAGGCTGTGCCTTAACAATAGCATCAAATTTTACGGTATCAACTGTTACCACACCCCTATCGTACTTCCAGTAAAAATCCTGCGCAGCAGTATCCCTGTCTGTTTGGAACTTGATGCCCTTATCGGTACGGTTACGTACTTTAGAGATATCCTCAAAACTGTTTACAGCAGGTGGCGCAACTTTTGGCGTACCACGCTGCCTCATAGCCGGCATTTTACCATCCAGATCGGCCTTAGCGTATTTAACCGAATCTAAAGAGATATCAACCGGGTCGGTCCCGTAGAACCAGCCTCTCCAAAACCAATCCAGATCCTCTCCGCTGGCATCTTCCATGGTACGGAACAAGTCGGCAGGGGTTGGGTGTTTAAATGCCCAACGGTGTGCGTATTCTTTAAACGCGTAATCAAATAACTTACGGCCCATAATGGTTTCGCGCAGGATGTTCAACGCTGTAGCCGGTTTTGAGTAAGCATTTGGCCCGAAACGAACAATGTTCTCAGAGTTGGTCATTACCGGCTCCAGTTCGTTCTTAGGCAGTTTCATGTAATCAACAATGGTGTATGCCGCGCCTTTTTTGCTTGGGAACTTGTTATCCCAAAGCTCTTCGGTAAGGTATTCCACAAACGAGTTCAGGCCTTCGTCCATCCATGTCCACTGGCGCTCGTCGCTGTTTACGATCATCGGGAAGAAGTTGTGGCCAACCTCGTGGATGATAACGCCTATCATCCCATTTTTGGTGCTTTCGCTGTATGCGCCATCTTTTTCGGTACGGCCGTAGTTAAAGCATATCATCGGGTACTCCATACCGTTTGATGCTTCAACAGACTGCGCTACCGGGTATGGGTAAGGGAAAGTAAAATCTGAATAAGTTTTAACCGTGTGGGCTACCAAACGGGTTGAGTATTTGCTGTACAGGTTGTAAGCTTCTTTACCATAGTAGCTCATGCACATTACGTTTTTGCCGCTAACCTTTTGGCCCATGCCATCCCACACAAACTTACGTGATGATCCCCAGGCAAAATCGCGTACGTTATTGGCAACAAAAACCCATGTTTTTTTACCTGATGCAGGCGCTTTCTCTGCTTTCTTAGCTTCGGCAAGGGTTACTATCTCAACAGGTGCTGCTGCTGTTTTAGCGCGGTTGTAGCGGGCTAAACGTTCGGGGCTAAGCACCGCGCTGTAGTTGATACATTCGCCGGTGCCGCCAACAACGTGGTCGGCAGGTACAGTCATTTGTACGCGGAAGTTTCCGAAGGTAAGGGCAAATTCGCCACGGCCGGTAAACTGGTGGTTTTGCCATCCCTGGAAATCGCTGTAAACGCAAAGGCGCGGGTACCACTGCGACATGGTGAACAGGTAGTTGCCATCCTCGGGGAAAAGCTCATAACCGCCACGGCCACCAACGGTCATACGGTCGGTTATTTTGTAGTTCCAGTCCAGGTTAAAAATAAACTGCGCGCCCGGTTTTAGCGGAGTCGGCAGGTCAATACGCATCATGGTTTTATTGATGGTGTATTTTAAGTTTTTGCCTGTTGCATCAGTCAGCTTGGTGATCATATCGCCAAGGCCGTTGTCAATATCGCCATTGCGCGCTTCGTTTTTATCAACGTTTTGGGTGGTAGTAGCCTTTGGCATACCCGAACTGCTCTGGTAACCCGAGTTTTTAAGGCTATTATGCTGATTTTCGTCAAGCTGAAGCCAGATATAAGTAAGCGGATCTGGCGAGTTGTTGTAGTAGGTAACCGTTTCACTACCGGTTAGCTTCAGGTTTTTTTCATCAAGCTCGCACTTAATGTTATAATCGGCACGTTGCTGCCAGTATTTAACACCGGGCGCACCGCTGGCTGTTCTTTGCTCGTTAGGGGTATTTAATATGGTACCTAACTGCTCAAACTTGTTACCGTGATTGCTGCCGGGGTTGTTTTGTATATCCTGGGCAAAGGCAGCGCCCACTATACTTACCGAAAGAAGAAAGCTTGTAAAAATTCGCTTCATTATTGTTTATTTAAAGATCAAATTTAACTTAAAATGGCAATCTTTCAAACGCCATCTGTACGGATAACGCAAAAACACCTGCCGATATAAAAAGTACCCAGTCGCGCCGGGTTACTTTCACCAAATTCATAAAAAGCATAGCCAGTACCAGTATTATGGCTACAACAACTATCTGCCCGGCCTCTAACCCTGCATTAAAGCCAAACAGGCCCCAACCTATGGTTTGGTCGCGGGCAAGCATAATACGGATGGTATTGGCAAAGCCCATCCCGTGTATCAGCCCAAAGAAAAGCGCCAGCCAGTAATTTACATTTACGCTGCCGTTTTTTTTATTTACCCGCCACAGGTTGTTTATAGCCGTTATAAAAATAGTACAGGGTATTAAAAACTCCACCCATTTACCGGGGAAACGGATCACATCCAACACGCTTAAGGCCAGTGTTAACGAGTGGCCGATGGTAAAGGCGGTAACCAGTATCAGTACCTGTTTTATATTCTTAAATGTATAAACCGATGCCAGCACCAGGATAAACAACTGGTGGTCAATCGCATCGGTGCTGATAATGTGTTTCCATCCTAACCCGAAATAAAAACCAAAATCAGACATAATATTTCTTTGATGAAAGCGTAAATTTAACAGCTTTTAAATATAAACGAACCGCATAGGCGCCATGACTGCTTTTTTAGGTAAATCTCTATTATATTGTTACATTTTAACAGGTTTGTTTTTTGTTAAAAAACCGGCGGAAACAAAATTCCACCCGCTGCACGTAAGTACTACTGATGTGAGTTTTAACGCTAAAGACAGCCAGTTAGAGATTATATGCACCATTTTTACCGATGATTTTGAACTGGCGCTTGAAAAACAATTCCATGCCAAAGCAGACCTGGCCAAGCCCGACATGCATGCCGCTATGGATGTATTGGTAAAAAATTATATCAACAGCCATTTGCAGCTAAAAACAACCGGGACGGCTTTACCCCTTACCTACATCGGGTTTGAGATAAACCGCGAGGCGGTGAACATTTACCTGGAATCGGGCAAGATAGCTACCCCTAAAAAGATAGATGCACAGGTAACCCTGCTACAAAGCTTGTATAACGACCAGTTGAACATTGTACACATGACTGTTAACGGCACCCGCAAAAGCACCCGCCTGGATGCACCGGATAAAACGGTTACGCAAACTTTTTAGCAACAGCCGCCACCAAAAATATTCTATATTTGCGCAAATATTGTTCTCGTAGTTCAATGGATAGAATTATGGCCTCCGAAGCCGTCGATATGAGTTCGAATCTCATCGAGAACACAAAAAAGCCTTTAACATAGTGTTAAAGGCTTTTTTATTGGCTGGTGTCTATTTGGTGTCCACGCTACGCCCTTTGCAAATTAACTAATTTATTACCGCGCTCCTTAATATCGGCTGCAACGATCAATTCCCACTCAGCAGCATACTTAAGCGCTTTTTTTAAGGTCATTTCGCTATCAGTAAACTGCCGGTAAAAAGGGATGCTGTTTATCAGCCTGCCATTTCTGTCCTGCAGTTCCAAACTTATTGAACGCACCGCGCGGCCATTCATTTTTTTTAACGTGTAGCACCGGCCAACACCATCAAGCTTTATGTATTCCGGCCTTTCCTCATCCAATGCAAATAGTAGCGCGGCGTTCTCCCTGTCCCAGCCAATCAAATTATTATTGATCGCTACATAACGGGTTAGCTTTAAACCATAACCCCGGGCGGCCTCGTTCAGCTTGTTTAACATCCCGGCTTCCCGTTTTTTCTTTAGTTTGCGGCCAAGTATTATAAATGGCAATACAATTAATATAAATAGCGTACCTGCTATGAGGCTGTTTTCTATAATTTGTTTCATAAGTTAAGGGTTAAATATTCACAATTGGCAACTCGTTTTCAGGCATGCTGTACAACTTCTAATATTTCAAAAGTCATTACCCCGCCGGGCATCTGCCAATCAACAAGCGCCCCTTTACGGTAGCCCAACAAGGCAATAGATAAAGGCGCCAGCGCTGACATTTTTTGCTGCCGGATATCTGCTTCATGTGGTTCCACAATACTAAAAGCGTAGTGTTTCCCACTATTCACCTCCCTGAATTTGATTGCAGCACTAAGGCATACCACATCATGCGGCAACTGGCTTTTGGGTATAATACTGGCATTCTTAAGTTCGGTGGTAAGTTTGTTCAAGTTGTAATCGCAAAGGGTTGCATGGGCACAATGCTTCTTTAGCAGTTCATGCTCCCTTGCAGGCATTATTAAGGGTTGAGTTATCATATCAGATAGATGGGTTAAAAATTAATTTAATTCAGAATTTAGCAGGGCCTGTTTATTTGCCGTGGCTTGTTGAGCCGTGCAGGCATCTATCAACCTAAAAGTGGCAGCCAGCGTATTTCGATGAAAGGCTGTAATAGCCGCTACTTTACTATTGGTTGTGGGTTTAACAAGCCCCCGGGCAGCACCAAGGGAAGCCTGAAAAGGGCGAACGCTATAGCAGGCATGCGCCCCGTGCCCAATGGCCTGTAGTATGTCACGCTCCTTGACCAGGTCGCCAGAGGCAATGATCTTTGTTGGTAATTTATATTTAGCAATGGCAAACCGTACAGCATCAATTGCTGTAAATAAGGCTGTAACAGGCCTATTATGTGATGCACTATCCACCGTCACAAAGTCCAGGTATACAACACTATCGGCCATAACGCGGCACAGCCTTGTAAATAGCTCATGATCGGCCACAGCCAAACAAACACCTATGGGCTTACCGCCCGACAGTACCTTGAGCCGCTCCAGGAAGTTGACGAAACATTTTAAAGAGATCTCTGAAACATCAGGTAAAAAGTGGGCAGCGCTTATCCTAACCTCTATCATTTTAATATAAGGCCGGTTAGCCGCCTTTTTAAACAGGGTTTCGTTAAATGAACCATCGGCATTTCGGTAAAAGGCTTCCAAACGGTCCATGCGCCAAACCAGGTCACTCCCACCTCTCAGCAATTCGGGCACAATGCCCAGCACGCCGGTGTTGAGGGCACAATCACTCATTTTTGCACTCCTCGAAAACGCCAGTACCGACCCTTTATCAAAGGTAGCAGTGTTTAATGATGCTATATTTAACAGGTTCATGCGGTAGGGCATGCGGCAATTGCCGGCACCAATTTCTGTATAAAGCATATTGCCGGCCATTTGTAAAGTAGTATCACAGCATTGCACATACCGGTAGCCGGCATCAAAATTTGGCCCGTTACCGGTTGAGATACTTAAGGGTGTATTTGTTTGCGACCGCCCTATAACCAGTTCCAAATCACCTATTGATAAAAGGCTTTCTTGTAAAACCTGTTGCCTGCTAAATAACTGCCCATGCAGCAAAATCTGCACCGAAGCCAGCAAGATACCCCCAATGGTACACCAGAGATAATTGAAAAATAAGCCTGTGATAACAAGGCCTGCATTTATTAAAAAAAGCAGTATAAAACCGACACCTGCCCAGGTACGGGATGCAGAAAAATTCATAAGTAAGCTTTAATGAGATAACAAAAACAACTGTTTTGTGACCGGCCCCAAAACCAACAATGGCTGGGGCTTAGTTAATAAAGTCCTTACTTGTTTTAAGGAAAGCGTAGGTGAGTTTAGAGCCGGCTATCATAGCAACGGGCACACCATTTCCTGTCTGCAAAGCAATTGCAGGAACAGGTTTTAATGTATGTGATGCCTGATGTATGGGCTCCATAAACGCGGGGATTAAAAAGTATAAACGGGGCTTAAAGCGTTTTATTGCAAAAAATAAAAAATAAATGATCGGTTAGGCCAGCAGGGCCAAAACCCGCCTAATTAAATTTAAGGTGGTTTTTGTTTTAACTGTATTACTGACTATTATTGTAAAGTCGAATTCAGTTACCTAACGCTACACTATCATCATGAAAATTAAATTGATCCTGCAAGTTGCACTTGTGGCCAGCTCTTTAAATGTTTTAGCACAAACCAATAACAAATCCATTGCTGTTTATGCGCAAGCCAAAGCACCTTTACGCCAAAACCCTTATATCGAACTGCCGCTTGGCGCTATAAAACCCCAGGGTTGGCTGCGCGAGATGCTGATCCGCCAAAAAACCGGCGCTACGGGCAACCTGGATAAACTATACCCGCTTGTAATGGGCAAACGCAACGGCTGGCTTGGCGGCGACGGCGACCTTTGGGAACGCGGCCCCTACTGGATAGACGGTTTGCTGCCTCTTGCCTACATCTTACAGGATAAAGCGCTGATAGCAAAAGTAAAACCCTGGATAGAATGGAGCATAAAAAGCCAGCGCCCCGATGGCTACTTTGGCCCTTCAAAAGATCTTGGGCCTGAACCAGGCATACAACGCGATAACGCGCAGGACTGGTGGCCAAAAATTGTGATGCTGAAGGTTTTACAACAATATTACTCGGCCACCGGCGACAAAAGGGTTATTAACCTGATGACCAACTACTTTAAGTACCAGCTAAAAGAGCTGCCGGCACACCCGCTTGATCATTGGACTTTTTGGGCGCGCTACCGCGGCGGCGATAACCTGGCCATGGTATTATGGCTGTATAACCAAACCGGCGACAAGTTTTTACTTGACCTTGCCGACCTGGTACACAAGCAAACCTTTGATTTTACAAACGCTTTCCTGAATACCGACCTGCTATCTACAGATAACAGCATCCATGGTGTAAACCTTGCCGAGGGTATGAAAGAACCTGCTATATATTACCAGTACCACCCCGAGGCAAAATATACCGACGCTATGACAAAAGGGTTTAAAGACCTGCGCAGGTTTAATGAATCGGTACCGGGGATGTTTGGCGGGGACGAATCACTGCATGGCAACAACCCAACGCAGGGATCGGAACTTTGCAGCGCCGTGGAAATGATGTACACGCTGGAAAACACACTGGCCATTACCGGCGATGTGAACTATGCCGACCATCTGGAAAAAATCGCCTTCAATGTGATGCCTACGCAAATAGACGAGAATTTTGTTGGCAGGCAGTATTTTCAGCAAGCCAACCAGGTAATGCTGACCCGGGCTGTCCGCAATTTTGACATCAACCACGATGGTACCGACGTTTGCTTTGGTTTGCTAACAGGTTATGCCTGCTGTACATCAAATATGCACCAGGGCTGGCCAAAATTCACGCAGAACCTGTGGTATGCCACGCCTGATAAAGGGCTGGCAGCGTTGGTTTATTCGGCAAGCGAGGTGAAAGCTTTTGTGGGTAATAACACCGAAGTATCCTTTAAAGAGGAAACCAACTACCCGTTTGATGAAACCATCAAGTTCACTTTCGGTAGTAAAAAAAGCGTGTCGTTTCCGCTTAGTTTGCGTATCCCTGAGTGGTGCAGCAAGGCATCCATCAAAATAAATGGTGCTGATTACCAGCAACCCAATGGCAACCAGATAGTAAAAATAACCCGCGAGTGGAAACAGGGCGACGTTATAGAATTAACCCTGCCCATGCATGTGTTTAAAAACACAGGTTATGAAAACTCTATCTCTGTTCAGCGCGGCCCCATTGTTTATGCCTTAAAAATTGGCGAAGAAGAAAAAGTTGTTAAAACCGGTAAGGACTCGATAGACTACGGCAACAGTTTTACCGAGATACGCCCTACTACCCCGTGGAACTATGGTTTAATAAGAGTTGATGATAACAAACTGGCCGACAGCTATAAAGTAGAGAACTTAAAGGCGGTGAGCGCCAACCCGTGGACGCCCGCCAACGCTCCTATCCAGATCAAAACAAAGGGCAGGCGTATCCCAACATGGGGCTTGTATAATGAGTCGGCTGGGCCGTTACCATTCAGTACCATCTGGAATTTTGAGACAGCCAAAGAGGAAGAAGAATTGATATTGATACCTTACGGATGCAGCCGTTTACGTATAACTCAGTTCCCGGTGATAGAGAAAAGGTAGAATAATTAGGGTAACCGATTAATTACCCTACCTTTACACACACACATGGAAGAAAGAAAATATTTAACAACCTGGAGAAAATACATCCCGGTTATACGCCTGCATCTGAAAAGGAGCCTGAATGAGGATCAAACTTTTAAACTGAACATCACCGATTTTGAATCGGCCGGCGACAGGGGAAAATCGGGCTATACCTTTAGCCTGGCTATGGAGAATGGCAAGGTAACCAACAACATAAGCGGCTCGGCTGTAGCCCGCGATTTGTATGAGGCCCTTAAAACCGATGATGCGATCAAGGAATTGATACAAGATAAAAACATCAAAATAAGCGTTGGTAAAACCTTTATGCTGAGCATAAAAACCACAACCGTATCTTCTTATAAATAGGTGATAATGATATGAAATAAGAAAAGCCGTTTACATTACGTAAGCGGCTTTTTCTGTTCATGGTGTTCTCGTTCACTGCCGTGAACACCATGAATATTTTGAATTTATTGATAATCAATTACTTAACAAATAGCTACTTTGCAAGTAACCAGCTGTTATTCAACTGAAAAACTATTTCTCCAGCGCCGGCTGGAAGTGTGAGCTTATAGCAATCCTGTTCCACGCGTTTATGGTGATGATGGCTATAATTACCTGGCCTACATATTTGGCACCCAAAAGTTCAACCGCTTTGTTATAAGTATCGTCAGATACGCCGCCTTTGCTTATCAGCGTGGTTTCTTCTGTTAAAGCAAGTATGGCTTGTTCCTTTTCGTCAAAGAATGGGGTATCTCTCCAGGCGCTTAAGGTGTAGATGCGTTGCTCGGTTTCGCCTAATTTACGGGCATCCCTGCTATGCATATCCAGGCAATAAGCACAACCGTTTATTTGTGATGAGCGGAGTTTGATCAGTTCTTTATGGAGGGGTTCTATCTCGCTGCCTATTACAAAGTTTTCTAAAGCCATTATTGCTTTATATGCATCGGGTTGTGTCTGTAAAATGTTTGTCCTTTTCATGATTTGTCTTTGTTTTTGTTAAGACAAAGTTGCACATAAACACCCCCTCAAAAAATGAACTGAGGTTAAGAAATTACCCCCTAATCCCCTGAAGGGGGGAACTTTTGAAAAAACACTTTACTTTGGTTCCCCCTTCAGGGGGTTAGGGGGTTTCTTCGCCCTTATCCTGCTTAAAAACTGCGGGGTAAAGCCCAGGTATGATGCCAGCATGTATTGGGGTACGCGCTGTACAAAATCGGGGAACGTAGCGGTAAAGTAATGGAAACGCTGTTCGTCGGTTTGGTTAAACAGGAACCCTATGCGGCGCTGTGAGGCTATGAACGCTCTTTGCATAGTTAGCCTAAAGTAGGTATCCAGTTTGGGAATCTGCTCCAGCAGTGGGCCTTTATCCCGGTTGTGCAGCAATAATACTTCCGATGCCTCAATAGTTTGGATATAGGTACCCGCGGGCACATGGTTCACAATGCTGTCGTGGTCGGCAACCCACCAATTCTCCAGGGCAAACTGCACTATCTGCTCGTTCAGTTTGGCATTTACGTAATACTGCCTTAATAAACCACTTAGTACAAAGTATTCGCCTTTGCAATGCTGGCCGGGCTCGAGGATTATCTCCTTCTTTTTGAATTTCAGCAGCTCCACCCTATCGCATAGCAATTGCTCTTCGGCGGGGGTAAGCTGCACCAGGCGTTTTATATGGGCAAGTAGCTGTGGATACATCAGGCGGCTAAAATAAGTAATCCCGGGTTATATCCACTTTTTAAAAAGCTTTTTATACCCTTTTCATCATCACCTATAAAAAATACATTTACCTGAATATCAAAAGATAACCACAACCTAACTTTAAACACTATGATCCCAATTATTGGAGAAATACGGATGGTGTCCTTCAACTTTGCGCCCGAATACTGGTTCCCTTGCGAGGGGCAGGAATTTAACAAATACTCGTACCCCGACCTGTATGAAGCTATCGGCACCACTTACGGCGGCGATGGTAAGGATAATTTTAAACTGCCGGATATGCGGGGCCGCTTACCCATGCATTTTGGCCAGGGCGAAAATTTAACTGATTACCCTATAGGCAAGCCCGTAGGAGATGAGTTTGTTACGCTGCGTAACAACACCGGCCGCGCCGAAGAACCTGCCACCTACAGCCGCGCGCCCGAAACAGCTGCCGTTAATACGCAGCCCGCGCTTACTATTAATTTTATTATTGCCTACAGGGGCGCAAAACCTTAACGTTAAAACAAAAAATCATGGATCCATATATTGGCGAGATAAGAATAGTCCCTTTTGCAACCCCACCTAATGGCTGGGCATCCTGTAACGGGCAAAAGCTACCTATAAGGGGTAATGAAGCGTTATATACCATACTTGGCAACACCTATGGCGGCGATGCGGAATATTTTAACCTGCCCGATATGCGCGGCCGTGGCCCGGTGGGTATGGGGCAAGGCCATGGGCTCGCCTATTACAGGCTGGGCCAAAAAGCAGGTGCAGAAAAGCCCACAATTAATGATGCACAGAATGCGCAAAACGGAGTAGGTGTGTTACGCACCAACGGCATACCCGATAAGGACCAGCAACCAACTATTAACGGCACTCACACCATCATGCAACCTGCACTGCCTTTAAACTTTATTATTTCGCTTAAGGGTAAATACCCTATGCGCAGTTAAACCTAAATTATTATATTATGTATTACGACGACGATCAATTCATTGGTGAAATAAGAATATTTGCCGGCGATTTTGCCCCCAGAGGCTGGGCTTTTTGCGATGGTTCGCCTCTTAGCGGCCAGAAAAACCCTGCCCTGTTTACGTTATTATATGAAAGGTACGGGAGCATTAATTCCGACACCGTTAGATTGCCTGACCTGCGCAGCCGCGTACCTATACACAACGGTGTAGGGGATAACTTATGTATCCCTTATGAAATAGGCGATTACGTGGGGACGGAAACGGTATCAGACTATAAAGGTATACCCTCCCGGTACAAAGCGCAGTCGCCAACCCAGTTTAAAGCCATACCTGCAAACCAATCGCTCATTCAGCCTGTGCTTGCGGTTAACTTTATTATTGCGTTAGAGGGGTATTTCCCGCAGAGGCCTTAGGGTAGTGTAAACCCAATCCGGAATTTTACACTTTTACCACTTTGGTTTTCTTCAACAATGGTTTCACCATCCACTTTTACAAAGGTATGTAAACTGCTTTTCGGGGTGGTTTTCGGCAACTTAACATCTACCGTAAACCTACATCTTTGGCCGGATGGAATTGTAACCACTTTATCCAGTTTGCCTTTGTGGCTTTCTTCGATATATTTTACATTGTTTTCGCCACGGTAAGTAATGGTAGCTGTAGTACCTTCAGGGATATCAGCCATATATTCAACCTGGTAGGTGTCTTTTTTGGCCATCTTCAAATCGCCCCGGTTCATATCATAAATAGTGTAATTGCAGCTACTGCCAACAATAGCAAGGAGAAAAAGGTAAAGGTATTTTTTCATATATGTGTTTTAATTAATTGCGCCCCGGGATGCAAAAAACGGATCGGTGCATCTCCTATAAGGTAGACGCACCGATCCGTTAAAAGGTGTCAGATAAATATATTATTATTTTAAGGCGTCGGCAGCATAAGCGCGGCACTTTTTCACTTCGGCCACAGCGTCAGATCCCGCCGGGATAGTATACTCCAGTTCAATAGTAGCCGGGAATTTATATTTGTTCTTTTTCATCAGCTGCAATACCTCTTTTATCGGTGTATCGCCTTCGCCCCAGGGTGCGTTTGGCCCGTCATGAAACTTACGATCTTTAATGTGCATGCTGGTAATACGGTCGTGGTATTTTTCAATGAACGGCACGGGGCTACTGCTGGTACCCGATGCATAGTGGCCAATATCAAGGTTTACACCATTGTATTTTGATTGGCTTAAGGCAGTATCCCAAAGCGTTGGTGTTGCCTGCGTATGGGCATGGTAACCAACCATCATTTTATGTTTGGTGGCCAGGTCGCCAAGGCGTTTGGTTTGGGCCTCATCGGGCAGTTCAACCGTTACGTGGTTACAGCCAAGTACCTTACCGGCATTAAAGGCATAGTCTATTTCGGCATCGGTATTTTTAGCGCCTAAAGCGTTTGGTTTCCAGGCATAAATGCTTACACCGGCATCATTGTACATTTTGCGCAGCTCTTTAAATTTATCCATGGTTGCACCTGCTCGCCATTCGGCCAGTTTTGGTGCAAAATCGGCCCAGCTTTGGTCGGCCGCACGCTTTGGCGCACCTGCGTAGGCTTCGGCAGCATCACCCATCAGTTCAATGGCGTTTATATTACAGTCGATACAGTATTTCAGCAGGTCTTCGACAGTGCCGGGCATACTACGGAACGAATAGGTTATAACCCCTATCTGTACGCCATTTATTACTGAGTTTGGTTTATTAGCAGCCCTTAAAAATGAGGATGCGAACGATGCTTTTGAAAGTAACAGTACACCCGTGGCCGCAATTGCCCCGGTGCCAATAAACTGGCGCCTGCTTATGTTTTGTTTTTTCATAATACCGGTTTTGTTGATGTATTTGGTTGATAGTAAAGTTATCAATTTATTAATACCGGCAAATTGTGTATTAAAAGTTTTACTTGCTTAGTTGGTGGGTGCCTAAAAAAACAGGAGGCTTCGTTTACACGAAACCTCCTGTTTTATAAAAAGATCAGTTAATATTTACTGTGTAACTACCACCGTTGCGTTAGCCATCATGGAATGTACAAGGCAATGGTATGTATAAGTACCCGGGGTAGTAAATTTAAAGGAATATTTTCCACCCTGCGCTAAATTACCACTGGTAAAAGCACTGTTAAGGTCTGTAGCGGTGTGGGGCGCACTGTCTGAGTTTGTCCACTGTACAGTACCGCCTGCTTTTACAGTTACACTTGCAGGCACAAAGGCAAAGTTTGATATATTCACGGTAGCATCAGGTGCCGGAGCGCTGGGGTCTGGTTTTGTTGGCGTAGGCGTGCTGCCGCTATCAGATTTTGAACAAGCTGCAATTGCAACCACAACTACCGCTATCATTAACGATATCCCTAAAATGTACTTTTTCATGTTAAAATGGTTTAAATGTTTATTAGGGTTACGGCGGTCTTTGGGCGATGGTTGCTTCACCTCAAATAATTTTTATGTTATATAATCAGCATAAACACCCTTCAGGTACTGCATGGGGCTATTCTAACAAAATTGTAATATTCAATTAACCCTTATTTAATATTCAGGGTTTTCGTAAATTTGCGTTCCATAATTAATTTTTTATAGTGACGGAATTAGGTACCCCTTCTATCAAACGAGCCTGGATTGCTGCGCTTCAATCGCCAAAAAAACGTGATAAATTATTGATCGGCTCCTTCATCGTTGCCATCATATTATCCTCGTTACCCATATTTTTCAGCTACATACAAAATCGCCAGGGCGTTGTGTTAAATGATTGGATATTATCCCATTTACCCGCTTACGATGTATCTATCATTATTTTCACCATTATTTGGGGTATGGCTACCCTGATATTTGTAAGGGCGCTTTACAATCCTGTTATATACATCAACTACGTTTGGACGCTTATTTTCATCAATATAGCCCGGATGTTAACCATCACGTTTATAGCGCTCGATCCGCCGCGTGGGTTAATACACCTTACCGACCCCCTTACCGGTGTATTTTACGGGCACAATGTGATAACCCGCGATTTATTCTTCTCGGGCCATACATCAACCCTTGTGCTGATATTTTTATGCCTGGAGAAGCGTAACGACAAGATCCTTGGCTTTATCTCTATCATCATTGTGATGGTGCTGTTACTGGTACAACACATACATTATACCATTGATGTGGTAGCCGCCCCGGTTATTGTGTACATGATATTTTTAATGGTACGCAAACTTTTAAAGCTCGATACTTTAAAAAACAACGAAAACTAAGGTTCTGTTACTTATATTTAGGTGTTTGTTATTAGCCCCTAAATACATGAAAAAGAACCTAATTGTGGCAGCTTTAATGCTTTGTACCTTTGTTGCAGGCGCGCAGCAAAAAACACCCCGCCAATTATTTCCGGGCCTTTTCGAATCGGTGCAATCGTCAGATATATTCCCCGATAATAAAACCTTTGTAGACTGCACGCCGAAATATGCCCCGGCCCTTATCATGAAGGCTTATAACGAGCAGTTAGGCAAAGCTGGTTTCGATCTGAAAGAGTTTGTACTAACCAACTTCACCGTACCTGCCGGTACGCACGCCTTCCAGACCGATATTGAGGACGGTATCCGCAAGCATATAGATACCTTGTGGCAGGTACTGCAACGCAAGCCCGATGCGGCTTCAAAGCTATCATCATTGGCAGCATTGCCTAACCCATATATTGTACCCGGTGGCCGTTTCCGCGAGATCTATTACTGGGACAGCTATTTTACCATGCTGGGTCTGCAGGAAAGCAAACAAACAAAAGTTATCAGCAATATGATAGATAACTTTGCTTACCTGATAGATACCTACGGCTTTATCCCGAATGGCAACCGGGCTTACTACCTTACCCGTTCGCAGCCACCATTTTTCTCGCTGATGGTAAACCTGCTTGCCAAAAGCCAGGGCAACGCTATCCTAACTAAATATCAGCCGCAATTGATAAAAGAATACAATTACTGGATGCTGGGCGGTGCCGGTTTAACAAATAACAAGGCAACCCATCGCGCGGTGCGCATGGCCGATGGCACCCTGCTTAACCGTTACTGGGACGAAAGCGACGAGCCGCGCGAAGAAAGCTATATTAAAGACGTAGATGCAGCCAAAACCACCACACAAGCGCTGCCTGTTTTTTACCATCATATCCGCGCGGCGGCGGCTTCGGGCTGGGATTTTAGCAGCCGCTGGTTTGATGACCCCAACAAGTTAGGCACCATTAAAACTACCGACCTGGTACCTGTAGACCTGAACTGCCTGCTGTATAACCTGGAACTAACCATTGCCCACTCTTACCAGCTTAAAGGCAACCAAAAGCTTTACGCGCTTTATACGGGCAAAGCTACGGCACGCAAAAAGGCTATACTAAAATACTTTTGGGATGAAAAAACCGGCTGGTTTGGCGATTATAACTGGGCCACTAAACAATTTTCGCCCGTACAAACCTTAGCCGCTGTTTTCCCGCTGGAATTTAAGATAGCTACACCCGCGCAGGCACAAAAAATAGCCGATGGCTTAAAGCAAAACTTTTTAAAACCCGGCGGCCTCGTAACCACCCTAAACTTTAGCGGCCAGCAATGGGACGCCCCAAATGGCTGGGCCCCACTGCAATACATGGCTATTGACGGGTTGGAAAACTACGGCCACAGCGAACTGGCAAAAGACATAGCTACCCGCTGGCTGCAGCTCAACATCCGCGTGTTTAAGAAGACCGGTAAACTGCTTGAAAAATACAACGTGGTTGATACCAGCCTAACCGCAGGCGGCGGCGAATACCCGCTACAGGATGGCTTCGGCTGGACGAATGGGGTATTGTTGAAACTGATGAACAGATATCATTATGATGATAAGCAGGGGGAATAATTACGCATTATTGGCATAGCTTACTATATTTGAATGCCCCAATTATTCAATCCGACATATCAACTAATGAAAAACTCAAGAAGGAACTTTATAAAGAATACCGCCATAGCATCTATAGCTGCCGCTACCGTTCCCACAAAAAGCTTTGCTATACTGCACAAGGATAAACAGCCCGACGAGCAAACCATTGGCCATAACGGCTTTACCTATAAAGTTGATAAAAACTGGGCTAAAGTAAGCGTAACCAACACCCCGCTGGCTAATTGCCACGAGATGGTACAGGACAGTAAAGGCCGCCTCATTATGCTGGGCGACCATACGCATAACAACATCCTCATCTTCGATAAATCGGGCAAGTTGCTTGATTATTGGGGAACTGCGCTGCCCGGCGGGCATGGCCTCAGCATCAGCAAAGAAGGCGGCGAAGATTTTTTATTATTAACCGATTGCGGTTGGGCTTTAGACCGTACCGGCAATACCTACGGCCAATCGGGCCAGGTGCTAAAAACCACTGTTGATGGTAAATTGATCTTTGCCATTGGCCACCCACGCACTATAGGCATCTATAAAGACACGGAACTTTTTAAGCCTACCGAAACAGCCGTAGCACCCAACGGCGATATTTATGTGGCAGATGGTTACGGGTCTGACTATATCATCCAATACAACAGCAAGGGTCAATACATCCGCCATTTTGGTGGGCATAACAACACCAATCCCGACCATAACCTGCACAATGCCCACGGCATTACGGTAGACACGCGCAACCAAAGTAATCCGGTGCTGATCTGCACCTCGCGCGAGGAAAATTGCTTTAAGATCTTCACCATGGATGGCAAATTCATCAAGCGCATTGATATGCCCGGCATGTACGTTTGCAGGGCGGTTATAAACGAAAGTAATATCTATGCGGGCGTTTGCTGGTCGAAAAATGCCCAGGGCAAGCAGTTTGAGGGCTCGGGCTTTGTAACCATTTTGGATAAGGACAACAAGGTAATATCCAACCCCGGCGGCGAAGCACCGGTTTACAAAAACGGTGTTTTACAGCAAACGCTGCAAGCCAAAAACGCGACCTTTATGCATGGGCACGACGTATGCATCGACGAAGATAAAAGCATCTATGTATGCCAGTGGAATGCTAACCATACGGCCCCGGTGAAGTTGACGAGGGTGTAGGGTTTCGCAGCTGCAAACAGCTATAAACCTACCTCACAGGTTTGGGGAACACTGGCAAACTTTCATGCCCATCTGCATCTACTGCTTGCACGGCAAACAGGTAGTTATCTTTTGAGTAACCGATATTGGCGCTGGTGCCGGTCACATAAAATTTCTTTTCCCAAAACGGACTGATGGTTTCGCGCATCAGCACGTAGTAGCCTGCGGGCGCTTTGCCTTTAGGAGCATCCCATTTCAGTTGGGTTTTATTGGTTAATCCGCTGGTTAAAATGCCAACATTTTGCGGTTCGGATGGTGCAAGAGAAAGGTTGGCCAGTACCGTAAGGTTCATGCGGGCAACTTTCTGAATGTAGTCGTAATCGGCAAAATCGGGCAGATCGCCGTAATCCACACCGTTTTCCTTGCGGATATCCTGATGCTGGCGGTTAAAGTCCTCATTCATTTCGGTGATGCGGATGGCGGTATAACCTTGTTGCGAAAATGGTGTATGGTCGCCGCCACGCAGGTAACGGTCACGGCGATAGATCAGTTTCACATCCAGTTGTTCTACATATCGCTCGGCAATTTCTTTAGTGTAGCGGGCCAGTTCGCGGGCCGGGCTATCATTTTCTCCCCCTACCGAATTACGCGTGGCAGCCTGTTTTTCATTTTCAACTGCGGGCACGCCTTCGCTAAAAACACGCACGCTGCGGTTATCTTTCAGCCCGGTTTCCATCCCGTAGGTGTTGCCAACAATATCGTTATTCAGCATGGCATCAATCTGCCAGCCCTCGGCTTTAGCGCGTTTGGCTACGTTGGTAGAACCATAAAGCCCTTGCTCCTCGCCAACCACGGCCATAAATATAATGGTTGCCGGGAACGATCGCTTAGCCATTACCCTCGCCAGTTCCATTGATACCGCGGTGCCTGATGCATCATCAACCGCGCCCGGTGCAAAATCTTTTATATTCATCACATCCGTTACCCTCGAATCGTAATGGCCCGATATGATGTAGATGCGTTTATCTGTCGTGTCTGTTCCTTTTAAGATGGCCAGCACGTTTTTCATCGGCGTTGGCTTATCTACCCGGTTACCCTGCGGCTGAATAAACGCATCAAACTCCACCTTCATGCGGCCGTTTGATGCAGCGGCGTATCGCTCGTATTCTGCCTTTATCCAGTTACGTGCCGCGCCTACCCCTTCGGTTTTGCTTACGGTATCGCTTAGGGTATGCCTGGTTTTAAAGCTCACCAGTTTACGCACAATGGCTTCAATGTTTTTAGAGGATACCTCATCAACCATTTGTTTGATACCCGCATCCTGCTTCACAGTAGTTTGTGCCGATGCAGAAATGGTTAAAATGGAGATGATGAACAGGCTGATACGTTTCATAAAGCAATTTATAAAATACCAGCGCTGCAGAGAAATGAATTATGTATTATCTGCGTTACTTTAAATTTCGCCTATAAACAAAAAGAGACGCGAAGTATCGCGTCTCGACAGTATTTTATTTTACCGTGTAGGTTGCCTTATTAACCCCTACGCCGGTAATTTTTAACGATTTCCAGTTGGGTGGCAGCTTGCTTTTTATTTGGGTGATGCCCGTTGGTGTAATATCCAATCCACCGAAACCCATCAACATGGCCTGGATTATACCACCCGCGCCTGTAGCAAAGTATGGGTTGGTACCCCCTTTTGTTTCGGCTATCACCCTGAACGGCGGGTTCAGGTTTGGCTCGTATGCTTCCTTAAACCAATGGTAAGCCTTTTGCCCGTCGCCAAGGCGGGCGTAAAGTAAGGCAAATACGCCCTGGGTCATGGCCGGGGTACCTTCGTTAGGTACACGGGTTTCGTAATACTCCAGGTCTTTTCTGATCTGCGCCGGGTCGGTTATGGTTTTAAGCGGATAGGCAAGCAGGTTAACATCAGCTTGTTTAATGCCTTCACCTTTATACTGGGCATGTTCCTGCGTTACACCGTTTGCCATTTTAAGGATGGGGATATTATTAGCCACATTCACCCAATCGGTATCGGCCTGCATACCTAATATTTTAGCGGCAGCGGTAGCATTCATCAGGTTTGCCTGCGCGGCAGCATTGGTAAAGGCATTATTGTCGATATTCTCCGCCCATTCGTCGGCAGCAACAACATTCTTAATATCATAATGCCCGGGGCCGTTGCGCTCTACACGGCTCGCCCAAAAATCGGCAGTGGCAGAAAGGATAGGCCACCCCCTATCGCGCAGCCATTGTTTATCCTGCGTTACGCAGTAATAAGCCCATGCAGCATTGGCTACATCGGCGCTGATATGATGCTCAAACGGGCCGCTTAACGCCCAAACAGGCGTTTCTTCTACCCCGCTATCGGCACTCTCCCATGGGTACATGGCGCCTTTGTAACCGTGCGAGAAAGCATTTTTACGTGCATTCTCCAATCGTTCAAACCTATATTCCACCATTGATCTGGCAATCTCGGGGTGCATCACCAGCATAGCCGGGAACATCCACAGGTCGGTATCCCAAAAAACGTGGCCGTTATAGCCTAAACCTGATAAGCCCATTGGCGACGGCGATAAGGCCGTACCCGCCCGCGAGAACGAATAAAGGTGATACAACATGCTGTGTACATCCTGCTGCGCCTGCGCGTCGCCTTCTATCTGTATATCACTTTTCCAAAGCTCATCCCATGCTTTGTTATGGAATTGGATCAACCTGTCGCGGCCTTCCAGTTTGGCAAAGATGGTAAGGCGCTCCGCTTCGTTCAATGGGTCGGCGTGGTGTGCCGATGTTATGGACGAGCCGGTAACGCCATATTTATACGTTTGCCCGGCCGCGATAGCACGGCTGAACTTCATCAGGTGCATATTATTGTCCCACATTTCGTGGATAACACGGGGTTCTTTGCCGTGCTCCTCGTTAAACAAAAACGAGGTTGATGCGCATAATTGCAACTTGCCTGTAGGGCTTTTAGCAGTTGAGGTTAGCAGGCTGATGGTTACATGCGGCCTGTCAATCTCATTATAATAATTCTGTACTTCCTTTAAAGCATCGGGCGCTTCCATTACGCTGGCAGCAGTTACGTTGATGGCTTTTTTAGCGGTAATGGCTACATCCATCAAAACCGTAAAAGGCAGCTGGCGCAGTGAGTAATAGGTGTATTTGATGCTTGCCTTGTCGCCATAATCAAACGTGGTGGTAAAGGCGGCATGCTGCATATCAAGCTCCTGTTTAAAGTTGCTTACCATTTTGGCGTCGATACGTTTGCCATCAACTTCAAGATACATGTTAAGCAGATTAAAGCTGTTCAAAAAATTGCTCACCCGTCCACGGCCATACAAGTCATAAGCACCAGCAAGCACCACGTTTTTTACCTTAAACGGCTCGGGCGACGATACGATACCTATCATACCGTTAGCCGCGGTGATGCCATAGTAGTTGTTAGGGTCTATCTTATCGGCTTTTATCAACCAGGGGTTTTGTGCCGATACGCTTTTGGCAGTAACCAGGCTTATCAATGCGATAATTGATACAATTCTTCTCATAAAAAGTATCGTTACTTTATTTTTAATTGCAGTTTTTTGTTTACTAAATCGCCTATTTGGCGGCCATTCGCGTTGCCAATATCGCAGGCAATTTTATAGTGTATACCTCCGTAAACACGCGACGTGGCAGCCTCTTGAGCAGCTTCGCGGAATGATTTGAACGACCGCGGCGGGATACCAAACTCACTTTCGGATGAATCTGTATAGGCTTTATTATCGCCATAACTATCAGTAAGGGTTTCGGCGGCAGCAGCAGATATTACGGCGTGCCCACTGATATATTCAGGGAATGGCGGTGTTTGGATGTGCGGTTTCCAATCCGGATCTATCAGTTTATTAATAACCGTTTCGGGGCGAACGCTATTTGCTTTGTATTTAACATACCAGCAGTTAATAAAGGCATCAAACAAGGCTATTGAAGCCTTGGTATATGCTGCCACGGTAGTGTTAAAATCGGCTTTATTCATTTTCGATCCTATACCGGCTATATTCATCCAATGCCCGGCCGGGCCAAACTTTTTTGTGGCGAACGAGGCGTGGCCTATTACGTTCAGCTTAAAAGCGTTGTCGTCCCAAAAATCGGCCATGTGGGCCTGATCTTCTGTAAGGCTGTCAACCTTACCTTTTACATACATTACGCTTTTGTAGAATACGCTGTTCTTATCCGTCATGTTATAAGGTGGCGTCTCGGGTGCAGGGATCTGCGAAGCCGAATCTAACACCATCGTGCGGATCTCGCCCCAATGCGGCTCAAGTGCCTGGGCATACATGGGCGGCGTAGGTATCCAGCGGCCATCCTTACGCACAACGGTATATTTGCTTGCCGAACGGGTTTGCGCGTAATGATCTTTTTTGCTCCATTTCATAATGGACTTAGCAACAGTATCTGAATAAGCAACAGTATTTTTAAACACATCTGATGGCATACCCGCATCTTTGGCTTTTTGCTTCAGCTCATCAACATAAACAGACATGCTACCTTCGGGGAAAGTAACGGCATTTCCTACTATACAAAACGATAGTAATGATGCGAACTGAAAATCTATCTCCTTGCCCTTATCTGGTTGGGGCATGGCCGGCAGGTGTTTTATTTGCCCGGCTAATGAACGGTAATGCGTTGGGTCGCCGGCGGCAATTACCTCGTATGCGGCAATGTTAGCATAAACATAATTACGGGATGCTATAACAGGTGGAAAGTTATTCTCAAGAACAATATCGTTTAGTTTTTTTACGGTAACACGGTAAAGTTCGGGATCGTGGGTAACCTTTTGGTAGTCGGCTTTTTTACAAGATGCAAATACAAAAATTACACCTGCAATTAAAAACAGGAAACGTTTCATAACAGCTTATTGGGGTTTAGAAAAAAGATGGCTTGCACCATCAAAATTATATTGGCTTTTTTGTGAGATTATGGGCTAATATAAGGTTTTTCAGCAAATTGCCGGGCACATAAATTGTTTGATTTTAACCAGCTTAAATAAGTACTTTTATGTTTTAAATTGGGTAAAAATATTAGTTTTATTTTGCCGTAAATTGTTGCTGTACTTGTATGAAAAAACCCGTTCTGTTTATTTTTGGTTTCCTTTTTTTAGCCTTTATAAGTGTTTACTTTATTATCCCTCAAAAAATACAGGCAACCCGTGTTGTTGAAATAGATGCTACAGATGTAAACATATCAAAATTCCTTGTTAACAAAAGGCCATGGGTCAAATGGTGGCCGGGCAAACACGTAGCTACCGATAGTTCATCTTACAGTTATAAAAACATCAGCTTTACCCTGCAAAAAAACACCAATAGCGAGATGCATGTGCTTATCAGGCAAGGCGATATT
This sequence comes from Mucilaginibacter sp. L294, assembly GCF_001636615.1. Classification (GTDB taxonomy): domain Bacteria; phylum Bacteroidota; class Bacteroidia; order Sphingobacteriales; family Sphingobacteriaceae; genus Mucilaginibacter. The sequence continues at coordinate 38,185 of NZ_LGEK01000001.1, read as the reverse complement.
GAACTAAATAGTGTGATAACCTATGCTACAACAGGCGAAGGGATGTGCGATGTAACCTGGTTTGCCGAAATACAGAGCAGCATTAACCCTTTTGAACGTGTTGCCGAATACTTTAAAATTAAACGAATAGCCAAAGATATTGACGCGGTGTTAGCCGATTTTAAGAAGTTTATTCAGGCAGATATCAATGTGTACGGTATGAATTTCACGATATCGAAAATACAACACCCTATTGTGCTTGCAACTACATTAAGTACAACTGACTACCCCGCCGCAGGGCTTATTTACAACAAGGTGGCCGAGTTAAAAAAACAGATCAGCGCAGAACATGCAGCAGTTGTTGATTCGCCTATTATGAATGTACACCCGGCTGAAACCGGCGGCTATTTTGTAACAGTTGCCGTACCTATTAATACAATAATTACCCCGGGTAAAAATGCGGCAATAAACAAGCTGGTTAAAAATGCTAACATATTAGAAACCCAGGTTAAAGGCGGTAAAAACACCGTGCTAAATGCCTTTGCTCAGTTAAGAAACTACCAAAAGGCGCATCGTTTAACATCAGCCGCAATGCCGTTTGAATCATTAATCACCAACAGGCTTGCCGAAAAAGATACGGCTAACTGGGTCACTAAAATTTACTGCCCAATTTTTTAAGATAATTATTTGGTTAGCAGCATCAGCTTACCATCGTACGTGGTGATAATAAAACTTGTACCCGTAGCGGTTTTGTATGGGTAAAGATGGGTTATCTCCTGTGGGTTCAGCATGGCATTCAACCAGTATTCGGGCATTGCTAATTGTTTGGTACGTTTATCATAATGCGTGGTTACCAGGCCTAAGGCATCGTACTTACCTTCGTAAGGTACTACACCCCAAAAGTTACCATTCAGCAAAATATCGCTCTGCTGATTGTTAAGCGGAGTGATAGAACGGATTGGCGCCTGTTGATACAAGTATGGCAGTTCTGTAATTTTTTTGGCGTTTAAAATATCACTCACAAAAATGCTCCTGAACTGGTTAGCCTCTAAACGACCACTATCGCTCAGTTTGTCTTTAAAAATTTCGGTGGTGGTTTTATCGGCCATTTTTTGATAGCTCAAAAATTCCTTTTTCAAGAAAGGGAGTTCCTGCTCCAAATCATTCTTTGGGCGAAACGGATAGTATTTGTCTTTATAGAAATAGGATAATATCAAATCATTTTTCCCGTCATTATCAACATCATTATTATAGGCATAAAGCGGCTGGGTGCTTGTTACATTATATTTATTGTTATCGCCCCAGTTACCGGCTATAAGGTCGGCCTTGCCATCACCGTCGGCATCGGTTATAATGGCCGATTGCCACCAGCCTTTTTCATTATCAAGCAGGGCCGATGAGAATTTAACCAGCTTTTTATTCTTGTTCAGAAATATTTGCACCGGTTGCCATTCTGCGCTCACAATGATATCAGCAGCGCCATTATGGTCTATATCTGCTGTTGAAATATTTGTTATGTACCGAATGCTGGTCAGATCTGCATATTGATTTGCAGGTGCGGCAACAAAGTTACCTTTCCCTTTATTGAGTAATATAACTGATGATGCGGGTTTGGTGTAATCCCTAAAGTTTACGCTGCTGCTAAAAAACAGGTCTTTGAGGCCATCGCCATCAAAATCATACGCCAGTATTTTTGATGTTAAAGCACCCACAAATGGCAATGCTTTATATTCAAATTTATAATTGCCCTTGTTTATATAAAGGCGTGGTTGTACAATTTTTGCTGCTTCAAAAAATGGGTGACTGGCGCTAAACACTACCAGATCGGGCAGGCCATCGTTATTTACATCTACCCATTGGGCTTCGGTATCTGATCGATCTTTAAACGCAGTAAAGGCATCAACAGCTACTTTGGTAAATTTACCATCTTTACTGCCTGCTAAAATATATTTATCCTCTCCTGCTACTCCGCCCACATAAATATCTTCAATACCATCCTTGTTTACATCGGCAACAGCAATGGCCGGGGTGTGTGGTAAATAAGCATGCGGTAACAAATTATAATAGTTAAAATCGGGGGTTTCAAAGGGCTGCATACTGGCCAAAACAGTTGCCTTTACATCTACGGAAGTAAACTCCTTTTTATCGCTGATGTAGTTGCCGATTAATGCCGGCACATCGGTAGTGGTTTTGGTTTTACCCTTATCGTAAGTAATAACAGTTTTTTTGTTCAGGCTAAAATCTTTTATCACCTGGTATGAATTATCGGGCCAAAGCACCATCAGTTCTACCGGTTTATCGCCTGGCAAAAAGGTAAACAGCAGGTTAGTACCCTGTGTGCTCTCATAAGCGGTACTGGTTTGGATCTCCTGATGATCTACCTGTTGGGTTGAGCGCAGGAAAAATTTGGTACCAATACCATCTACATTCGCTTTAGTGTATTTAACACTCATTTTAAGATACGACGGCTTATTGTCCTTATGGTTTTCCATCGTCATGTTTTGGTATACAAAAGCCGGTGCATCCATATTATTGGTAACCAATTCCAGGTCGCCGTCGTTATCCAGGTCAACCGCTACCGAACCGGCCGAGATGGACGGATCGCGCATATCATTCCCTGCCGATATATCGCTAAACTTCAGCTTATCTTCGCCACGGTAAAGGTAATTGTGCACATCACCATCGGGCATCAGGTTAATTTTTTCCTTGTCGAAAAACCGGCTGGTCTTGAAATCTTTTATCACGTTAGGGTCGCCCAGGTATTTCAGGTAATCCATATCGTTTAACCGTTTTTTGATACCGTTTGAGAAGAACATATCCTTACGGCCATCCATATCAAAATCCTGCACCAGGGGCGACCAGGTCCAGTCGGTGGCCGACACGCCCGAGTACAAACTGATATCAACAAACTTTTTACCGTTGCCCACATTTAACTGCAAGCTATTTTTCGAGTACTGGTAATAGTAACCGGCGTTTACCTCCTGGTTATAAATATCAAGCGGTTCATCATTGATGGTTGATTTTAGCGCCTTTATTTCTTCGGGCAACATATCAGTACTTATCACATCCAGGTGCCCGTCTTTATTAACATCGGCGAGTGTGTTCCCCATTGAGAATAAGCTGGTATGCCCGAATGCGTTTTTCAACTCCTCTTTAAATGTACCGTTACGTTGGTTTATATAATAGTAATCCTGTTCAAAAAAATCGTTGCTTACGTAGATATCGTCCCAGCCATCGTTATTAAGGTCGCCCACACTTAGGCCGAGACCGTACCCTATTGGTGCCGAATAAATGCCCGAGTTTGCGGTTACATCAACAAATTTGTTGTTATCATTCCTGAACAGGTGGTCGCCGGCATCATGGCTGGTTTTAAAACGCAGGGTAGAGTCGCCATAGGTATCGTTACTGTGTACCGATGAAGTTAGCAGGAACATATCCAGGTCGCCATCTTTATCATAATCAAAAAAAGATGCCTGGGTGGAGAAGCCTGCAAAATCTAACCCGTATTTAGCAGCCGATTCGGTGAACGTCAGGTCGCCATTATTGATATACAGCTGATTTTTCCCTTTAAAGCCTTTGTAGCCAGATACTACACACACGTAAATATCCTTATAACCATCGCCGTTTATATCAACAACGGTTACGCCGGTTTTCCAGTTGCCGGTACCGGCAACACCTGCTTTGGCGGTAATATCTTCAAATTTAAGGCCGCCTTTGTTGAGGTATAGTTTATTAGGCCCCTGGTTTGATACAAAGTACAGATCTTCCAGCCCATCGTTATTAAAATCGGCCGATGCTACGCCTGCCCCGTTATAGAAATACAGGTAATCTAATATATTCACCGAATCTGAAACGGTGTTTTTGTTTACAAAATCGATATGGGTGTTATCTGCCGATAACAACTTAAAAATGCCATCGCCACTTTTTTTGGTGTGGCATGATGTGTACATGGCAATGCCCGCCAGTATTACACAGCAGAAAAATAATATTTGTTTGTATGGCTTAACTTTGGGCTTATTTGGTTTAGCTGCTGGCATATTTGCTTAACGTAATTTATAGGCTTTAAGCTTATCGTCGTTTATTCCGAATAAATAGTATTTATCTCCCTGGCTGTTTTTCATCATTAATGATGAGCGTACCTGCCCATTAAGTTTAATACCGCTTTTGGCTGGTGAAATATAAACAAATCCGTTTTTAGTATACTTATAAATTTGTCCATAACTTGCATCTAAACGGCCAACTTCGGGCTTAAAGCCGTAAAAATTACCACCAAGTATAATGGATGGCGTGCCGCTGTTATCAATATCATCGCACAAAATGGTGCCTACGTTTGATAGTTGCGCATTGTAAGGCAGTGGCTTACAGGTAAATTTACCATTACCATCATTTATAAATACTGCCGATGCCAGGTAGTTCATTTCATGTTCTTCGGCGCCTTCTAACATCTTATCGGTAAAAACTTCGTTAAACGGTTTGCCGGCGTAATCCTTATATTTTAAGTACTGTTTCTTGAGGATAGGCATTTGCCCCACCAGATCGGGCTTCATATGGAATACATAGGCGGTACCCTGCCTGTAAATAGATGTTACACATTCTTTGGTGCCGTTACCATCAAAATCTTTTACATAAATTTTCATTGGCTCGGTAGCGGATGCCTTAAATTTTGAGTTAAGGCCCAGGTTGCCGGCTATGATATCCAGTTTGCCATCATTATTAATATCGGCAATTTGCAGGCTACCCCACCATCCTTTGTAGCCATCAAGCTGTTTATCCTGCGTAAATACCCCTTTATTATTCCTGTATATTTTTATACCCATCCAGTTACCTGTTATTATCAGGTCGGGGTAGCCGTTATTATCAATATCAGCCCATTGCGCTGCCGTAACCATCCCGGGCTTTACATCGGCACCTAAAACCTGTTTAGTAACATCGGTAAAGTTGCCCTTACCATCGTTATGCATTACGTATGAATTTGGCGATGCTCCGTAAGTGCCGGGTACACTGCGCCCGCCAATAAACAGATCAAGGTGGCCATCCTTATCATAATCGCAGGCGGTTATTACAGATGCGTTTACAGCTACCGGTATGGCCTTTTGCGCGTTACGGTGCAGGTTACCCTTTCCTTCGTTTTCATAAAAGCGCGGGTAATATATGTTTGTACCCGCTTCTTCGGCATTGCCGCCTACGCCTATAATCAGGTCTTCGTCGCCATCGCCATCAAAATCGCCAAATACCGCGCCGGCGTTTTCAAGGTAACTTTGTTTAGCCAGATCATCAGGGATATACTGCTTAAACCTGCCATTTTTTTGCTGCACGTATATAGCGGCGGGGCTATCCTTTGAAGCGCCAAAATAAAAATCGGTAAGCCCATCTTTATTGATATCGCCTTTTGCCATGTAAGGGTTTTCTGTTGATAGCATTTGCAGCATCAGGCGCTCGTTATCAAAATCAATAAAGCCGTCTTCGGTATGTTTAGGCACCGAATCAAACAGGGTTTTCTCTGCTTCTACAAACAAGGTTTTTACCGGTGGCTTTGTAAAATTATACTGCAATTTAGCATCGGCAATTTTATAGGTATAAACCTTATTGGGTTGTACATTTTTGGCAACCTGGTACCTACCACCCGGCCATATCACCATCACAGAGTCTATCTGTTTAACTTTACCCAGGCCTATAGTAATGATGTTTGGCGGCGTGCTGCTTTCAAAGCCACGTGTTGGCTGGTGGTACTGTAGTATTGATGAGTTTTTTGAGAAAACTTTTATAGTAGCACCTATACCGAAGCGATTAAGCCCCTCGCCCTGCAGTTTTAACTGGATGTAATTATTGTGCAGCTTTTCTGCATTGTTTTTATAAATGAACAGCGGCATGTTCACGTTATTTACCACCAGGTCGTTATCCCCGTCGCCATCCAGGTCGCCGTAGGCAGCGCCATTACTAAACGATAACTGGTCGAGCCCATACTCGTGCGCCTTATTGGTAAAGGTAAGGTTGCCGTTATTTTTAAAAGCATAACTGCTAACCGGTGTTGATACCATTTTGTCGGCAAAGTTTTTATAATCAAATTTCTTCTTTTCGGCAATCTTGTCCATGTTTTCGCGATTGCCCAAAAATTCGATGTAATCCTGATCGGTAAGGTCTTTATAGATACCGTTAGATACGAATATGTCTTTCCAGCCATCGTTATCCATATCAAAGAATAGGGCGCCCCAGCTCCAATCGGTAGCGCTAACCCCTGCGTTAAATGAAATTTCAGAGAAGGTGCCATCGCCGTTGTTCAGTTGCAGGCAATTTTGCATAAACTGGTTGTAATACCCATCGTGCTGCTTAAGCTTGATCACATCGAATGATTCGAACGAGGTTATTTGTTTCATTCGTTTATCGCTTTCGGGTAACATCTCTGTGGTAAAAATATCCAGGTTACCATCGTTATTGATATCCGCGATATCCGACCCCATCGACGCCAGGCTCAGGTGGCCTGCTTCTGCTTGTATGTCTTCCTTAAAAGTTCCGTTATGCTGGTTGATGTACAGGTAGTCGCGTTCAAAAAAATCGTTAGATACGTAAATATCCGGGTAGCCATCCTGGTTAATATCAGCAACAGATACGCCTAACCCAAAACCAATATCGCTGGAGAAGATACCGGCCTCTTTAGTAACATTTGTAAAATGCCCGCCATCGTTACGATACAGCCGGGCGCCGCCCAACGGATCGAACACAGCACGAAGGTTTTGGCTAAAATCAAACGAACCAATAGGCCTGAAAGAATTGTTGAGTATAAAGCAGTCCAGGTCGCCGTCGTTATCCATATCAAAAAATATAGATTGTGTTGACAGCCCATTATCTACCAGCCCGTATTTTTCGGCTTCTTCTTTAAAAGTACCATCGTGCTGGTTTATAAAAAGCTCGTTCCCTTTTTTATCAATAATATTACCACTGTGGCAAACGTAAATATCAAGCCAGCCATCGCCATTTATATCAACCATGGTAGCGCCGGTGCTCCAATATTTAGTCCCTTTTACGCCTGCTTTATCGGTAACATCCTCAAATTTCCAATTGCCTTTATTCAGGTATAGTTTATTGCTCCCCTGGTTTGATGTAAGGTAAATATCATTTAACCCATCGTTATTTACATCGCCAATGGCAACGCCCCCGCCATTATAATAATTACGGAAAGTAAATACGTTGGTTTTGTTTTTATCAACCAGTTGGTTAATAAAATTAACCCCCAGCTCATCATTTGATTGCAGGGAGAAAAGAGGGTTCTTTACATCGCTGTTATGGCAGGATGATAAGGCAATTAGAACTCCGATAAGGGCTAAAAGGTTGCTTTTTTTTAACATCGTAAAGATTATAAAAAACAAACGTAGCGAATTGCTTCGCTACGTTTAAAAAATCAAATCAAATATAACTAATTGTAAACTGGTTTCAACTGTTATTAATAACCTGGGTTTTGTTTCAGGTTAGGGTTAGTATCAATCGCACGTTGTGGTATTGGATAAAGCGTGCGTGTTTTATCAGTAGTAGCGGGGCGCTGATCAACCGGATCGTTAAATTTACCGAAACGGATCAGGTCATTTCTTCTCCAGCCTTCCCAGTATAATTCACGGCCGCGCTCTGCAAGCATATCGGCTTCTGTAACAGCACCTAATGCAGTAGCACCACGAGGTGTACGTATTGAGTTAACAAGCCCTAAAACTGTTGCGCCACCCGGGTCAGTACCACCGCGCATAATAGCTTCGGCTTTTTCTAACACCACATCGGCATAACGTAAAAACACGTAGTCATTATCGTTAGGGCTATTAGGTACTGTACCATCAGCATTTGGCTGCGGAAAATACTTAAACACCCTGATACCCTGGGCCTCTGTAGAATAATTAAGGTTTACCTCTCTTGTAAACACTAATGGCTTACCACTACGCTGCGTTAGCGCTTTATTGCCAGGTCCATACTGCTGGCCAATAGCAAAACCTGCCCTTAAACCTATTTTATCAGTTAACCCAGGGTAGGCTACACCACGGCGCTCGTCGGTTGCCTGGAATGAATCATAAAAATCTGCTAATGTGGTAAAGCCGTTCCAGCCATCTGGTGTTTGGTTATAATGCAAACCCATTTTCCAGCGGTTTTGGGCTGACGCCGGAGCGTTTTCGGTAGTGTTGTACATACCAAATATATTACCATGAGATTGGTCTGAGTTGTCCCATGCAAAATCCTGGAAGTATTTACCGGCAGGTTCTAAAGTGTAGCCCGCTGCGGTAATTTTGTTAGCATACTCAATAACCTTATCCATATCTGCTTTAGCAAAAGTGAACGGCCCGCCAACAGTAGCAGAATTATATACTGCCCTGTTTAAGTAAACTTTAGCTAACAATGCCTGTGCTGCTGCTTTATTTGCTTTACCAATATTTGCTGAGGTTTGCGGAAGATTGGTTTCAGCAAACTCAAGGTCTTTAATCATATAGTCTGTAGCTTCTGTACGCGACATAACCGTTGGGATTGCCGAGGTAGGCGCGTTTGGATCACGGAATGGTTGCTGCCCATACAAGTCAACCACCTGGAACATAAAGTAAGCGCGTAAAAAACTTGCTTCAGCCTTTATCTGTGTATCTGATGCCTTCTCAACAACCTGTGTAGCACGGAATACACCGATGTTCAACTGATCCCAGGTATCGTTAACCTGGTTGTGTGATGCGGTCCAGGTATGGGTGTGCAACTTACGCCACGTACCAAAATCGCCCCAGTCAGTACCACGTGTAGGGCCCATCATTTCATCTGTTGGATGCTCTTGTAATGCGTAAGTATTCGCCTGATCAGTTTGACCATTTAATTGAGCATATACCGCACCAAGTTCTGCAGCACCTATAGTACCATCGCTTAATGACTTAGAGCCATAAAGTTTCTCATCTAATTTCGCGCAACTCGCTACTGTTAAACAAGCAATACAGCAAATAACTGTTCTTGATATAATATTTTTCATTTTCATGTTTTTAGAAACTTGCATTTAAACCTAATGTGAATATGCGTGCTTTTGGATACGAAGTATAATCTATACCTTTTGAAGCAACATTATCCCTTTGCTTATCAGTGTTGATCTCAGGATCTAAACCAGTGTAACTTGTGATCAGGAATAAATTTTGCCCTGTGAAAGACATTCTTAGTGATTTAAACACGCTACCATCAAGCGGGAATGTATAACCAATAGTAGCGTTACTTAATCTCAGGAAGTCACCTTTTTCAAGGAAACGGGTTGAAACCTCGCCCGAGTTAAGCGGATTTTCGTTAGTTTCTGCTATTGCTTTTGTTACGTTACGACCGCTAACAAGGTTGCCTTTGTAAAAGAATGCGTTGGCAGTGTTATTATAGATCTGGAAACCGGTTGCAGCGTTCAGGAAGAAGCTTAAGCTCCAATTTTTCAAAGTGAAACTATTGGTTAAGCTGGCAGTAAATTTAGGGTTAGGGCTTCCTTGTACAGAAGAAACGTCAATACCCTGTGGGTAAATACCGAAACCATCAGCATCTAAGCCTGAATAGTTTGGCACGTTGAACGTAAATAATGGCAACCCATTAGCAATTAACTGTGAGTATGCACCAGATAAGCCTTGCCCATCTATATTACCTGTTATGATATTCCTGCCTACAAAGTTCTCTACACTGTTTTTGATAAAGGTCATGTTGTATGATACATCCCAGGTAAATCCTTTGTTTTGCACTGCGGCAAGGTTTAAACCAACCTCAAAACCTTTGTTAATAACGTTACCCGGCAAGTTCACATATATATAGGGTGAAAAGGCAGGCTGCGCATTATACTGGTAGAATAAAAGATCGGAAATAGATTTCTTAAAGTAATCTACCGTACCTGTTAAACGGCCATTAAATATGGAGAAATCAAGCCCCGCGCCATATGTGGTATTTGCCTGCCATTTCAGGTCGGGGTTTTCTAAGTATAATTGTGGATTTGAATTACCGTTGTAATTGATTTGTCTAACTGGTAAAGATGCGTAAGAAGGAATTTCCTGGTTACCTGTTTTACCATAATTTAACCTCAGGCTCAAATCATCAAAGAAACCGCCTTTTGGCATAAAGCTTTCATTACTGATACGCCATTTTGCAGCAAGGGCAGGGAAGTTACCATATTTATGATTCTCGCCAAAACGAGACGAACCGTCTCTTCTGATAGTACCTGTTAAGATGTAACGATCTTTATAAGAATAGTTAACACGCGCAAAATATGATTGCAGTTTATAGCTGGAACTATCTCCTACAGGGTATTTTAAATGTGTTTTAAAATCATCGTAATCTTTAACCAATACGCCAGGTCTTGATGTTCCGAAACCAAACTCGTTACGGCTATAGTTTTTAAATGTTTGGTATGAATAACCGGCCAATACAGTCAGTGAGCTATTATCGCTCCACTTTTTGTCGTAATTTAAAGTGTGTTCTGTAGTTAAGTTGGTTTGCTCGTTGTATTGATAAATAGCAGTACCGTTACCTGTCGGTGATGGAAAGTTTTGGTCCCTAATGTTAATTTGATCAGTAAAGCCTACTACTTTTGGGTCATAAAAGGTTTTTCTTAAGCCTCTTGATATATCTGCACCAAAATTGCCTTTGTATGATAAGCCTTCAAATAACCTTACAGTAGCGGTTAAGTTATTTAAGAACCTGTTTATATTATCCCTGTCGTCAATCTGGTTTAATAATGATACCGGGTTTCTAAAACCGTTACCAATAGGGAAACCATTGGCATCATAAGCCGGGTTAGATATGGTAAAATACCTGCCTTGTGAATCAAACACAGGGGCAGTTGGGTTTAATTGTATTGCAGCACCTATTAAGCTACCGTTAAAGCCCGCGTTGTTTGTAATTGGAGCAAACTGATCTTTTACGTTCGAGTAGGTTGATTGTAAATCAAATTTCAACGCGTCTTTAAAAAACGATTTGGATGCGTTGATACGTGCATTAAAGCGTTTTAATGCTGAGTTTTTAACAATACCCTGTTGATCATCATAACCTACTGACGCACGGTAGCTTGCAGTACTGCTTGCCCCGCCGAAACCAAGGTTATAATTTTGAGATAAAGCTTGACGGAAGATCTGATCTTGCCAATCAGTGTTGCCACCGTAATCTACACCGCCCTGGGCTACCGTACCGGCATTTGAGCCAACACTCGCAACAGCTTTCAGGAAATCTTCGCGGCCAAGTACATCATAACGTTTTGCTGTATTTGCCACACTGAAATTGCTGGAGAATTGTACCCCCTGGCCACTGCGCCCTTTTTTGGTTGTAATTAAAATTACACCGTTTGCACCGCGTGCACCATATATAGCAGCTGATGACGCATCCTTTAATACCGATATGTTTTCGATATCTGAAGGGTTAATAAAAGCTAATGGGTTACGCGCCGAAGAGTTACCTGCACCAACACCGTAACCACCGCTTGTTCCTCCGTTATCCAAAGGAACACCGTCAACTACATAAAGAGGGCCATCGCCAGAACGGATAGAACCCGCACCACGGATATTGATACTTGCGCCTGCGCCCGGTTCACCACTTGATGGAGTAACCTGCACACCGGCAATACGGCCTTGTAATAATTGATCGGGAGTTGCAATAACACCTTTGTTGAAGTCTTTAGGGCTTAATGAAGCTACCGAGCCCGTAGCATCACGAACGCGCTGCGTACCGTAACCTATTACAACAACCTCATTAAGGCTGGTGCTTGATGATTCAAGACTCACAGTAAACGAAGTTTGAGCACCCAATGGCAGTATTAAAGGCTTATAGCCAATGTAGCTAAAGTTTAAACTTGTTACAGTTGCAGGTACCGAAAGCCTGAAGGTACCGTCAACATTGGTTAACGTGCCAACACCGCCTGTAGCGCCTACTGATACGCCAATTAAGGGCGAATTGTCTTTCTTGTCGATAACTTTACCTGTTATAATTTTGTTCTGTGCCAGGGCAGGCTGAACAAACAGGCAGGTTAAAGCAAAAAAACATAATGTGAGTAAGTGTTTAAATTGCATAGTTTGTGGTTTAATTGATAATTGGTTATATAAATTTTAGTACTTGGTTTGCTTTTCATCATAAAAACATAGTTACAGGCAAAGCCGGTAAATCAATTTCCATAGCGTCGTGTGAGATAATATCGCCCGACAAAAAACTTCAGTAAAAATTGGTACAGTTTATATTGGTTTATAATTGTGCTTTTTAAAGCCTTTGGATACAATTTCAACAAGCTTATCACTTATTAAAATACTTTATCCCCACACAAAGATGTGTGTCCTGATCCTTATTCCCTACTACTTTATATTAATTGCAAAAAAATATAAACTTTATAACAGTTAAAAAACTATAAATCAAGTAGTTAATTAACAAAAAGGATTTAAAAATATAACACTTTTTAACACTTTTCAAGTTGTTTTTTGATAAAAAAGTATCCTATATAGTTTTTAAAGTATCAATAATGATACAATTTGAACGCAGCGTTATTCTATTATATCAACAGCCTTAATGTCCATAATACACTGTTCAAATTGTTCGGGGTTTATGGCTTTTGCTTTTACGCGCATTTTGTAAACATAAATGGTGTTTACTGAGTATTCTAAAATTTTGGCGATGGTTTCGTTATCGTCTATACCCATCCGGATCAGCGCGAAGATGCGCAGGTCGGTGTTCAGCACTTCGTGTTCATGCGGCCATATCTGGTCCTTCTCATCAAACTGCGAATTGAACACCGAAATAAAATTGGGGAATATTTTCAGGAAGATATGGTCGAAACTGTAGTACAGCGCCTCGCGTTCTTTCTTTATATTGATGTTATTAACAATCAGCCTGATATCGTCATATTTCTTTATCGATAGCTTGGTATCGACAGACATTTTTAACTTCTCCAGCTTAAGTATATAACCGGATATGATCTTAAAAAACTGCCCGATGTACTCTTCCTTGATATGCGCATCCTCGCCCAGCTTATGGTTGATCTCCTTTAGCTGGATATTCTGGTCTTCAATAATACGTTCTTTATGTTTAAGCTTACCTAACTGCTTGTATATCATTATCAAAAACAAAATAACCAGCGATGCCAGGGCCGTTATGGCCAGCAGGTATTTCAGTATGGTTTGTTTTTCTTTTTCTGAATGGTTTAACTCCTCAGCGGCTACCAGTGGTAAAATGGCCCCTATTTGTATTTTACGCTGCCTTGCGCCATAAAAATCGGCATCGGCTTTAGCTAATTGTATAAAGGCATAAGCATCTTTTATGTTGCCGTTTTTATATAACTGCTCGGCAAGGGTAAAAAGCGCTACCGTTTCTTTTGTAGATGATTTAATATCGGCAATGGCCGATTGGATAAGCAAGCTAACCCCCTCTTCCCTACGGTTGGTGCTGATATAGATCTGCCCCAGCGAACAGGTGATCATGGCACGCAAATGCATGGATATAGGGGCACTTGGTGCTATAAGTTTATTCAGCTCCCATGATCCGTTCTTATTATCATTTTCGGCCACGTGCTTTAAGCCGGTGTAATAAATACGGTCAACAGAGCCGGGTTTGCTTAGTTTAATGGCCGAATCGATGTAAGCGTAACCTTTTCTGATATACTCGGGGGTGAAGTATTTATCGTTGTTATATTTGGCAAGGTCGCTGTTGCAGCGGTACATAATAAAGTAATACTCAACCTTCATCGAGTCGTTAAGCACCTTGGGGTCAACCTTACGCATACTGTCAAAGGTTTCTTTAAACATGCCTGATGAGAGCAGGATAAAGCCAAGTTTAATCTGGCTGTAGTATGCCCTCGACATATCGTTCATGGCTATGCTGATATCCTTCAGCTTATTTACATACACGTATGCCGAATCGTACTGGTACGATTTATACTCGTCATATAACTTCAAACAAAGATCGTACTGCTTCGAATAATCGAGCTTGTTGGTAATATGCTGCAGTTTTTTCAGGTGATTTATCCTGTCCTGCTTTTCTTCGTCGTAAGTGTTTTTTCTGCCAATCTCCTTTTTTAATGTTATTAGCAAACTATCAGTACCGGCGCCTATAGACATGGCGGGGTACGCAAACAGCATCGCGAAAAAAAACCTCAGAAAAAATCTCATATAGCTGGTTTACAAAAGGGCTTAAAAGTTAATAACTTATAGCTTTTAAATTAAAAACTTAACTCACAAATCTTTCAAACGTAATATTAACAATTATCCCCCAAACTTATACCAGTAGGCACATTTTTATAAAAACCCTAATAAAAAAGCCCGCATCTTATCAATAAGATGCAGGCCAACATATTAATTAAATAAATCTCTTAAAAACTAATAGCTGATGGTAAACTGGTCGGCGGTATTTTTAACCAGCACCGCTTTTACCTTCTCACCTTCTACCGGGTTTGACAAACCCGTTGGGTCGAACCTGGAGATAGGTACCATCAAAGCTTCAAAGCTGCTTTCGGCTTTGCCTTGTTTGCCGTTTACTTTAACAGCCACGTTATCGCCAAAGCCATGTAACAATAGTTTTATGTTGTTGAATTTTGACTTTGCCGATCCTTCTGCCTTTGCAAAACTGATGGTTTTTTTAGCCGGATCATACGCTATGGTACGTTTGTAGAATGCCCCGCCTTCGTAGTCAAAGCTTTCGCCATCATCTTCGTAATACACAAATTTGTTATTTACATCGCCTTTGTACACATGCACGTAAAGGGTATCGGTTGGTTTTTCAACCGTGGTTTGTATTTGCGATTGCATGGGGATAATGCTGCTCTCTTTTACATAAACCGGCAATTGGGAGATGCCCAGGTCTATAGCTATTTTTTGGTTACCCTGCTGCACCTGGCCGTTATACAGGTTATACCATTTACCTGCCGGGAAGTAAAGTTTACCGTAATTGGTTACTCCATCAAACGGGAACACCAAAAACGCTTTGCCAAACATATATTGGTTTTCATATAAACCATTATACACGTTCTCATCATGTGTATAATCAATGGTTAACGATCGCATAATAGGGCTGCCGCTTTGTGTTGCCTCATAAAAGCTTGAGTACAGGTATGGCAGCAAGCGGTAACGCAGGTTAATATAGTTGCGGGTTATCTCTAACACCTCCTCGCCGTAAGCCCAGGGCTCAGATGCTTTTGAGTTGATGCCCGAGTGGTTACGCATGTATGGGTTAAATGCGCCTATCTGCATCCAGCGGGCATATAACGATGGCGATGCGCCACCTGTAAACCCACCTACATCCATGCCTGAAAATGGCACTCCGCTTAAGCCAAGGCTGTTCATCAACCTAACGCCTAACAGCATGTGGTCGTTCTCGGCACGGTTATCACCCGTCCAGATAGCGGCATAGCGTTGCAGGCCTGCATAGCCCGACCGGGTTAAAATAAACGGCCTTTTATTATCACGTGCGGCTTTGTAGCCTTCATAACTCGCGCGGATCATCTCTAATCCATAAGCGTTATGGATCTGCATATGCGATGCACCCTTCCCTTCGTAGCTGAACAATATGTTATCCGGCGCTTTCTGGCCCCAGGTACTAAACTCGTTCATATCGTTCCATATACCGCTTACACCTTCGGCTGCATACTTTTTAAGCTCGCTGCCCCACCATGCGCGGCCTTTTGGGTCGGTAAAATCGGGGAAGTGGCACCAGCCGGGCCAAACCTGGCCGGTGTAATAGCTGCCATCGGGGTATTTGGCAAAAATATCTTCTTTCACACCACGGTCGTAAACGCCGTAACCTTTCTCCACTTTTATACCCGGGTCAACGATCAGCGTTACTTTAAAGCCCGTATTATTCAACTTTTTGATCATGGCTGCCGGGTCGGGGAAACGGTTGGCATCCCAGCTAAACACTTTGTATTTATCCATATAGTGGATATCAAGCGTAATACCATCCGCTGGGATCTTTTTCTCGCGCAGGGTTTCGGCTATGCGCAGTACCTCTGCCTCCGGATAGTAACTGTAGCGGTTTTGCTGGTAACCCAGGCTCCATAGCGGCGGCATTTTCATACGGCCGGTAAGCGAGGTGTATGAGGTAATAATATCGGCAATGTGGGTGTTGTAAATAAAATAGTAGTTCATTTCGCCACCCTTGGCACCGAATGATGAGAACCTGTTGTTACTGGCACCGAAGTTAAAATCACTTTGCCAGGTGTTATCAAAAAATATCCCGTACTGCACGTTGTGGTGCACGCCTATATAAAAAGGGATGGTAGAGTAGATAGGATCCTGCCCGGTTGCATAAGCATAGGTATCGCTGTTCCAGTGCGTATATGCATTACCCTTACGGTCAAGTGGACCGGTTTTTTCGCCCAGGCCTATAAAGTGCTCGTTATCCTGCATGTGCTTGTAGGTGGTAACAGATTCATTAACCCATGAGGTTGTCAAACCCGCTTCATCCTGGTTGATCACCTCGCCTGCAAGGTTGCTAAACGTTACCTGGTATGGGTTTTTACGGATGTTTACCTTTAGCGAATCGGTTGTAAGGTTTATCTCATCATTGGTTTGGGTGATGTTCACCTTGGTTTTAACCGGCTCGCCTACCACCGCGTACGAAAAATCGGCCGCCAGCTTTTGCTTATCCATACGCACCCTGATGATATTAGGGCTATACACCGTTACTTTAACAAAAGCGTTATCTGTTGTAATATCTACTTCCTGGTTATTTACGGTTACGGCGGTTACCTTGCCAACCTGTTTTACAGGGCTTTGGGCAGATAAGAGTTGCGCGCAGGCCGTAAATAATACAGCAAGGGCAATGCAGCGGTTTAGTTTCATGTTAATTTTATGTACGGTTTAGCAATGGTTTATTTAAACAGTTTAAGGGCTGTTTAACACCGGCAGCCTATTGGCATATGTGTACAATTCAAATTGTCGCTTCAGCACCAAACGTTCCTCCGGAACGTGAATGGAACTTTATTATCTATTCTACCAACCAGCCGTCGTTCCAGCGGAACGCTTGGTGGTTGGCGAAAATGCTACAATTGAATTGCACCTTTGGCATACTGCCGCCGATTAATTGCTGAAATTAGAACAGATTTATGGCATGGCGTATACAATATCAATCGTGCTGATTTTTTTATAAAGCAAAAACCCGCTAATTATTAAAATTAGCGGGTTTTTAGTGTTTTGCTAAACCAAAAATATAAGGTGGAATATTAATGCGTATAACCGGCAAAAATCAATAATCGGCCAGTACAATAATGTTATTGCTAATGGGAGCTATTTTTTCTATCCCGTTTAAAAAGCTTAAACCAACCACAAAACTAAAGCCTGCAACAATGCCGCCCATGTCCTGTATCAGCTCGCTGGTGGCGGTTACGGTGCCCCCTGTTGCCAGCAAATCGTCGTGGATAAGTATCCTGTCGCCCGGGTTAAAGGCATCGGTATGGATCTCTATAGTGGCGGTACCGTACTCCAGTTCGTAAATCTTTTGGTTAACGGTATGCGGCAGCTTGCCTGCCTTACGCACCGGTATAAACGGTACGCCCAGTTTGGTTGCTAATGATAGCCCGAACAGAAAGCCGCGGCTTTCAATACCTGCAATGGCATCAATCTGCATGCCCTTTATCTTTTCTAAAAAGGCATCATTTATTTTGGTGCAAAGTTCGGGGTCTTTCAGTATCGGGGTGATATCTTTAAAGATAATACCCGGCTTCGGGAAGTCGTGAATATCGCGGATAGCGGTCTTTATTTGCTGCTCAATCATTTAAAAACTAAATAAGGCTCAATTTTACGCAAAATATCGTCATCTATAATGGCAATATTTTTCAGGTCGCTGATGGAAGTGTAATCGCCGTGCTGTTTGCGGTATTCAACAATGGCATTTACCAGTTTGTAATTCAGATAAGGCATTAACCGCAGTTTATCAAAAGTAATGGTGTTGATATTGATCTTACGGATGCGGGCGGCATCAACCTTAACCTGGTTTTTTATTTCGTCGTACTTCAGTTCGTCAATCCCAAAAACCTCTTTCAGTTGTTCTTTGGCTATAAAGCCGCCAAGCCTTTCGCGGTAATAAATAATGCGTTTAGCGAATGCTCCGCCTATCCCGTCAATCGCCGTTAAGCCTGCGGAATCCGCATCGTTTAATTCTACTACAATATTCGCTTTTGCGCGCTCCTTTGGGATGATGATGAACGGGGCCAGCCTGGCATAATCAACTTTGGTAAGGCCGTAGATCTTTTGCAGGTCCTCCGCCTTGCGGAACCGGCCGCCTTTTGCCGTATAGTTTTTGATGATGGCAGCTTGTTTTGCTGTGATGCCCAGCTTTTGCCAGTCATTTGCCGATGCAGTATTCGGGTCGAACTTATACAGGGCGTTTTTTGACGGATTAATTCCGTTTGTTGGCCGCGGATTGGCGTTGTTAAGCGCCGCAGCGGCGGTGTTAAACGCTGTAACGTTTATTGTATTATCTTTGCGTAACCATTGATAAACGTAAGGGGCAATTAAAACCAGTGCGATCAATACGAGGAGCACCACCATGCCATTCCATTCTTTTTTGGTAAGGGACAGGTAATTTTTGATCTGCGCTTTCATTTATCAAAGGTATTGAGCCGTTAAATTAGTAATTTCCCCTAACTATTATTGCGTTAATAACAGCATGAAAATAATAACCACCGAAGAGTTTGCCAAAGCCACTAAACTGGATACCCTAAAATTGCCGGGACTGGCATCTTTCCTGATGGAACTGATGAAGATAAACCAGGTGAACGATCTGTTTGCCCAGGCCCAGCCCAAGCAAGGCCCCGAGTTTGTTGACGCTATTTTAAAAGGCTGTGGCATTGAGATTGAATTTGATGAACGCGAGCTTAGGCATATCCCCAAAGAGGGTGCATTTATAGCCATTGCCAACCACCCCTATGGTGGTATTGAGGGATTGATACTATTGAAAATACTGACCATGGCCAGGCCCGATGCTAAGCTGATGGCCAACTTCCTGCTTAAGAAGATCCCTAACCTGAGCGATTACTTTATTGCCGTAAACCCTTTTGAGAACGTAGAGCACTCATCCAGCATCAGCGGATTGAAGAACACCCTCGAATTACTGAATAACGGCACCCCTATAGGCATTTTCCCCGCCGGTGAGGTATCTACCTTTAAGCTGGATAAACAAGAGATCACAGACCGCCTTTGGCACCCTGTTGTGGGCAAGATAATTGCCAAGGCAAAGGTGCCGGTGGTGCCTATATACTTTGATGGCAATAACGGCCTGCTGTTTAACCTGCTGAGCCTGATACACCCTGCCCTGCGCACGGCCAAACTACCGTCGGAGTTATTTAACAAGCAGGGGCAAACCATCAAACTACGTATTGGCAAGCCCATTAAGGTTGAGGATATCCCCGACAATAACAACAGCGCCAAGTTACTGAACTTTCTGCGTGCTAAAACCTACGCCCTTGGTGCAGGTTTAGATGAGGAGAAAAAGCTTTTTAACCCGCGTAACCTGTTCAAAATAAAAAAACTGCCCGAAGCGATAGTTCCCGAGACTCCGGCTGATAAACTGGAGGCAGAGGTTGACAAGCTGCGCGATAATTACAAGGTTTGGACGGAGAAAAACTATGAGGTATACATCACCCCAACATCGCAGATCCCGTCCATCATCCGCGAGATAGGCCGTTTGCGTGAGATCACCTTCCGCGAGGTTGGCGAAGGCACTAACAAGGCTACCGACCTGGACGAATACGATATTTACTACCACCACCTGTTTATTTGGGATACCGAAGCTAAACGGATAGTAGGTGCCTACCGTATTGGCCTTGGCGATGAAATATTTTATGGTGTTGGTAAAAAGGGGTTCTACATCAACGAGCTGTTTAAGCTGAAAGAGCAGTTTACCCCGGTATTAAAGAAAAGCCTGGAGCTTGGCCGCTCGTGGATCCGTAAGGAATACCAAACCAAACCCCTGCCCCTGTTCCTGCTGTGGAAAGGTATCCTGAAGTTTGTGATAGACAACCCGCGTTACCGTTACCTGATAGGCCCGGTAAGCATCAGTAACTCCTTCTCGCAGTTCAGCAAATCGCTTATTGTTGACTACATCAACCGTAACCACTTTGACCACGAGATGGCGCAGTATGTAAAGCCGCGTAAAAAATTCAAGGTGAATTTCGAGAATATTGATACCGACCTGCTTTTATCTGCCGGCGATAGCTTTAAAGGCCTTGACAACCTGATATCGGAAGTGGAAACGCATAACATGAAGGTACCGGTATTACTTCGCCAGTACCTTGCCCTTAACGCCCATATCATCAGCTTTAACATTGACCCTAAGTTTGCCGATTGCCTGGATGGTTTCCTGGTGCTGGATCTGGAGAAAGTACCGCAGGATATATTAGAGAAATTAGGGAAGAACCTGTAATTTCCACCTTGTCATCCTGAGCGAGAGCGAAGGATCTATTCGCGAACTTTGCATATCGACTATGCGTGTCGGTTATTAGATGCTTCACTACGTTCAGCATGACAATTTGGGAACACTAATACCTCAACCCAAACCTTTGCGTAAGCTTGTACATTACCCATAACGGGGTAATGGCGGCCAGTTTGGTATCATTATTAAAAGAGGCTTCCTTGCCTTCTATTTTGCCGCCTATGTACTGGCCTGCAAGGGACACCAACAAAATAGCTACGCTGATCGCGCTTAACTCCGTCCCTCCGGCTTTTTCATAAAGCTCCAGCTGCATAATGCCGTAGCTAAGGCCGAAAAACAAAAACAGTGCGAAGTAGGATAACAACGGCGACATTTTAAGGTAGTAATAAATAGCAAAGGCGATGATGAACGATGCCCAGTTAAAGTAACCGTTATACTTGCCGATAAAGGCGATATGCGGAAACGGGATAGCCCAGGCCATACCCAATATGCCAAATACCATTAGCGGTACAAAAAAGTAATGCAGCAACTGGTTGGTTGGGTTTTGGTGGCTGGCATCTAAACGGTCGAAATAAACTTCGATCTTACGTTTATCGCCCGGCTTAGCGGCTTGGGTTTTAGGTTGCGGATGTTGTTTTCCCATTGTGGATTTCCTATAAAACAAAAAAGCCCCCTCCGTTTAAAGAGAGGGCTTGTGCAAAGCTATAAATTATTTTGCAAACGCTACCGAACGGGTTTCCCTGATAACGGTAACTTTTATCTGGCCCGGATAGGTCATTTCTGTTTGGATACGGTTTGAGATATCTGCCGCCAATACTTCTGATTGCGCGTCTGAGATCTTTTCGCTTTCTACCACAACACGCAATTCGCGGCCTGCCTGTATAGCGAATGTTTTTTCGACACCTGGATACGACAAAGCAAGCTCCTCAAGCTCTTTTAAGCGCTTGATGTAACTTTCTACCACCTCGCGGCGTGCGCCCGGCCTTGCGCCTGAAATAGCATCACAAACCTGTATGATCGGCGATAGCATCGATGTCATTTCTACCTCGTCGTGGTGGGCGCCAATGGCGTTACACACTTCTGGGTGTTCTTTATATTTTTCGGCAAGCTGCATACCCAAAATTGCGTGTGGCAATTCGGGGTTATCATCAGGCACTTTACCAATATCGTGCAGTAAGCCTGCGCGTTTGGCCAGCTTTACGTTCAGGCCCAGTTCTGCCGCCATGGTAGCACAGAAATTAGCTACTTCGCGCGAGTGCTGCAACAGGTTTTGCCCGTACGATGAGCGGTAACGCATACGCCCTACCATCCTGATCAGCTCGGGGTGCAAACCGGTAATACCCAAATCGATAACCGTACGTTCGCCTATCTCAACAATTTCTTCTTCGATCTGCTTTTTGGTTTTGGCAACCACTTCTTCAATACGTGCCGGGTGGATACGTCCGTCTGTCACCAAACGGTGCATGGCCAAACGGGCAATCTCGCGGCGAACCGGGTCAAAGCCTGATAGGATAATAGCCTCGGGGGTATCATCCACAATAATTTCAATACCGGTTGCTGCTTCCAGCGCGCGGATGTTACGGCCTTCGCGACCAATGATACGGCCTTTTATCTCATCATTCTCGATGTTGAAGATAGATACCGTGTTCTCGATAGCGCTTTCGGTAGCGGTACGCTGTATGGTTTGGATAACAATTTTCTTAGCCTCTTTGGTAGCGGTTAGCTTGGCTTCGTCAACAATATCTTTTATCTGCGCCATAGCCTTGCTGCGTGCTTCTTCACGCAGGTTGTCTATCAGTTGGTTCTTCGCATCTTCGGCGCTTAAGCCTGCAATGGTTTCCAGTTGTTGTACGTGCTGGTTTTTCAACACTTCAACATCTTCCTGTTTTTTTACAAGTACCTCTGTTTGGGTTTCCAGTTTTTTACGTGCGTTATCCAGTTCCGTTTCTTTACGGTTCATGTTCTCCAGCTTCTGGTTAAAAGATTGCTCTTTTTGTTTGATGCCGTTTTCGCGCTGGTTTAGTACGTTGTTTTTGGAGTTTACTTCCTGCTCATGCTCGGCCTTCATTTGTAAGAACTTCTCTTTTGCTTCCAAAAGGCGGTTCTTTTTTAAGATCTCAGCATTATTTTCAGCATCCTTCAGGATCTTTTTCACTTTGTTCTGGGCGCCAACCTCCTGGTCTTTAAAGAGCTTGCGCAGCAGGAATCGCCCTATGACTATCCCTGTCGGGACCCCCGCAAGGAGCCCGATAATTACATATAATATACTATTCATTGGTTATTTAGGTTATATAAAATAAAAAAACCGCAACTAAACTTCTAAGTGTTCATGTATTGTTAAACTTCTTGTCGGATGGAGTGGATCACGGGTTCCCGTTAAATACACGATCAACGCATGCCTCTTTGTAATCCGAAGATATTGAAGCGTTAAGTTTTTAATAGTGAAACTTAAAATTTAACTGCGGTTAAATCTTAAAATGCTCTGTTATGTGTAAGAACGTTATTGTTTCGAAAAAAAATCAGTCAGCAAATGATCCAGTTGATAAACCTTCTCGGCCACTTCGGTATCATCCGTAGTAACTTTCTTATCCGCCTTTAATGACGATGTTGCATAATGCAGCACACACATTGAAAGCAAATCCTGTTTATCCCTAACCGCGTAATTTTCTTGATATTCCTTTATACGGTCATTGATCAGCTTGGCTGCCCTTCTTATTATTTCCTCTTCTTCCATGTTTACCTTTAAGGGGTAAACTCTGTCAGCAATATTTATTTTTATTGAGATTTCTCCCATTTGAGCTTTTCACTTTCTGTACTACTTTTTAAGCAATACAATACACTTATCTATTTCCTGCACAAAGTCGTTAATTTTTTGCTTAATGTCAACACTTTTTTCATTTGTTTCTGAAAACGACTTTGCCAGCTTTAACACACGAAGCTTTTCTTCGAGGTCTTTTGTTTTGTTTGTACTGGCTTTTAGGGCCACGTTTAATGCTTCACTTTCCAGTTTAAGCAGATCATTCTCTTCCTGCAACGCAGCACAAAGCTCAATTAACCTTTCGGTTTTTTCTACAACTTTATTTAATTGTTCTGCTACTGAGGCCATTGTTCAATTAGTGAATTATTGATTTAGTGAATTAGCGATTTTTTAATTTGCAAGTTATATGAATTACCGATATTTTTTTTTAAAAATCACTAATTCACTCATTCGCTAAATCACTAATTATTTCCGTATCTCCGCTCCCGCTTCCTTGCCTAAATTATAAATTAATTTCTGCATCACGGCATCAACCGCTTTATCGGTTAAAGTTTTTTCGGTGTCCTGCAATACAAAGCTCAGCGCGTACGATTTTTTACCCGCTGGCAGCTTATCGCCCTGGTAAACATCAAACACGTTCACTTCTTTCAGCAGCTTTTTGTCGGTACGGGTTGCTATCTGTTTTAACTGCCCAAAGGTAACAGCCGTATCTACCAGCATGCTCAAGTCCCTGCGCACCGCCGGGAATTTTGATACCTCCTGGTAAACAATTACATTTTTACGTACCGCGTTCAGCACCAGGTCAAAGTTAAAATCGGCGTAGAAAACATCTTTGTCTACATCAACTTTCTTCAATGCTGCTGCACCCACCAGTCCGAATTTAACCAGTTGTTTGCCGTTAAGCGTGTACTGTAAACCAAAGGCCAGCTTGCTGCAGGTAGCATCTTCGGTAACCACATCGGTTATTTTAAGGCGCTGCAGGATACCATCAACAATAGCTTTCAAATTATAAAAAGTTACCGGCTTTTGCTTTAGGTTCCATTGCTCGTTTGTGTTGGCACCGGTGATAAATACGCTGAAACGCTGTGTTTCGATATACTTATCCTCTTTGGTACTGTACACCTTGCCAAATTCGTAGAACTTCAAATCGGCGCTGCGGCGGTTCTGGTTGTAGGCAATAGCCTCTAAACCCGAGTATAGCAGGGTTTGGCGCATCGCATCCAGGTCGCTGCTTAGCGGGTTCACTATTTTTACGGCAGCATCGGGGTTATCCGAATAAGCCAGTTTGGTAAGCGAATTGGCCAGCATCTCGTTAAAGCCGTTTGCGCTAAGCAGATCGGCAATTACGTTTTGCACGGTATCTTTCTCGGGGCGGATCGAATTGTTCAGCGATGCCCTGATCTGCGTTGGGATCTCGATATTGTTATAGCCGTAAATACGCAGTATCTCTTCTACCACATCCACATCGCGGGTTACATCCACACGGTATGGGGGCACTTTTAGGGATAAGCCTTCGGCGGTTTCGTTCTCTATTTTAATATCTAAAGCGGTAATGATGCTTTTGATGGTATCGTTACCAATGGCTTTGCCTATCAGCCTGTCGATAGTATTATAAGTGATCTCGACAGCAAACGGCGCTACCGGCGCAGGGTAATGATCAAAGATCTCTGACGTTACTTTACCGCCTGCTACCTGCTGTATCAGCAAGGCCGCGCGTTTAAGTGCAAATACGGTCATATCCGGGTCGGTGCCACGCTCAAAACGGAACGATGCATCAGTTTTTAACCCAAACCTTTTTGATGTTTTACGTACCGCTACCGAGTTGAAGTAAGCGCTCTCTAAAAATATCCCGGTAGTGCTTTCGTTCACGCCGCTTTTTGCACCGCCAAATACACCAGCAATACACATGGCCTCGTCGGCATTGCATATCATCAGGTCATCGGCGCTTAGTTTGCGGTCAACATCATCCAATGTTTTAAATACGGTGCCTTCGGCTACGTTTTTTACAATTACCTTGTTGCCTGTTATGGCTGCGGCATCAAAGGCATGCAGGGGTTGCCCAAGTTCGTGCAGTACATAGTTGGTTACATCAACCACATTGTTAATGCTGCGTACACCTATAACGGCCAAACGCTCTTTTAACCACGCGGGTGATTCGCCAACTTTTATATTTGATATTGTTAATCCAGAATACCTTGGCGCAGAAGCTTCATTCTCCACAACAACCTGTATTGGGCTGGTGTTGCTATCCACCTTAAACGCGCTTACATCGGGCTTTTTGATGCCCAGTTTCAGGAAAGCGGCTATATCCCTTGCCGTACCCAGGTGCGAAGCCGCATCGGCACGATTTGGTGTAAGGCCAATCTCGTACAGATAATCGTCGTTCAGGTTAAAATGGTTTTTAGCCAGGGTGCCCACAGGGGTATTGGCATCAAGCACCATAATACCGGCATGGTCATGGCCAAGGCCTATCTCATCTTCGGCGCAGATCATCCCTTCGGATACCTCGCCCCTTATTTTTGATTTTTTGATGCTGAACGGCTCGCCAACGGTTGGGTATATGGTTGTACCAACGGTTGCCACCACTACCTTTTGGCCTGCGGCAACGTTATGCGCGCCGCAAACAATTTGCAGGTCTTCGCCGGTGCCTACGTCTACTTTGGTAACGTGCAGGTGATCGGAGTTGGCGTGATCAATGCATTCTTTAACATAACCTATCACCAGGCCTTCTAAACCGCCGGGGATGGCCTGCACCTTCTCAAGGCTCTCCACCTCTAAGCCGGTACCTGTAAGTATGGTAGATAATTCCGCAGGGGTTTTATCTGTATCAATAAATTCTTTAAGCCAGTTGTACGATATCTTCATTATAGGAGAATGATAATCGGCAAAGATACGATTTAGGCAGAAAGGAGAAAGGCTTATGATTTACGATTTTAGATTTACGGTTTTAGATTTGTCCGTCCGCTTACCGATGCGGACGAACAGGACAAAAAAAGCGGACAGACAAACCCATACTTTGATCTTGTCCGCCTTGTTCTTTATGTTTGCTCCCCCCAGCGGACGGACAAATATTTACTTGAGTATATTTCAATATATTTGCGGACAACTATTTGCAAATCAAATATTTATGCGTACATTTGTATATCCCCAAAGCAACCTTCTAAGGACTACGTTACACAGCCATCTACTTTTATATGTATATATAAATATAGTAAAGGGGGAGTATTATATAAAACCGTGGTTTATATTTCTTAGCAAAGAAAAAAAATACCGGTAAGGCAACAATCAAATAAACGTGCGCTATAAGGTTGCAGGCAAAGAGGTGTGGTTACCAATCGCTAATTATATCATCGATGTGATACGACGATACATCTTGTCCGTCCGTTCACCTATGCGGACATTGCGGAAAATACGGACAAATAGCTCACACTTTTACAAAACTGTTTGGCACATTAGCCAATCTGCTATGGTATGCGGTAACCTGTAAACATTTGTCCGTCCGTCCGGTGCTGTCGCAAACCGGATCGGACGGACAAACACTCATTAGTTATTCATCGTCACCGGTACTGTCATCATCATCCAGGTTAAGGGTGTATGATGGTTCGGCAGCATCATAAGCGCGTTGGGCCTGGCTGCTTTCGTCAGTTTCGCCAATATCTTCGTTGGTTTCATCGAAGCCGTTGCCGTGCACATCCTGCTGGCTTATCTGGTCTTCGTTCTCGGTTTGTTCCAGTTGGTCGTCTTGTTGTAATTGGTCGTCCTGGTCTTCTGGTTGTTCTATCATGGTTTATAGTTTTAAATTTTGTGTAGATAGAACAGCGCATATGAGCGGTTGTTTGTATAAAACAGATTTTCTCGCAAAGACGCTAAGACGCGTAACTTGGAGCCTGACGAACGGAACCTTAGCTCAAAATGCGGCATAGCGTAACGCACGGCAGCACCACAAGTGCTAAAGCACTGGCTTACAAAGTGGGGAACCAAGCCGCGACTTTTCTTTTTGGTTCTTTTTCTTTTGAGAGAAAAGAAAAAGAACAACCACTAACACTTCATAAACCATAACCCACCCCTAACGAAGAACTAATCGGCGACTTTTCTATCGAAGATTGCCACGCTATCGCTCGCAATGACGTGCGGAGAATGGCGAAGAACACATATCACAACAGCCCTTCATCCCCAAAGCTAAAATACCCGCTATCGGTAATGATGAGATGGTCCAGCACATTAATATCCAGCATGCGGCCTGCATCGGCAATTTTTTTGGTGAGTACCAGGTCTTCGCGGCTTGGTTTTAAGTTACCTGATGGGTGGTTGTGTACCATAATAAGCGCGCTTGCCTGGTGCTGCAACGCCATGTGGAAGATGATCTTCGGGTCGGCAACGGTACCGCTCAGGCCGCCTTTGCTCACCAGTTCTTTAGCCAGCACCTTGCTTGACCGGCCTATCAGCATGATCCAGAATTCTTCGTGGTTAAGGTCCATTAAATGGCGGCGCATAATGTTGTAACCATCGCGGCTGCTCTTCACTTCGTCCAATACTTTAATCTCGGTATCGCCCCTTCTGCGGCCTATTTCAAGGGCGGCAATGATAGATATTGCCTTCGCCTCGCCAATGCCCTTAAACTTGCTTAACTCGCTTATACCGGCCTTGCCAAGCTTGTTCAGGTCGTTATCGTAGTGGTGCAATATGCGCTTGCTCAGCTCCACAGCGCTTTCATCGCGGCTACCGCTACCAATCAAAATAGCGATCAGTTCGGCATCGGTCAAAGCACGGCGGCCCTGCCCGCTTAGCTTTTCGCGGGGGCGGTCTTCCTCAGCCCAGGATTTGATGCTTATTTTATTGGGGTAATCTTCCACGTGGGTGCGGGTTTATAAACACCTAAAATAGAAAAATTGGTCGATAATAAAGCGGCGAATTTAACTCACCCCCTGCCCCCTCTCTGCTGCGCAAAGAGGGGAGGTAAGCATAGCGTCTATAACTCACCCCGCGGCACTACGTGCGCGACCCTCTCTTCGCCTGCGGCGGAAAGAGGGTTAGAAAACTTTTCCTTTCTTCACCCTCTTTGCGTAAGCAGAGAGGGTCGACGAGCGCAGCGTAGTCGGGGTGAGTCAACTAATAAAGCGGCGATTTTCACTCGCCAGCCAAAATATAAAACAACAAAAAAGGGATAATGCGCAATGCACTATCCCTTTTTTAATATTATAGATTAAGCTATTAGCTTAAAGCATTAACAAATTTGGTAAGCTTTGATTTGTTGTTCGAAGCTTTGTTTTTGTGAATAACGTTCTTTTTAGCCAAACGATCTAACATAGAGATCACTTTAGACAATAAAGGAGTTGCATCAACTTTAGTTGTGGTACCTCTTAATCTTTTGATAGCGTTTCTGGTGGTTTTTGCCTGATACCTGTTACGCAGACGCTTCGCAGCGTTTGACCTGATTCTTTTTATGGATGATTTATGATTTGCCATCTTAAGCTTGTTATTCTTTTCTTTATTTTTAGAGGATGCAAATATAGGCTGATAAATTTTAATTTGCAAGAGTGTTTATGTTATTTTTTGCATTGTGGATAAATTAGTTAATGTTCAGTTCTCCCGATAGCTATCTGGAGGTTCATTAGTTTACTGGTTTTTTGTCCGTTTTGTCGCAAAGTGGCGGGGTATAAAACGGACGGACGGGGCGATTGGTTTATCAGTTTATTGGTTCATTAGTTTATTGGTGAATGGTTGTTTATGGCGTTCCCTTCGGGCGGGCTATCCGCTCATACTGCACAGGCCTTAGCCACAGGGCCGGTATCCGCTGCTATCCCTAACGCAAAACCACCACTTTGTCATGCTGAACGTTTGAAGCATCTAATCGCCGACATGCAAGTCGCCGACATGCAAAGTTCGCGAATAGATCCTTCGCGATGCTCAGGATGACAAGGAGGGGTTAGCTTGCCAGGATTTAGAATGGTAACGAACGAGCGGTGGCCTGACAGAAAAGCGGGCCAAAGGTAGAAGCCTGTGGGGAGAAGCTTTTTTCTATCTTGATTTTTTGCTTCCTTTTGTATCAAGACAAAAGAAGTAGCCCTCCCGCGGCAATGAGCGGGCCGATGTTTATAGTGGCTCACTAAGCATGAGAGATGCTGAAACAAGTTCAGCAAGACATACGCTTCATTATCTATCCTAAAGAGATTGCTTCGTTCCTCGCAATAACGGGTTGTAAAAGATAACGCACAAAATAACACCCCCTCAACCTGCGTTTAATATAGATGACCACCAACAGCACCACCCGTTTCAGCAACCGGGTAAACGATTACGTAAAATACCGCCCGGGCTACCCTGCCCAGATCATCGGGTACCTGCAACAGCAATACAACCTTACTACCGATAAACTGATTGCCGATATTGGTGCGGGCACAGGTATATCTACCCAATTGTTTTTAGAGGCGGGTTACCGCGTAATTGCCATAGAACCGAATGACCCCATGCGCGATAAAGCCGTTGAACTGCTGGGCAACTGGCCGGGTTTTAAAGCACAAAACGGCACTGCCGAAGATACCGGCCTGGCCACCGAAAGTATAGATGCTGTTATTGCCGGGCAGGCCTTCCATTGGTTTGATGCCAAAAAAACCAGGCACGAGTTTGATCGCATCCTTAAACCAAACGGGTTAATAGCCCTGATATGGAACGAACGCAGAACCGGATCGGCCTTTGAAAAAGAGTACGATGAACTGATCATTAAACATGGTAAAGATTACGTACAGGTTGACCACCGTAACATCGATGCCGAACATATCGGGGCATTTTTTAACCCGCAGCCCTATCAGCTCAAAACTTTTTATAATGAGCAGATATTTGATTTTGAAGGCCTTAAAGGCCGCTTATCCTCGTCATCATACATGCCAACAAAGGATGAAGAGGGCTATGAAGCCATGATAGCCGACCTGCAAACCCTTTTCGATCAATACCAGCAAAACGGCAGCATCACCATTCAATACGACACCAATGTGTACACGGGCATTGTAAAGCCTGCTTAAAATCCCTTAATATTTAAGCATATTTACCCCATGAAACGCCTTGTTGCTTTGGTTTTATCGGGGGTAGTTGTGCTTACGCTTTGCTCATCATGGGGTTTCTTTGCGCATTACCGCATTAACAGGCTGGCGGTTTTTACGCTCCCTAAGGGCATGGCGGGTTTTTACAGGACCAATATTAACTTTATTACAGAACACGCTGTAAGCGCCGATAAAAAGCGTTATGTAGACAGCACCGAAGCCCCTCACCACTTTTTTGATGCCGACCATTACGGCAAACAACCTTTTAAGGATATGCCCCGGCATTGGGTTGATGCCGCTGCCAAATACTCAACCGATACGCTTAACAAATATGGCACCGTACCCTGGGCCATCACCTCCAACTACTACTGGCTGGTAAAAGCTTTTAAAGCGCATGATACTACCGCTATATTAATCACATCGGCTAACCTGGCGCATTACATAGCCGATGCGCACACGCCCCTGCACCTTACCCAAAATTACGACGGGCAACTCACCAACCAGCAGGGCATCCATTCCCTTTGGGAAAGCCGCCTGCCCGAGCTTTTCAGCAATAGTTACAACTATAACGTTGGCAAGGCCAGGTACATCAGCAACCCCTTAGCAGAAGCCTTTAAAATAAGCCGCAATTCATTTAAATGTGTGGATACCGTGTTACGGGCAGAGCGTATGCTGAACAAAACCTTCCCGGCGACAAATAAGTACGCTATAGAGCAGCGGGGCAACCGTAAGGTAAAAGTGTATTCGGTGGCGTATAGCAGGGCTTACCATAAGCTGCTGCGGGGTATGGTGCAAAGGCAAATGCGGGCATCCATCCTCAGCGTGGGCAGCTTCTGGTTTTCGGCATGGGTTGATGCCGGGCAACCCGATCTGGATAAGCTGATCGTGAAACCTTTAACCAAAGGCGAAAGGCAGCAGATAGCCCGGGAGGAGGCGCTGTATAAAGTGGGAAAAGTGTTAGTTTTAGGGAAATGATTATTAGATGAAACCTTTAGTTACGCTGCTAATATTATTATACTGTTATTCGGCTTTTGGCCAGGCGCAGCAAGCGGGCAATAAAGCTGAAAAACAAGTTTTGGCTAAGGTGCTCGCAGTAAAAGAAGTAAAGGGTTTTTATCGGTACGCGCGAAAGCATAAACCAAGTATAATTTACAATGGCGGCCCACACCCCGGTTTAAACTATTATTGGGCACAAGTAGGGTATGGTGACGACAGTATGATGCGCACCATTTTTCATTTTTATGTTGACCCTAAAACCTTTCAGGTTTTTTACGTCGACCTGGCAACAACAGAGGGCAGTGAGGGAATATTAACACTAAAACAATGGAGGCATTTGCGCACCACTCCCGAATGGAGTAAACCCCATTACTATAAAGCCGGTAAATTGATTGTAGCTAACTAATAGCCCGTGCCTGTTACTGAACAGGCTGGCTTTTTTTGCCCAACTTACTTTTAACAATAGCAAATATCGGTGGTATAATAGATACCAGTATGATAATGATAGCCACCAGCGAAAAATTCTTCTCGATAAAAGGCACCTTACCAAACCAAAACCCACAAAACAGGAAGATAAAGATCCACGATACCCCGCCAATAATATTGTACACGCTATAACGGGTAAACGGCATATGCCCCACTCCTGCCACAAAAGGGGCTACAGTACGTATAATGGGTACAAAGCGGCTAAATATTACAGCCTTGCCGCCATGCTTGTCAAAAAACGCTTTGGTTTGCAGGTAGTAGCTTAGTTTAAGTATCTTATTCTCTTCTTTAAACACCCGGGCGCCTAAAAACTTACCCAACAGGTAATTTACGGTATTACCGCTAATAGCGGCTATAATAAGTATCACGGTAAGCAAATAAATATCCAGCCCCGATTTGCCGCCCGCAATTAAGGCACCAGCAGCAAACAGCAACGAATCGCCGGGGAGGAACGGTGTTACCACAAAACCGGTTTCGGCAAATATGATGATAAACAGGATGAGGTAGGTCCAACCCTGGTATTCGCTGGTTATTTGTACCAGGTGTTTATCAATGTGTAAAATAAAATCGATGATGCTGTGTATGAATTCCAATGCGTTAAAATTTTAGCAAAAATAGAAAGATAAAACACATACCCAACCTTTAATATGTAGTACCGGGCGGTAACGAGTTTAAAATAACATTTGTACCGTAGGCAGCGGTATCTGTTTTACTGGCCAGGCCATAAAAATACATGGTATAAAGTTTACCATCAAGCACCGTAAAGTTCTTCTGGCCAGCGAGCACAGTAGTTGGGGCATTTGTAGCGGCAACATTTAAATTATAACTACCTGCTGTTAGCTCAACATAGTCGGTTACTTTTGTATACTTTACATTGGTAAAAGCAACGGTGCCATTTGCGGTTAAGTCTAACCCGGTTGTGCTGGGCGATGCATTTACAAACCTTACCTTACCCCTGCCATTAGGCGGAACGCTGCCCGTATCAACAGTAAATATAGATGTTAACGAACTATCGGCCTTTAAGCCGGTAACAAACCAGGTATACGGCACTTTGGGCCTTATCGTATCCCGCAACGTTAGCAGGTTTGTTGGGTTTACACCGTTTACGGTTTGCGCGGTCCTGATCTGATACGGGGTATCAATAACATTTACCAGGAAATACCCCGAAGCGTACGGATAAGAGTATGAACTTGTACTTTGTTTTATATAAGCAGCGTATAGGTTAAATGGCTGTATATCCTGGCTTAAATTTACAATTTGCAGGCGCGCGTTTGAGTTACTGCCAGCGCTTATCCCAGTTTTACCGCACGAAACAAGCGACGGGATGACCATGATACCTGTAATGAATAAGCACAGATAAAGTAGTACGTTGCTTTTATGATGATTAACCATGGTATTATTTATTTATAATTAGCCCTGTGCCTGTTGTTGCCTTACTATCTGTGGCTGTTAACCCTCCTTTTGTAAAAAGGGTGTAAGCACGGCCCAGCACCAGTACACGGCTTTCCTCAATAAGCACCTTACCTTCGGCATCAAGCACTTTTATTACTTTTAAGCCGCCCGTTACATGAAGATAATCGGAAACTGATTTAAATTTCGCTTTTGCAAACATTACCGTATCGTTCATTAAAATTTTCACATCACCCATCTTAGGCGATGTATGTACAAAACGTATTAAACTAAGCTTATCAACCTTTTTTAAAGTATCAACAACCGTAAAAGTATTTTCGGATGTATTATCGGTAACGAAAAAAGAATATACTTTGCCCGTATCTACAGGCAATACCAAATTAAACAAGGTATTTGGGTTACGGTCTTTTTTCACCTGGTAGTTTTGCTCGCCAAGGGGGGTGGTCAAATACCCTGTTGACCCCAATGGATACGAGGCTGCAGCTATATTTAACCTTGTGCCGTTAACATAAAAGTTAATGGTATCTGAACTGGCATTTATAAAGTTAATACTGGTTTTTAGAGGCGTTGCAGGCGCATCATCATTACCCTTTTTGCAGGATACGATGGCTATAACACCAATAAAAACGATAAATACGAACAACTTAAATTTCATCATATATAAGCAGATGCTATATAACTCAATTATAACAGGTTTTGTTATAAGGTGAACAAAAAAGTCCGGCTGAAGCCAGACTTTTTTGGGGTGAATAGTGAGCAGTTTGTTGGTGAGCAGTTAAATAACAAGCGGCAACCACTCCCTATTCAACAATTCACCACTCACTAACCTATGCGTAGCTGTTAAGCATTACCGGCATTACCAGCATCAATACGTCTTCGTTCTCATCGCCTCCTTGTGGCAGCAGTAAACCTGCACGGTTAGGGGTCGACATCTCTAACGATACCTCTTCGCAACTTAAATTCTTTAACATTTCTATCAGGAAACGGGCGTTAAAGCCTATCTCCATATCTTCCCCTTCGTACTGGCAGCTAAGGCGTTCGTGCGCCTCGTTAGCAAAATCAATATCTTCTGATGATATGTTCAGTTCGCTGCCGTTTATTTTCAGCCTAACCTGGTGGGTGGTTTTGTTAGCATAAATAGCCACACGGTTAAGTGAGCCCAGGAACGCCAAACGATCAATAGCTAATTTATTAGGGTTTTCTTTAGGGATAACCGCTTCGTAATCGGGGTAACGCTCATCAATAAGGCGGCACACCAGGTTAATGTTACCAAACTTAAAGAAAGCGCTTGTGCTGTTATATTCTACAGATACATTAACATCATCGGCCGGTAAAGCAGATTTAAGCAGTGTTAACGCCTTTTTAGGCAATATAAATGATGTGGTGCTGTCTGCCTTGGCATCCTTACGGCGGTAACGTACCAGCTTGTGGGCATCGGTAGCTACAAAGGTAAGGTGCTGGCTGCTTAACTGGCAAAACACGCCTGTCATGGCAGGGCGCAATTCATCGTTGCTAACAGCAAATATTGTTTTATTGATAGCCTCGCCCAGTACAGATGCGGGCAGGTTTACTGACGATGCGTTCTCAACAACGGGTATCTTCGGGAAATCCTCGCCGTTTTCGCCGCTAAGCTTGTATTTACCGTCGCCGGCGCTTATTTCAATAGCGAAGGTGCTGTCATCAACAGAGAAAGCCACCGGTTGCTCCGGTAACGATTTTAGGGTATCTAACAAGATACGCGATGGTATAGCAATACGGCCATTCTCTTTGGCCTCAACAGCCAGCGATGTGGTCATGCTGGTTTGCAGGTCGGTAGCAGAAATGGTTAAGTTCCCGTCTTTAATCTCGAACAAAAAGTTTTCCAGTATGGGCAATACGGTGCTGTTGCTTAACGCGCCACTTACCGACTGTAATTGCTTGAGTAGTGTTGATGTGGAAACAATAAATCTCATGATGTTATTAACGTTTATCTACCAAAAGTATAAAATTTAATGAGCATACTTTCGCTTGCGGTTATAATGTTGAAAAATAGCAAATATTAACACTATCCCTATCGGGGCAATATTATTAACCAGTTGCCAAAACAGCTTCTCCTGGCGTATGCGGGCACGGTTAAGCAGGCGTATCTGGATCTCTTTACTGCGCAGCGATATCAGGCCCGAATCGTCTGTCATATAATCGGCAATGTTGAGCAGCAGATTTTTGTTGCCATAGGTTTGCTGTGTATAACGGTCATACCCCAGCGGGAACGGCGAACCATCCGAGCCAACCTGGTTGCGTAAAATATCGCCATCGCTTAGTACAACCATTTTTGTGGTTTTGCTTTGGGCCAGCACATCTATCTTCTCGGTTAAACCTTCGGGCAGGGGCCTGTTCCTGAAATCGGATACGAAATTGCCTTCCAGCAATACCCCGGTTATTTTGGGGTTGCTTTGAAAATCCTTCGGCTTGGGCTCGTCCTGCAGGGCCTGTAACGACAGCATATGCGGGGCCGACAACTTTTTGTTATAAGGCGATGAGGTAAGCAGGATGGTTTTCTCAATATTTTTGGTCTCCAGCAGGTCAATAGTGCTGGCAAACTGGCTGGTAATGCCATCCAGGTTTTTTACAATGGGGTGCTTGGATAGCGGCAGGTAAACCGGGTTATACAGCCATTGCAGCAACTGGATCTGCGCCTGCCCACCGGCGTTGCCCGTAGTAACGGGTATGGCAGAACAGTTCATATCCGCAATCAGGTCGTAATTGATGCGCACACCATAGCGGAATAGCTGATCATCAAGGTTAAGTTGTTTGTTAAACGCCAGTTGCTCGCCCCCATGGCCCCGCAGGCTATCCAGCTCGGCGCTTACCTGGTCAATAGCCCAAAGCACACGGCCGCCACGCATAATATACTGGTCGAGTTTAAATTTTTCCAGTTCGGTAAAGGCTTTATCAGGCTTGGGTATTACCAGCAGGCTAACTTTTGCCAGGCTATCAAAAGGGATGCTGGTTAAATTAACGCGCCCCACCAGGTAGCCATCACTTAATGATCGCATAGCGTCGTTCAGTTGCAGGTCGGTTAATTCGTTATGGCCCTCGGTAAAGCCAATACGCTGTTTGCCGCCGCTGGTTATTTTTTTGATGGCCGATGTAAAAGCATATTCCAGGTTTTGGATAGAGTTATTCAGTACTTCATCGGGCGAGAGGCTCATGCTGCTTTGCGATTGCAGCAGCTTAACAGGGATGCTTTTGCCCCCATAAGTTACCAGCGCGAACGGGAAGATCACTTTTTGCGAAACGCCATCGTCCGTTTTAACGCTCAGGTTTTGCGCCTCTATGCCTTTGGCTTCCAGGTCGTCATACACCTGTTTTTGCTGATCTTCGGCAATGCCTTTAAGCGGATCGGTAAATGCAAATTGCAGTTTGCTATGGCTGTAGGCCTGCAAATCGGCCAGCATATCTTTAACCGATGTTTGCAGCCTTTTCATCCCCCCGGGGAAATTATCGCCCTGCAGGTAAACCGTTACGTTAACCGTTTGTGGCAGGCCATCCATCACCTTACGGCTAACGGGCGATATGGTAAAGCGTTTCTCTGTGGTAAAATCAACCCGGGTGAAGATATTGCCAGACAATACAGTTACCGCTATCAGCGAAAACAGCACCCCTATGGTGCTTAAAAAAGCAGTGTTGGCAAACTTGCGGCCGTTTTGCTTATGTAGTACAAAAAGTGTAACCCAGATAAAAAAGGCATCCAGCACCAGGAAGTACATCAGGTCGCGGGTATCCAGCACACCACGGCTGATGGATTGATAATGTTCTGTTATGCCCAAACCCTGTAAACCCAGGCTTTGCAACGATAAAATGGTGCCCAACGAATCGAACCCACTATAAAAAAAGAAGCTTAAAAAAACGGCTATGGTAAACGCAATTACCTGGTTTTTACTTACCGAGGAGGCAAACAAGCCAATGGCGGTGAATAACGAACCTAAAAGGAACAAGCCGATATAAGAACCTATAACCGCGCCGGTATCAATATTACCCTGCGGTGTACCCAAAGTGTACACGCTGAAATAATACACCAGCGTTGGCAGCAACGCAAAAAGCACAATTACCACACCGGCAAAATATTTACCCAGTACTATTTGCAGGCTGGTTAAGGGGCGGGTAAGCAATAGCTCAAAAGTGCCCTCCCTCCGTTCTTCGGCAAGCGAGCGCATGGTAATGGCCGGCACCAAAAACATAAACAGGTATGGCGCTGTGCTAAACAGGCTATCTAAACCGGCGTAACCATAGGCCAGTATGCTGGTATCGGGAAATACCCACAAAAACAACCCTAAAACAAGCAGAAAAACTCCAATGGTTATATAGGCCACCAGCGAACTAAGGTATGTTGTGATCTCTTTTTTGAGGATATGAAGCACGTTGTTGTTTGTTATGTATTGCTAACGGCCGAAAATACAATAATAATAAAGCAATGTAAAGCGCCTAAGGTTGAAAAGTACAGGCACAAAAAAGCCCGGGATATATATCCCGGGCTTTTAAGAAGTTTCTTTTTTAATTAGAAGCTATACGCCAAACGTGCAGCAACCTGGCCAAGGGTAATACCACTTTTTGACCATGCTTCGTAACGTATGCCAAGGTCTACGCCGCCACCAAATGCATAACCAATACCCGGTGAGTATGCAAATGATGTCCCAGTACCGCTTTTGGTGCCAAAAGCAGCACCAACCTGTGCTTCACCATAAAAACTTTCGGCAAGGAAATATTTAACACCCACTTTTACCGGTGCATAACCCAATGAACCACCGCCATATGTATCTTTAAACGAAAGGCTTGTATAACCGGCAGAAATTGTAAAAAATGTACCTGTGGCTATCGGCTGATCATATTTTAATGAACCACCAATAAAAAGGTTGCCACCTACGGTTTTAGCATCACCAACTGGCAAACCTGCTTCAAGGCCGATGCTGAATTTACCTGATTCTGATGATGACTGAGCTGATGCAGAGAATGCAGCACCCGCTACAATTACGAATAACAGTAATAATTTTCTCATGATTTTAGTTATAAAAGGTTGATTAATAGTAACAAATGTAAAAGTTATCGCAATTATTCAAAGCAGCTCGCAAAAAAAAGTTCTAAACAGAAAAAGCCCTCCCGACTAATGTTGGGAGGGCTTTTAAAT
>NZ_LGEK01000110.1 GCF_001636615.1 Mucilaginibacter sp. L294 | reverse complement strand
GATATGCTTTATAAAACCAAATTTGATTTTGCCCCGTAAATTAATAGCATTTTATAAATAAATAAACTGTACATTTAATTTGTTAATTTAAACTATTGAGTTCCCCTTTTCCGATCCCTGCTAACGAAAACGAGCGATTAGAAGCGCTCGCGTCTTATAATATTTTAGATACCCTGCCCGAAGTTGATTTTGAGGAGTTAACCCTGCTTGCATCACAAATTTGCCAAACCCCGGTTGCCTTAATTAGCTTGTTAGACGATAAACGCCAGTGGTTTAAAGCCATCATAGGCGCCGATGTTAAGGAAACCCCAAAGGAACAGGCCTTTTGCGCCCATACCATTGTGGAAACAGAAGATATTATGATTGTTAGCGATGCCCGCCAAGATGCAAGGTTTGCAGCAAACCCCCTGGTAACCGGCGACCCTAATATTGTATTTTATGCCGGTGTGCCGCTGATAAACCATGATGGTTACGCATTGGGGTCGTTATGTGTGATAGATGTAGAACCCAAAAGCCTTACAACAGAGCAGATAAAATCGCTTAAAATACTGGCCAGGCAGGTTTTAACCCAGATAGAACTACGCAAAAAAGTAACCGAACTGGAAGCGTCCAACACCAAACTGCTGGAAACCAATACCTTTATACAGAAATTCGCGACTACCGCCGCTCACGATATCAAAAACCCATTGAGCAGTATATTGCTTACCTCTCAGGCGCTGCAAATGCGCTTAAATAACACTGGCGACCAAAAAAGCCGCAGCCTTGTAGGTTTAACTATCAGCGCCTCAAAACGCCTGCTTACACTGGTTGATGAAATGCTCAATTACTCTAACGAGCCGGCTTTGTTACTGACAGACCAACGCTGTTTGCAATTGAACAAGCTGCTTAAAAGTGTGGTAGAACTGATAGATGTACCACACAGTGTTAAGGTTAACTTCCCGAAGGTAGAGCATACGCTTGTCTGCTCGTCGGTAGCGTTAGAACAGATCTTCCTGAACCTGCTCACCAATGCCGTGCGTTATAACAACAAGCAGCAGGGGGTGGTTAATATACAATTCAGGGAAGAGGGCGACTATTACAACTTCAAAATATCGGATAACGGCATCGGTATCGCCGAAAAAAACCTGCAAAAGATATTTGAAAAGGCTGTTACGCTCGATACCTTGGATCGTTTTAACAAAAAAGGCAATGGACTGGGTTTACATACGGTAAAGCTACTGGTAGAAAAACTGCAGGGCTGCATCCATGCCGAATCGCGCGTTGATGAAGGCACCGTATTTATATTCTCTGTTAAAAAGAACCTGTAATACCCTGCCGGCGAAGCTACTGCCGCTTAATATCAGCAATTACATTATCCAGTTGCCTGTTAAAATCATCCGGTTTTTCTATCATAGGGAAATGCCCGGTATCATGTACAATAAACAATTTATAAGGGATTTTATTTTTGACCAACCCGGTGGTGTCATTGGGTACATAATCGCTGTTAATAAGATAAAGTTTCTTTTTAAGCTTTAACAGTCCGTTGCTTTCACTAAAGTTATTGTAGGCCAAAGCGGCGATGGCCACGGTCGAGTCTGAGTGGGCCACGTCGTTTAAGATCCTATCCCTGATGCCTTTAGGAGTAGTCTTATAAAACAATTGTTTATTAAACCAGTCGGTGGCTACGGCTTTAAAGTTCTTATTCATGGCGCCAATAGCCTCAGTATATTCTTTAATGGCTTTCACGCTGTCTGTCCACGGTACACCAACAGATTTAAAGTTATCAACCCCAACCACCGCCAGTACGTTTTTTGGCGCATCAACAGCACCCTGTAAGATAATATCGCCGGCCATAGAGTGGCCAACCAGTATTACGTTTTTAAGCTTCAACTGGTCAATAATATTTTTGATGTCCTGGCCATACGCCGCGGTGCTCCAATCCTTGCGGTTTTTGCCCGATTTGCCAAAGCCGGGCAGGTCAATAGTAACCACCCGGTATCTTTTACCAAAGTAGGCCACCTGTTTTTCCCAGTAGGTTTTATTGATAGCCCAGCCATGTACAAACAGCAGGGTGGTATCGCCGGTGCCTGTATCGGTATAATCTATACGTACGTTGTTGCTCACCAGGTTTACCGTAATTGCTTTATCATCGTTTATAGCGTTGGTGTTTTTAGGCTGCGGGTTGTTGCAGGCAAACAGGGCCAGGCATAAACCAAAAACGATAGGATATTGAAGTGATTTCATGACAAGTGACCTAAGTTTTACAATGTTACTATTTTGAGCGATGAAGATATAGTCCGTAACAGGGTTTTAACTAACTTTAACAGGTTAATCCCATACCACGTACCAGGTTCCTTCATCATTTTTGGCGTAGCTAAGGCCGTCGCTCATCTGGTGAACATCGCGGGCTTCTATGGTGTTATAATAGTTTTTACGTTCATATATACGCATGCCGCCGTTTTCGCGCTGCAAAAATACCAGCAAGGCGTTCATAGACGGGCCTATTTCGTGCAGCCACTGGTTTTCACGTTCTTTTACAAATGCCGAACTCATAACTTTAATATTTAGGTACTTATAACATTTTCCGTGCCGAAAAAACAGTCTTAATTTACTTCAAACAACGTATAACACAACAATGTTATAAACCCAATGGAACAGCTCAGCATCTTTAACAGCGCACAAAGTTTAAAACTTCCTACAGAACTAATGGACTATTTGCCCGGCGCTTTTACCCGCCAGGAAAGCGCCGACCTGATGCAAAAGCTAAAAGCCACCATCCAATGGAAACAGGAAACCATACAGATGTACGGCAAACTGCTAAATACACCCCGCCTTACCGCCTGGTATGGCGAAAACAGTAAAACCTATGCCTTTAGCGGCAAAAAATACGACCCGTACCCATGGACGCCCGAACTGCTATTCATCAAACAGCGCGTAGAACAAGCCGCCGGGATGGCCTTTAACAGCGTTCTGCTGAACGATTACCGTAACGGTAGTGATTCTGTTGCCTGGCATGCCGATGATGAGCCTGAGCTTGGGATAAACCCTGTAATAGCCTCGGTAAGCTTTGGGCAGGCCCGCCGGTTTGATGTAAGGCACAAACAAGATCATAAACTGAAGTACTCGGTAGAGCTGGAAAACGGTTCGCTGCTCATCATGAAAGGCGACCTGCAACACAACTGGGAGCACCGGGTACCCAAATCAACCAAGGCAATAAACGAACGGGTAAATTTAACTTTTAGGGTAATAAGCTGAGTTACCGGTAAGTTTTCAGCAATAGGGGAGGTAAGCAATTTCTATACCCTAACCTTAGTTTAATTACGCTTTAAATCCCACAAAATGGCATTAACTATAAAGAAACATATAAAGTTAAATATTTTATAATCAAATACTAATGGCGTTTATATAAACTAAAAGTTTAATATAAAATCAGATAACACGTTGCTGCTATATTTTGGAGTTTTACAGATGCGTTGATGATGAAATGTGATAACATACCGGCGGGTATGGCGGCGGATTATTAAAACCGGCAACTCTTAACGGGCTTATTTAGAACGTTGCAAGTGGATCCAAATAAAATATTATTTTTGTGTACAGCATCATCTTAAAAACCTTGATATGAAGAAATTACTCATACTGGCAATTTGCCTTGGCTTTAGCGCCATCGCTTTTGCACAAAGTGCTATTAAACCTGCCGAAGCAGGCGTTACCTACGGTAAAGAAGTTACTGCAGATAACGCTTTAAATACCGAGGCTTTAAATAAAACCTTAAGCACCGATAGCGTTTACAACGGTAAAATTACCGGTACCGTAGTTGAGGTTTGCAAAAAGAAAGGCTGTTTTATGAAGATAGAGCAGGCTAACAGCACCCCTATTATGGTGCAGTTTACCGATTACGCTTACTTTATGCCGCAAAACATTGTTGGTAAAACCGTAGTGGTAGAAGGAAAAGCCAAAGTGAAAGAAACCTCTGTTGAACGTTTAAAACACTACGCTGCTGATGCAGGTAAAAGCAAAGAAGAAATTGCAGCCATAAATATGCCTAAGAAAGATATTTCTATTATGGCTGATGGGGTTTTGGTGGTTAAATAAGCATAATCCTCACCTGTCGCTCGTTCGAATGACAGGGTGGTTAAAAAGTACGCCTGTCATTTCGAGGGAAGCGCAGCGACGAGAAATCTTTCACACTACACATTGATTTAAGCATAGTTTACACTTTGCAATTGTAAAAGATTTCTCCTCGTACCTCGTTCGAAATGACAAGCGGAGCATTAGACATTAAAAAAAAGCCTGTAACCTTACAGGCTTTTTTTTGTTGGAAGTTGTAAGCTATAATTACTAATTTCAATAAATAGTATCTACCTAATATCTTGAATATCCTATGAGTAATTTATCGTCAAAAAACTTTAAAAGCGGCGCTGTGCTATCCTTTGGCGAGTTGCTGTTAAGGATAGTTCCTGACGCGGTTGGCAACTGGTTAAATGATAATACACTCCCCACTTATATAGGCGGTGCCGAACTGAACGTTGCAACTGCCCTTGCCCTTTGGGATGTGCCCTCGCGTTACTTTACGGCGTTGCCAAGTAACGGGTTATCTGAGCAGCTCATCGCTTACCTCAACAAAAAGAACATCGATACTTCGCCGGTATATTACCATGGCGAGCGGCTTGGCCTTTACTTCCTAACCAAAGGGAAAGACCTGAAGCATGACGCTCTTATTTATGACCGCGCCAACTCGGCTTTTGCAGGTTTAAAGCCTGGTATGATAGATTGGGATAAAGTGCTTGACGGCGTTAGCTGGTTCCATTTTAGCGCTATCTGCCCTGCCATCAGTCAGCAGGTGGCCGATGTGTGTTTAGAAGCTTTGCAGGCGGCATCCGCAAAAGGTATCACCGTATCCGTCGACCTGAACTATCGCTCTAAGTTATGGCAGTATGGTAAACAACCACAGGATGTTATGCCCGGGTTGGTGAAGCATTGTGATGTAATAATGGGCAATATTTGGGCTGCCGAAAAAATGCTTGGGATAGAGGTGCTGGGTGATATTCACGAGTCGGGGCAAAAGAGTATTTATCTGCAAGAGGCGTTGTCATCATCAGAAAGAATTATAAAGCAATACCCCAAATGCAAAGCGGTAGCCAATACCTTTAGGTTTGATGAAGCCGATGATATAAAGTACTACACCGCGCTGTTTATTGACGGCGCTTTTAATACCTCGCACGAATATTGTACTACAAGTATTGTAGATAAGG
Source organism: Mucilaginibacter sp. L294 (assembly GCF_001636615.1). Classification (GTDB taxonomy): domain Bacteria; phylum Bacteroidota; class Bacteroidia; order Sphingobacteriales; family Sphingobacteriaceae; genus Mucilaginibacter. The sequence continues at coordinate 9,496 of NZ_LGEK01000110.1, read as the reverse complement.
TAGGCACCGGCGATTGTTTTATGGCCGGGCTTATTTACGGCTTTTATAACAATCAACCTGCGCAGCAAACGTTAGATTTTGCAACGGCTGCTGCATTCAGCAAATTGTTTATAGCAAGCGATGCCACAACCAATACTGTTGAAGAAATTACCAAAGCAATAAAGTATGAGTAGGAAAAATAAAGTTGTAGATGCCATTTTAGCGCAAGGGATGCTGCCTTTGTTTTTTTATGAAGACGCAGAAGTAAGCCTTGAGGTGATCCGTAGCATGTACAATGCCGGGGTTAGGGTAATAGAATATACCAACAGGGGGGCCGAAGCACTGAGTAATTTCTATAACATAAAAAAGGCGGTAGAAAAGGATATGCCCGACCTGTATTTAGGCATAGGTACCATTAAAACCGGGCTGGAAGCCGAAGCGTTTGTAGATGCCGGCGCCGATTTTATGGTATCGCCCATTATTGATAGTGAGGTAGCTTTAGTAACCAATAACTACGATATGCTATGGATCCCGGGTTGTATGACCCCGACGGAGATCCACATTGCCCAGCAATACCATGCTAAGCTGATCAAGATCTTCCCGGCAAACATTCTTGGCCCGGCGTTTATATCATCTGTAAGGGAGTTGTTCCCCCGGCAGTTATTCATCCCAACCGGCGGGGTAGAGATAGAAGCAGGAAACATTGCCGAGTGGTTCCGCGCGGGTGTATGCGCGGTAGGTATGGGCAGTAAATTAGTAAGCCGTAATGTGCTGGACAAGAGGCTGTACGACCAGCTATATAATGATACACTTAAAGCGCTGGAGCTTGTGCAATTGAGCAAGTAAAACGATATTAAACGCAGCGTGAACAGAGGTTTCACGGAGTGAGTAGAGGACTAAATATTAATAATTCACAAGGTAATCTCTGTGCTCTCTGTGTTTTTCTCTCCGTGTACTCTGTGGTTAAATAATTACCTTTGAATTTACATGGAACAAAAATCAAAAGACCCGCTGCACGGCAAAACATTAGAAGCTATCCTGAATGCATTAGTAGCACACCTGGGCTGGCCCGAAATGGGTTACCGTATCCGCATCAATTGCTTTTTGGATACCCCCAGCGTTAACTCCAGCCTAAAGTTTCTTCGTAAAACCCCATGGGCACGTAAAAAGGTAGAAGACCTGTATATTGAGTTTTATAACGAGATAGAAAAATAAACCCAAATCCTTATTGTTGGTGTCCCCACCAACAATCTTATGCCGTCGCTCGGCTCCGGCCGAGTGACCGTTATTACACGGCGTCTCGCCGCAGTAAATGCCGTTGTTGGCGACCGGGGGCCTTGTAATAGTAGTCACCCGGCTTCAGCCAGGCGACTGCGCTCAAATTAGAAAGCACTACCCGTGCTTTTTCTTCATATTCATTTTGGCTTTGGTGCCTGAGCTGTAATTGTATGTTTTTGAGTTCTCGGGTTTCTTTTCATGGAAAGCTTCGCCCGGTACATATTGGTTCGGGTCTGGTTTGGCAGTTTTCTTTTTCTGCTCCTTTTCACTTTCTTTCTGCTTGCGGTCTTTCTCCATCACCAGGTCTTCGGGCAGGTCAGCTTTTTGCATTTTTTGCCCGGTGGTTTGCTCAATGCGGCGCACCTGGTCAAGCTCAAGGTCGGTAACAAAGGTTAAAGCTAAGGTTTCGTCCTCCGCATCAATCGTGTGGTTTTCAATATGTTTTATATAAACCGCTTTATCCGCAGGTAGGTCAAGATGGATGATGAAAGGGATCTCCGTTAGGTCAAGTTCCGTTTCTTCGGTCCCTTCGTTGGCGATGATGAGCACCCGCAGGCTGCTATCGGCTTTAAATTCGCTGATATCATTCACCTTATTATACTCAAACGATAATGGATTTATCATGGCAACCGCTTTACGCAGGCGGTTGGTCAGGTTTTTATAAATGGTTTCGGCAGTAAGGCGGGTATTGGCAAAAACAACCGTTTTGGTGAACATCTCTTCATCGTACACAAAAAGGTTCAGCAGGTTTAGTTTGGTGCCAAAATTGGGCACGTGGTACAGCATCTGCGGGTGCACAGGTAGTTGCTCGTCAGGCAATTCCTCCACCTCCACGGTAGCCGGTAGCTGCATAAACGGGGCAATCATTTTCTCCAACCGCTCGTGCATTACCTCGGTAAATATCAGGTGCTGGGCACGGCCAATGCTGTTAGCCAGTTCAACCACAGGTAATTGCAAGCCTTTTTTAATGATCAGCTGCGCATCATCCACGGCAAAAAAGTCAACTTTGTTCAGGTTAAGCCCAAGTTTAAGGTAAATGGCACGCGCCCTGTCGGGGGTAGCCACCACAATGTCCGATCCTTCGGCCAGGTCATCCATATTCTGCTCGGTGGTTTGGCCGGGGTGCAGGCTCACAATACGGATGGTTTTATTGCGGTTCAACCGGTCGAACTGTGCCAGTATCTCAAATACCTTTTCCTGGTCGGGCGCTAATATCAGTGCCTTGGGTGTACCATCGGCGCTATGTTTAAACCGGTTAAGGGTAGCCAAAACCAAAATGGTAGTTTTACCGCAGCCTTCGGGGCCAATGGCAATAACATCCTGGCCGCCAATAATACGGTTAAGTGTTTTTAGCTGTAATTCCTTCGGGTTGGTAAACCCTGCTTCGGTAACTGCTTTTATTAATTGCTTATTCAGCTTAAATTTCTCTGCCCACGCCATTTCAAAAATATAAAGAGCGCAAAGATACCAAAACCATCCCGCTTTTAAGATATTGGCGGCAAAACCGGTATTGTGCCTATCCCCGGCTTGGTATCATTAGCAGATATTTACTACTTTTAGCTGTTAAACCTACAATTATGAAAAAGCTTTTCCTATTGGCGGGGGTGCTCGGCATCCTGGCTTCATCCGCTTATGCGCAACAAAAGTTTAATGGACTGGATGCCAGTATGGGCAATATCTACCGTACATCAGATGCGGTGAGCCGATCCATCAGCCCCGAAAATTTTACCGGCGAAAAAGGCAAAGGCGGCATGGCTACTACAGGCACAGGGGCAGGGGCCTCGCGCGATCTGGGCCAAACCTGGAAGGTTAGCCCAAGCGTTATCATCAAAAAACATACAACTTTCACCGTTGCCGAAATTAACGGCGAGGGCGCTATACAACACATCTGGATGACACCCACTGGCAACTGGCGCAACTCCATTATCCGCTTTTACTGGGATGATGAGGCCACACCATCGGTAGAAGCGCCGGTGGGCGATTTCTTTTGCATGGGCTGGGGTAAATACGCGCCGGTAACCTCGCTGGCGGTAGTGGTAAACCCGGGCAGTGCTTTTAACTGCTACTGGCCAATGCCGTTCCGCAAAAAATGCCGCATCACCATGGAGAATATAGACGATGAGGATATGGTGCTGTACTACCAGGTTGATTATACCTTAACCAAAGTGCCCGAGGATGCAGGCTATTTCCACGCGCAGTTCCGTAGGATAAACCCGCTGCCTTATAAAAAAGACTATGTTTTGGTGGATAGTATTAAAGGCAAGGGCCAGTACGTAGGCACTTACCTGGCCTATGGCTCCAACAAAAACGGCTGGTGGGGCGAGGGCGAGATCAAATTTTTCATGGATGGCGATACCAAATTCCCAACCATAATTGGCACCGGTACGGAGGATTACTTTTGCGGATCGTATGATTTTGATACCCGTAAAAAGCGACCCGATGGCAGTGAAGGGACGGAATATACCGAATTTAGTGGCCCCTACACCGGCCTGCCGCAGGTAATACGCGGCGATGGGCATTATAACGTAGCCCAACGTTTTGGCCTTTATCGCTGGCATATTGCCGACCCTATCCGTTTCGAAAAAAACTTAAAAGTGACCATACAGGCTTTAGGCTGGCGCAGTGGCGGCAGGTATATGCCTTTGCAGGATGATATTGCCTCGGTGGTGTTTTGGTACCAGACCGGGCAGCATGGCCCGTTCCCCAAACTGCCTTCAAAAGATGAACTTGAAGTGAACTGATGGCCATACTGAAGCATGAGCATACATTAATTAAGCAGAATTTTATTAAAGCATATACAAGGTGCTGTTAAATAATTTATCTTGAGCCGACCAATTTTTAAGAGAATTTAAACCTATACAATGTCAAAAGACAAAAGCTTTGCTGCCGTAGCACTTATTACCTCCCTGTTTTTTATATGGGGATTTGCACTGAACCTTAACCCGATATTAATACCGCACCTTAAAAAGGCCTGCCAGTTAACAGATTTTCAATCATCGCTGATAGATTCGGCATCCTATGTCGCCTACTTTTTGTTGCCCATACCGGCAGCGCAGTTCATGAAAAAATATGGCTATAAAGGTGGTATTATTTTAGGCCTGCTGCTTTTTTCGGCAGGGGCAATGCTGTTTTACCCGGCTGCTGCCGTACGTAACTATGCTTTCTTTTTAGGCGCGTTATTCGTGGTGTTTTCCGGGATGGCATTTTTGGAAACGGCTGCAAACCCATTGATCACTTTAATTGGCGACCCGAAAAGCGCTACCCAGCGTATAAACTTCGCACAATCATTTAATGGCATGGCGGCGGCATTCGCGCCATATATAGGTGGTACATTCATTTTATCGGGTACTGTTTTAACAGATGCCCAGGAAAAGGCCATGCCGCCAGAAAAACTCAATGCCTATTTAAATCACGAAGCTTCGTCAGTACAGTTACCATTTATTATTATCAGTATAACTGTTTTACTTGTTGCCATATTTGTGTGGCGCACAGCATTCCCGGTTATCAAGGAGGAGTCTGCCGACATGCGGGAAATTGAAAACAAACCATTATTTGGCAGGATAGCCGCATTAACAAAAAACAAGCATTTAATGTCGGGCGTGGTAGCCGAGTTTTTTTATGTTGGCGGCCAGGCTTGTGTAACCAGTTTCTTTATCCGCTACAGCGAGCATGTGGCCGGTTTTGGTGAACACCACGCGGCTAAGCTATTGAGTATAGCATTGCTGTTATTTATGTTTGGCAGGCTATCGGGTACCGCTTTAATGACAGTGATCAATCCTGTTAAACTATTGGTGACTTATGCCATCATCAACATAGGGCTTATCGCGGCAGCGGTAACCTTACATGGCGCGGGTGTGGTTTACATATTGATGGCGGTCTTATTCTTCATGTCCATCATGTTCCCAACCATATTCTCGTTAACTATAAAAGACCTAGGGCCGCAAACCAAGCTGGGTTCATCCTTAGTGATCATGGGGATTGTAGGCGGCGCTGTACTACCGCCAATAATGGGCCGTATCTCTGATGCATCAAACATCCAAATGGCTTATGTTGTACCGGGCGTTTGTTTTGTGATGATACTTTGGTTTGCGCTGAGGAACCTGAAAGTGAAGAATGTGGAAATAGTTGCGGGGCATTAATTGATTAAACCGATCTGTCATTTCGAACGACAGAGAGAAATCCTGTTCGAAATGCACTGCATAATGAACAAGATTTCTCCTCGTACCTCATCTGAAAATGGCAGAGGTTTTTATGAAAACAAACTATGGATCTGAATTTAAAGAATAAAGTAATTATAGTAACGGGCGGGGCAAAGGGTATAGGAGAGGGCATTGTAAGAGCCCTTGCCGCAGAAGGCGCCATCCCCGTAATTATAGGCCGGAGTGAAGAGGATAACAAAAAAGTTGCTGATGATATAATCGCTAAAGGCGGGCAGGCCGGCCAGTTTGTTGCCGAGCTTACCCGGCCCGAAGAATGCGAACAGGTGGTTAAGGCCATAGCCAAACAATATGGCCGTATTGATGGCCTTGTTAATAATGCCGGTGTTAATGATGGCGTAAGCCTGGAAAATGGCACTTATGCCGATTTTATGTCATCGCTGCATAAAAACGTAGTGCATTACTATTTGGTGGCGCAATATGCTTTGCCGCTGTTAAAAGAATCGAAAGGGGCTATACTGAATATTACCTCGAAAGTTGCTGATACAGGGCAGGGCAACACATCAGGCTATGCTGCCTCAAACGGCGCCCGCAACGCGCTTACCCGAGAATGGGCCGTTGAGTTATTAAAGTATGGCATCCGTGTGAACGCTGTAGTGGTAGCCGAATGCTGGACACCTCTTTATGCCGACTGGATAAACACCTTACCCGACCCGGTTGCCAAACGCAAAGAAATAGAAGCTAAAATACCGCTTGACCAGCGGATGACTACCACAGCAGAGATTGCCAATACGGTGGTTTTCCTGCTGTCAGACCGTTCCAGCCATACCACCGGGCAGATCGTTTATGTGGATGGGGGATACGTGCACCTGGATAGGGCATTGGCTAATGTATAGGTAGTCGCTTACCCACTCCTCCTTGTCATCCTGATTAACCAACCCGTCATTGCTATTTCCCCACGCGTCATTGCGAGGTACGAAGCAATCTTCGATAGAAAGGTCGGCTACAAGCATGTCGAGGGTTGTCACGCTACGCGCCGAGGAAATAGCGATGGGTTTAAAACCCATCGCTACGAAACGCGAAAAAATCCAATCAATCGTATAAATCTGTTTAATCCCGGTCTAATGCACCCTTCCCGTTTCTTCGCTGTTCCCCTTATCCCGGCTTTCTGTTTTGGTGGTTGTGTTGCCAAACCTGTAGGCTACGCTTAATTGCAGGTATCGTGCTAACTGAAAATTGGTGAACCGGGTAGGCAAACCATTCACTACACTACTTACCGACGATGCACTGCTGCGCAGGGCATCGTTCAGCATCAGGGCTATATCGAGCTTTTTATTGGCCACGGTGCCTTTTACCCCAAAATCGAGTTTGTAATAATTGCTTGAGCGGCCAATATGGTCTATCTCCGGAAACTGGTACCAGAAGTTTGCCGCTGCCGAAAAAGTTTTATCCTTATTCAAAAAGAAATTATTGTTGGTAGCCGCGTAAGCGCCCCAGCCTTTAATACTATTAATATAAGCCAATTGCGATGTTGCACTGGTGTGATAAACATTTACCTGCAGGTTGCTATCCCACCAGGTAAAAGGCGTAAGTGCAATGCTTTCTGTTAAGCCAACACGGCGGGTGCTGATAAAGTTTAACGGTATGGTACGCACAAAATTAGTATCGGTGCGGGCAATGGTAACGCTGCCGTAACCATTATTGGTAATGTTTAAGAGTACCGCCGTAGTAAAAATGCTTTTATAGGTGTGCGATACCTCAAAGTTGGTATTAAATTCGGGCTGCAGGTAGGGGTTGCCTTCCTGGTAGCTATAGGCTGTCATGATAGATTTGAACGGGTTCAGGTTCCAGAAGCTGGGCCTGTTAATGCGCCTGCCTACGGTAAATGCGAAGCTGTTATTATCATCTGCCTTGTAATTGACTAAGGCCGAGGGGAACAGCTTAAAATAATTGTTAGGGGTGTTTTGGTTAAGGTTGTACGAGTAGCCGTTGGTTTGGGTAAGCTCGGCCCGTAAGCCCGCCTGTAACTGCCATTTCCCCATGGTTTTATTACCCGTAGCATACAGGGATTGGGTGTTTTCGGTATACCGGAACTCGTTACTCAGGTTGGTATTATAGGTGAGGTTATCGCTATCGTCCTTATCGTAATAAAAGGCGTTGCTGTAATTTTTGATGAAGCTGAGCTTACCGCCTACAGCGAATTTTGCAAACCGGGTGGGCAGGTCAAGGTCGGCTTTTAGGGTGTACACGTCAATTACCTGTTTGTTGGTATCAAAGTAACGGGTGCGGTTTTGCGGGATTACAGCGCCCATGCCGTTAAAACTATTGCTTTCGAAGTTTGAGAGGTCCGTACGGTAATAATTAAAATAGTCGGCGTTAAGGATCAGTTCCCTGCCAGCTGTATCCAACTTCGTAACCGAATGCACGTTTACCGAGTTGGTAATGGCTATAGGGTGATAATTGGCATGTGTTTTCAAGGTAGAATCAACAGCCCCGGCTAAATTGTAGTAGGGGTTGTACACGTTATCTGATCCATCATACATTAAATGGCCGCCTAAGTATGACAGGCCTACGGTGGTTTTATTGCTCAGCTTATAATCAAACCCCGCGTTAATTTCAAAATTGCGGTAGGTGTACAGGCCCGTATCGCTTTGCAGCGATGTTTTATCGGGGTAATGCACATCGGTCCGGAAGCCCTCCAGTTCCCTGTCGCCGCCTACATTAAAGCTGCCATAAACCGACCACTTATTTTTATTGTAGCTGATGTTACCGCTGCCCACCAGTTCCCAAAAGTTGGCGCCATTATTATATGGCGGCAATTTGCCATGGAAGAACTGTTTGCCGGCTAATTGCAGGTTGCCGTTATAGCCTTGTTTTTTATCCTGTTTGGTAACGATGTTAATGAGCCCCGCGTTACCATCGGCTTCGTACCGGGCAGATGGGTTGGTGATGAGTTCGATCTTGGATACCTGGTTAGCCGCCATTGATTTTACAAAACGAAGCAGGTCTTCGCCCGATAGCTGGATGAGGCGGTTATCAACCATTACCCTTACCATGCCTTTGCCCACAACGCTTATTTCGTTACCGCTAACTTTAACGCCCGGTATTTTGCTGATAGCGTCTAAAACATCAGTGCCGGTAGCCGTAACACTGCTGGATACGTTAAACACAACCTTATCTGCCGATTTGCTGATCATCTGCTTTGCACCCATGATCACCACTTCTTTTAACTGCTTATTGGCAAATTGCAACTGAATATTAAGCACGGTATCGCGCAGCAGGTTAATATTGGCGGTATAGCTATCGTAACCGGTATAGCTGATGGTAAGCGCATACTGGCCGGGTTTTAAATTGGCAAAACTGTAGTACCCGTTGGTATCGGTTTGCATGGCGGTTTTAAAACCTATGGCGGTATTTTCAAGAGATACGCCTGCAAATATTACAGGTGCCGAACTGCTAACATTACCTGATAATTTGATCTGCGCGAAACTGCTGCTGCACAGCAATAGAAGGATGATGGTGTAAAGTAGTTTCAATAGGCTTAAATTATTGCCCTGGAGGCATTTGGTTTATGCCGCAAGTAAGCAATAAAATATAGCTTTATAAAATATTTTAAGAAGTTGTTTGGGGCAAACGCGTCAAAAAGTTAGCGTAGTAAGTTGAGGTAATTAAGCTTTTAGTTTGCGTAAAACTCAAAAAACCCCTGTTCATTTCGAGACAAAACGGAACAAAATGGAACAAGTGTAAATTTAGTAAGTGACTGTAAATAAGCTATTTAATTAAATAGCCACTATAGGTTGCGATGGACTTCCTGGCTCCCGAAAAGGTCGAACTAAGGCCGGAAAAAGTCGAACTGAGGTCGAAAAAAGTCGAATAAAGGTCAATAGAAACCACGTTTTGCCGGGATCTGTTTTTGTTCCATTTTGCAAAAAGTGGAACAAAAACCTGATTTTAATAAGTATTTGATATATAGGTTTTTATGTTAAAATTGCAAAGTAATACTTTAGATAGCGCGATAAAATTAAAATATCAATATCCTCACTATCAATATGTTCCATTTGTTCCACTTGTTCCATTTATAA
>NZ_LGEK01000107.1 GCF_001636615.1 Mucilaginibacter sp. L294 | reverse complement strand
TTTATTACAATTGGGAAAGGCCACACCAGGGCATCAACGGTAAAAAACCTATAGATATGGTCTCCCTAAACAACAAATAAAATTACCTAATTCTGTTACCGAATTACCTAACCATTACAATTGCGAGGAGCGATAGCGACGTGGCAATCTTCGACATGCTTGTCGCCGACTTTTCTATCGAAGATTGCCACGCTATCGCTCGCAATGACGCGTGGAAACAAAAAAGGGAACGCAATTGCGTTCCCTTTTTTATTATCTACCATGTCATTTCGAACGAGGTACGAGGAGAAATCTTGTTCGAATAGCATATCGAACTTTGCATAATGAACAAGATTTCTCCTCGCTCCCGCTCGTTCGAAATGACATTTTCCCCGATTATTTTATCTTCCCATTTACCAAAGCAATGATCTCCGCTTCGGCGGCAATTGTCTTTTGTTCAATCTCTTCGCCGCGTTTTAAAATATCATCTACAAAGGCTTTATCCTTATAACCCGAAGCATTGATCTTAACATTCATAAAAGCCCCCATTACCGCTGATCGTGCACAAAGCGCAGCCACACCCGCATCCGTTACCGAATTTGGGTTACCTTGTTCTACCATCGCTTTGATCAACGTTAAACTGTTATATGAAGTTTGCATTACCTTAAACGGTATCTCAATAGCATATTTAGTAGCATCCTGTATAGCTTGATCGCGGGCTGCTTTTTCTGCATCACTTCCTTTTGGCAGGCTAAAGGCTTCCATAATTTTATTAAAGGCCGTGGTGTCCAGATCAACCAGTCGCAGTAACTCATCCTTATAATTTTGTCCCTTTTCGGCCCAGTTGCCAAACTCTTCCCAGCGGTTATCCCATCCTTTTTTATGCGACGACAGGTTAGCCACCATAGTCGCCAGCGACGCACCCAAAGCGCCCATGTAAGCAGATATAGAGCCTCCACCCGGTGCAGGGCTTTCGCTTGCGGTTTCGTCAGCAAAAGCGGTCAGGCTCATGCTTATCAGTTTGCTTGCGGCAGCATCTTTCAATAAATATTCAATAATACGCTCATCCGGATTAAACGGACCAAGCTCATCCAACCCCATCGATTTGATGGCGATCTTGATCAGTTCCTTCTCACTCACACCTGTAGAGCGTTGTTGCTTCCGCAAGAAATATTTACCTGCATCCAGCATGGCTTTCAAAGGTATCAAACCAACCAACTCGCTACCTGTAACACGGATGCCACGCTCGGCAGCCTTGTTGCAAACCTCATCGAAAGCAATGTGTATCGGCGTAACTTCGATATTGGTGAGGTTCATGGAGATCTGGGCAACGCCGTATTCCTCAATATACCAGCCTATGGCCTTTACGCTTTTGAGTGTGCCGGGGATAGATTTTGGCTTACCGCTTTCGTCTGTTATTATCTTACCGGTAACCGGGTCGCCCTCGCGCATTACACGGCCTGCCTCGCGTACATCAAAAGCAATGGCATTAGCCCTGCGGGTTGATGTGGTATTCAGGTTGATGTTATAGGCGATCAGAAAATCGCGCGCGCCGATCACGGTCGCGCCGCGTTTGGGATCCATTTCCGCCGGGCCAAAATCAGGCTTCCATTTGGGCTCTTTTATCTTTTTGAAGAAACCTTCATATTCGCCTGCCCTAATTACCGAAAGGCTATCACGGCTTTTATCTGCTTGTGCATGCTGGTACAAATAAGCCGGGATGCCTAATTCCTCGCCAACACGTTTGGCCAGTTGTTTCGCATATTCCGCGGTTTCTTCCATCGTGATGTTAGCGATCGGTATCAGCGGACAAACATCTGTAGCGCCCATCCTCGGGTGCTCACCTTTGTGCTTGCTCATATCAATCAGCTCTCCTGCCTTTTTTATCGCCAGGAACGCCGCCTGTATCACCTGTTTTGGTTCGCCTACAAAAGTTACCACGGTACGGTTGGTGGCCTTCCCCGGGTCAACATTAAGCAGGCGTACACCTTCTACAGATTCCACCTCGTCGGTTATTTGTTTAATGATAGCCAGGTTTACACCTTCGCTAAAATTGGGCACGCATTCAATTAGTTTATTCATTGTGTCATTGAGTCATTGGGTCATTGCCCCCTATCCAGATTTTGTTAGGTTTCAATTTCCCCTGGTAATATAATATTTCGCGGTAGTCGGCGCATGGGTAGGCCTGCATATCGGCAGGCATGCCCGGTGCTAATATACCACCTTCAATTTTCAAAGCAGATGCCGCGCGGAAGGTTAACCCCGCGAATACTTCAGCAGCAGATAGTTTCTCGGACGCGCTCATTACGGCAGCCTGCATCAGCAGGTCGCCCATTGGGGCCGATCCGGGGTTCCAGTCGCTGGCAATAGCCAGGCAGGCACCCGCGTTTAATAAGTTACGTGCCGGGGCGTATGGCATACCCAACCCCATCGACGCCCCGGGCAACGTAACAGCAACTATATTTGAGTCAGCTAATAGTTCAATTTCATGTTCACCGCTGGCTTCCAGATGGTCGGCAGATACCGCGCCAACTGCTACAGCCACAGCACAGCCCCCGGTTGTAAACTGGTCGGCATGTACGGTAATATCAAAGCCCATTTGTTTGGCTTTCTTTAAATAGATCAAAGCGTTTTCGACATTAATGGCGCTTTGTTCTATAAATATATCTACGCGGTTAGTTAGCTTTTCCTGTTTGATAACCGGCAGCAGGTCGTCCACAATATGTTGTAAATATTCTTCCTGCGATCCTGTAAAATCCTTCGGAACCATGTGCGCTGCAAGGCAGGTAGCTATTAGTTTGGCCTTTGTTTGTACTGATGCGGTTTTAATAGCACGCAGTTGTTTCAGTTCTTCTTCAAGGCTTAACCCGTAACCGCTTTTCACCTCTATGGTGGTTACCCCTTCTGCTAAATGACGGTTAGCCCGCTGTACAAGCGAATTAACAAGTGTCGCCTCATCTGCCGCGCGGGTTTGCGTAACCGTATCCCAGATACCGCCGCCTGCTTTGGCTATTTCTAAATAGGTTTTACCGGCAATGCGCATGGCGTAATCTTTTGCGCGGTTTCCGCCGAAACAAATATGTGTATGGCAATCTATAAAGCCGGGAAGCAGTACATGCCCGGTCTGTATCTCTTCTGTTGGGGTTGATGGATTGGCTTTTCTTAGTTCGTTAAAATCGCCTGTCTCAACAATAAGTCCGTTATCTACCAGCACACCGCCATTGGCAATTAGGTGCAATTGCTCATCCTTCAAAGCGCCTTTTAGGGGCAGCCCTGTTAAGGGGAGTATTTGAGTGAACGGACCTATTATTTTTTTCATTTTACTTTATTTAAACCATGTCATTTCGAACGACATAGAGAAATCTTGTTCATTTGATAGGCGGCGAACTTTTCATAATGAACAAGATTTCTCCTCGTACCTCGTTCGAAATGACAGGCGTATTTAATTGTCTATCGAAGATTGCCACGCTATCGCTCGCAATGACGGTCTTATTATTGCACCAGACCAATGACTCAATGACCTAATGACTCAATGACTAACCTACCACACCTTCAAACCAAATCTATCCGCCCAGTCTTGTGCTTTATCATAACCTGCATCTGCATGGCGGAAGATGCCCATAGCAGGGTCGTTATGCAGTACACGTTTCAGGCAGGTTGCGGCACGTTCGGTACCATCGGCAACCACTACCATACCGGCATGCTGCGAGTAACCCATACCTACCCCACCACCGTGGTGGAACGATACCCAGGTTGCACCACCCGAGGTATTGGCCATCAGGTTTAGCAATGGCCAGTCGGACACAGCGTCCGAACCATCTTTCATGGATTCGGTTTCGCGATTTGGCGATGCTACCGAGCCGCAATCCAAATGGTCGCGACCTATCACGATCGGCGCTTTCACTTTGCCGCTTGCCACCAGTTCGTTAAATATCAATCCGGCCTTTTCGCGCTCGCCCATACCCAGCCAGCAAATACGCGCAGGCAGGCCTTGGAAGGCTATTTGTTTCTGCGCTTTTTCCAGCCAGTTGATCAATGGCTTATTTTCTGGGAAGGCTTCCATCAGTGCGCGGTCGGTTGTGTAAATATCTTCAGGATCGCCGGATAGGGCTACCCACCTGAACGGGCCTTTCCCCTCGCAAAACAACGGGCGGATAAACGCCGGTGTAAAGCCGGGGAAATCATAAGCATTTTGCTCGCCGCCTTGCTTGGCAAATTCGCGCAGGTTGTTCCCGTAATCAAAAGTAACCGAACCGCGTTTTTGCAATTCCAGCATAAAACCAACATGGCGGGCCATGCTTGCTAACGACAAGCGTTTATATTCTTCCGCATCTGCTTTACGCAGGTCAGCGGCTTCTTTTAAAGTTAATCCGTTGGGGATGTATCCGTTCAACGGGTCGTGTGCCGAGGTTTGGTCGGTCACCATATCAGGTACAATGCCGTCGGCCATCAGTCGTTGCAGCATATCGCCGGCATCGCTTACCAAACCAACGGAAAGGGTTTCGCCTTTGGCCATGGCATCCTGCACCCAGCTAATGGCTTCCTCGTACGAGTGCGTCAACCTATCGATGTATTTACTATCAATTCGTTTTTGGATGCGGGTAACATCTACATCAGCACCTAAAAACACACCGCCTGCCATGGTTGCTGCCAGCGGCTGCGCGCCACCCATCCCGCCAATACCGGCGCTCACGATGAGCTTACCCGTTAAATCATTATTAAAATGCTGGCGGCCGGCTTCCACAAAGGTTTCGTAAGTGCCTTGTAAAATCCCTTGCGTACCAATGTAGATCCAGCTGCCGGCCGTCATTTGGCCGTACATCATCAGGCCATCGGCACGCAGTTTATTAAAATGTTCCCAGGTTGCCCATGCGGGTACCAGGTTACTATTGGCTATTAAAACCCTCGGCGCCTGCGGGTGGCTGCGGATGATACCCACCGGCTTACCCGACTGCACCAGCAATGAATGATCGTCATCCAGTTCCAGCAATAGTTCGATAATTTTCCTGAGCGACTCCGGGTTACGGGCCGCCTGGCCGATACCGCCATATACCACCAATTCGTCGGGGTTTTCGGCAACCTGCCCGTTAAGGTTGTTCAGCAGCATGCGTAAAGGCGCTTCTGTTTGCCAGCTTTTAGCGTGCAGCTTGTTGCCAACCGGCGCGTAATACACCGGGTGCTTGGCGTAGGTATTAATAAATTCCGAATTCGTCATCGTCAGTAATGTTGATGTTATGTTTTTGGGCAGTTTCGTTGGCGATAGATTGAAATTCGCCGTTTATAATGATTTGGTGCAGTGCGTTGATATCATCTGCAAAGATCCTGTCCTCTTTTATAAAAGGCACGTACTGCCTAACCAATTGATGCAGACTTTCAATCACCGGGGTGCTTTGTAACGGCCTCCTGAACTCCATAGCCTGCGACGCGTAAAGCAACTCGATAGCCTGTATGTACTCCAAATTATCTAACACCATGTGCAGCTTGCGCCCGCTGATGGAACCCATGGAAACATGATCTTCCTGCCCAAGCGAGGTAGGTACGCTATCGGCACTTGCCGGGAAACAGAAGGTTTTATTTTCGGTTACCAGCGCCGCTGTGGTGTATTGCGGTATCATCAGCCCCGAGTTTAGCCCGGCGTGCTCTGTCAATAATTTTGGCAAGCCGTAACGGCCTTCGCTCATCAGGTAACAGCGGCGGTCGGCAATATTGCCCAGTTCTGCTGCAGCTACGGTGGCGTAATCTAAAGGCAAAGCCAGCGGCTGCCCATGAAAGTTACCGCCACTTATGGTATCATCTGCATTAAAAATTACCGGGTTATCGGTAACTGAATTTAATTCAATCTCAGTTAGTTCTTTTAAATGCAGCCAGGCATTGCGCGATGCACCGTGCACTTGTGGCATACAACGTAACGAATACGGGTCTTGCACCCTATCACAATCCACGTGCGCGTTACCAATGGCCGAGCCCTCAAGCAATGCCGCTAAGCGCTTTGCTACAAGCCTTGTCCCTTTGTATGGGCGAATGGCGTGCAATCTTGCATCAAAGGGCCTCCCAGAGCCCATAAGCCCTTCCAGCGACATGGCACCGATCAGATCGGCAGTGTTCAGTAAATTATTTAAACGCTCCACCGCTTTTATGGCGAAGGCCAGTATAAACTGTGTGCCGTTTATTAAGGCAAGCCCCTCTTTCGGGCCTAATACCAATGGTTGTAAATTGTGCTGTTTTAGGATATCGCCCGCGGGATGTTTTTCATCGCCAACATTCACATATCCCAAGCCAATTAACGGCAAAAACAGGTGCGAAAGCGGCGCCAGATCGCCCGATGCGCCAACCGAGCCTTTCTCGGGCACAACCGGGACCACATCATTATTAATATGCCAGATGATGCGCTCTAAAGTTTGCGGGGCAATACCCGAATAGCCTTGCGCTAATGCCTGCACCTTAGTGATCAGCATCAGCTTGGCAATTTCCTGCGGGATGGGTTTGCCCACACCTACACTATGGCTTTTTAATATATTGCTTTGCAGCAGGCTGGTATCTTCTTCAGAGATACGGGTATCGCAAAGCGGACCAAAACCTGTATTAATGCCGTATACCGGCATATGCGTGTGCACTATCTTCTCTACTTCCTTCCATGAGGTATGAATGCGCGCGGCAGCCTCTTCGTTGATAACGCCCTGCACTTTACCGGCTGCAATATCCAGGCAAATACCAATGGTAAGGTGGTCTGTACCGTAATTAAACTTTTTCATTGCGTATCGGCTTTAATTTATCGCTCACCTTACCTGCAAGGTTATAACTACGGAAGGTATTTTCCATGGCGGATATAGCGGGCAGGATCTCTTTAATCGCCTCGTCGCTTTCGGCAAGCTCGGTCATGCTGCTACTGATGGCATCCCAAATGGGCAATATTTGCGTCAACAGGTCGCGACCTTTATCGGTAAATTTTACCAGCTGCCTGCGGCCGTCATCGGCGCAAACGGTGGTTTCTACCAGGTTGCGGTTCTTTAAATTAGTAATGAGCTGGCTTGCCGCCGGGTGCGACACCTCGGTTTGTTCGCTCAGTTCTTTTATAGAAAGAGAATCGTTTTTTGATAACAGGTAAAATACCGGGAACCAGCTGGCATCAAACTCAATGCCCTCGTTTTGGTAAATGCGGTTTATTTCGGCCAGGAAGGTTTCGCTCATGCGCCTAAGCCTGCTGCCAAAAACCAGGTATCCTAAACTTTGGTACAAATTCATGAATGCAATTTATATAAGTGCTTATATAAATGCAAGTGTTTTTATTAACATTTTGAAAGACAGGCACATTTTGTCTTAATTTACCTCTCAACTTGTCGCTATTGCACCCGCTTCGTGTAATACCAGCTGCCCATCTTTGTATTATTAAAACTTACAATCATGAAAGAGCAATTTAAGATCAGCATTAACTCGCCGCGAAAAAAGGTTTGGGAAACTCTTTGGGGTGAAACTACTTACCCCAAATGGACAGCACCATTTTGTGAAGGTTCTACCGTAACTACCGACTGGCAGGAAGGCAGTAAGGTTTTATTTGCAGATGGAAAAGAACGGGGGATGATATCTGTCATTGCACGGAATATCCCTTACGAACACATGTCGTTTAAAATGCTGGGCGAATTGATTGATGGCGTTGAGGATTATACCAGCGAGAATGCTAAAAAAATTGCAGGGGCTTTTGAAAATTACACATTAACGCCTGATGGTGATAAGACCTTGCTGGTAGTTGATTTGAACGGGCTAAATATGGACCAAGGCATTATGGATTATTTTATGACAACCTGGCCCAAAGCACTTGATGTTTTAAAAGCTGTTGCTGAAGAATAGTTTTGTATCAGGCTTTTTACGGTGATATGGCCTGCAATTGCTCATTTAGGCTATTTTTGCCGTATGAAAAAATTAGCATTACTATTACTCACAAGCCTGATATGCGGTACCAGCTTTGCCGCAGGGATAGATACCATAAAAAGGGACGGGTATACACTGATCGTTTCTGGGAATGACGAGCATTTTGATGATGCCATTAAACAGAAACTTATCAGCACGTTTTCTACGGTTTACCCAAAAATTGTTAAGGAGTACAATAAAAAAAGCCTGAAGACGGTAAACTTTTTTATTGATACGGCTTACCATGGTGTTGCCGCTACCGATAATGGCCGCGTGGTTTTCAGCGTTGCTTATATGACCAAGCACCCAAATGATATTGATGTGGTTACCCACGAGGTAATGCACATTGTACAGGATTACGGTAGGTTTGAGGGCGGCCCGGGCTGGTTAACGGAGGGCATTGCCGATTATGTACGTAACGAACATGGCGTAGCTAACCCCGCTGCCAACTGGAAACTGCCCGATTACAAGCCAACCCAAAACTATGATAACGCGTATCGGATTACCGCCCGTTTTTTAGTTTGGGTAGAAACCAAGGTTAAAAAAGGCACTGTTAAAAAACTCGACAGCCAAATGCGTGATCATACTTATACAGCCGATACATGGAAAAAACTTACCGGTAAAACTGTTGACGAGTTGTGGAAGGATTATTCAGCGAACCCGAATATTTAATTGTCAGTCTGAGCTTGTCGAAGACTTGTACGCGATGCAAAGTTTGCAAATGGTTCGACAGGCTCACCATGATAATCTAATTTAAAAACAATCGCAATCGCTCAGCTCCAGCCGAGTGATTATTATTAGGCGGCATCTTGCCGCTGTGTTCGGCCGGAGTGCAATAGTCGTCACTCGGCTGGAGCCGAGCGACTGCATGGATTGGAGTTAAACAAGAAAGGCTTTCCAAAATGGAAAGCCTTTCTTGTTATATAAGTGTCTTCGACAAGCTCAGACTGACATTTTTGTCATGGTGAGTTTATCGAACCATTATCAACCACCTAATGCTGCTGCACCGCTTACAATCTCGGTAAGCTCGGTAGTGATGGCTGCCTGGCGGGCCTGGTTGTATGAAAGTTTTAAGGCTTTCAGCAGGTCGCCTGCGTTTTCGGTTGCTTTATCCATCGCGGTCATACGTGCGCCATGCTCAGATGCGTTTGAATCTAAAACGGCACGGTATAACTGTATTTTAATATTCTTAGGGATCAGCTGCTCTACAATCTCTTCCTGTGAAGGCTCTAAGATGTAGTTAACCTGTGTTTCAATAACAGCGTCTTTCGTTTTTACTGCTTCAACAGGTTTAGCTTCGGGCAATGGTACAGGCAATAATTGCTCTGCAACCTGGAACTGTACAGCCGCGTTACGGAAATGGTTATAAACCAATTCAACACGGTCGTAATCGCCATTGATGAAGCCCTGCATAATGCTTTCAGTGATCTTTGAAGCGTTAATGAAGTTCAGGTCAAGGTACAGATCATTATTGTTACCAATAACATTGTACTTACGGCGCTGAAAAAACTCCTGGCTTTTTTTACCAATAGCAACGATTGATACATTACCTTTCCTTAACTGCTCGCTGTATTTCTCGGCAATAAGGTTATTGGCTGTTTTAATAACGTTGGTATTAAAAGCACCCGCCAAACCACGGTTTGATGATACAACAACAACCAATACACGTACCGGCTGGCGTTGCTGCAGGTATGGCGATGCACCATCCTCCAAACTTGCCGATAGGTTAGCCAACAGGTCTTTCAACTTATTGGCGTACGGGCGTAATTGTACAATAGCATTGGTTGCCCTTTTCAGCTTTGCTGCCGAAACCATTTTCATGGCCTTGGTTATCTGCTGTGTTGAGCTTACGGATGCTATCCTGTTTCTTACTTCTTTTAAATTAGCCATTTTTTGAGATTTGAGACTTGAGATCTGAGATCTGAGATTAACTCATTTCTTCAATCTTATCTCGTTTATTTTTATCTATAAGATGCGAGTATCTGTCTCAATACTCACATCTCATATCTCATATCTAAAAATTAGTACTTTCCTGCCAGTTCTTTAGCTACTGTTTCCAGTACGCCTGTTAACTGGTCATCAAATTTACCTGCTTTAAGGGCTGCCAGCACTTCAGGGTGGCGTTGCTCTAACTGGTTGGTATATTCTGCTTCAAACTCACGGATCTTGTTAACAGGTACGTTACGCATCAGGTTTTTTGTACCTAAGTAGATAATAGCTACCTGTTTTTCTACCGTTACCGGTGAGTATTGGCCTTGTTTAAGGATCTCTACGTTACGTGCACCTTTGTCAATTACGTTTTTGGTTGATGCATCTAAATCCGAACCGAATTTAGAGAATGCTTCCAACTCGCGGTATTGAGCCTGGTCAAGTTTAAGTGTACCCGCAACTTTCTTCATCGATTTGATCTGCGCGTTACCACCCACACGTGATACCGAGATACCTACGTTAATTGCGGGACGGATACCAGCCAGGAACAAGTTCGACTCTAAGAAGATCTGACCATCAGTAATTGAAATTACGTTGGTTGGGATGTATGCTGATACGTCACCCGCCTGAGTTTCGATAATTGGCAATGCGGTTAATGAACCACCACCTTTAACGATGTGTTTGATAGACTCGGGCAAATCGTTCATTTGCTGCGCGATGTTATCATTGCTGTTAACTTTTGCGGCACGCTCTAATAAACGGCTGTGCAGGTAAAACACGTCACCCGGGTAAGCCTCACGGCCTGGTGGGCGGCGTAATAACAGTGATACCTCACGGTAAGCAACCGCCTGTTTAGAAAGATCATCATAAACGATCAATGCAGGGCGGCCAGTATCGCGGAAGTACTCGCCGATTGCAGCACCTGCAAACGGAGAGAAGAATTGCATGGTAGCAGAATCTGCAGCACTTGCAGCAACAACTATTGAGTAAGGCATAGCACCGTTCTCTTCAAGCGTGCGTACAATGTTTGCAACGGTAGAGGCTTTTTGGCCGCAGGCTACATATATACAATATACCGGGTTACCGGCATCGTAAAATTCTTTCTGGTTGATGATGGTATCGATACAAACCGCAGTTTTACCTGTTTGGCGGTCACCAATAACCAACTCACGCTGGCCACGGCCGATAGGGATCATCGCGTCGATAGCTTTGATACCTGTTTGTAATGGCTCGGTTACCGGCTGGCGATAGATAACACCCGGAGCTTTACGCTCTAAAGGCATTTCGTAAGTTTCGCCAAGTATCGGGCCTTTACCATCAATTGGGTTACCTAAAGTATCTACAACACGGCCAAGCATGCCTTCGCCTACGTTGATAGATGCGATACGGTTGGTACGTTTTACATTGTCACCTTCCTTGATATCGTCAGACCTACCCAACAATACCACACCCACGTTATCTTCTTCAAGGTTCAGTACGATACCTTGTAAACCGTTATCAAATTCAACCAGCTCACCTGATTGTACTTTAGTTAGTCCGTAAACACGTGCAATACCGTCACCTACCTGGAGTACGGTACCCACTTCTTCTAATTCAGATTCTGACTTAAAGCCCGCTAATTGCTGACGCAAAATTGCTGATACTTCGTCTGGTCTTACCTCTACCATTTTTGAATTTATTTTAGAGTTTTAATTTAATACTATTTGATTGCAACTTGTGCAAAATCCTTTTTCATTCGTTTTAAGCTGTTGGCTATGCTGGTATCAACCTGCCTGTCACCAACAGTAAGCACAAAACCACCAATTAATGATGGGTCAACTTTATCAGTAAGCTTAACAGTACCACCAATTGCTTTCTGCACATCGTCAAGCATTTTCTTCTTGTTCTCGACAGATAACGGTGATGCTGTTACCACCTTAGCATTGGTAATGTGGTTCTTAATATCATACAAGCCAATAAACTCGCTTGCGGTGGTGTATAACACCTCGCCACGGCCTTTATTAACCATAATATTTAAAAACGCCAGGGTTACCTTGCTTACTTTGCTGCCAAAAATATCGGCAAGTATATTTACCTTTTTGCTGTGCGATATAATAGGATTGCTTAAAACAGCGCCTAACTCCGAACTACCTTTTACAGTATTCAGAAAAAGCTCCATATCTGTCTTAACCGCTTCAAGGGCTTTTTGCTCCTTGGCAAGGTCAATTAGTGCTTTCGCGTATCTTAATGCTACTGTTATTTCTGACATCTTTTTTTTATTTCGGATTTCGGATTTTCAATTTCGAATTTACCGCCCTAAACCCCTTTTTTAAACTTCTACTTTTCTAAATCCGAAATCGAACATTCGAAATTCGAAATCATTAAAGTTTCACTTCTTTAAGCAGGTCGGCAACTAATGCATCCTGTTTGCCCTGGTCTTCAAATTGCTTGCGCAATACCTTCTCAGCAATCTCTAATGATAAAGCTGCAACTTGGTTTTTAACATCAGCCATAGCAATTGCTTTTTGGTTGTGTATATCAATACGGGCAAGCTCAATCTGGCGTGCACCCTCTTTGTGTGCAGCTTCTTTAGCCTCAGCTATGATCTGGTCTTTAACCTTTTTAGCTTCCTGCAAAATAGCATCACGCTCTAAACGGGCTTGCTTTATTAAAACTTCGTTCTCATTTGTTAAACGAGACATCTCTTCTTTAGCAGCCTCGGCTTTTGAAAGCGCATCTTCAATAAAACGCTCACGATCGTCAAGGGCACCCATAATAGGTTTCCAGGCAAATTTGGCAAGTAAGAAAAACAGTACTGCAAATGATACCGTTGTCCAGAACACTAAACCAATATCGGGGGTAACTAATGGATTCATTATTATATGATAATATATTTTAAAAAATCAATTTAATAACCGTGCCCGCGGCCAATCGCAACGGGAACGGTTAAGGTTTTATCCTCGGGGAGAAATATTATTTCAAGCCCAGGAATGATACAACCACAGCAAACAAAGCAACACCCTCAACAAGGGCAGCAGCGATGATCATTGCAGTTTGGATCTTTGAAGCAGCTTCTGGCTGACGGGCAATACCTTCACAGGCTTTACCACCAATTTGACCGATACCGATACCGGCACCAATTACTGCTAAACCTGCACCAAGTGCAGCGATACTTCCAATCATTGTTTTAAATTTAAAGTGAATATATAGTATATAATTATTTACAATATTAATGGTGATGCTCTTCAATAGCTGTACCGATAAATAAAGCGGTTAACAGCGTAAATATAAATGCCTGCAATGCCGCTACCAGCAACTCCAGTACATCCATAAACACCACAAAAGCAACTGATACCGGCGCTATAGCAAAAGACTTGAACACAAATATCAATGATATTAAGCTAAGCACTATAATGTGCCCCGCTGTAATGTTGGCAAACAAACGTATCATCAACGCAAAAGGCTTTGATATGATACCTACCAGCTCGATAACCCACCATAAAGGCCAGATCCAACCAGGCACATCAGCCGGCACAAAAACGTGTTGCCAGTAATGTTTGTTACCATTTAAGTTAACCACCAATAAGGTGATAACCGAAAGTACCAGCGTAACCGCTATATTACCCGTTAAGTTTGAACCACCCGGAAAGAAAGGCACAAGGCCTATCAGGTTATTTACCCAGATAAAAAAGAACACGGTTAATAATAACGGCATAAAGCGCTGGTATTTATAACCAATGTTTGGGCGGGCAATATCATCCCTTACAAAAAGGATAATAGGTTCCATAAAAGATTGTAAACCTTTTGGCGCCTTACCCTCGCGTTTTTTATACGCAGATGATACACTAAGGAATATAATTAAAAGAAAAGCGATAGACATCCACATACTTACCACGTTGCGGGTGATAGAAAGATCGGTTAAGCTGCTGTTCCATTTAACTACGGAGGAGCTTTCTGCAACCGTATTATTATCGCCTACAATATTCACTTTATCATTTATCAACCGATATGTGTAATATTTACCCGTATAATCTGCATGGCCATGCTCAAAGTGCGACGAAGAAAAAACCTCAAAGCCTTTATCAGTATATAATATTACAGGTAACGGAAGCGAAGTATGCCCTCCCAAATGCAGTGAATGCGAATCGGCAATGTGCTCTAAAACTACTTCGCCGGGCTCAAACTTTTTTTCAGCGCCTTCGGCATGCTCTTCTTGAGAAAAAGCAGGGATCGAAAATGCGGTCAACGTTAAAAAAACGGCACAAATTCGTAAAAGTGTAAAAATTTTTGTTTTCAAAATTGAGCTTTTATACATCTAAATAAAGTTTTTTACTTTAAATTTTGGTTGCGCAAGTTACGCAACAAAACGTAAACTTCAAAGGCCGTATTTAAGAAATATAAGTAAAAGAAATTGCCTGCAAAAACGCCCTTTTCTACCTTGTTTTTGAGCAAAAAAATCACCATAAATGCCAGGCAGGCCAATATTTTAAAAGTAGTCCCGGCCAAAAAAACCTGGGCATAGTTTTCTGGATTTATTTTTTGCGTAAATAATATTGCAATAACTACTAAAAATGTAAGGCCGGTAATATAGGCGAACATGCCCCAAAAATGTGGCATCAATAAATTAGCGTTTCCGGTAAGCGGAAGGCATACCGGCAGTATGGCCAAAACCACTACAAAAATGGCAAACGAGATAAGAGCAGGTTGTATTCTCAATTTTTTACAGATCTGATAACAATAAACAATGATATAAATACGCCGGCTAATGAAAGCACTGCGGTAACCCATTGGGTATCGTGGTGGGCTGCCTCATCAATTTTATATCCGGCGAATGCAAAGATGCCAATAATCGCTATCATCTGGAAAGCCATGCCTGTATATTTAGCATAAGCGCTTATAGCTTTACCTTCCTTATTATTACCGGGTTGTTCATTTTCTGCCATCCTGCAAATTTATTAAACCTATTGCATAATGTTTAGTATTTTAGCAAGGCATTTATAAACCTTAGCTACAGTCTCTTATACACATCT
>NZ_LGEK01000108.1 GCF_001636615.1 Mucilaginibacter sp. L294 | reverse complement strand
AGATGTGTATAAGAGACAGACATTTTATTTGGCAAATGCGTTAATTAGTAAAATAAAATTTCAAACGCTATGCTTAACACAAAACTTAATCTGTACAATCCCGATTGGATCGAGCTTGTATTTATCGGTAGAAACAAATCTTATGGGGCCTTTGAATTAAGGCAGCATTATGGGCGTACCATGATGAAAGCCCTGTTGATCGCAATTACTACAATCGTAGCAGCTTCAGTAACCTACACTTATGCTGTTGGGAAAATTCCGGGTGATATTGACGTAATACATGATGTGGTACTTCCACCAATACAGCCACCACCTGCCAAGCCTGAAAAAAAGGTTGAAACTGTTGTTGAGCCGCCTGCAGCTTCAAAACCTCAGCCGGCAGCGCCAACCATTAAATACACGGCGTATAAGGTAACTGCGGAAGACATTGCAACCAACCCACCAAAAATAGATGAGCTTGCGGGCAAGGAAATTTCAACCGCAACAACAGAAGGTAAAGGCGGAAAGGAACAAATGGACCCGGGGCCGGTTGATATGGGTAGTACTGGTGTTGAACCACCAAATGATATTAAAGAATATATTAATGTTGAGGTTATGCCGCAACCTGTAGGGGGCGCAGAGGCATGGGCTAAATTTTTAAACAAGAATTTAAGATTCCCTCCCGCTGCGCAGGAAGCTGGTATAGGTGGCCGCGTAATAGTGAGTTTTGTAATTGAAAAGGATGGCCGCTTAACAGATATAACCATAGTAAAAGGAGTTGGTTACGGTATGGATGAAGAGGCTGCACGGGTTTTAAAGCTTGCAAAGCCATGGAAACCAGGTATCCAAAATGGAAACACGGTGCGTGTAAGGTATACTATCCCAATGAATTTTCAATTGAGTGAGTAAAAGAAGCAATGAAGGGAAGGAGATAAGTGATTGTGGTATATTGTGTTATGGCGATGGATTACCCATCGCCATTTTTTATGATGTTTTTTTAACTTTCAGTTGCTTGCTTTTGGCTTTAGCCTTTCTCCTTTTAGCGCTCTCGTTTTACCTGCTTTTTCCTTTCGGCTTTTAGCCTTTTTTGCTAATTTTGCGCATCCTTTCAACAAAAACAAAATTACATTGGAGAACCAGGAATTAACCACCGTTGAAACCGCCCGCGATCTGGGGCTTTTACCCGAAGAATATACCCGCATACAAGAGATAATGGGCCGTGTGCCAAACTTTACCGAGCTTTCTATATTCGCGGTAATGTGGAGCGAGCACTGCTCATACAAAAACTCTATTACATGGCTTAAAACCCTGCCAAAAGATGGTCCGCGTATGTTGGCTAAAGCAGGCGAGGAAAATGCCGGACTGGTTGACCTTGGCGACGGCATTGGTTGCGCCTTTAAAATTGAATCACATAACCACCCATCAGCACTTGAACCTTACCAGGGCGCTGCAACAGGTGTGGGCGGTATAAACCGCGATATATTTACGATGGGTGCAAGGCCTATCGCCCAAATGAACTCCCTGCGCTTTGGCGACCTTAGTTTGGATAAAACCAAATGGCTGGTTAAAGGTGTGGTAAAAGGGATCAGTCACTACGGTAATGCGTTTGGTATCCCAACTGTAGGTGGCGAGCTTTTCTTTGACGAATGTTATAACGTTAACCCACTGGTAAACGCTTTTTCGGCAGGTATTGTAAAAGCTGGTGAAACTGTTTCTGCTACATCGTACGGTGTTGGCAACCCGGTCTACATTGTAGGTTCGGCAACGGGTAAGGATGGTATCCACGGTGCGGCTTTCGCATCAAAAGATATCACTAAAGATTCTGTTAACGATTTGCCAGCTGTACAGGTGGGTGATCCGTTCCAGGAAAAACTGTTACTTGAAGCTACGCTTGAAGTGATCAAAACCGGTGCTGTTGTTGGCATGCAGGATATGGGCGCGGCAGGTATTATCTGCTCAAACTCTGAAATGAGCGCCAAAGGCGAGCATGGTATGATCATCCATCTTGACCGCGTACCGATGCGCCAGGAGCATATGAAGCCATACGAGATCCTGCTTTCTGAATCTCAGGAGCGTATGCTTATCGTGGTAGAAAAAGGTAAAGAAGCTTTAGTTGAAGCAGTATTTGATAAATGGGACTTGAACTGCGCTATTATTGGTGAAGTTACCGATACGCAGCGTTTAGAGTACTTTATGAACGGCATTAAAGTTGCCGATGTACCTGCTGATGACCTGGTATTAGGCGGCGGCGCGCCAATTTATGAGCGTGAATACCGCGAGCCTGCTTACTTTGCCGAAAACCAGAAATTTAAAATTGAAGATGTTGCCGAGCCTGCTAACTTAATTGAAGTGGCCGAGCACCTGATAGGCCATGCTAACCTGGCATCAAAACGTTGGGTAACCGACCAGTACGATTCTATGATAGGAACGGCTACCATGACCACCAACCGCCCAAGCGATGCGGCCGTGGTTGCGGTTAAAGAAACTAATAAAGCCATTGTTTTAACCTGCGATTGTAACTCGCGCTACGTATATGCCGATCCGCAAAAAGGTACGGCCATTGCCGTTGCCGAAGCCGCACGTAACATTACCTGCGCAGGCGGCGAGCCGGTTGCTATTACCAACTGCTTAAACTTTGGTAACCCATACAAACCCGAAGTTTACTGGCAGTTTGTGGGCGCCATAAAAGGTATGGGCGAAGCTTGTACAAAATTCGAAACCCCTGTAACAGGTGGTAACGTAAGTTTTTACAACCAATCATCAGACGGTGGTTCTGTTTTCCCAACGCCAACTATTGGTATGCTGGGTGTAATGGATGATACGAGTAACCTGATGACGCTTGATTTTAAACAACCCGGCGATTTAATTTACATGATAGGTGCATCACAAAATGATATCGCATCATCACAATATCTTGCATCGTACCACAAAATATTAAAAGCACCTGCGCCTTATTTTAATATAGATGAGGAATACGCGATGCACCAGGTTATAAAAGAGCTGATCAAGCATAAAGTGGTGCAATCTGCACATGATGTTGCCGATGGCGGTTTGTACATCGCGTTGGTAGAATCGGCCATGCCAAATGGCTTAGGCTTTGATATCGAAAGCGATAGCAGTATCCGTAAGGATGCCTTCCTTTTTGGCGAAGCACAAGGCAGGGTAGTGGTAAGTATCGCGCCTGATGATCATGAGCGTTTCATTGAGATGATGGCTACCAGCGAAATTGATTTCAGCTTATTGGGTACCGTTAACGGTTCTGGTAATACTAATATCGATGAAGAGCTGTTTGGTAACATCACCGATATTAAAATGGTACATGATAATGTACTTCATGTAATTTTAGGCGACGAGTAATGCTAAAGCTGAACAGAATACACCACATTGCTATCATCTGTTCAGATTACGAACGATCTAAACGTTTTTATACCGAAGTACTTGAATTTACAATAGTTCGCGAAGTTTATCGCGAAGCAAGAAGATCATACAAGCTCGATCTGGAAGTCAACGAACTATACCAGATCGAGCTTTTTTCATTCCCCGGGCCGCCCGCAAGGCCCTCACAACCCGAAGCAGTTGGCCTGCGTCACTTAGCTTTTGAGGTAGATGACCTGGAAGAGGCAATATCCCACCTAAATGGGTATGATGTAGTTACTGAGCCCATCCGTGTAGATGAATTTACCGGCAAACGCTTCACCTTTTTTAACGACCCCGATGGCTTGCCGCTGGAGTTGTATGAAAAGTAAATTACCCCTCTGTCATGGTGAACTTGTCGAACCATTAGCTTGTATATGCCTTTGACAGGCGCAGAGTGATCGGTATGTCATTTCGAATGAGCAAGAAACGTCAGTGTAGTGGCCGCGAAGAGAACTCTTTCCCGATAATTATGCAGCCGACCTGACTTATGTAAAAGATTCCTCCTCGCTACGCTCGTTCGAAATGACATATAGGTATGGCATTATATAATTCATAAATGTTTTGTAGTTTTAAACCACTTACTAAATAACCAATTATGAAAAAACTACAACTACCACGCAGCATCAAAATGGGGGCTGTTTTAATCGTTACGCTTTTTTCGGCCGTTTGCGCTAATGCACAGCATGCCGAAATGAAGAAAGATCCTGACGTAATAGGCCGTTGGGATATTACGATGGAGAAAGACGGCAAAACGCAACCATCATGGTTAGAAGTTCAAAAATCTGGAACACATACACTTATCGGTCGTTTTACTTATGCTTTTGGTAGTGCAAGGCCCATATCAGAGGTAAAAATTGCTGATGGTAAGTACAGTTTTTCTATCCCGCCACAATGGGAGCCGGGCGACCGTAACATGGATTTTGAGTTTGAGGCAAGTGGTGATAATATAAAAGGCACCATGGTTTATACCGATGGTAAAAGCTACAGTTTTACCGGTGTACGGGCGCCTGAAATGTTACGCACAAAAGCACCTGTTTGGGGAGCGCCGATAAAAGTATTTAACGGAAAAGATACTAAAGGCTGGCACACAGATGGAAGACCGAACCAGTGGGTTGTTGAGAACGGCATTCTGCGCAGTAAGCAATCAGGCGCTAACCTGCTAAGTGATCAGAAATTTAAAGATTTTAAACTGCATATCGAGTTCCGTTACAAGCAGGGCAGCAACAGCGGTGTTTATTTGCGCGGCCGCTACGAGGTGCAGGTTATTGATACCAAAACCGGCGAACCTGAGCCTTTGGCAAACCAATTTAGTTCGGTATATGGCTTTATGCAGCCAAACAGGATGATGGCTAAAAACGCCGGCGAATGGCAATCATACGACATAACACTTGTTGGCCGTGTAGTTACCATTGTTGCTAACGGGCAGGAAGTTATCTCTCGCCAGGTTATCCCGGGCATTACCGGCGGTGCTATTGATAGCAAAGAAGGCGAACCCGGCCCGCTGATGATACAAGGCGACCATGGGCCTATCGATTACAGGAACATTGTAATTACGCCGGCTAAGTAGATGATAAGTTAGTTGTTGGTGACAACACCAACAATAGCCAATTCATAACACAAAACGGCCTCATTGATATCAATGAGGCCGTTTTGTGTTAAATGCCCGTCATTGCGAGGAGCGTAGCGACGTGGCAATCTTCGATATGCTTGTCGCCGACTTTTCTATCGAAGATTGCCACGCTATAGCTCGCAATGACGCTTTGTTGTCAGGATATCACTTCACCACCTCAATCCATTGCCCTTTTATCAGTGCGTTAATATCATGGTTATACATGGCTTCGCAGTAGGCGGCAGGCAGATAGTATTTGCCCGCATAGGCCGCGTTAAGCATCACGTAATAGGTGACCTCTTTGCCTTCGGCTAAACTGAAATAAGTATTCACCCGGTCATCGCGGATATCGCGGTAATCTGATGGAGAGGATTTAAATGCCTCGTCATTATTCAGCATCCGGCTGTTCAGTATTTCCCATCCCGATGGGAAGATCTGTGTAAGCGCCAGGTTATCATAGCGGCCGCGTTTACCCGGGTTTTTAATGGTTACCTGTGCCACAAAATCGCTGCCTTGTTTAAGCGATGTTGGGTCGATAACCTTGCCGCCAAGCGTAAAGTAAGCTACGCGCATATCCATTACATCCGGGTTAATATAGGTTTGAACATCTTGGCCGGATGATGGTTGTCCTTGCTGTATCAACCTAACATAAAGCTTATTGGTGCCGTTATTCTTTAAGGTTACCTTGCCGCTGTTAGGCGCTAATTCCTGCTGCCACAGGTACGATGCAGCGTTTACATTCTGCTTATTTGAACCCGACTGGAAGTTAAACGATAGTTTGCTGCCACTTTTATTCACCCCGCAATATTGCGCTATGGCAACCAGAGAGTAGGCCGTGGTTTGCGTGCTGTACCAGCTATCCTGCGATAGTTTTGAAGCAACGGTACGCACCATGCCCGATGCTTTTTGCTGTTGGCCCAAAAGTGTAAGCGTTTCCAATATCATAGCTTCATCGCGCAAGTCAGAACCATAGGTGCCATACATACTGTTGTATGGTTTAATGGTGGTTGGCAGGCCGGCTATCATCCGTAAACCTATCTCGGGCTGGCCGGCAAGTTTGTAAGCCGCCGCAAGCCTCCAGCGGGCTTCGGTACTAATGTATTGATACTCGCGCAGCCTGTTCATGGCGCCAAGTTCTGGCGAACCGGCTAATGCAAGCAGGTATAAGCGGTATGACTGCACCAGGTCGGTATAATAATAGTAACCATGGATATTCGTCCGCGGGTCTGGCGACCAGTTAACCGCTTTTTGTTTCTGATAACGTTTCCAGTCGTCTAAAAAGCCGGATGGCAGGCTGTAACCTTTTGCCTGTGCTGCCAGCATAAAGTGGCCAGCGTAGTTGGTTCCCCATTCGTCAGCCTCGCCGCCATCAGGCCAATAGCTCAAGCCGCCGCCTTGTACCCTAAAGCCATTTAAGCGGTTTATGGTGAGCTTGATGTTACGCTCTGTTTCGGCTTTTTGCCTTGGCGACAAATCAAACAACTGCCCTAAATATAATTGCGGGAATGCCGAAGACGTTGTTTGTTCCACGCAGCCATGCGGGTAGGTGATGAGGTAATTTAAACGTTTGGCCAAATTCAACGGCGGGATACTGGCAACTTCCAACGTAGCCTTATTAGTACCGTTAATGCCAATAGCATTATACGCAGCGGCGTAGGTTTCGCCCGGTTTCAGTTCCTTCTCAAATATTCGGGTAACCGGTGGGTTAGGGTTACGCACATTCAGTTCCACATCATAAGCGGCAGTTTCGCCACCGGCTTTCGCGATGATCTTAACCTTACCAACGCCAACAAAATCTTTAACATTCAGGTCGAAGGTTACCAGCTGATCGCCCGGTTTGGCAAACGTGATAACCTTGGTATTGTTTCCTCCCAGGTTACTGAACGCGTTTGATTGTACCTGTACCGTAACCGATTTGATGTTGTTCTCCATCGCAAAAACGGTAACCGGCAGTTGGATACTTTCTGACGGGCCAAGCACACGTGGCAAGGTAGCCAGTATCATAAGCGGCTTTTTAACGGCTACGGCTTTGTCTGCAAAACCATAGGCACCATTGTGCCCGGCAATAACCATGGCTTTAACCGAGCCTACATATTGTGGCAGGGTAAATTTGGTGGTTTGTTTATCTCCCGCACCCAGGTGGAATGGACCCAGGAATTTCACCACAGGTTTAAAGCGGTTAACCGATACGTTTTTGTTGGTGCCGTTTGTACCATCACCACCAATACTCAGGATGCGTTCCAATCCGCCGCCGAAAGCGCCGATCACGTAATCGAACAAGTCCCATGTTTTTACACCCAATGCTTCGCGGGCGTAGAAAGCCTCGTGCGGATCAGGTGTTTTAAAGTTGGTGATATCCAGCAGGCCTTCATCCACAATGGCAATGGTATAGGTCATTTCCTTGCCCGATGCCTCGGATACGGTGATAGCCGATTGTGTTTCGGGCTTTATCTTATCCGGCATACTGATCACCGGTTTCAATATGGTTTCGGGGTTATCAACCACCAGCGGGATGGCTCCGTACATGCGTATCGGCAAATCGTTCACTGTTTGCGCGTGGCGCTGCAAAAGCGTAACATTCACAAAAACGTTTGGCGCCATGGTTTCATCCACTTTAAAGCTGTAACGGGTTTCGCCTTTTTTAGTATCAATCCAGATCGTTTTTAGAACTTTACTGCCGTTTTCAAAGCTAATTAAAGCCCTGCCATCGCCACCTGTTGGGATGGTAAGCGTAGCTTCTTCACCAACTTTGTAGTTTGGCTTATCAGAGGTAAAGGAAAGCATAGCCGCCTCGGTAGGGTCGGTGTTCTGCAACCGTTCCGACCAGTTTGGCCAATCGGCATAAATAATTTTACCGGTAGAGTGGCCTGTTTCCGGGTCCTTTATGCGGATCAGGTAACGGCCCCAATCTGCCTGGTTAATTTTAAGGTTCCATTTACCCTTACCGTTTACCAGCTGTACGTTTTCGGTTTTGATGAGCTTGTTGTAGCGATCTTGCGTAAAGTTGCTTAGCTCATTACCGCTTTCGTCCCACCACCAGCGCCATTGTATCTTATAAAGCTCTATTTCTACATTACGGTTGCCGGCAAATGGGGTGCCTTTGGTGTCTACATCGGCTATTTCTATTTCATGGGTTTTATCAGTCACCAGCATGCCGCTCAGGTCGCTGCCTTTTGGTGTTTTAATGCCCACATAGCCATTATAAACATTGTATGGCATGCTGGCCTGCTGTAAACTAAAGTTGCCACCCGGCTCAAATACCTTTACTACAAAGTTAGCCCGCAGTTGCCCCGGCGCTTGTTTTTCAACGTTGATGTCGGTGTTCACAGCTGCTACGCCAGTTTCATTCAACTTGCCATCAAACACGGTTTGTGTTTGGGTGTTAAAGGCGAGGGTAGGGTCGTCAAAATTATAATCTTCGTAACCCTTAAAGCTTGTTTTTTGTGAGGACAGGAAGGCATCAACCTTGGCTTTTAAATTTTGTGCCGCACCACCAAAAAGCCATTGCGCACTTAATGTACCATTGGCGCCACTGCCTTTAGTTAGTTCTGTGGCACCGCCGAAGTCAAGCTTAAGTTTGAGGCGATTTGGCATAATGGTTTCTACCTTTATCTTCTTCTCGAAGATTGCGCCGCCCACCTTTATCCTTGCGTTCCAGTTACCGGTAGGCGAGGAGGTTTCGGTAGCTACATGAAAGCTGTAAAAACCATCCACGGAACTCGTCCTGGTGAGGCGTTTATACAGTTGCCCGTTAGGATTATACAATTCAAACTCAACAGGATGATCGGCCGGCAGGGTTTTTAGTTTATCTTCTAAAATAAAGGTTGTAAATATCGAATCGCCCGGGCGCCATACGCCTCGCTCGCCATAAATAAAACCTTTAAGACCGTTCTGTACCTCTTCGCCACCCACGTTAAAGCGGGAAAGCGGGAGCGAACTACCATCATCCAGTTTTAAATAACCACGCTCTTTGCCTTTTTTAGCTACTAATAAATACGGCTTACGCTTTAGGCTGAAGGTTGCCATGCCTTCGCCGTCTGATTTGGTTTTAAAGATCACTTGTTTCTGGTAATCCAGCAATTCCAGATCGACGCCACTCATTGACTCGGCGCTTAAAATATTGGTTACGGCAACCGTCATGTTGTTATCGTTGCCCCGTTTGGCTATCAGACCAATGTTTGATGCGATGATGTTACGGGTAGCCCAGCGCTGTTTGCTGAAGTACGATTCGGTGCATGGGTCGTTACGGTCTTGCCAGCTGTAATTTTCGGGATAATAGTTGTCATAGCGCTGCCAAAACTCATCATCTTCATCATTTACTTTGCTGGTGTTATCACCTGCATACTCGTTTTCCTCATAATCGTTGTCTTCATTGTTTTTTGGCACAAGCTTGCCCGCACTGCAGTTATACAGCGAGTACTCTTTTCTGAAACCAATAATTACACGATAGATAGCTCCCGGTTCGGCACGCATCAGCTGATCAACATCCAGCATAAAGCGGTTCTTTTTAGCCAGATTCAGGCTTTTATCGGCATCTAAACGGATGGTTTTTTGCACAATGGGCTTACCCACGTGGCGCAGTTCATAGCCGCCGTCGAAACCGTTGTTCTGGAAATATTGCGGAACGTTGTTCTCATAAATTTTGATGATGCTTACATCAACCGCGCTTAAGTTAACGGCCTCAAAAGGCATCATCAACTTACCCGAATCGGGCAGGATAACGCCCTTGCCGGGGATAGTAACGGCAGGTTCGCGGTTCTCAAAAAATACGTTGGCGGTAAAGGCTTGTTTTATTTTGCGGTGATAAATATCCTCCACACCTTCATTTACAAAAACGCTGAAGTTTCCCTGCAGGCGTTCGGGCGCATAAACTTTTACAATGCTGCCATCAATGGTGTAGGCCATGTTCGCGCCATTGGTGATGCCGATAAGGCCACTTAGTTCCTGCCCAACCAAAATAGGATCAGAGAATTGTACGGAAATATACTGGTCGTTATCCTGTACGGCTTTTATATCCAGGACCTTAAATTCGCCAAGGGCGGGCACACGGAACTCCTGGGTGCCTTTTTTATCGATGTCCAGTTTATCGCCATCCCAGTTTATGGTAAGCGGGTTGGCATTTGTTGTACGGGTTATTTTGGTAATGGTAAACTGGTGTGACCGGGTAATGGGGTTATGCTGCCAGCTCACTTTAACTGGTGTAGCATAATTTACATTCAGCATTTTTTCGATACCGGCCTGGTCTTCGCCATCGGCTGTTAACACGGTACCTATGAGTTTCATTTTCTCGCCAGATGTAGCACTTTCGCTTTGCAAACCGGCAAAAGTGATGCTAAAATCGGGTTTGATGGTTTGGAAACCGAATTTAAAATATTCAAAATCACCATCTACCTTGATGATCTTGCCGAGGTTGAAATCGGCATCATATTTTTTATCGGCATCTAAAATTGCTTCAGGACGAAACTCTATAGTACGGTCGTCTATCCAATACGCTTTTCCCTTTATAGCTGGTGAAAAATCAAAGATACCGTCCTTCAATTGCTCGTTTTGCGCATGTGCAACTTGTACTTCGCCGGCCAGCTTAATGCGGATGGTGCTTTGTTTAGAGATAACACCTGTGGTGTACGATTCGATGTATTTGCCGAACGCGGCATCAACTTTTTGCTGGTTGTTGCGATGGTGTTGCCTTGCAAAAAAAATGACCATCGCTATCAGTATTAGTGATATGGATACAATGATCTGTCCCTTTCTGGAACGGAAAAGGTGGGCGAAGTAATTCATAGGTAGGTAGGTAAATTGCTATGAATTTAAAAAACTTTTGGGATATTATTATACCTGCAAGAAAATTATTTAATCGGGAATAAGTGTTCACGTTCACTGCCGTGAACGCTCGTTAATATTGTAAATATTTGACAGTCAGATACTTGTTGATTTGGCTATTGGCGAGCATCAAAACGAAATAAAACGACTCAAGACGGTTCAAAACGTCATAAAACGTCCTGCGTTGAGAATCTCTTAATCCCGGTTCGCTGCTTTATCTAAACACTCCTGCAATACTTTGGCGAATTGCTTGTCATTTGGCGGGGCGAAGATGGTGTTGTGTTCGCCGGGGATATCATGTACGTTCACACCTTTAAGGGCGAATGGTTTCCAGCCTAAAAACTTAAAATCATCCATGTAGAAGGTGTGTTTCTTAGCGCGGAACAACTCGATAGCGATGTTTACCGGTGTTAACAGATAATTACGCTGCGCGGCAAGGCTTTTCTCGTGAATATCATCGGTGTAAGCCGAAAAGCCCTCTTTTTTCTTCACCTTATCGGGAAAGATGTTCTTGTAGATCTTTTGGATACGGCGACCAATCTCGCGGCTTTTATATTCTATGGTACGTTTTGGGTCCTGCACAAGCAACACGGGGGTAAAGGCCAGTTGTTTTACAAAAAACCAGCCATTGGTCAGTTTTTTCTTCAACCACGAGTCGTAGATCTGGGTTTGGTCAGCATAGGTATCAAACATGGCCAGCATTTTTACATCTTTACCCATGGCCAGCATTTGTTTAGCCATTTCGTAAGCTATTAAGCCACCAAGCGAATAACCCGCAACAGCGTAAGGGCCAACCGGGTCGTGGTTAATGATCTCGTCTACGTAGTTGGCTGCAATTTCTTCCATTACATCCAATGGTTCGTCAATACCGTTAAGGCCTTTGGCCTGCAGGCCGTAAACGGGTTGCTCTTCATCCATATTCATGGCAAGGGCGTTGAACAGTAATACATTCAACCCAGCACCATGTACAATATATAATGGCATTTTGCTGCCTTTTGGCTTTATGGGGACTAACGATTCCCACGTAATGGCTTCGGCATCTATTTCTAAACGTGCAGCTAATTTTTCAACCGTACTGTATTCAAACAGGGTAGCCAGTGGCAGGCGTTTGCCGGTTTCCTGCTCTAAGCGCGCCATTATTTTAACGGCCACCAATGAGCGGCCGCCTAACTGGAAGAAATTATCAAAAATGCTGATCTCGTTTAAGCCCATCAGTTCTTCCCATATATCAGCCACCAGCTTTTCGTTACTGGTACGCGGGGCAACATACTCGCCCGAGCGGTTAATGTGGCTATAATCGGGTTTGGGCAGGGCTTTACGGTCAATTTTACCGTTTGGTGTTGATGGTATAACATCCATCAGCACATAATCATCCGGCATCATATATTCCGGTAACACTTCAAATAAAGCTGTGTCCCATTTATCTAAAGTGCTTTTTTCGGGGATGCCGGTTGCACCTGATTCCAGCACCACGTAGGCCACCAAACGCGGGATGCCGGGGGTATCTTCGCGGGCAATAACAACGGCTTGTTTAATGCCGCCCTGTTTGCCCAGGTTATGTTCAATCTCGCCAAGCTCAATACGATAACCACGCACTTTTACCTGGTGGTCTATCCGGCCAAGGTAAACAATGTCGCCATCGGGTTTTAGTTTGGCCAGATCGCCGGTGCGGTAAATTTTTTCTGCAGGGGCGAAGGGGTTATCAATAAAACGTTCGGCAGTTAGTTCGGGGCGGTTTAAATAGCCCCATGCAATACCGGCGCCGCCAATAAAGATCTCGCCAATTTCGCCATTGGTGAGGTTATTCTTTTCCTCATCGAGGATATAAACCTGCGTATTATCAACCGGCCAGCCTATCGTAATATCGTTGGCATCGGTAACGTGTTTGATGATGGAGTAGATGGTAGTTTCAGTAGGGCCGTACATATTCCATACCTCTTTACTACGCGGTATCAATCTTTCGGCCAGGTCCTTCGCCATAGCCTCGCCGCCGCAAAATACTTTTATGGGCAGGTGCTCTTCCCAGCCAACCTCCAGCATCATGCGCCAGGTGTAGGGGGTGGCCTGTAAAATGGTTACGTTTTGGGCGCGGATAATATCAAGCAAAGCGCGGCCATCCTTGGCGGTAATAGCATCAGCCAGGATGATCTGGGCACCGGCGCTTAAGGGCAGGTAAATGTCAACACCGGCAATATCAAATGATATGGTAGCCACGGCAAGCATTTTATCAGTTGAATTGATGCCGGGAGCCTTTTGCAGGCTGTACATGAGGTTTACCAGGCTATGATGGGCAATTTGCACACCTTTTGGTTTGCCTGTAGAGCCCGAAGTGTACAGCACATAAGCAAGGTTTTGCCCGGTTACCTTAACATCGGGCGCATCGTTACTGTAATTTTTTGAATTGGTCAATGCATCTTCAATCAAAACCTCGGTGGTGTTTGATGCAAAGTGCCCTTTATATTTTGCTGAGGTAAGCAGTATGGTAGCGCCCGAATCGTCCAGCATAAACTCGATGCGGTCTTTCGGGTATTCGGGGTCAAGCGGGACATAGGCCGCACCGGTTTTGAGGATAGCCAGCAGGGAAATGATCAATTCGGCAGAACGATCAAGCGCTATACCGATAATATCGCCGGGTTTTACACCTTTTTTAACCAGTTCATGTGCAAGCCTGTTGGCTGTATTATTTAATTCGGTATAAGTAAGCGAAGTATGATGAAAGCTTAGCGCAATCTTATCCGGGCACTTTGCAGCACTTTCTGCGATAAGCCCATGAAGCGATTTTTCTTTTGGATAATCTACTGTTGTATTATTTAATACTACTTCCATACTTTATTTAAGCCCGGCACCCTCAAGTTGTACCTGAAAAATGTTTGTGGGTACCTAATTCCCCGTTTTTATATTGATAATTCCGCAACCTGTGTGTACATACGTAATTAGTTTGTATCCGGGTTATGCGGCGTATGAATAAATTTTTTGTTTGCACCCTTTAATTTGAACAGCAGGGCCAGCATTGCAAAGAATATCAATGGTATTTTTAGTACAGCGCCCAGCAATTTATTGTTAAAGAACTCCGCAGGTACTGCAACTAATATACCAATATAACATAGCGCTGTTGCCGTAAGCCACATTTGCCAGCCCGGGCCAATACCGGGTGTTAGCAATGATACCAATAACATGAATGGCATCAGGCCCAGCATCAGTATGCGCGGCAGGATAGCCGTTTGATAGATCTCATTAAAATAATCGAAATTGCCGTGTGCAAAAAGTTCTTTAAAGCCGGTTAACCCATAGGTTTTTAACAAGTTGAATTGCGCGGATAACCACCTGCGGCGTTGTTTTTTGAATACCTCGGGGTTGCTCACCTTTTCATCGTATATGTAAGCTTTATCCGCATAAGCCACATGGATCTTCTGACGGGTTAAAACCAGTCCCATTTCTTTATCAAAACCACCAACGGCGTCAATCTGTGCCATGGTATCTTTAAACAACTTAAACTCCAGCACCATTCCCGAACCTATAATGGCGGCAGAAAGTTTGAAAACCTGCTGGGCTTTACGGAAAATATGATTGTTGATCTCTTCGCTGATGGCATCCAGTATAGCAACCGGGGTTTCGGTATTTTTTGCTACGCGATGGCCCTGTATAACGCGATTACCATTGTGCAGGTAATTGTTTATCTGGTGCAGGTAATCGGGCGCGGCTATGTTATCGATATCGAATACTACAGCGGCATCGAAGTCCTCATGTGTGGCAGCTATGGCCGCGTGCAGGGCTTTTGATTTGGTGCTGCTCTCAAACACAACTTCAACAACCTGTAAGGGCATAGCCTTTAATTTCGCGATGGTTTCGGGTTGCATGGAATCGGCGATCACACAAACATGGAACTTGTCTTTGGGATAATCGATGGTTAACGCCTGCTCGGCAGAATTGAGGATGATCTGATCTTCTTTGTAAGCGCAAATATAAATAACAAATTTGCTGTAAGCCGTTGCGTCAGGAGGGGGCGTTTGTTTGACGAGCTTGCCTAAAACAGAAAATACAAACAGGTACAGGCTGTATAAGCCCAGGTAAATGAATACCAGGGTAAAAACTATCGAGAGTAAAAATGCTATAAAACCCTGTCTCTTATACACATCT
>NZ_LGEK01000106.1 GCF_001636615.1 Mucilaginibacter sp. L294 | reverse complement strand
AGATGTGTATAAGAGACAGATATTGCCTTCATTATTATAAACATTACCTGTTAATATGTGTTAAAACAAACAGACAAGTAATAAAAACAAAATACAATTAATCCAGTTACAATTAAAAAACTTAAAAAAAACTAAACATGGCAGCTTCAGGAATCACCGCGTATTCAGTAAAAACAAAAACTAAAAATGTTCCAATGATCGATCCGGTTATCGACATTAAATCTGGCAGATACATTGCAACAGGTAAAGATGCAGAAGGCAACAAAATGGCTGCTATCATGGGCAAAGCCACAGCAGAAGAGCATATTAAAGCAGGTAATGCAAAAAAAGGTTCTGGCTGGTAAATAATATTTTCATCCAAATAAAAAAACCTGCTTCATAGAGGCAGGTTTTTTTATGCGTTTAGTTTTCCCAGTCCTTGTATGGTTTTACTGATAAACTGGCGTTTGTATAGCGGCTGTCGTGGCTTACTTCGGCTTCTGCCCAATCGGGTTTTTCAAAGGGTTCGCCTTCATGCTCAAGTTCAATTTCAGCAACAATAAGTCCGGTGTTATCACCTGCAAAAACATCAACCTCCCATAAATGGCCGGCATAGTTAATATTATATCGTGTTTTTTCAACAGTTGATGTGGCAAAATTTTCCAATATTTCGTTACCCTCGGTTATCGGGATGTTGTACTCATATTCGCTGCGGCTTATTCCTGTTGATGCACCCTTAAGTGTAATGTATGCCGCATCGGGCGTTACGCGGATCCTCACCGTACGCTTCTCCTCACTTAAAATATATCCCTGTTTATACAAATTGCCCCGGGGCTTGGTAAGGGCGTTCCATTTTTCGTGGCTTACTAAAAACTTTCTCTCTATTTCTGTTGGCATATTATTACGTTTTGTAGCAGTTAAATTACAAAATACTTTTTTCTGAAAACCGTTTATACGGTACATTTAACCCCACTTACTTATGGCAAAGTGTTAACGAAATGTTAAAACCCAAGCCCTGTAACATGCAATAGGGCTAAATGTTTATATTAGCCACGCTACTTTTATATATTATATGAGCCTTAAAAAATTCGCGCTGGTCATGTTTCTGGCCACTTATTTTATTACACCCGCATTTGCGCAAAGGGATACGATCAGCTTAAATACCATTATTACTAAAACAGCAAAGTATATAAGTAGTTACCCTATTGAAAAAGTTTACCTGCATTTAGATAAGCCTTACTACAGTGCCGGCGATACTATTTGGTTTAAAGCCTACGTAACTATTGATAAGCACCAGCTATCGGGCTTAAGCAATATTGTTTATGTAGATATTGCCACCAACCAGGATTCGATGGTTAAGCAGATAAAGCTGCCTGTTGTAAACGGCGTGGCCAACGGTAATATTATACTTACACCTACTGCTTACAAGCAAGGTAATTACCATTTAAGGGCATATACCGGCTGGATGCGTAATTTTGATAACGACTACTTTTATCATAAAAACATAGCCATTGGCAATATTATACAAACTAATATTAACGCCAGCATTGCTTACAACACAACAGATGCCGGCGGTAAACCCAAAATAAACGCCGCTATTACCTACCGCCAACCCGGCGAACCGCAGCTGGCAAACAAAAAAGTAAGCTGGAGCATAACTACCCCCGCAGGCGATGAGATAAGCAAAGGCAAAGGCACAACCGACCAAAACGGCGTAGTAAGCATAGTATTAAATGAAAACGCAACCGCATCATTAAAAAACGCGACATTAACCGCTAACATAGATCTGGGTAACCGTAAAGAATCATTAAATAAATTCCAGCTAAATGCGGCAATTGCCCAGCGCGATGTGCAATTCTTTCCCGAAGGAGGAGAACTTACACTTGGCGTACGCTCAAAAGTTGCCTTTAAGGCCCTTGGTGCAAACGGCCTGGGCTTAAATGTAAAAGGTACTATTACAGATAATGCAGGTGCCGTAGTAGCCGAGCTTACATCACAACATTTAGGGATGGGCATTTTTACGATGATGCCTGAGGATGGCAAAACTTATAAAGCTAATATCACTTTCCCTGATGGGGTTAAGGCCACTTATGATATACCGCGAATTAAGCCTGCGGGTATTTGCCTGGCTGTTTACAATAACGACGCAGACAATCTGAACATCAAACTTTCGGCAAACGACCCTTACTTTAAAGCCAACCAGGGGCGTATTTATTACCTGGTAGCACAAAGTGGCGGTGCCATATATTTTGCCGCCCAAACCAAGTTAGAGAACCAAAGCTATAGCGCGGCTATCCCAAAAAACAAGTTCCCTACAGGTATAGTACAGTTTACGCTTTTTACAGAACGGGGTGTGGCACTTAGCGAACGTATAGTGTTCGTTAAACATAACGATATGATGAACCTTACACTCACGCCCGATAAAAAAACATACAGCGTAAGGCAAAAGGTTAAATTATCTGTATTGGCAAAAAACGCCACATTACCTGTAGCAGGCGAGTTTTCAATAGCTGTTGTGGATGAATCAAAGGTACCCTCTGATGAAAATTCAGAAACAAGCATCTTCTCAAACCTGTTGCTTACCTCTGATATAAAAGGATATATAGAAAAACCCAACTATTACTTTATTAGTAAGGATACGGTTGCCAATGCCAACCTTGATATTTTAATGCTTACACAAGGTTACCGCCGCATATCTTACCGTAATATCATCACCGATAAATTACCACAGATATATCTTTTCCCGGAGCAGGATGGGCTTGAAGTTTCGGGTACATTACGCAATAATACGGGTATGCCAATATCAAAAGGTAACCTGCGCCTGCAAGTACCCGGCAAAAACCTCAATTCAGAAACCGTAACCGATATGGTTGGGAATTTTAAATTTTCGAAACTGAACTTCCCCGATTCATCACAAATAGTGATCAGCGCCAGGAATAACCCTAACAGCAGGAACTTGATGATAGCTGTAAATGGCGATACTTATCAACCCGCTACAAGAAACCCATACATGCAGGATGAAGTTACCAATATTGACAGCACCATCCAGCCGCTCCTTACTAACAGTAAAAGGCAGTATGATAATTTACACATCCTAAAAGAAGTTGTAATTAAATCAACCTCGCTGGTAAAAAAACCAAGCCATACCGATTATAGTGCACTTTCGGGCCTGCCGGTTTTAGCAGATCAGCAAGTACCGGGCATCCGTTTTAAAGATTGCACCAACCTTATGATATGCCTTCCAACAATGATACTGGGAGTTACGGCCCTGGATAATAACCTTTATCTGACGAAAAACGCATTAACATCAAGCAACGACCGTGTACCCGTGCAGATATTTGTAAACGGCAGGCCTACCGACTTTAACTATCTGAATACCATGACCGGAAGCGATATAGAAACAGTTGAGCTTTTCAAAACAGACGGTTTTAGTGGAATTAACAGAAGTTATCAATCAGATGGGGTTATATCTATCATTACCCGTAAAATAGAGTCATCAAAAATCACCTTTGCCCAACTACAGGATATGTTGCCCAAAGGCAACCTGCTTACTTATAATGCACAAGGTTACAGCGTATCACGCGAGTTCTACTCGCCCAAGTACGATCTGTTAAAACAAGGCGGTGGCTTTGGGGGCGATCTGCGCAGTACCATCTATTGGGCGCCTAAGGTAAAAACTGATAAAACCGGTGTTACTTCAATTGACTTTTTTAACTCTGACAGTAAAGGCACTTACCGCGCCACCATTGAAGGCATCGATGCTGAAGGCAACCTTGGCAGATACATATTGCGCTATACGGTAAAGTAACCGGGCGTTAGTATTTGCAAAGTTTAATGTTTATTGCATACATTTAGGTAAACTAAAACCTAAACATATGAACGCTTCATTAATTAACTGGCCCGCAGTATTTGTAGCTGCGTTATCGGGTTTTGCCGTTGGCGGCATTTGGTACTCCCCTGCTTTGTTTGGTAACGCGTGGATGGTTGATAGCAAACTAACCATGGATGAGGTTCAAAAAGGTAACAAAGCCAAAATATTTGGTTTTACAGCCCTGTTTGCACTGCTCATGGCAGCCAATCTGGCCGCTTTTTTGGCCGAACCAAAAACCGATGTTACCTGGGGCGCCACTGCCGGTTTCCTGGCCGGGGTATGGGCATTTGGCGCCATTGCCACACATAGTTTGTTTGAGCTTAAAGGCTGGCGCTACATTTTTATAAATGGCGGTTACAGCATCGTATCGCTAACTATTATGGGGGCCATGTTAGGTTTATGGCGGTAGTACCCTCTTAAACTTTTCTCCATAAATGTTGATACTTTATGAGTCGGCCAGCAGCCGATATGACATTTTTATGAACCATTGTATCGAACAATAAAGCTTACTTAGCGTTTATTCATTTTAATCATAAGAACTAATAATTATGAGTAACGCAACAACAACAACATTCCCAACAACATTTAGCATAGGTGGCGACCTTGAAATAAACCGCATAGGCTACGGTGCTATGCGCATTACCGGTAAGGGTATTTGGGGCCCGCCAAAAGATGAGGCCGAGGCCATACGTGTTTTAAAACGCGCTATTGAACTGGGTGTTAATTTTATAGATACCGCCGACAGTTACGGCCCGCATATATCTGAAGAACTAATAGCCGAAGCGCTTTACCCTTACCCGGCCGATCTGGTTATAGGTACAAAGGGCGGCTTACTACGCACCGGCCCCGATCAGTGGCCCGTAAATTCAAGTCCGGCGCATTTAAAAAGCGCTTTAGAAGGTAGCCTTAAACGCTTAAAGCTCGATCAGATAGACCTGTATCAGCTACACCGTATAGACCCTAATGTACCGGCCGAAGAAAGTTTTACCTTTTTAAAGCAGGCGCAAGCCGAAGGAAAGATCAGGCACATCGGTTTATCGGAAGTAGATATTGATGATATTAAAAAAGCGCAGGATTACTTTGAGGTAGTATCGGTACAAAATATGTACAGCGTAGATAACCGCAAATGGGAAGGTGTGCTGAACTACTGCGAGGATAACGACATTGCCTTCATCCCGTGGTTCCCGTTAAATGCAGGTAATGTAGCTGCCCAGGAAAAATTACAGCAGGTTGCCGAAAAACACGGCGCAACGGTACACCAGGTAGCATTAAACTGGTTATTAAACCATTCAAAAAATATTTTGCTGATACCGGGCACCTCAAGCGTTGCCCACCTGGAAGAAAATATGCAAACGGCCGGTATTACGCTGGATGCCGAAGATATTGACCAATTGGATGGCATATCGCCACCAGTAGGTTAATCCCAAAAAATCAACAACAAAAAAGGATACTGAATAAACAGTATCCTTTTTTGTTAATATGTATTTTTGCTGCCGATGAAAAGCAAAGAGGAAATACTGAACAGTTATTATTCGCAGGGCGCGGATGGCATGCCCGAGATTGCCGCC
This sequence comes from Mucilaginibacter sp. L294, assembly GCF_001636615.1. Classification (GTDB taxonomy): domain Bacteria; phylum Bacteroidota; class Bacteroidia; order Sphingobacteriales; family Sphingobacteriaceae; genus Mucilaginibacter. The sequence continues at coordinate 9,682 of NZ_LGEK01000106.1, read as the reverse complement.
GATGGTTTATTAAACGCCATGGAAGAATACCGCCAGCAAGCCGAAGAAGCCGCTTTTAACGCCGCCCGCGAGCTTAATAGCAACCAACCCACCTTTGCCACCTTTACAGATTACCAGGCCAGCCTGCAGGCTAAAACCGAGCAGCAGCCAAAAGAGGATACCGTACAATTGGTTGCCGATAGCATCATAGAACAATTCCTGCCGGATGACCCTGCCGAGCAAACCTTTGAGTTCCGTTTAAAAACCGAAGGTGTTTATTACATTGCCTACTATACAAGAAATGCCACCGGCGATTGGGAATATCAAAGATCAGCGTTAGCAGAATAGATCTCTGTGCCCTCTGTGGTTAAACTAACCTACGTTAGCTACTTTAAACGGCTTCACATCCACAGTTTCCCATATTTTTTGGGTGATGTAGGGTTCGCGCTGCTGCCAGGCTTGCAGTTCTTCCTCGGTTTCAAACTGAACGATCAGTACCGATCCTATCATTTTACCTTCATCGTTCAGTAAGGCTCCCCCTACTACGTAATTGCCACTCGCTTTTAATTCTTTAGCTCCATCTAAATGGTGCGGGCGCACAGCCATGCGGCGTTCAAGCGCTCCTTCGTCTGTATAGTCGTACCCGGTAACAATATATTGGTTCATGTTATGGTGGTTTTTTGTGGGTTATTTAGCAAATAACAGCAAGTTTGGGCTAAGCTGCAAGCTATCTGTAAAAAAACTTTCAAACGCATTACCGGAATAACTGTATAATTTACAATATTTGTTTTCCAAACAAAAACCAATTTATGAGAACCGATCTGCAACAGCAATTTAACACGCTATATGGGAAGGATGCAACCGAAACTTATTTTTCGCCGGGAAGGGTGAACCTGATAGGCGAGCATATTGATTACAACGGCGGGCTGGTTATGCCCTGCGCCATTACTTTTGGCTCCTACCTGCTTGTTGCCCCAAATAACGAGAACGTTTTCAGGTTTAAAAGCCTCAACTTTGCCGAGCAGGCCGAAGTGCCCTTGCAGGCCGATCATCAAAAAACAGGCGAGCTTTGGTATAATTACCCGGTTGGTATCATATCGTACTTCCAAAATAATGGCAAAACCCTTCAGGGCTTAGATCTGCTTTTTTATGGCGATATCCCCATCGGTTCGGGGTTATCCTCGTCAGCATCAATAGAAGTAGTTACCGCCTTTGCTTTAAATGACCTGTTTAACGCAGGCTATAGCAAGCTGGAACTGGTAAAGCTATCACAAACGGTAGAGAATAAATTCATTGGCGTAAACTGCGGCATTATGGATCAGTTTGCCGTAGCATTCGGCGAAAAAGATAAAGCCCTGATGTTGAACTGCGACACGCTGGACTATAAGGCGGTTGACAGTAACCTGGGCAATTACCTGCTGGCCATCATCAACACCAACAAACCCCGCAAACTGGCCGAATCGAAATACAACGAACGTGTGCAAGAATGCCAAACTGCCCTTGCCGCCCTAAAACAGGAACTGGATATCAACTACCTGTGCGATATTGATAGCGAAACGTTTAACAAATACAAACACCTGATAGCCGACCCGGTTGTACAAGGCCGCGCCAAACATGTGGTTGAAGAAAACGACCGGGTAAAGCTGGCTGCAAAGGCCCTGAGCGATAACAACCTGGCCGAATTTGGCCGCCTCATGTACGCCTCGCATCAATCCCTGCGCGAATTATACGAGGTAAGCGGTGTAGAACTGGATACCGTTGTAGACTATGCCAAAACCAACCCCGATGTTGCCGGTGCACGTATGACGGGCGCAGGCTTTGGCGGTTGCGCCATTGCCCTGGTTAAAAAAGATGCCTTTAATAAATTCAGCGAAGAAGTAACCGCGTACTATACCGGAAAAATTGGCTACGCACCCTCTGTTTACGCATCGCATATTGGCGATGGTGTGGGTATACTGAATGAGGTAGCGGTTGGTAAATAGTGAATGGTGAGCAGGGAGTGGTTAAAAACAATAACCATTGGTATATTTGCCCCAATATTAACTACTCACTAAATGCGCAAACTAAAGCTCGACGAACTAAACCGTGCCACCATTGATGAATTTAAGGCCCAGGATAAACTGCCGGTAGCCGTAGTGTTGGATAATGTGCGCAGCATGCATAATATCGGTTCTATATTCCGTACATCTGATGGCTTCGCGGTTGAACAGGTTTGCCTTTGTGGTATCACGGCTCAGCCACCGCACCGCGAGATTGAGAAAACAGCTTTAGGCGCTACCCAATCTATCAGCTGGGCTTACTTTGAAACACCGTTACAGGCCATAGCAAAACTGCGTGCAGATGGTTACAAAATAATAGCCATTGAACAGGCCGAGAACAGCATTATGCTGAATACCTTTACCCCTGCTGCCGATGAAAAATACGCGCTGATATTTGGTAACGAAGTTAACGGCGTAAGCGACGAGGTAATGCAGCAGATAGATGCCTGCATAGAGATCCCTCAGTTTGGCACCAAACATTCGTTTAATATCGTGGTATCGGCAGGTATTGTTTTGTGGGATTTCTTTGCTAAATTGAATTTAAAATAGCAACCTCCACATGAGCCCCCTTGCCAAAAAACTGCTTATAAAACCCGGCCAGCACTGGCTGATATTGAACGCACCCGAAGATTACCTGGCAACGCTTGAGCCGCTTCCGGATCATGTACAGTTATCGTTTACGCCACAGGGCAGCTGTAACGGGATACAGCTTTTTGTAAAGAACAGCGCCGGATTAACAGAAGCCTTAACACAGCTAAAACCCGTTTTAAATGACGACACCGTGTTCTGGGTGATCTACCCCAAAAAGAACTCGGGTATAGAAACAGACCTGGAGATGATGAGCGGATGGGAAGTAACCAAACCTTACGGTTTAAGGCCCGTTGCTTCGGCGGCTATTAACAATATTTGGACTACCCTGCGTTTCCGCCCGGAGCATTTGGTAAAGCACTCTGACAGCAGCAAGGAAGCCATCTCCAAACAAAACGACTACTCTGCCTATATCGACGTTGATAAAAAACAAATAACCCTGCCACCCTACCTGCAGGAGGCATTGGCTGCCGAACCCGCAGCTATGGCCACTTATGAAAAGTTGGCATGGTCGCACCGTAAGGAGTATGTGGTTTGGATATTGAGTGCCAAGCAAGAGCAAACCAAGGCAAACCGCATAACCAAAATGGTGGAAATGCTATTGACGGGAAAGAAGAACCCATCTGAGAAATAGCACTTGCGCTTTCTCCGCGCGTTATTGCGAGCGTAGCGTGGCAATCTTCGACATGCTTGTCGCCTACTTTTCTATCGAAGATTGCCACGCTACGCTCGCAATGACGGCTTTTTTAATTATTAAAACTTGCGTCTCTGCGTTTTTAACTGCACCCCCTCTACAACAATACCTTTGCGATCTCTGTGAAAACCTCTGTGTCCTTTGTGGTTAAATATCCCCCACAAAAAAAGCCCTTGCAGAACTAACTGACAAGGGCTCGGTCTATAACTGATTAACTAAAACTAATAAAACACTTGTTCAAATTGGTTAACGGCGTCTTTGCTTTCCAGGTTAGAGTGGCCCATCAAAAACTCATCAACCTTACGGGCAGCCTCACGGCCTTCTGATATGGCCCATACCACCAGCGATTGCCCGCGGCGTATATCGCCTGCTGCAAATACTTTACTTACGTTGGTACGGTAAACGCCTTCTTTAGCTTTCGCGTTTTTGCGCTCGTCAAGTTCAACACCTAACTGCTCCAGCGTGCCCTCAAATTGCGGGTTCACAAAACCCATTGCCAGGAACACCCTTTGGCAAGGTATCTCGCGCTCGCTGCCTTCTACCTCGTTAAATTTTATCGGGCGGCCCATTACATCTATCTCCCAGCTTACATCGGTTACTTTAAGCGCCCTAAGGTTGCCCTCAGCATCACCTAAAAACTCTTTGGTGTTGATACCCCATGAGCGTTCAACGCCTTCCTCGTGCGAGCTGGTGGTCTTTAAAACCATTGGATAGGTTGGCCATGGCATATGCGGCGTACGCTGCTCTGGCGGCTGCACCATCACCTCAAATTGCTTAACAGAACGGGCGCCCTGGCGGTTTGATGTACCCACGCAATCGCTGCCGGTATCGCCACCACCAATAACCACAACATCTTTATCTGTTGCAAAAATATCTTCGCCCTCAACAGTAATACTGCTAACGCGTTTGTTTTGCTGTTTCAGGAAATCCATAGCGAAGTGCACGCCTTTAAATTCCCTGCCGGGGATAGGTAAGTTACGCGGAATGGTTGAACCACCTGCCAGCACCACGGCATCATGCGCACGAACGATCTCGTCGGCAGCGATATCTTTACCAACTTCGGTATTGCATTTAAATACGATGCCATCCTCTTCCATGATCTGGATACGGCGGTCTATCACCCATTTTTCCAGTTTAAAATCGGGGATACCGTAACGCAGTAAACCACCCGGGCGGTCATCACGCTCAAATACGGTAACCAGGTGGCCTGCTTTGCTCAGTTGCGCGGCGGCGGCTAAGCCTGCCGGGCCCGAACCTACTACGGCTACCTTTTTGCCCGTTTTTATGAGCGGGGCAACAGGTTTAACCATGTTTTTTGAGTAGGCAACCTCTATAATATGTTTTTCAATTTCCTCAATGGCAACCGGTGGTTTGTTAATGCCTAACACACATGCAGATTCGCACGGGGCAGGGCAAATACGGCCGGTAAACTCGGGGAAGTTGTTTGTAGATGATAGGATCTGGTACGCGTCGTCCCAGTTTTTGCGGTACACGGCATCGTTAAACTCGGGGATAACATTACCAAGCGGGCAACCCGAATGGCAAAATGGTATCCCGCAGTTCATGCAGCGTGCCGATTGCTGGTTCAGTTTTTCATCAGAATACAAACCAACAAACTCATTATAGTTTTTAACCCTTTCGGCAACAGGCGTTTTTTGGGGAAGCTCCCTGTTAAATTCCTGAAATCCTGTAATTTTTCCCATTATGATATTAGCTTACGGTTTGATATTCTAATTTTTCTAACACTTTTTTGTACTCCTTAGGGAATACTTTTACGAACTGCGTGGAAGCCTTATTCCAGTTTTTTAAGATGGACTGCGCCAGCTTGCTACCGGTTAAGTTAATGTGCTTCTTCAGCAGGGCGGTTATCTGCTCCTCGTCTTTTAACGATAGCGGGTCAAGGTCAACCATTTCGGTATTGCAGTTATCTGCAAAGGTGCCGTTAGGGTTGTAGATCCAGGCTAAGCCACCGCTCATGCCTGCCGCGAAGTTCCTTCCGGTTTCGCCCAGGATAAGCGCACGGCCGCCGGTCATGTACTCGCAACCGTGGTCGCCAATACCTTCTACAACCGTTGTAGCGCCCGAGTTACGCACCGCGAAACGCTCGCCTGCCATACCTCTTACAAACAGCTCGCCGCTTGTTGCGCCATACAGCGCCACATTACCTATGATGATATTATCCTCAGGTTTAAACGTAGCGTTAGGGGCCGGGTAAATGGCCAGCTGCGCACCCGAAAGGCCTTTACCTACATAGTCATTAGCTTCGCCTTCCAATTCAAAAGAAACACCTTTTGTAGTGAAAGCACCAAAGCTTTGACCTGCCGAACCTTTAAATTTATAGTTGATGGTATTATCAGGCAAACCTGCAGAACCATATCTTTTCGAGATCTCGTTTGATAACAGCGTACCAATGGTACGGTTAACGTTGATCACATCAAAAGTGGCAAATACCGGGGTTTTATCCTCTAAAGCCGCTTTCGCGTTCTTCAGCAATTCCCAGTCGATGATCTCATCCATCCCGTGGTCTTGCTTTTCGCTGTTGTAAAGCGTTGAGCCTTTGCTCACGGTTACCGGGTGCAGCATGCCGCTCAGGTCAATCTTTTTAGCTTTCCAGCTCTTCAGGTTATCTTTAACCTTCAGGAACTGTACACGGCCAACCATTTCGTTTATGGTACGGAAACCAAGCTCGGCCATTATCTCGCGCATCTCTTCGGCCATAAAGCGGAACAGGTTCACTACGTGATCTGGGCTGCCGCTAAACAATTTCCTTAGTTCAGGGTCTTGGGTGGCAACGCCTACTGGGCAGGTATTTAAGTGGCATTTACGCATCATGATACAGCCGCCTGCAACAAGGGCCGCAGTTGCAACACCCCATTCTTCGGCACCCATCAAAGTGGCAATAGCCAAATCTCTGCCGGTTTTTAACTGCCCATCTGTTTGCAGTACCACACGGCTGCGCAGTTTGTTGCGTACCAGCGTTTGGTGTGCTTCGGCCAGGCCAAGCTCCCATGGTAAGCCCGCATGTTTGATAGAGCTTATTGGCGATGCGCCGGTACCGCCGTCATACCCTGCAATCAGGATAACATCGGCGTGTGCTTTGGCAACACCTGCTGCTATAGTACCTACCCCTGCTTTTGATACCAACTTAACGTTGATACGTGCGGCACGGTTAGCATTTTTTAAATCGAAAATCAGTTGCGCCAGATCCTCGATAGAGTAGATATCGTGGTGCGGTGGCGGCGATATTAAACCAACACCCGGTGTAGAGTGGCGGGTTTTGGCAATCCAGTCGTCAACCTTGTGGCCCGGCAGTTGCCCGCCTTCGCCCGGTTTAGCGCCCTGTGCCATTTTTATCTGTAGCTCGTCGGCATTGGTCAGGTAATTTGAGGTTACCCCAAAACGTGCCGATGCAACCTGCTTAATAGCCGAGCGCATGGAATCGCCATTGGCCATTTTTTCGTAGCGCATTTCGTCCTCGCCGCCTTCGCCGGTATTGCTTTTGCCGCCAATGCGGTTCATGGCAATAGCCATGGTGCTGTGCGCCTCGTGCGAGATTGACCCGAACGACATGGCGCCTGTTGCAAAGCGTGTCATGATGTTTTCGATCGGTTCAACCTCGTCAATGCTGATGGCTTCGCGGTGGTGGGCAAAATCAAGCAAACCACGGATGGTGTAATGCTTTTCGGTTTGCTCATTTATCGCGGCAGCATAGTTTTTGTATACACTGTAGCTGTTGCTGCGGGTTGCATGCTGCAGCAAGTGTACCGTAGTTGGGTTAAACAAGTGGGCTTCGCCACGGCGTTTCCACTGGTAAATACCACCTTCGGGTAGTAAATGGTTCTCTGTTTTAGGGCTGTTAAAGCCTATTTTATGCTTGCAAAGCGATTCTTTGGCGATCTCATCAAGGCCTAAACCTTCTATACGGGTAACCGCGCCGGTAAAGTAGTGGTCAACCACCTCTTTATTCAAACCAAGTATCTCAAACACCTGCGAGCCATGGTATGATTGCAGTGTGGAGATCCCCATTTTTGAGAAGATCTTCAGCAAGCCATCATTAACCGACTTCACATAGTTTTTATAAAGCGATTTGATATCGAGGCTGGTTTCAAGCTGGCCGTTGTTCTTTAAAGTTTCGATAGTTGAAAGCGCCAGGTACGGGTTAATGGCGGTTGCACCAAAGGCTAACAAAGTAGCAAAGTGGTGTACTTCCCAAACGTCGCCTGTTTCGGCAACAATACCTACAGCGCCACGGCGGCCTTTCTTGATCAGGTGGTGATGCACGGCAGATACTGCCAGCAGCATCGGGATAGGCGCGTGTTCAGAGTCGATTGCACGGTCGCTTAATATCAATACCTCAAAACCATCATCAACAGCATCTTCCGCATAGCGGCAAAGCCTTGCAATACCTTTTTCTATCGAACCGGCGTTACCATCGGCATTATAATAGGTTTGCAGTGTTTTAGCATGGAACAAGCCGGTATCTATCGAACGTAGTTTCTCCAGCTGGTGGTTCTTTAATATCGGGTGGTTAAGCACAACGCAATGGCAGTGCATTTTATCTTCATCCAGCAGGTTACCGTTGTTACCGATGAAGGTAGCCAAACTCATAACCAAACGCTCGCGGATAGGGTCTATCGGCGGGTTGGTAACCTGGGCAAAAAACTGCTTAAAGTAACTGGATAGGTGCTGCGGTTTATCTGACAGGATAGCCAAAGGCACATCCGTACCCATTGATCCTATCGGCTCTTTACCATCCAAAGCCATTGGTTTGATAATGGTATCGATATCCTCGCGGCTGTAACCAAACACCTGCTGGTAACGATAAACCGCATCTTCAGACAGGCTGGCGAATGATAAACGTGGCTCGGCCAGTTCACCTAAACGGATCTTATAATTATCCAACCAGGTGCCGTAAGGCTGCTGGCCGGAAATTTCTTTCTTAATTTCTTCGTCTGTGATGATCTTCCCTTTTTCGGTATCGATCAATAACATTTTACCCGGCTGCAAACGGCCTTTACGAATAACGGTGCTCTCGTCAATTTTTAAGGTACCAGCCTCTGATGCTGCTATTACGCGGCCATCGTTGGTGATCACAAAACGCAGCGGGCGCAGGCCGTTACGGTCAAGCAGGGCGCCAACCAGTTTACCATCGGTAAAGCTGATAGCGGCAGGGCCATCCCATGGCTCCATTAAGGTGGCATGGTATTCGTAGAACGCCTTTTTAACAGGGTCCATCTGCTCGTTGCCATCCCATGCCTCGGGTATCAGCATCATCATTACGTGTGGTAATGAGCGGCCGGTGTGCAGCAATATCTCGATGATGTTATCCAGGCAGGCAGAGTCCGACTGGTTGTTATCTATCACCGGCAGCAGCATCTCCATTTCCTCGTTGGTGAAATAGGCCGACGCGAATGATTTTACGCCCGAATAGAACCAGTTTAGGTTACCGGTAAGGGTGTTTATTTCGCCGTTATGCGCAATTAAGCGGAACGGCTGCGCCAGTTTCCATGACGGGAAAGTATTGGTTGAGAAACGCGAGTGAATCAAAGCAAGGCCCGATGTAACACGCGGATCGGCCAGATCAGAAAAGTACTTACGCAACTGGTAAGTAGTTACCTGGCCTTTATAAATAATAGTGCGGCAAGAGAAAGATGTAAAATAAAAATGCTCTGCAGCCGCAGGGATAGTTTCAGTAACGGTTTTATTAATATAACGGCGCAATACGTATAGTTTACGCTCCAGGTCGTCGGTATTGGTTACGGTGCGCGGGCGGCCAACAAAAAGCTGTTCGCAATCAGGCTCGGCCTGGCGTGCGGTTTCACCAATTACAGATGAGTCGACCGTAATTTTACGATACCCAAGTAATTCAAAGCCCAGTTTTTCAACAGCGGCCGCAATAATTTTACGGCTTGCTTTCTTCAATGCCGGCTCTTTTGGGAAGAAGATCATACCAACACCGTAGCTTCCCGGCTCGGGCAGGCTGATCTCCAGATCAGAGCATTCTTCCATCAAAAATTCATGTGGAAGTTGAATCAGGATACCCGCGCCATCACCACTTTCGGGGTCGCAGCCACAGGCACCACGGTGCTCCATGTTCTCTAACATCGTTAAAGCATCGCTAACAATACTGTGCGATTTATGACCGTTTATATTAGTAATAAATCCTGTTCCGCAGGAATCGTGCTCAAATTCCGACCTGTATAGGCCCTGCTGGTTACAATCAGTTTGATCCATATTTTTATCCGCATATTTATGACGCGGGTAATAACGAAATTACCAAATTTTCATATTTTTATAAAACGCGCATTAATTTTTTTAAAATTATCAAAACAAGAGGCTTTTATTACGAATAAATTATAATTTCTGTCTCTTATACACATCT
>NZ_LGEK01000105.1 GCF_001636615.1 Mucilaginibacter sp. L294 | reverse complement strand
GTATTAATGTAGAGTTACATTATTTGCTTAAATTATATTATCTGTCCAACTTCGACCTTACAAAACCAATTAACCCAGTACTTAAAAATTATTAACCACTATGAAGAGAATTTACACGATCTCGGGGTTACTGCTATTGTTTACTTTTTTATCAACAGCTGCATTTGCGCAAAACCTTACCATAAAAGGTAAAGTTACCGACGCTGCAAATGGCGATGCGCTTATAGGCGTAACAGTTGCTGTAAAAGGTACAACAACCGGTACTCAAACCGATGCTAACGGCGCTTACTCATTAAGTGCACCATCAGATGCAACATTACAAGTATCCTATATAGGTTACACCACACTTGACATAGCTGTAGCCGGCCGCACTGCTATTGATTTTAAACTTCAGGGCTCCAACAATCAACTACAGCAGGTAGTAGTTATAGGTTACGGTACGCAGCGTAAAGTTGATAATACCGGTTCGGTAGCATCAGTTAAAGCAGCTGATATTAACAACCAGGCATCTACCAACCCGGTAGCGGCACTACAAGGTAAAGTTTCGGGCGTTACGGTTACCAATAACGGAACACCTGGTTCGTCACCGCAAATTACCATACGCGGTTTAGGTACCGTATACGGTAATGTTAGCCCGCTATATGTAGTAGATGGTGTATGGTACAGCGATATCTCTTTCCTGAACAACAATGATATCGAGAACATAACCATTTTAAAAGATGCATCAAGCACCGCTATATACGGTGTTAGGGCAGCAAATGGGGTAGTATTAATTACCACCAAACACGGTGCTAAAGACAGCAAGCCTACTGTAAATTACAATGGCTATGTAGGTTTCCAGGCAATTACCAATCAGGTAAAAATGGCCAATGCTTCAGAGTATGCTACGGCAATTAACGAATTGGTAGATTATGGGAATCAACTAAACACTGATCCTACCATCCCTCCCAGTGGCCCCACTTTTGCCGACCCTTCAAGTTTAGGCGCCGGTACAGATTGGTACAAACAAATATTAAGAAAAGCCTTTGTTACCAGCCACCAGGTATCGGTAACAGGCGGTACTAAAGCCATTACCTACAACTACTCATTTGGGTATCTTGATCAGGACGGCCTTGTGAAAACCAATAACTACAAACGTTATACCCTTCACCTTTCTAACGAATTTAGTCCGTTTAGCTTTTTAAAGATAGGTTACAACGCAAACGGCGTTATTAACAAATCTAAAGATGCACCTGATGGTATATTCCACCAGATATTTTCGGCAGCGCCTACCTTACCTGTACGCAACGCCGATGGTACATACGGCGACCCTGCTTTGTTTGGCGCGAGTAGCGGCAATAACTTTAACCCGCAGGCAACGCTTGATTTTTACAACCAGGTTACTAAAAACGACAGGATAACAGGTGATGTACACGCCGAGTTTTCGATCTTAAAAAATCTTAAGTTCAGAACAAGCCTGGGCGGCGATTTTGGGACCCAGGAAGTTAGAAACTTCACCCCTTTATATTCGGCTACTCCAGCACAAACTACCACTACTACAAACCTTGATATTAACCAAACAAAAACCAAAAACTGGATCTGGGAAAACACCCTTACCTATGATTACCAGGTAAAAGACCACCGGTTAACAGCTTTGTTAGGATATAGCGCTCAAAACAACCGCACAACACAATTAGATGCACGTGCAGATGGCGTACCGTACAATGGCTCGGGCAATTTGTACTCATCGTTCCCGGCCGATGCAGATGTAACCCGCATTGCTACAGCAGCCAGTCAATTACATACACGTACATTATCACAATTTGCAAGGATAAACTATTCATTCCAAAACAAGTATCTGATCAACGCGTCTCTGCGTCGTGATGGGGCTTCACAGTTCTTCCCTAACCCTTATGGCTGGTTCCCTTCAGTTGGTGCAGGCTGGGTTGTAACTAACGAATCGTTTATGAAAGATCAGCACATTTTTGATGTGTTAAAACTTCGCGGAAGCTGGGGTAAAGTAGGTAACTCTGTTGTGCCTATTAACCCATCAGTACAAACCGTAGCCAACGATCCGTATTTAACCGCCATATTTGGTAATGCCCAAATAGCAAACCCGGGTTCAAGTATCAATACATTTGTACCGCCGCTTATCCGTTGGGAAAAAGGCGTTTCATCAGATTTTGGTCTTGAAATGGCGTTCCTGAACAACCGCCTTTCATTTGAGGCAGATTATTACAACAGGGAAACCCAGGATGCAATATTTGCAATACCTGTGTTAGGTTCTATTGGATCTGCCAGCGGTAACCTTATTGGTAACCAGGCCACCATCAGGAACAGGGGTATTGAGTTTATGTTAAGCTGGAAAGACCAGCCCAGCGAAAGCTTCTCTTACTCATTAAGCGGTAATATTGGTTTCAACAACAATAAAGTGCTTAGTGTACTAAGTGGTAATACACCAATATACGATGGCGGTAACGGCCTGTCTAACGGCGCGTTGGCAACCCGTACTATTGTTGGCGACCCTATCGGCGTGTTTTATGGCTACAAGGTTGCAGGTGTATTCCAAACAACACAAGAGATAGCCGCATCTAAACAACCTACTGCCATCCCCGGAGATTTTATTTACGAGGATATCAATAAAGACGGCTCATTAGATACCCGCGACCGCACAGTATTAGGTAACCCTAACCCTAAAATAAGCTACGGTTTTAACTCAACATTTAACTACAAGAGTTTTGACCTAACCTTAGATTTTCAGGGCGTGGCTGATGTAAGCGTATATAACGCAAACATTGCCTATCGTTTTGGGAACGAAAACTTCACCCAGGACTTTTATAACAACCGCTGGCATGGTGAAGGTACATCAAATACCTATCCATCTACCAATGTAGGCTCAAATGCCAACTCGGCGCCAAATTCATTCTATGTTGAAAGCGGTGCTTATTTCAGGGTAAGGAACGCACAGTTAGGTTATACGTTACCGGGCAACACCTTTAAAAAGCTTGGCGTACAAAAAATCAGGTTCTATGCTAACGCGCAAAACGCCATTAACATTTTTGGGTATAAAGGTTTCACACCAGAAATTGGCGGAACTGTGGGTAATATGGGTATAGATGCAAGCGTTTACCCGCTGTTTGCTACCTATAACTTCGGTGTTAACGTTACATTTTAATTAAATCAATCATGACTATTAATAAAAATATATTACACAAAACGCTTATTGCAGGGCTTTGTGTATCCTTAGCTTTTCAGGGCTGTAAAAAAAGCTTTTTAAATGTAGACCCCGCGGGCAATGTTGCCGCAACACAGTTTTGGAAAACCGAAGCTGATGCTACCCAGGCAGTAAACGCCATGTACGCCAACCTGCACGAGTGGAGTAACATTGCCTTTGCACCTATTGCCGTTGAGAGCATGGGGTCTGACGATGTAAACAAGGGCAGTACCGCATCTGATGCATCTTACATGACTAACTTCCGTAATTTCAGCGTAAATTCTGGCGAAGGACAGGTTGAAAGTTTTTGGGATGGCGAGTATCAAACCATCAACTTTGCCAACCAAATTCTGGATAACGTTCCGAATATAGATATGACTGCCACTTTAAAGGCAAGGTACCTGGCCGAAGCTAAATTTATACGGGCATACGCTTATTTCAGGTTAGTAAGGGCCTTTGGTGATATCCCGCTTCGCTTACATGTACCTGCAAGATCAGAATTTAATATTCCTCGTACACCTAAAGAGCAGGTGTGGGCGGCTATAGAAACCGACCTGACAGATGCAACCGGGGTTTTACCGCAATCGTACGATGCTGCTAACGTTGGCCGTATCACAAAGGGTGCTGCACTGGCTTTACATGCCAAAGTAGCGATGTATCAAAAAAAGTGGGCCGATGTAGTAGATTATACCAACCAGGTAATGGGCCTTGGGTATAGCTTATTCCCTGATTACGAGCAACAGTTCAGAACCACACATGAGAATAATTCAGAATCTATCTTTGAAATTCAGTGTGCTATTGTTCCAAACAACCCTGATGCATCAAATTCACAATACTCACAGGTACAAGGGGTTGATGGCGTAACCGGCGGTGGCTGGGGCTTTAACGTTCCAAGTTCAGATTTAGCAGCAGCATATGAAGCGGGTGATACCCGCCGCGATGGAACCATCATGTATGCAGGCGAAACTACCCCCGAGGGTGATAAAATCCCAACTACTGGTAAAAGCCCTATGTATAACCAAAAATCGTATGTCCCATTTAGCTTATTCGTATCGGGTTATAACGAGGGCGCTCAGCAAAATATAAGGGTAATACGTTACGCAGATGTTTTGCTAATGAATGCCGAAGCTAAAAACGAAACAGGGGACGCCGCAGGTGCTTTACAGTCATTAGAACTGGTAAGAGCACGTGCAAGGGGCGGTAACCCGGCTGTACTACCAGAAGTTACAACAACAGACCAGACTGAATTGCGTGCAGCCATTTATAAGGAAAGAAGGGTTGAATTAGCCCTTGAATTTGATCGCTACTTTGATGTTATACGCCAGGGCCGTGGTAAAGAAGTATTTGGCGTAAGGGGATGGAAAGAAGGCAAAAATGAGGTTTGGCCTATCCCACAAAACGAGATTGACCTGAGCGGAGGTGTTTTAACACAAAACCCAGGCTATTAATTTAAAATAAGGCAATACATTTGATTGAGCAAGGGTTGTGCTGGGAGATCCAGGCAACCCTTTTTTTATCTGATAATAATATTGCCATACAACAAACTGATCTATGAAGAAAATATTTCTCTGTGCCTTAATGTCAATAGCATCTGCTTACTGCATGGCACAAAAACCGGCTGCGGCTGCCGGTGGCATAAAACCTGTAGGCATCATCAAAAACCTGAGCGACAGCGCTCTTTTAGATGTGGTACAGCGCCAAACATTCCGTTATTTTTGGGATTTCGGGCACCCGGTAAGCGGCCTTGCCCGCGAGCGTAGTAACAAATCAGTCGATTATGGTGATGAAGTGGTAACCATAGGCGGTTCGGGCTTTGGCATTATGGCCATGATAGCTGCCGATCACCGTAAATTCATCACCCACGAGCAGTCTGTAGACAGGATGGTTAAGATCGTTGATTTCTTGTTTAAAGCTGATGCTTATCACGGTGTTTTCCCGCACTGGCTAAATGGCGAAACAGGCAAAACCATTCGCTTTGGCCGTAAAGATGATGGCGGCGACCTGGTAGAGACCGCATACCTGCTGCAAGGCCTTATCTGCGCCAAGCAGTACTATGTTGCCGATACTCCAAAAGAACGCCGCATACGCGACGTAATAAGCTGGATATGGGGCGAAGTGGAGTGGAGCTGGTACACCCATGATGGCCGCGACAACCTGTACTGGCACTGGAGCCCAAATAACGGCTGGGCCATGAATTTCCCCATCCGCGGGTTTAACGAATGTTTAATTACCTACATCCTTGCCGCATCTGCCGACCGCTACCCTGTTAGTGCCGATGTTTACCATCGCGGCTGGGCGCAAAGCGATTTTTTTAAGAACGGGCATACTTACTATGGTTATAAATTACCGTTGGGTTTCCCGTATGGGGGGCCGCTCTTCTTCTCACAATACTCTTTCCTGGGGTTAAACCCTAAAGGATTGAAAGACCGCTACGCCGATTATTGGGAGCAAAACCTTAACCATACCCTTATTAACCGTGCTTATTGTATTGATAACCCCAAAAAGTTTAAGGGCTACGGCGAAAACTCATGGGGCTTAACCGCCAGCGATAATTACGAAGGCTACAACGCCCACTCGCCCGATAACGACCTTGGGGTGATTACGCCAACTGCGGCTTTATCAGCATTCCCGTACACGCCTGAGTATTCAATGAAAGCACTGCGCCATTTTTATTATGACCTGGGCGATAAGATCTGGGGCGAATATGGCTTTACCGATGCCTTTAGCGAATCGCACAACTGGTACGCCAAATCATACCTGGCTATTGACCAGGGGCCAATTGTGGTGATGATTGAAAATTACCGCTCGGGCCTGTTATGGAACTTGTTTATGAGCGCGCCCGAAGTGCAGAACGGGTTAAAAAAGCTTGATTTTCAGAGCCCCGCGATAGCAAAAAAATAGGTTTAAGCGTATGGATCTCATGTAACGATTGTACTGATCCTGAAAAATAAATTTAATGAAGTAAATCGAAAGCTGTTAATTTACGTTAAGTAGTTTTACCAAATTAAACTTATACCACATGACGATCAAAAAATTAAGAATATTGGCAATGCTGGGTATCCTATACCTGGCATTTCCTTTTTTAGCACAGGCACAAACTAATTCCGCGTTCGACAGGGGCTCTTACATTAACAAAACCGATACCCTGGCCTACCGTATTCTATTCCCAAAAAAGTTCGACCCTTCAAAAAAATACCCGCTGATCATTGTACTCCATGGCGCCGGCGAACGCGGTAACGATAATGAAGCGCAGCTTAAATACGGGCTAAAATTATTCTTAAACGATACCATCCGCCAAAATTACCCCGCTATAGTGGTTTTCCCGCAGTGCCCCAACAACAGCTTTTGGGCTAACGTTAAAATGGAGCAGAATACCGCAGGCAAATACACATTTAATTTTCAGGAGGGCGGCGAACCTACCACAGCCATGCACGCCCTGCTTGGTCTAGTTGACCAGATGCTTGATAAGCCCTTTGTAAATAAAAAGCAGGTTTACATTGGCGGCCTATCTATGGGTGGCATGGGCACATTTGAAATATTAAGGCGCAAGCCAAACACCTTCGCGGCAGCATTTGCCATTTGCGGTGGCGACAATACAAACAACGTAAGTAAATATGCCAAAAAGGTGCCGCTATGGATCTTCCATGGTTTAAAAGATAGTGTAGTGCCGTTTGACCACTCGCAGGTGGTGGTTGATGCCCTTAAGGCAGCCGGCGCCGACCCAAAATTCACCATTTACCCTAACGACGACCATAACAGTTGGGACGATGCCTTTGCAGAACCACAGCTGTTGCCGTGGCTTTTCTCGCACAGTAAATAACAACAAAAAAGCGGCCCCTGGTAATCAAGGGCCGCTTTTTTGTTTGAGGGTTGGTTGATGTTATTTTTTATTTAAAGTCCCTGTGAATTTACCCTGTTCAACAAAAGCCTCTTTACCCGCGCTGTTGTGGGCAACTATGTAAAATTCGCCTTCAGTCTCGGTAGCGGTAAGTTTGGTGATCTTCACTTCGCCACCACCTGTCATGCCGCCTGTTGCAGGTAAGTCGGTGCTGTATGAGCCAACACCGGTTGCGGTTTTATAATCTTTTAGCATAATGGCGCCGTTACCATCGCTGTTACCCTGGTCTAATTTGTAAGTACCGGTTGCTGTTACGTTACCCAATACAATTGAGATAGACTCATTACTGCCATCCTTAATTGCGCTAAGGGTCCATAAATTACCAACCTGCACAATACCAGCTTTAGTGCTTTTAAATGATGCGCCTGCAGTTCCGTCGAAACCATAGTTGCTTGCAGTAACGGTAGCCGCACCTGCATTATTTTCATCTTTTTTTGAATCGTCCTTTTTGCAGGAGATGCCGGTTACGGCAATTAGCATTGTTAGTATAAATGCGTTTTTAATTTTTTTCATCGCTTTGTTTATTTAGTTGTTTTTGTTAAACAAAGTTGATGAAAGCAGCAGCGCCGTACAATCACGTGAAAAGGGCATATTTATCTACGTACTAACCGCAAACGCGGAATTACGAACTAATAGAGCTGGTGGGATTTAGATGATCTTACGTTCGTAAGCGTATTTAAGCAGGCCAACAACGGTTTGGGTATTGGTTTTACGCAGGATGTTTTTGCGGTGAGTTTCAACCGTGCGTTCGCTGATGAAAAGCATATCGGCAATTTGCTTGTTGCCAAAATCCTGCTCAATCATCCTGATGATCTCTATCTCGCGATCGGTAAGGCGCGATGTTTCATCCTGGTTGCGTTTAAACGATTTCATGAGCTGCAGGGTAATATCCGGCCCAAAGTAATTCTGCCCAGATGCAACCTTGTTCAGCGCCTCTATCAGTTCCTGTTTACCCGTATTTTTTAATATATAACCCGATATCCCCGCGTCTATCATTTCGGCCACTACCTGGCTTTCGCTAAACATAGACAGGGCGATGATCCTGATGTGCGGATATCTCTTTTTCACCAGCCGGGTAAGCTCTATACCGCTCATTTCGGGCATGCTTACATCTGTTAATAGTATATCGGCATTTACAGTATCCAGCACATCCAGCGCGTGCGGGGCGCTGGTACTTTCGCCAACAATATCAAACCCTTCAATCGTGTCAATGATCAGCCTCAGGCCATCTATCACCATCTGGTGATCATCTACAATAAAAATGTTTTTTACAGCTTGCATAAGGTTAGGGATAATAAGGTGGTTTATGATGGTGTAAACAATTAAATATACACCAAATAAAAATAATACTTATTAAACACACAAAAATACCGTTTTACACGTATTTAGGCCTGTATGTTCCCCGCAAGCTATCAAACAAAAAAGCAGCCCGCGGCTGCTTAATATGGTGTTTAGTTATTTATCAAAATCGCTCATCAGGTTCAAGTTTATCTGTAGCTGCGCTATCATTGTTGGTTATATGGTTGTCAGCGTTTAGCTCGGTGCCGGGCTCGCTTTCGCTCAGCGTTTCGGTGATACCATCGGTATCTGCCACAGCGCCATCTTTGTTGGTTACCTTTTCGGTATCATCCTTATTGGTGATCGCATCCTGCTCTGTAGCGTTCTTTTTCGGGTCGCCGGGTTCACCTGCTAACGGGCTGCCGGGGTTTGGGCTATCTGGAGTATTCATAATTATTAGTTTTAAAAAACAACGGATGAGGGCTGGGGATGTTTGGAAGACCGGCCGAAGTGTTCACGTTCACTGCCGTGAACGCCGCGAACACTTATATAAGCCTCATAATCAGACGCGTGAGAATATAAGTGACAAAACAGCGTCACCACGCTCATTATCCTGATTTTAAAACGCATTTAATCGCCCATTTTCACCAAAAAACGGCCGCCTTTCGCCAAAAAAGCCAAACATTGCTGTTTGGCTTTTAACATTTGATTGAGTCGGATTTGAATATTATCTGTTGGGCTAAAGCCCTCATCTGCTTATCTATATCCCGTCCCATAAATGGGACGGCAATGAAATGAGAACCACTCACCAACCTCTACTCACCACTCACTACTTCGTATATCTGTTGATGATATCAATGATCACCTTGTTCTCCTGCAATTGCGGCAGGTAATCAAACAGGATGTAATGCTTCTCCGGGTCAGACGCAAGCGCCATTTCCAGGTAGTTTAACGCCTCATTATATTCGCCTTTGGCAAACAGGTAGGCTACCATACGGTAGTACAACTCTGCCGCTTCCGGGTTGTTTTTAATAGCTTCCGACATTACCTCGATGGCATCAACCAGTCGTTTTTGCTCATATAGGATAGACGAGTAGTCCAGCCATGCATCCACATCAAGCGGGTTAAGCTCCACCACCTTTTCGTAAGCCTGCTCGGCTTCGGGCAGGTGGCCCAGTTTATACTCGGCATCGGCAATGGCAAACCAGTAGTCGGCGTTGGCAATATCCAGGTCGAGCGCTTTTTTGTAAAAGTGCAGGGCCTCAAAGTAACGTTCTTCAAAATCAAGCGTAACACCAATCCCAAACCAGGCATCGGCCAGCTTAGGGTCCATCTTAACCGATTTTTTGTAGAAGGAACGCGCCTCGTCCATCTGCTCCAGCTTTTCGTAGCACTCGCCAATGGCGCAATAGGTATCGGCATTAGGCTGCTCGTACTCAAACGTTTGGCGGTACACCTCAATCGCTTCGGCATATTTTTCCAGGTTTACCAGGGCGTTACCTTTGTTAAAGTAAGCCGATGCAAAACTGTCTTTGATCAATATGGCGTAATCGTAAGCGTCGATAGCTTTCTCAAACAAACTAAGCTTTGTATACGCGTTACCCAGGTTATACCATGCAGCATAACTGTAGGGCTCGTTATCAATATATTGCTGATAAAACTGAACGCTCTCTTCCTGGTTATCCAAAACATCGTAGCAAAATGCCAGCTCGTACAGGGCATCCTGGTTTTCCATGTTTTGTTTAAGGCAAAGCTTAAGGTAAGTAATGGCGGTATCGTAATCGCCCATGTTTTGGTAAACGTAGGCAATGTGCAATAGTATCTCGTCGGTTTCTTCGGCAAGGTCAAGCGCTTTTTCGTAGTTCTCTAAAGCCTCGGTGTTGCGCTCCATACTTTCATACAGGTTACCCCGGATGATATAGATATCGGCATCACTGGCCTCCAGCATAGCGGCTTTTTCAAGCGCGGCAAAAGCTTCGCTCGCGCGATTAGTAACTACCAGTAACTGGGCCTGTTTAATTAAAAACACTGCGGCAAACGGGTGCTGATTGCGGGCATATTCTGATACCTGCAGGGCTTTTGCCGGGTCGTTCTTCTCTATGTAGTAGTCTATAATGTTCTCAAACGCCTGCGCGTCAAAAAAGTACTGATCATGATTTCGAATCATCTCTTCGTACCGTTCTACCGAAAACTTTGGATCTTCGGTAAAACCAAATTCAAATTCTTCTTCCATTCAAGTTTATTTGCAGAACACCATATTTGCCGGGCGGATGTCTATCCGCAAGGCTTAAACATGAGTTCAAATTACAATAATAAGCATCCATAAGGCAATTAAGTTTTCAACATACAAACATTATTAAACAAGCGTTAATACAAATGGCTGATAATAAATGTAAAGCATTTTAGCCGGCAAGCGATGAGTTGAAGAATAATTGCCCTAAAGATTTTTACCTTTGACAAAAGTACCAATTATGAGCTTACCTATAAAAGATATTCTTGATCATTTACATATAAACGACATTAACCACGCGTTTAGTACTGGCAATCAATGGGGTAGCAGCGCCAATGCTGTTACAAAAGATATTGTATCGCCAACAGACGGCAAGAAGATAGCCACCGTAAAGTTTGCTACCGCCGATGAATATAACACCGTTGTGGAGACTGCCGCGAAGGCTTTTAAAACCTGGCGTACCATACCGGCACCAAAGCGTGGCGAGATCGTTAGGCAGATAGGCGAATCGCTGCGTGCCAATAAAAAACAACTGGGCACGCTGGTATCATACGAGATGGGCAAAAGCCTGCAGGAGGGTTACGGCGAGGTGCAGGAGATGATAGATATTTGCGATTTTGCCGTAGGGCTTAGTCGCCAGCTTTATGGCCTTACCATGCACAGCGAGCGCCCCGAGCACCGCATGTATGAGCAATACCACCCGCTGGGCATTATCGGTGTAATATCGGCCTTTAACTTCCCGGTGGCGGTTTGGAGCTGGAATGCCATGCTGGCCTGGGTTTGCGGTGATGTTTGCATCTGGAAACCATCCGAAAAAACACCTTTAACAGCCATTGCCTGCCAGCACATTGCGCAGGAGGTTTTTAAACGTAATAATATTGACGAAGGCGTAAGTTGCCTGGTTATAGGCGACCGCAACATTGGCGAGCTGATGAGTAACGACACCCGCGTACCGCTGGTATCGGCAACCGGCTCTACCCGTATGGGTAAAGCAGTTAGTGCCGCAGTTGGTGCCCGCCTTGGCAAAAGCCTTTTAGAATTAGGCGGGAATAATGCCATTATCCTAACAGAAAATGCCGATCTGGACATGTCGCTTATTGGGGCAGTGTTTGGCGCGGTAGGTACCGCGGGGCAGCGTTGCACCAGTACCCGCAGGCTCATCATCCACGAGAGTGTTTACGAGGCTTTTAAACAAAAACTGGTTAAGGCCTACGCGCAAATAAAAATTGGCGACCCGCTGGATGAAAATAACCACATGGGTCCGCTGATTGACCAGGATGCGGTTGCTTTGTATCTTGATTCTATTGAGAAATGCAAAGCCGAGGGCGGTAAATTTGTAGTTGAAGGTGGCAAGCTGGAAGGCGGAGCATATTCATCTGGCTGCTATGTAAAACCTTGCATTGCCGAAGTAGAGAACCATTATAAGATAGTGCAGCATGAAACTTTCGCGCCGATACTTTACCTCATCAAATACTCAACTATCGAAGAAGCTATCGATTTGCAGAACGGTGTTCCGCAGGGCCTGTCATCTGCCATTATGACCAACAATTTGCGCGAGGCAGAAACATTCCTTTCCTACGCGGGTTCTGATTGCGGTATTGCCAATGTCAATATCGGCACATCGGGCGCGGAAATAGGCGGTGCATTTGGCGGCGAAAAAGAAACCGGCGGTGGCCGCGAGAGCGGATCTGACGCATGGAAAGTGTATATGAGGCGCCAAACCAATACTATAAACTATTCTAAAACGTTGCCTTTAGCGCAGGGGATTAAATTCGACCTGTAAACAAATGAATTAATTTTCATTGCCGCCCCATTTATGGGGCGGGATGGCAGATATAACAATAATGGCTTTAGCCTAAATAATTTGGCTAAAGCCATTAATTTAATCTGGAAACCCGTTAACTAAAGTCAACGGCAATGAATGAATAAAGTATAAACACGACTATTAAATATGTACAAAATCTGCAAAACCATTACGGGCGTATTATTGAGCAGCGCCTTATTAATAAGTTTAAACTCAACGGCGCAGGTAGCGCCAAAAGCCCCTGCCGAACTGCCAAAGAACTGGCACCTGATGGACCTTAAAACCGATGGCTATTTCGGTGTCAGCCTTAACCAGGCCTACCAGTTTGTAAAAGGTAAAAAAAGTAAAACAGTGGTCATAGCCACTATTGATAGCGGTATTGATACCGCGCAGGCCGATCTTAAACCTGTACTATGGACCAACACCAAAGAAATTCCAGGCAATGGCATTGATGATGATAAAAACGGTTACGTTGATGATATACATGGCTGGAACTTTTTAGGCGGCCCGGGTGGTAAATGCGATTTTACCGAAACTACCGAAGAGGTACGTGAGTACAACAGGTTAAAGGGCAAATACGAAACCCTTACATCGGCCCCTGCTGGCAGCGAAAAGGAGTTTGCCTATTGGGAAACCGTAAAACTCACCCATGATGCTACGCTAACCAAATCAAAAGCCGAGATACAGCAGTTGCAGCCCATCATGAACGCTTTGATGGCCACCAGTGGTTATGTTAAAAAAGCGCTTAACTTAAAATCTGACGCTTCTTTTAAAAAGGCCGACCTGGCGAAGATCACCGCTACCAGTGATACCATTACACAAAGTAAAGCCGTATGGACCTCTGTTTTTGAACAGGAAGGCGGCGACGATACTAACGCCAAGATCATTAACGACCTGAGCGAATACCTGGCCAAATTAAATAATGATGTTACCCCCGACCTGGATGCCCGCAAACGCATTGTTGGCGATAACCCTGATGCCCAGGATGGCAAGCCATACGGCAGCAACCTTATTAAATTTGCTGATGCCGAGCATGGCACCGGTGTAGCCGGCCTGATAGGCGCTGTACGCAATAACAAATACGGTATTGACGGGATAGCAGATAACGTTAGGATAATGGCCATTAAAGCTGTACCTAACGGCGATGAATACGATAAGGATATTGCCAACGCTATACATTACGCAGTTGACAATGGCGCCAGGATCATTAACATGAGCTTTGGTAAAAAACTATCCCCACATAAAGCCTGGGTTGATGAAGCCTTTAAATATGCCGCTGCCAAAAACGTATTGCTGGTACAGGCATCAGGTAATGACAACCAGGATGTTGACGTTAAACCACAATTCCCGAATGATACTTTTGAGGATGGTTCTGGCACAGATGCCGATAACGTGATATGTGTTGGTGCATCTGCCGATAGACTGGATGCAAACCTTGCGGGTACTTTCAGTAACTATGGTAAAAAGAATGTGGATGTGTTTGCACCGGGCGTTAAAGTAACATCTGTAAATATGGATGCCGAATTTAACACTGCCGATGGCACCAGCTTTTCATCGCCAATTACGGCGGGTATTGCCGCGTTGGTGTTGGAGTATTACCCTAACCTGAGCGCAAAACAGCTTAAACAAGTAATATTAGAATCGGCTGTGCCGTTAACCGGCACTATGGTTTTAAAACCGGGCAGCCAAACAGAAAAGGTTGATTTTACAACCCTGTCAAAAACAGGCGGTGTGGTTAATGCCTATAGGGCGTTAGTTGCCGCTTCAAAACTAAAAGGCGAAGGGATATAATTATCCCCATGCATTAAAACAAGCAAGGCCCGACGATCAGTCGGGCCTTGCTTGTTTATACTCTTTTGTCATCCTGAACATAGTGAAGGATCTATTAGCGAACTTTGCAATCGCCTACATACATGGTGGCGATTAGATGCTTCACTACGTTCAGCATGACAGGGTGGAGAGAACGGTTAAAATATCGCTTCAGCTATCCGCTTCGTTGGCCCGGGGTTACCCATGGTATAGAAGTGCAGTACCGGCGCGCCAAATTTCACCAGCTCTTTACACTGTTCTATCATCCACTCGATACCAATATCTTTCACATCCTTTTCCACTTTACAATCGTGTATCGCGTCGCTCAGGGCTTCTGGGATATCGATATGGAAAGTTTTAGAAAGGTTAACCAATTGCTTTGATGTAGTGATAGGTTTCAACCCCGGAATGATGGGTACATTGATACCCTCGGCACGGCAGCTGTTTACAAAATCGAAATATTTTTGATTGTCGAAGAACATTTGGGTTACGATGAAACCCGCGCCCATATCAACTTTTTGCTTTAGATATTTAAAGTCGGTTTTTAGGTTTGGCGCCTCAAAATGTTTTTCGGGGTAACCGGCAACACCTATGCAGAAATCCGTTTTCAGGATGCCTTCGTAATGCTCGTGCAGGTAAACACCATTGTTCATGTTCACTACTTGTTGCAGCAGGTCGGTAGCGTAGCAATGGCCGTTTGGGGTTGGCACAAATGAAGCATCGCCACGGCGGGCATCACCACGCAAAACCAGTACGTTATCAATCCCTAAAAACTGCAGGTCTATCAGGCCGTTCTCGGTTTCATCCTTGGTAAAACCACCACAAAGCAAATGCGGAACGGTATCTACTTTGTACTTATTCATGATAGCCGCGCAAATAGCGATAGTCCCCGGGCGTTTACCTGTCTCTTATACACATCTCCG
>NZ_LGEK01000104.1 GCF_001636615.1 Mucilaginibacter sp. L294 | reverse complement strand
AGATGTGTATAAGAGACAGCTGATAACACAAAAATTACTAATTTACGCCACCATTTATTATACTACCATGCAAGTTAAATCATTTGAAGAATACCAGCAGGTGTACCGCAAAAGCGTTGAACAGCCTGAACAATTTTGGGAAGACATAGCCAATAATTTTTTATGGAAGAAAAAGTGGGATAAGGTATTAGACTGGAACTTTAAAGAACCGAAGATAGAATGGTTCAAAGGTGCCAAACTAAACATTACCGAGAACTGCCTTGACCGACATTTAGAAAAGAACGGCGATACCACCGCCATTATCTGGGAACCAAATGACCCCGCCGAAGATCACCGCACATTAACGTACCAGCAACTGCACGATAAAGTTTGCCAGTTTGCCAATGTGCTAAAAAATAACGGCGCCAAAAAAGGCGACCGTATTTGCATCTATATGCCTATGGTACCCGAACTGGCCATTGCTGTTTTGGCCTGCGCGCGTATCGGCGCTATCCACTCGGTTGTGTTTGGCGGCTTTTCGGCGCAATCTATTGCCGATAGGATAAAAGATGCCGAATGTAATATTGTTATAACTGCCGATGGTAGTTTCCGAGGTACAAAAGAAGTGCCGCTTAAATCAATTATTGATGACGCGCTGGTACAGTGCCCGTCTATACAAAGAGTTATCGTACTTACACGCAGCCATACCCCGGTATCGATGATAAAAGGGCGCGATGTATGGTGGGAAGACGAGATCAAGAAAGTAGAAACCCAGCGCAATATGGAATGCCCTGCCGAAGAGATGGACGCCGAGGATATGCTGTTCATTCTGTATACATCGGGCTCAACAGGCAAACCAAAAGGTGTGGTACATACTTGCGGTGGCTATATGGTTTATACCGGCTACACGTTTAGCAATGCATTCCAATACCAACCGGGTGAGGTTTATTTTTGTACGGCTGATATCGGCTGGATCACCGGTCACTCCTATATCGCTTACGGGCCGCTGAGCCAGGGTGCTACTACCGTAATGTTCGAGGGCATCCCTACCTGGCCAAACGCGGGCCGTTTATGGGATATTGTAGAGAAATACAAGGTTAATATATTATATACCGCACCAACTGCTATCCGCTCGTTAATGAGTTTTGGCGATGATGTGGTAAAAGGAAAAGATTTTAGCTCGCTAACCAAACTGGGTTCGGTAGGCGAACCGCTTAACGAGGAGGCCTGGCACTGGTTTGATGAAAAGATAGGTAAAGGTAACTGCCCTATTGTTGATACCTGGTGGCAAACCGAAACCGGGGGCTTTATGATATCGCCTATTGCCAACGTTACCCCTTTAAAGCCGGGCTATGCTACTTTACCGCTACCGGGCGTGCAACCTGTGCTGGTTGATGAAACAGGCAAGGTGATTGAAGGTAACGGCGTAAGCGGTAACCTTTGCATCAAATTCCCATGGCCGGGTATGCTGCGTACAACGTATGGCGACCATGAGCGTTGCCGCACTACCTATTTCGCTACTTACCCCAACCTGTATTTTACGGGTGATGGTTGCTTACGCGATGAGGACGGCTACTACCGCATTACCGGCCGTGTAGATGATGTGCTGAATGTATCTGGCCACCGTATTGGTACTGCCGAGGTAGAGAACGCCATTAACATGCACAGCAGCGTGGTAGAAAGTGCCGTGGTAGGTTATCCGCATGATATTAAAGGCCAGGGTGTTTATGCCTTTGTGGTATGCCCCAACCTGCATGACGATTCTGAATTGACCAAAAAAGATATCATGATGACGGTATCGCGTATTATTGGCGCCATAGCCAGGCCGGATAAGATCCAGTTTGTGAGCGGCCTGCCAAAAACACGATCAGGCAAAATTATGCGCAGAATTTTAAGGAAAATTGCCGAAGGCGACACCGGTAATTTAGGTGATACCTCCACCTTGCTTGACCCGGCTATAGTTGAAGAGATAAAGGCAGGGGCTTTGTAAGAAATTAAGATGTGATGGAAATCGACCTGACAAATTCTGAATTATTTAAAAGCTTTGCAGAATTTGAGAAGGATGGCGTTTATATTGATTTGCATAACGAATTTGATTGTAAGGGTATAATATTTTCAGGTAGCAAAAGGCAGCTAACACTTTTGTTTGAGCCGAATAAACATAGTACGCGCGAAGTAAATAGTGTTGAGGTTTTTTTTGATGATTGTATTATCGAACAATATTCCGCTAAACTTGATAAATCTGATACTAATTCGGGTACACTTGATACTATGTATAGAGGTCGTTTTGAAATAAGTAACGGACAACTTTGCGAAATGTCAGATACCGGAAGATATTATTACTATATAAACTTTTTACCTGATTTGAATATCGAACTTTTTGCTAAAAGTGTTAACGCCGAAATAATGCTTACATAATCCTTCTATTATTCTTACAAACTTGACGCGTTATAGCCAAAGTGTTTTTTAAAAGCTGCCGAGAAGTGCGACATGTTTTCAAACCCAACCTCGAGGTAAACTCCGGTTGGGTTTTGTTTTTTATGGGCTATGAGGTAATGTGCCATCTCCAGCCGTTTCTGATGCAGCCAGCGCTCGGGCGGGGTGGTGAACGTTTTTTGAAAATCGCGCTTAAAGGTGGCCAGGCTGCGGCCGGTTAACGTGGCAAACTGACTGATGGAGATATTGTATTTGAAATTGCTGTTCATAAAAGCCTCCAGGTCTATTTTAAAAGGCTCGGTAAAATCAAGCAAAAAATCGCGCAGGCCGGGTTTGCGCAGTAATAGTTCAATAGCCTCGTTGGTTTTCATATCGGCCATGGCGCTGCTTAGCTGGTCGGGGTTATCAAAATAAGGCAGTAATGAATCAAAATAGCCTTTAATAAACGCGTCGCCAGTAAGGTTAAGCATTGGGGAGCCTTTGTATTGGCCGCTGGCATAAATATTATTGTCGGTGCCGTATTTGCGCAGGTGCTGCTGGTCTATCATGATATTGATAGCCTTAAACATGCCGCCATTAGCGGGTGGTACTTTAACCGTTTTGGCCAATTGGTTTTTCCTGATGATGCCTATGGAGCCCTCCCTGATGATCTCGACACCATGGTTGGTGTAAAAATGGATCTCGCCGGCTATGATACATCCAAGCGAATGTTCCTGTACCATTTGCTCGTGCCCGCGCTTGTTTTGTGTAGTGCACGAATACAGGATGTTGTACTGCATATGATCACCGCCCAGCCATTTCATGGGCGAATCTTCCTGTTGATTTGAAAGGGAAATGCCTTTGCTGTTTTTTTCGCCCATCTTGCTGTTCAATTATTTCATTCGTGACATGATCACCTTATCCATCAACCCGTCTGACAGTAACCTACGCAAAAACAGTACTGGTTTTGCCATATAGCCTGCAGCGTATCTTGCTTTCGGCTTTTTTGCCTCGATGGCTTTTTTGATCAGGTTGGCAATAAGCTCAGGCCCGGGTATTTTATCTTCGATCTCTTTAAACGAATTATCCATTTTAGCTACCAGGTTTTTATAAGCGGTATCACCCGATACTTTGCGCATACTATCCATCGCTATATCGCCCCACTCGGTTTTAATACCACCCGGTTCAATCACTATCACATCAACCCCAAACGATTTAACCTCGTTGCGCAGGCTATCGCTCAACCCCTCAATGGCAAACTTACTGGCATGGTACCATCCCCCAAAAGGTGTAGCAAATTTACCGCCTATTGATGAAATATTAACTATTTTCCCAAAACGCTGTTTACGCATATAGGGTAAAGCCAGTTGTATGAGGCGTGCAGCACCAAATACATTCACTTCTAACTGGTAACGGGCATCTTCAATAGTTACATCCTCTACCGCGCCGTATGAACCAAAGCCTGCATTATTAACCAGGATATCCAACCGGCCTTCGGCAGCTATGATATCTTGTATGCCTTTTACCATCGATGCATCGTCGGTAACATCCATAGCCAGGGTTTTTACACCAAGTTGTTCCAGTTCTTTTAACCTGTCTGCCCGGCGTGCTGCTCCATAAACAATATAGCCATTTTTTTGGAGGAAGGCTGCTGTTTCTTTACCTATGCCGGCAGAAGCACCGGTTATTAAAACTACTTTTTTCATGATCTGCTTTTTATATCTATTGATATACCAAAGGTGGGGTTAAAAAAGCAGTAGCATTTTGGTTAGCAGCTCAAGTTTGTTTGGTTAGCGGCTCATGGTTTGGGTGGCGAATTATTTAACCACAGCGTGCACAAAGAGAAAACTCAGAGATAAAGATATTTTATGCAAGGCAACGCAGGGCCCACGATATGAGGCCCTGCGGCGACAGCAATTTAACATTTTGTCATCCTGAGCGATAGCGAAGGATCTATTAGCGAACTTTGCTTATCGTCGAATAGATGCTTCAAACGTTCAGCATGATAAATGGAACAAATATTCAATTGACTTTTGAAATGATATTTTTTAGCTGATGGATATGCCTTTGGGTATGAACGATGAAAAAACCGATCCATTCCATGCGGGTAAATTCGCCAAACCCTGGTATGGAAAAATCCAGGCAGAGCTTCGTCAGGTCTTTATCTATAATCACCTCTCGTAAGGATGCGATCCTTGTTTTTAACGAGGTAAGCAGGTTGCCTTTGTCTATGATATCATCTGTCGGCAGGATCTCTTTTGGCGATTCCATTTTTATAGTGAAATCTAAAAACAGCTTGCTTACCTCTGCCGATTTTTCATCAGGCTCGCGGTCTGCCGCTTTTACATTTCCGTTTAAAACAGCACCCGCATCATACGATTTAGTAAGGTGATCGCCTACCTGGCCGGCTGTCCAATTGTTTTCAAAGGGAATCTTGTTGAGCTGTTCTTGGGTAAGCGGGGTAAGTAATTCAATTAATTCATCTGTCGTTTTATCAAAACGGTTTAAAATTTCGTTTTTCATAGCATTTATAAGTTTATAATGTACAATACAAAGCTATATCCCTAACACCACTGTTTTGGGGTGGGATAGGGACATTATAAGGGGGCGATCACGCCAAAAAATCACTATGTGAAGCCCCGCGGCGACAAAAAGAGAAATAAATTAAAATTTCCCTATTTTTATGGATAACCCCAAAACAATGCCCGCTACCAGTTCACAACCCGCACTCATCCAGCCCAAAGCAAAGATCAATTATATCGATCACCTTAAGGTGGTGCTTACTATGCTGGTTATTTTGCACCATACCTTTATAGCTTATGGCGCGCCCGGCGGCTGGTATTACTCGCAAAAAACAACGCTAATGGGGGCCATTATTCCGATGACGGTTTTTGTGGCCGTTAATCAGGCATTTTTTATGGGCTTCTTCTTTTTTCTGTCGGCATTGTTTGTGCCCGCATCATACGATAAAAAAGGCCCGGTTAAGTTTATTACAGACAGGCTCATCAGGCTTGGCGTACCGTTATTATTTTACTCATTCGTGTTATCACCATTTTTAAGTTTCATCCCCTACAAATGGGCCGAAGGGCACGATATTACTTACCTGCAATACCTGGGTGGTTTTCACCCCTGGGTAAATTTTGGTGTGCTTTGGTTTGTTGCCGCCTTATTGATATTTACGTTGCTGTATGCATTGTACAGAATAACGGTTAACAGTATTGTTAAAGTGGTTAAACTGCCTGCAATTACCACCATCCTGTTCTTTGCAATAATTGTAGGGCTCGTCAGTTTTGCAGTGCGGATCATCTTCCCGGTAGGGTGGGTGTTGAAACCGCTGGGTTTCCAATTGGGGCATTTTTCGCAATATATCGCCTTATTTATTTTAGGGTTGATAGCCGCCAGAAGTAAATGGCTGAATGATGCCGACTTTAAAACGGGCAAGCGCATGCGCACTATAGCCCTTTGTTTAGTATTGGTAGGTTTCCCGTTATTTTTTATCGTACAAAAAGCGCTGGGTTTTCCTGTAGCCTGGTTTAATACCGGTACACACTGGCAGTCGGCATGGTATGCCATTTGGGAGCAATTAGTTGGGTTTACTATTATTACCGCGTTGCTTTGCATAGGCAAACGCAGGTGGAACAAACCCTCAGGGTTTTTAAACAGCCTATCGCGCAGCACATTCGCGGTGTATATTTTTCATCCGCTTGTGGTGATCTCGCTTACGGTAGCTGCAAGCGGCTGGGCTATAGACACGGCGCTGAAATTATTGGTTGTGGCGCCATTGGCCGTATTATTTAGTTTTTTACTGGGGATTGTGCTGGTTGAAATTCCGGGGGTGAATAAGATAGTTTAAATTTTAACCACAAAGAACACAAAGGGAAAACCACAAAGATAGAAAGCAATTCTTTGTGCGCCTCTGTGAAAAAACTCCGTGCCCTCTGTGGTTAAAAAATAAATTATGCTCAACTAAATGCCGCACATCAGCCAATAGTTAAATAAAATTTATAGCTATTTTTGCCCCATGTCAAAATCCAAACAACCCACTATACTTGTAGTAAACGATGATGGTATAACCGCGCCGGGCATAAAAGCCCTGATGCATACCATGAAAGCGCTTGGCAGGGTAGTGGTTGTAGCGCCCGATAGTCCGCAATCCGGCATGGGGCATGCCATCACTATTGGCAAACCACTCCGTTTAGACGAGGTGGATATTTACGAAGGGATTGAAATGTACCGTTGCAGCGGTACCCCGGTTGATTGTGTTAAGCTGGCCGTAACAAAAGTATTTGGCGGTAAAAAGCCCGACCTGTGTGTGTCTGGTATTAACCACGGGCTGAATAATTCTATCAATGTATTGTACTCCGGCACCATGTCGGCAGCTGTTGAGGGGGCTATAGAAAGTATTCCCTCAATTGGCTTCTCACTGGATGATTATACTATGGAAGCCGATTTTGAACCCTGCCAAAAATTTGTGAAAGAGATTGCCCAGCAGGTTTTAGCAAATGGCTTGCCCGTAGGCACGGTGCTGAATGTGAACTTCCCGGCAGGGGATAAAATAAAAGGCATCAAAATTTGCCGCCAGGCCAATGCCAAATGGGCCGAGGAATTTGATATGCGGTACGACCCATACAAACGCCCTTATTACTGGCTTACCGGGGTATTCCAAAATAACGATAACGGCGAGGATACCGACGTTTGGGCGCTTGAGCATAACTACACATCGGTTGTGCCGGTACAGTTTGATATGACCGCCCACCACGCTATCCCCGTTTTAAATACCTGGACCTTTAATGTTTAAAAAGAATAATCTTTTCCTGGGGATGCTTTATGGTTTTATCCCGCCCGTTTTAGCATGGCTTGTGTTTTTTGTGTTGCTGAAGAACGATGCCATCATGATGGATAAACCCGCTGCGCCTTATTTAATTGCCATTGGGTTAAACCTGGTAATGTTAAGGTTTTCGGCAAGGGCGTATCTCGATAAAACGTCAAACGGGATAATGATAGCTACATTTGTGTGTACCTTATTAGTATTTGTACTTAAAATATACGCGAGATGAAGTATTACCTGGTAGCCGGCGAAGCCTCGGGCGATTTGCATGGGGCAAACCTGATGAAGGCTTTAAAAGAGCTTGACGGGCAGGCTGACTTCCGCTATTTCGGTGGCGACCTGATGCAGGCTGAAGGTGGTGCCTTGGTTAAACATTATGCTGATATGGCCTTTATGGGTTTTGTAGAGGTGGTGGCCAACCTGAACACCATCTTTAAAAACTTAAAAAAATGCAAGCAGGATATTGTGGCCTACCAGCCGGATGTTTTGGTGCTGATAGATTTCCCCGGGTTTAATTTAAAGATAGCCGAATTTGCCAAAGCACAGGGCTTGTTGGTTTGCTACTACATATCCCCCAAAGTTTGGGCCTGGAACCAAAAACGTGTCCTGAAAATTAAACGTATTGTAGACCACCTGTTTTGTATCCTGCCTTTCGAGGTTGATTTTTACAAAAGCTGGGGTATGGAGATAGATTATGTAGGCAACCCGCTGCTGGATGCCGTTGACGCGTTTAAACCCGACGTCAACTTCCTTGCAAGCAATAACCTAACCGGTAAAAAAATAGTAGCACTGCTGCCCGGCAGCCGCAAGCAGGAGATAAGCCGCTTATTGCCCGAAATGCTGGGCGCGGTAGAAAAGTTCCCGCATCACCAGTTTGTGGTGGCAGGGGCGCCATCGTTTAATGCAGATTATTACACACAATACCTGGGGGGTAAAACCATCCCCGTAATATTTAACGCCACTTATGATATACTGGCCAATGCCGAAGCCGCGGTGGTAGCATCGGGCACGGCAACGCTGGAAACCGCTTTGTTTAACGTGCCGCAGGTGGTGGTTTATAAAGGCAACACGCTTACTATAGCTATTGCCCGCATGCTGGTTAAACTAAAATTTATATCGCTGGTAAACCTCATTATGGATAGCGCGGTGGTAAAAGAGCTGATACAGGAAGATTGCACCACGCTAAACATCACCGAAGAGTTAAATAACCTGCTGCATAATACCCATCACCGCGAAACGATGCTTGCCGGGTATGACGCGCTCGATGAAAAAATGGGTACACCGGAGGCTTCGGCCAAAACGGCCGGGCTCATTGTAAAATATGCCTCAAAATAGTAAGGCCCTGCTAAAATAGCCGGGCCTTACTTGTCTCAAAAGGATGTTTTAAATAGATGTAGATATATGATTGATCAGGCGGCTGATAACTGTTGTTGCACAGAAGCCTGTTTGTTGCTTGGTAAAAATTGATTGCGTTCTCTGAAAGCCTTTAGGTCTTCCATCAATAAATTTTTCAGTTCGATATCAAAGCGGGTAACTAATTTACTTGTTGCAGGTTTGTTATAAGCTTTCATAGGTAGATGTTTAGCGTTGTGTGTTTTAGCAGGTGTGTTTTTTAAAACTAAGCAGCGTTTAAGCGGCTGGTGTTTTTTGATTTAATGTTCTTCAGGTCGCTCATTAATATGTTCATCAATTCTTTGTCGAAACGGTTCACTAATTTGCTAACTGCTGGTTTTTGGTAAGTTTTCATAATTCAAATATTTTTAGTTTTTAAGTTTTACTGTTGTTTGTTTTCTTCTTCGTTATTTTCGTTTTCCTGGTTCTCGCTAAGGTTGTCATGTCGGCGTTTTGCTTCTTTGTACTGCCTTGCCAGTTGCTCCTTATCCCTTTCGTCGGATGTCTTTTCGGGCTCTTGCGGGTTTTCCCACTCTTTCTCTTCGCCCGGGTTTTCTGTTTTTTCGTCGATTACCATTTTAACTCCGTTTGATTAGTAGTATTCCAAACTAATGCCAAACTTTCGTGAGTGGTGAAAAAAAATGACATTAAGCACGATAATTTTTTACACTGCGACCAATAAACCGCGAAAAAGCCCGGTTTAAACCGATTTTTAAAAGATTGTGTAGCAAAAGGTGTATAAAAAAATAGTACAGCCTGTTGTAAAGAATAGTCAACAGTGGTTTTAAAATCAAAACAAGTGTTCGTTTTTGGACAGGGGGTGTTCTGTTTTACACGATCAATCTCCTAATGTCATTTCGAATGAACGTACTGAGGAGAAATCTTGTTCGAGCAGTAAGTAATGAATATGCTTAGCAAATATAGTATGGTGGAAATTGCATTCTGTTATAACAGATGCGGCACGAACGCGAGAGAAGGGGTAGGGGTGTGTTAATTGTCAAGCTGAGCTTGTAGAAGAGTTTGGAAAAGCAAAGGCAGTGTTGCTATGTTAAGATAGCCCCGCTTTTCCTCCAAGCCGCTGATAGAAGCGGGCTTTCCGTACAATTGGGTTTAGATGGGGAGGGGTAGCTGAGACACATGCAGGACGGGACGGGTGCTTAACGAAAAAAACAGAAGAATTAGAGGTGAATTTATTAAAAAGTGACTAATGTTTTTTAATTTACCAATCTAAACCTAAACCATGACTCTTAGTGAAAAAGTATCTCACTTTATTAACCATCTAAACCTATGGATTGATGATTTTAATCGAGGTAGATTAGATACAAATAATGCGAGAAAAACCATAGAATCTATATGTAAAGCATCTATCCTTAAAAATAAGGGAGATGTGATTGGAACACAAATCATATTAGGTAAAAATGCGCAATGGCCGAATCGAAAAATTGGTTCAGGCATTGGAGAATTAAATCTGGAAAATTTAATTCATATAATTTACATCGATGAACTTGGTGTTTTAAAAGATGGCGCTGTTTATAATCAATTAGAAACTATCAGAAAATTAGGTAATGATGGTTCGCACGACCCGTCAAAATCTTATCAGGTTGTTGATATGGATGATATAAATAGTTGCCATTATGCACTAATACCCATCGTAAGATGGTTTTATAAAGAAGTATTAAAGATTGAAATACCAGAAGCTGTAATGAACATACTTAATGGCAACGTAAATAGTTCTATAATCCCCGATAAAAATGAAAAATGGAATGAGTTATTAATGTTGTGTAAGAACTTTGATAAGCGATTCCAATATATTTTAGTTTCTCCTCAAAATGTGTCAGAAAACATTAGTGTTGTTGATGCTATTAATAAGCTGCCTTGGCGCCTAGTAGTCGACTTTGATAATAAATCTGATGAAAAGCCCAATGGGCTTTTGTTGAGTTTTCAAAAGCTTATCGGAACTGGGTATAAGAAATCGTTCACAATAGAAGATAGGCCAGATTTTGATCCGAAATTTAATCATTATTGGTTTCTAGCAAATGGTCAAGGTGCCGTACAACCAGTGGATGATTTTAAAAAATGGAGATTTAAATATAAGAAATACCTATCAGATTCATTATACACTAATTTCAATAAGGGTTCGCGACCAAAATCAAGAATAGTCGTATTTCTTAATATTAAAAGCTATTGGGCAGATTCGATAATTGACGAATTTAACAGGGTAGATGAAACTAACCTTTCTTTTGTATTATGTTCTAACACAGATGAAACATACGATGATATTTTAAGCAAATATGATAATGTATCGTACATTGATATTTCAGCCACTGATATTGCCGATGGTGTAAATAACTCTATTAGTTTTTCTGATATAGGGTTGTCTAATTTAGATATCTTAATACCACATAAAAATGATCAGAAAAATAAAGTTTATGTCTCTGTAACACAGCAAGATTATGACTATCTGCAAACCCTGGGAATAGAAATAATTTACAAGAATATTGAAAGAGAGAGTGTTAACGAGGTAAAAGAAGATAATTTTTATAAAGGGGGGTTAATAACATGGAATGATTTAAAAAGTCAAAAAGATGTTAGCCGCAATGCATTAGATAACCTTCAAAAAAGACTTAATGCTGAATTGGAAAAAAACAAACGGACCGAGATAGAATTAATACATGAGGCAGGTGCAGGCGGTACAACTATTGCTAGAAGATTAGCATATAATATATCTTTAAACTTCCCGACTATCATACTTCGCAAATATGAAGCAAAAAAAACTATAGCTGGTTTAAGAATAATTTATGACAAGTATATAAAAAGCAGCCTCCCTTTATTAATAATTTTAGAATCCTTTGAAGTTAGAGAATCCAATGTTCTCTACAAAGATTTGGCGCAAGCACATAAAAACGCTGTTATACTGATTGTAAAACGAGGAAAAATAACTGCTGCCAGAGATAAAAAATTCACATTAAAGGGACAATTAGAAATAAACGAAATAACTTCATTTGAAAATTTATTTTTCCGATTATCGCCCGTAAGAAAGGAGCATATTTTAAATATCAAGAATGAATTTAAATATTCTCCTGACTATATTTCTCCATTTGTCTATGGTTTAGTGACTTACGGTAAAGAGTTCCTTGGTATAGACGATTATGTTGGGAAATGTTTACAAGACATTTCTTTAGAACAGAAAAAAATTGCGGGCACAATTTGTTTAATATATCACTTTACTCAATTATCTGTACCGGGAGAATTGTTTTCAGGACTTTTAGGAATAAATCGAAGTGAATGTAACTTGCGAGAAATATTAGGTGAAGGGAATCCTATTTTCGAACTTCTTC
Organism: Mucilaginibacter sp. L294; assembly: GCF_001636615.1. Lineage (GTDB taxonomy): Bacteria > Bacteroidota > Bacteroidia > Sphingobacteriales > Sphingobacteriaceae > Mucilaginibacter. Next base: position 3,256 of record NZ_LGEK01000104.1, on the reverse strand, counting down.
ATGAAGATTATGATGATGACGGCGATTTAAATATTTGGCGGCCGAGACATGCTATATTAGGCGGGGAAGCTATGAAGATTTTGCTTGGTGGTGGAAAAGAGTATAAGCAAAACTGGAATACATACTTATCGCAATGGCTGATTGAGTTGATTAAATATGCTCATATGGCAATGCCATATTTAGATGATTTTACTAAACAAATTCTTGACGCTTTATTTATAGATAGAATAGAAAATGATGTTATTGAAATTAATAAGGGTCAATTTACTGACGTTTTTTCAAAACTAAAATCACCATCAGAAGGTGTAGAAATTTTTGAAACACTCACAGACGCTTATCCTGACGAGGCTCATTACCACGGCCACTTCGCGCGATATTTGTATGACGATAGAACTGGGGTTAAGGATTTCAATCGAGCCATTCACGAAGCTGAATTGTCTTTACAAATACAGCCTAGGGATGTACGATTGATGCACACTTTAGGGATGTGTTATAGAGTGCAGGCTGAAAACATAATTTCTAAATTCGACATACTCTCAAATTATAATGAGGATATCGAAGAAGAGGTAAAATACTTGGTAGAACAATCTTGTGAAGCTTTTGACCGTTGCATCGAACTAGAACCGAACAAGGTCTATGGTCATGAATCTCAAATTAGAATTTTATTAAGTGTGCTTGATTTTGGATATAAGTTAAACAAAAGTAGTTCAAAAGAAACTTTTATTACCAATCCGCAAAACGAATGGTATGCAAAAAAATTAGATAAAACAAGTAACTTACTGGAAGAGGCATTGTATGTAATCGAGCAATCGCAAGGGTTAGATAATAAAGATCGAATCAATAAATCTGCGGGGTATATCTATGAATGTGAAGGTAATTTTTTGAAGACACTTGGCAAGACATCATTGGCAAAAGATAAATTTGAAAACTTAATAAAAAATACTCCTTCGGGTTACCAATACATGGTGCCCCGTTATAGACGAATGTATATTAACTGTCTATTAGCTACAAAAAACACTGGATCTAGAGATTACTTTAATGCTTGGGGGGAAATATCTGAGAATGAGTTAAATCAGTGTATAAGATATTTGTCGGATAACATGTTCGAAGATTCTGCGAATACTCAAAATGTTAAACTTTGGCTACAAGCAGTAAGGTTTTTAAAAAATCCTATTAGAATTGAAGAATGCATTTCTAAAATCGGAACATGGACTCAAACTATAGGTCAAAATATAAATTCGTCTCTAGAAAGTAATTATTACTTGTACGTTTTAAATGCAATTAAGGCCATTTCAAACGGGAATACATTTGATTCGACAAGTGTTCAGAATGTAAAAGAACTTAAAGATCGAATGAAAGGCTTTATAAAGAATGAAAAGTTTTGTTTTGAGTGGTATGGTATAGGAACCGGTATGCAGCAAATGGTAAGTCATAAGAAACTTGGGGAATTTACCACAGATTTTTTCGAGAAAAATAAAAAAATACTATCAGAGGTTACAGGCCGAATTAAGAATGTTATAAGTTCTCAAAACGGCATTATCGTACTTGATTGTGGATTAGAGGCATTCTTTGTTCCAAATATTGGAAGCTATACTGAAAAAAACAAGAATGATCGCGTGAAATTTTTCGTAGGTTTTCGTTTTGATCAAATTCAGGCATGGTCTGTAATCCCAATTGAAAAAAACAGAGATGATACATCCCTTCAATCAGAGCAAATTGAAATTTTAAATACAATTCAAAAAGATGAAGTAATTGAAAATATAACCATTATTGAAGATAATTCTGATGTAGTAAAAATCAATAAGTTGCCTGGTTTAAAATTTATTGGAAAAATTAATTTAGATTAAATTGATTAACCTAAATCATTATATCCCTTACTGGTCGAAGTTTTTAACTTAGATCTAAAATTATAAGCGTTCAGCTTAAACCCCAAGAGGCCACACATCCGCACGTTTATTATGTAATTTATTCGCAATCCCTGCGTCTTTACTAACATACCTTTATCCAAATGAAAAACCTGAAACCCGTTTTCCTTACCCTCTGCTTGTTGGTTATACTGGCTACTAATGCTAAAGCCACCTGGTCCATCATCGTAATAGACCCAAAAACAAAGGAGATAGGCATTGCGGGGGCATCGTGTACGTTTAGCGTTTATGGTATAGGCGCCATTGTGCCGGGCAAGGGTGCCATTGTGGTGCAGGCCATGAGCAATAAGGCGGCAAGGGATAAGGGGCTGCAAATGATCCTGGCGGATGCCTCGCCCGAAGAGATTCTCCGCGCGGTTAAAAACCCGGACTTCGACCCGGAGAACCAGCAATACGGCATCGTTTGCCTGTATAATATCAACAAACCGCAAAGCTACACTGGCCAAAATACCACACCTGATAAGGGAACGATAATTACGAGCGGCATCTCTATCCAAGGCAATACGTTAAGTAACAGGGGGATGCTGAACAAAATTCTGCAGTCGATATATAAAGCGCAAAAGCAAGGGTTAAACATCCGGGATGTGCTGATGCTGGCTTTGGAAGCCGGTGCTGAGTATGGCGGCGATAAACGCTGCGGCGACCAAAAGGCGTTGAGCGCGTTCCTTACCGTAGCCAAACCCGGAGATGACCCGGAGAAACCGTACCTGAACCTGATCGTAAATCAAACAGGCGAGGGTATAAACCCCATTAAAGCCTTACGTACAAAGTTTGATGCCTGGAAAGCGGGGCAGAAATAAAATGATGGCACCGGTTATAAAGATATTTCTTTATAATAACGCATGCCTCACCCTACCCACCAAATCATTAGGTAACCACTAAAAATCATCATCAAAACATGTTCATATATCAACGTTTTCCTGAATGGATTTGAACCACTATTACCTGAACCAAAATCAGGTGTGCTACCATTGCACCACAGGAAAATACAGCAGTGGAAATAAAAGGACTTGAACCTTTAACCGACACCGTATAAGGGTGCTGCTCTAACCAATTGAGCTATATTTCCTTATAAATCAGTAGGGTAACCCGGACTCGAACCGGGAGTCTCCACATCCCAAATGTGGTAATCTAACCAATTGATATACTACCCTGAAAATGCCCCTAAAACAAAAAATCCCCTTAGAAATTTATCTAAGAGGATTATGGTTATCTATTATATTTTTTCAATACATACCCAATCACCTCCGATATATCGGTTGCGGCAATTGTATCTGTATTGTTGTTGTTTTCATGATGCAATGATACAAATCTGTCTCTTATACACATCT
>NZ_LGEK01000103.1 GCF_001636615.1 Mucilaginibacter sp. L294 | reverse complement strand
AGATGTGTATAAGAGACAGCTATTAGTTGAAATTGTCAATACAAATATACGCAAAAAGGACAAAAATATTGTCACGAGAGTCTAATAGTCTACTTTAATGAAATTTTATATCAATTTAGTTAATATCTAAATAGAGAATTTCAACACCTGTTAAACAAAAAAAGGTTGCTGAAAACAGCAACCTTTTACGATTTTATATTAATCAGAAACCTTTATTTATTCCAGGTGATCTTTTCTTCGATCGGTGTTTTTCTTTTTCCTTCAGGCTGTACATCTGTATACCCCATAAACAAAACACCTAAAACGCTGTCTTCGGCCCCTAAGCCAAAATGCTCGGCATAGGCCGGTTTTAACACCATACCGCCGGTGCTCCAGAAAGCGCCGATATTTAACGCTGTTGCACCTAACAAAAGGTTTTGTACTGCGCATGATGCAGCTATCACTTCCTCAAACTGCGGGATCTTTGGCAGATCGCCACGTTTTTGGTAAGCTATGATAACATGTGATGCATTATTAGCCTGGTTTTGAAAGTTAGTATAAACTGTTGGATTAAAGCTTTCGCCGGGGTTAGCGGCTTTATACAGTTCGGCGTGTTGTGCGCAATAAACTGTAGGGTCTTCAAACACGATGAAACGCCATGGCTCGGTGTTACCGTGGTTTGGTGCCCAGTCGGCCAGTTCCAATATAGAAGCGATATGGCCGTTCGGGATCTTATTACCGTTCATGGTTGAGGGTTTGATGGTACGGCGGGCCTTGATATTATTTGCGATTGCTGAAAAAGTGGTATCCATATTATTTGTAAAATAAAGCGCCTGCTTATAGGCAGGCGCAAAAATAGAGAAATAAGTTACATGAATAGATATTTTAAGAGGGATATTATTTACCTTTCGTTTAGTTCATAGTATACAGCAGGCAAATAAAATGAGTAACTGGATAAAAAATTATAGCGGGATGATTTGGCTGATAGCCGGTATTATTGCGGGTAGCGTGGCCGGTATTGTACTTGGGCCACGGGCCGAAGTATTAAAACCAATTGGCGATATATTCCTGAACCTGCTGTTTGTTGCCGTGATACCTTTGGTGTTTTTTGCCATTTCTTCGGCTATTGCCAATTTACAGGCTTCGCAAAAAATAGGACGTATTATGGGTGTAATGTCGGCAGTATTTTTGGGCACACTGATCATGGCGGCGCTGCTTACTATTATCGCTTTATGGCTTTTCCCGATTGGGCAAACATCATTTGCAGCGGCTGGTGCTATACCTGTAGCAACAGGTAAGAACCTATCTGGCGACCAGATAACCCAGCTGTTTACCACAAGTGAATTTTTCAACCTGCTATCGCGAAAGAATATGTTGGCCATGATCATCTTTGCACTACTGGTTGGTTTTGGGGCACGCAGCGCAGCAGAAAAAGGAAAAGTATTTGTACAGTTTTTAAACGCGGGTAACGAAGTATTTAAGCAAGTATTCGGTATTATCATGAAAGCCGGCCCAATTGGCTTGGGGGCCTATTTTGCTTATCAGGTTGCTGTGTTTGGCCCATCGTTATTTGGCACTTATGCACATGTGCTGGGCATTGGTTACGGCGTAAGTTTATTTTACTATGCCGTATTTTACAGCCTCTATGCTTTTATTGCAGGTGGTGTAAAAGGTATTAAACGATATTGGGAAAACAACATCATCCCATCGGCTACCGCGGTGGGTACCTGCAGTAGTATTGCCACCATACCTGCCAACTTAGATGCTGCCAAAAAAATGGGCATTACAGATGCCATAGCCGGGATAACTATCCCGCTAATGGGTACTTTGCACAAGGACGGTTCCAGCATTTCTTCCATCTTGAAAATGTCGGTGGTATTTGCCATGTTCGGGCGAAGCTTTGACAGCGCCGAAGTGATCATTCTGGCGCTGGGCATGACGGTTTTAGTAAGTATTGTTGAAGGTGGCATCCCCAACGGCGGCTACATTGGCGAACTGTTATTTATCTCGGCTTATGGTTTCCCTCCCGAGGCCTTGCCTCCCGCCATCATCATCGGCACATTAATTGACCCCATAGCCACACTTTTGAACGCCACAGGCGATACAGCTGCCGCGATGGTTATTAATAGGTTTGTGGGGCAAAAGCAGATAACATAGTTGGGGCTATGCAAACACGCTTAAGGCTTAAAGCTATATTTTTGTATCATAAGCGCAGCGTATATAGCTTTAAGGTTTTACTGCCTTACCAATAAGATCAACATCTACCAACTCAAGCGATTTAACCATATTTTGTACAGTAGCCTTGTACTTTTTAAAATGCGGTGTTTCTATATGTTTCTTGTAAGCTGCTGTGTCTGCATAAATTTCAAGTATAGTAATGCGTGTAGGGTCACTCTTATCAGCAACTGCATAATATGTTAATACCCCCGGTTCAACACCGACAGCCGTCTTCATTTGTTCCTTAAGTGCAGTATTATACTGGTTTATTTGCGCAGGGTCTACTGTAATTTTTGCAAGCCTTACCATCTGATTTTTTTGCTGTGCTGAAGCGTGTTCAACAACAGTTAGCAGTATTACTAATATAGGAACGCTTAAAAGTAGTTTTTTCATAAGTAAATATATGAAATACGAATGCAGCCGTACAAAAAAGGCCCGATAATATCGGGCCTAAAAATATATCAGACGATTCACCCTTAATATATCGCCGGGTATTTCCCCGGGTTAGCCTCGTTCATCATTTTGTAAACTGCTTCAATAACATCATCGTGTGACGGTTTACTGAAGTAGTCACCATCCGATCCATACGGTGGCCTGTGCTCGGCGCCGCAAAGGGTTTTTGGCTGTGCATCAAGCGAATAATATCCGTTTTGTGCTTCTATTATCTTTTGCAGGATAAAGGCAGAACCTCCGCCCGGCAAATCCTCATCTATAACCAAAAGCTTATTGGTTTTTTGTAACGATTTACCACATACGTTATCAGTATCAAACGGATATAAGGTTTGCGGATCAACTACCTCTATATTAATACCCATTTTCTCCAGTTCCTCGGCTGCTTCCATTACAATACGCAAGGTTGATCCGTAGGTAACCACGGTAACATCTCCACCCTCTTTCAAGATCTCGGCCTTACCCAATGGCACGGTGAATTCGCCTACGTTAGCCGGTAATTTCTCTTTTAAACGGTAACCGTTTAGGCATTCAATAACCAGCGCAGGTTCATCGCCACGCAGCAGGGTATTATACATACCGGCAGCCTGGGTCATATCCCTTGGCACGCAAATATGCATACCACGCAATGCATTCAATATAAAACCCAGCGGCGAACCTGAGTGCCAGATACCTTCTAAACGGTGGCCACGCGTACGCACAATAAGCGGCGCGCGCTGCCCGCCCCGGGTACGGTAGCTTAAGCTGGCCAGGTCATCACTTAAAACAGTGATGGAGTACAGCAGGTAATCCAGGTATTGGATCTCGGCTATCGGCTTTAAACCACGCATGGCCAGGCCCATACCCTGCCCAATAATTGTGGCTTCGCGGATACCTGTATCGGTGATGCGCAGGTCGGTGTATTTGCTTTGTAAACCGGCAAAGCCCTGGTTTACATCGCCAATGGCACCCACATCTTCACCAAAAGCTACGATAGCTTTATCGCGCTCAAAATTGGCGTCGAAACAAGCGTTCAATACCTCGCGGCCATCCATCAGCTTGGCATCATCGGTATATTGCGGGGCAACAACCGGCACATATAACGGCGATTTTGGCGTATCGGTGAATAGTTTTGAGTTAAAACGTTCTACGTTCTTTTCGGTTTCCGCAGCAAGCCAATTCAACAGATTGTGGCGGGCATCGCTGTTTTCTTTTACGGTTAAGCGTAAAACTTTACGTACGCAGGCAATGGTATCCCGGCGACCAGGGTCAACACAGGTTTGCAGGGACGACATTAAGCCAAGCAGATCATCGCGCTGAGCCGATTGCTGGGCAATACGGTCTATCAACTCAACAGCCTGGGCCATTTCTGCTTTTATCTCTTCTTCCAGTTCGCTCCATGCTTCGCGCTGGCAGTTGCGCACGTGTTTTTTAGCTTCAGCTTCTAAGGCTTCCATATCCTCGACAGTAATAATAGCCGATTCTATCATCCATTTACGCATCTGCAAAAGGCAATCGTGCTCTTCTTCCCAGGACAGCCGTTCTTTTGATTTATAACGTTCGTGCGAGCCCGATGTAGAATGCCCTTGCGGCTGGGTCATTTCTATCACATGTATCATTACCGGCACATGCTCTTCGCGGCAAATTTTTATAGCGCGTTCGTAAGTTTCGCAAAGGGCAACATAATCCCATCCGCGTACTTTAAATATCTCGTATCCGTTACCTTTATCATCGCGCTGAAAGCCCTTCAGTATCTCGGATATATTCTCTTTTGTAGTTTGCAGCCTTGCCGGTACAGATATTGCGTAGGCATCATCCCATATAGAGATAGCCATAGGCACCTGTAAAACACCTGCTGCGTTAAACGTTTCAAAAAACAGCCCTTCGGATGTTGAGCCATTACCTATGGTGCCGAAGGCAACTTCGTTACCATTAACCGAAAAATTATTCAGGTATTCCAGCTCTTTGTTCTGGCGGTAAAGTTTTGAAGCGTATGCCAAACCAAGCAAGCGCGGCATATGCCCGCCGGTGGTTGAAATATCGGCAGCGCAGTTCATGGTTTCGGCCTGGTTTGTCCAGTTACCATCAGCATCAACATAACGCGTTGCATAATGGCAGTTCATTTGGCGGCCTGCCGATGCCGGGTCCTTCTCAATATCGGGGTTAGCATAAAGCTGGGCAAAAAATTCTTTCAGGTTGCTCATGCCGGTGGCAAACATAAAAGTTTGGTCGCGGTAGTAGCCAGCACGCCAATCGCCTTTCTTAAAAGCTTTGGCCATAGCCAGTTGGGCAACTTCTTTACCGTCGCCAAAAATTCCAAACTTAGCCTTGCCGGTCAATACTTCGCGCCTGCCAATAATACTGGCCTGGCGGCTCTCAAAGCCAACACGGTAATCTCTGATCACAATTTGTTTAAAATCGTCAAAACTGAGTTCGGCAGCATTTGTGGTATTGCCTGTGTGTATTACAGTTTCGGGCATATAAAATTTTGTTTAGGCGGTAAAATTAGGAAATTCTATTCTGTTATTTGTATTGGTTAGTGTAAAACATATAGTTTTTACAATAGTTTTGTATTTAGGTTAACCCTTTTATATTTGTAAGAATCAAACACGTAACCATGAAAAAAATATTATTAATATGCGCGGTAGTTTTAGGTTTTGCGTTTAATGCATCTGCCCAAACCGACGCTAAAGCCGAGTTTAAATTCAACGAAGAAAAACACGATTTTGGTAAAATACCACAGGGCACCCCGGTTACCACGGTATTTGAATTTACTAACGTTGGTACCGAGCCACTTATTTTAACCGAAGTAAAGCCTACCTGCGGTTGCACCATTGCCGATTATACTAAAACACCAGTAGCAAAAGGCGCAAAAGGCACCATAAAAATTACTTACAATGCCGCTGCAGTTTCTGCATTTAATAAAACCATTGTAGTAACATCAAACGCTAAAACACCTACAAAATATTTAAATATTGTAGGCGAAGTGGTTGCAAAAGCCCCGGTAAGCAGCAAATAAACAGCATTACAAATAAAAACTTTAAAGGCATCGATTTTATCGATGCCTTTTTTTGTGTTTAATATTTAATGTTATGTATGCATAGATTTTACAAAAGGTGTATTACATCTTTTTACTAATTTTGCTCCATGCCAAAAATATCTGAAAAAGGGCAGCGCATGCCCGCATCGCCTATACGTAAATTAACACCCTTTGCCGACAAAGCTAAGCTGGATGGCAAAAAGGTTTATCATCTTAATATCGGCCAGCCGGATATTGAAACACCGGAGGGGATGCTGAATGCTATTAAAAATATCGATTTTAAGGTTTGGGCGTACACCCCATCTGAAGGTACTTTAAGCTATCGTAAAAAACTTACAGAATACTATAATAAGCTGGGCTATAATATTACACCAGAAAACATCATCGTTACTACAGGCGGCTCAGAAGCTATTACCATTGGTATGATGACCTGCCTTGACCCGGGCGACGAGGTAATTATCCCCGAGCCTTTTTACGCCAACTACAATGGCTTTGCCAACCAAAGCGATATTGTGGTGAAACCCATTTTATCATACATTGATAATGGTTTTGCCCTGCCCCCTATCAGCGAATTTGAAAAGCTGATCACTTCAAAAACAAAAGCCATTATTATTTGCAACCCTAATAACCCTACTGGCTATTTATACTCGCAGGATGAACTGGACGCGCTTAAAGAGTTGGCTTTAAAATACGACCTGTACCTGTTTAGCGACGAGGCTTACCGCGAGTTTTGTTACGATGGCCGCAAATTTATTTCGCCAATGCACCTGGATGGATTGGATGACAATGTTATTGTGATGGATACCGTAAGCAAGCGCTACAGCGCCTGTGGTGCCCGCTTAGGCTGCCTGATCACTAAAAATAAAGCGGTGTTAACCACGGGATTAAAATTTGCCCAGGCACGTTTATCAGCAGGTATGGTTGAGCAAATTGCAGGCGAAGCCGCGGTTGATACCCCCGACGAGTACTTTATTGCTGTAAATAAAGAATATACCAAGCGCCGCGATACGCTGGTAAGCGCCCTTAACAAAATTGAAGGGGTTTACTGCCCTAACCCGGGCGGCGCATTTTACGTAGTGGCTAAATTCCCGATAGATAACTCGGATAAGTTTTGCCAGTGGATGCTGGAAAGCTTTAGCCACAATAACCAAACCGTAATGATGGCACCTGCAACGGGCTTTTACAGCACACCTGGCGCCGGCACAAACGAGGTACGTATGGCCTACGTTTTAAATAACGATGACCTGAATAAAGCCATGGAATGCCTGGCCGAAGGTTTAAAAGTGTACCCTGGCAGGGTATAATTTATACCCGGAAAATTTTAACATAGAGCCGCCCCCTGAAGAAATTCAGGGGGTTCTTTATTTATTATAGTAGCTGGTTTGTGTACAGTATTAACCATGGCAGCTAATCTTTCTAACTTCTCATATAAGGCTGCAGCTTCATAGGGTTTTGAAAGATAATCCTGCATCCCGGCGGCTATTACCTGTGGGTAAATATCGCTTGAAGTAGCGGCGGTTAGCGCTATAATAGGAATGTTCGCTTTAATAGGGTCATCAAGTAAGCGTACGGTTAAAGCGGTTTGATAACCATCCATCACCGGCATTTGCAAGTCCATCAGTATCAGGTCAACCGCTTCGGCTTTAAGTTTATTTACTACCTCCTGCCCGTTGGCTGCCCAACAGGTTTTTATCCCCCAGTTAAACAGCATCTTCTCCAGTAGCATGGCATTAATGCTGTTATCCTCGGCTATCAATACATTTAAATGAGCCATTTTTAGTGCATTGCCCGGTATTTTTGGTTTGCTAACAAAAGGTTCTGCTACGCAAAAATTTATATTGAATAAAAAGCTTGATCCTTCTCCCAATTCGCTTTCAACCTTAATTGTGCTGTTAAACAGCAGCAACAACTTTTTAACTATAGCCAACCCAAGGCCTGTACCTCCAAAATGCCTGGTGGTATCTGTTGATGCCTGCGAAAACGGTTCAAAAATACTTTCGAGCTTGGATTGTGGGATACCTATGCCCGTATCTTTCACCACAAACTGAACCTCTACCCCTTCGGTGGAGGTCTCTACCAATTTGATGTGCAATTCTACCTTCCCTTTTTGGGTGAATTTAATAGCATTGCCAACCAGGTTATAAATAATTTGGGTAAGCCGCGTCGGGTCGGATACAACACACAGGGTGCTTAAGCTTTCATCAATATTAACAATCAATGGGATGTTCTTTTCGTTCGCTTTCAACTTAAGCGTCGAAAATATCTTGTTCAGCAGTTCGGGCAGGTTTACAGGGATAGCTTCCAGCTCTATTTTATCATTCTCGCTTTTATGATAATCCAGAATATCATTAACCATCGCCAACAGGCTGATGGTAGAAAACTCCAGTATTTCCAGGTTTTCATGCTGTTCTGTAGATGCGCTGCCTTTTAACAGATCGGTGATACCTATAACCGCGTTTAAAGGGGTGCGCAGCTCGTGCGACATGCTGGAAAGGAACATCGATTTGGCATCGGCCAGTGCTTTAACCTCAGCTACTTTTACTGCCAACTGCGCGTTTAACTGATCTTTTTCTATCACACTATTCTCGTAGGCTTTATAAAAAAGGTAATGTATGGCCGCTATTGATACAAAGTTGAGGAAAACGATAATTTCATATACCGGCGATACCACCTGTTGCGGAGGAATAGTAACCCCGGCGGTTGAATGCCGGGTGATGATCATAAAAAGAAATATCGGCAATATAGAAAACGTAGTATATACTATAGCTGTGCGGTTACCAATAAGATAAAAACTACACAAAACAGTGGTTACCACAACCTGCACGGTTACAATATTAAGTTGCTGAACAACAAACACCAGGTTTGACCATATTATTAACAACCCAGTGATTAATACCACATGTGCTATTATCCTAATATGATGTGGCTTATACAAAAGGTATTTTAAGCCCGCAAAAAAGATCAGAAATATCAACCCTGAGCGTATCGCCTGGATATACTGATGATGAGTAATTGCAATAGGTATGGTGATCACGATCTTGACCATGGCAAACGTTAGCATCAGGAACGCGATCTTAATTTTTGCTTTAGCAAAGTTATCCTGCTCGCCCGCCAGGACTTTACTTAAAGAGAAATTAAGAAGGGGAAGTGTGGGCGGCATCAGCTAAGTGTAAGGGTGATGCAATATCGGAAAAAAAGAACTGAAAATGAGAAGGTTTTTTTGAAAGACACGGGGATATATAATATAACGAAAAAAAGAGGCGGCAGCCTATAGCTACCGCCCATCTTATTAGTTAAATTTCGAAATATTGTGGCCTGTCAAGGTCGGCTATTAAGCCGGGTTGGGTTGGCTCCCATCCCAACCATTGGCGGGTTAAAGCGCTTGATGAAGGATTATCAAACCCGGCAAAGTGCGCTATCCAGCCAAAATGCTCAGCTGCTTCCTGGGCCGATTTAGATACCACAGGTATATTCAGGTGTTTGCCTATTATTCCCGCAATATCCCGCATAGGTATCCCTTGGTCATCAACCGCATGGTAGCGGCCGGTGCCGGTGCCTTTTTCTAATGCCAGCCTGTATAATTTAGCAGCATCAAGCCTGTGCACGGCAGGCCAGCGGTTAATGCCTTCGCCTACGTATGCAGCAACGCCCTTTTGGCGCGCTATGCCAATAAGGGTCGGAATAAACCCATGGTCGCCATCATCATGTACCGAAGCCGGCAGGCGAACCACCAAAGCACGTACGCCACGTTCTACCGCGGCTGCGGCCGCTTCTTCTGATGCTACGCGAGGCATAGCATTAGAGGCGGCCGGTGGTAAAGCATCTTCGGTAGCAACCTGGCCGCTTCCTGCAAGCAAGCCCGTGGCTGAGGTGATGATCAAAGGGCGATCAGTACCGGCAAGCACATCGGCCATGGCGGTAATAACCTTTCTGTCTGCTTCGCAATTGGCCTGAAACTGTGAAAAATCGTGGTTAAAAGCGGTGTGGATAACACCATCGGCCTTGGCCGCACCACTCCGCAAACTATCCAGGTCTTCTATATCACCCCTGTGCACCTCAGCACCGATTGCACTCAACAATTTAGCCGACGCATCTGACCGGGCAAGGCCAAGCACCTGGTGGCCCGCAGCTATCAATTCCTGAACAACGGCCGAACCTACAAAACCCGTAGCGCCTGTTACAAATACACGCATGTTTTAATTTTTTTAGTTAACAATTTGATAGATAAACATTGTATTAACATCAGCCCTTAAACCTAACAGTGATGGCCTGATATTTAAACAATACAAAATTGCCCAATGCCGCTTTGTAAAATGCGGACATTTGACGCTATTTTTATTTTATCGTTTTAACTGAGCTTGCCTGATGCGGCTAAGGGTTTTGAGTGAAACCCCGAGATAAGAAGCCACCATGTGCAACGGTATGCGGGCAAATATATTGGGATAGGATGCTACAAACTCATCGTATTTTTCTTCGGGTGTTGCGCTTAGGGCGCTAAAAATGCGCTGCCTGCCTATGTTAAGATTTGTCGAGATCAGTTTTTCTGAATAGGATTTCAGCGCGGGAATTTTGGCGCACAGCATTGCAAAATCTTTTTTAGTCCATAAAAGCACCTCACTGTCTTCCAGCGCATCTATATAATAGAAGGATGGGGTTTGGTTATTCAGGCTTTCGGGGTCGGTGGCCCACCATGTTTCAGGCGAGAACATCATCACATGTTCGCTGCCGTCTTCACGGGTACGGTAGGTACGCAATAAACCTTTACAGATAAATATTTTATAACGGCATACCTCGCCTTGCTGTAAAAGCAATTGTTTCCTGCGTACTATTTTTTCGACTGCTACTGAGCGTATCAGTTCCAAATCCTCCTCAGATAGCTTTACTTTCTCTTTTATATACCTTTTAAATTCAGCAATCATCGTCGCTTCAAAAATAAAGAAAATATGATGGAAGGCTAAATTTGTAATTCAATGTTAATTCCGTTATTATTTATCGTCGTCTGCTTCACCTTTCAGTTCGTCTTGCTTTTTACCGTTGCCCAGACGTATTTTAGGTTTTTGCTGCGTACCGGTAATAGTCATGGGGATGCCAAATATCCCAAACGGGGGCAACCCCAGGCGGAATTTCAGGTTCATGTTTCCGTTAAAATCAACCTGCCCCTCAAACCTTGGGCGAAAACCTGCAAACTTCATCTTAGTGCGCTCAATGGTGATGATGTTATTGGCAATACTGGTTTTAATATCCACTTTAGATAGATCGGCTGTTTTGCCCAGGCTATCGCGCCCGGTCTTTTTCCCAACCGCTCCAAACAAGCGGAACCCTTTTAGCTTAACCTTTTTTACTGATAGCACACCCTTACCCTTAAGTGATGGATAAACAGGGACCATGTTGCTGTTGAGGCGGCCGCTTAGGTTATAATCGAGCGATACCAAACCCTCAGCGCTGGCGGCCGATGAAGCCATATCGTGGAAGAGCTTGATCTGGTTATATGCTTTTTTAATATCAAAATCCTTCGCGTTGATATGATAATCAAAATAAGCTTTTTGCGGGGTGATGCTACCATAAGTAGCATCCATTACTACCGGTGCGCCTATCAGGGTAAAGCCGGTTTGTTTTAGTTGCAACTGCCCGTTGTTAAGGGTCATTTGCCCTTTGGCATCGCTTAGATCCATCCCATTGTATTTTATACTTTTCACATCGGCCGTAAAGGTGAGGTTAAGGTTTTTGGGGATGAGTATTACGCCCGATGCTGTAGATGCTGGCCGGGATGATGCAGCAGGCTGCCCATCGGCAAAGGCCATAAAATCGTCGGCTATCAACAGGTCGCTTTTAAGATTGAAGCTGCCGGTTAAAGGTGCATCGGGTTTTATGGCGTAATCAATCACATTACTCAGGGCGCCGTTCAGCACAACAACTGTGCGACCATAACTGGCGGTAAAGGCATCAAATTGCATTTTATCCTGGTTAAAGCTAAAATCACCTTTTTTTATGATGAATGATTTGGGAAACAGATCGCTGCGGAGCACCATATTTTTTACCTGCATAGTACCTGAATTAGCCAACAGACCGTACCTGCCGGCCATGGCATCGCTCTGTTTACCTTTCAACTTAAAATTGGTAGTAATAATGCCTTTTACATCGTAACCCTTCAATGCAAACACCTGGTAAATTTTACCAATATCCAGTGTACCCTGCGAGCGGATACTGTAGTTAAGATCGGCAAAGTTTTGCAAACCGGCGCGCAGCAGGAAAGGCTGCCCCTCAAATTTAAGCGATACAGGTTTCACCAGAATTTTCATCCCCGCCAGGGTACCGGTGTTGTTAATAATATTTGTGCTGATCTGCAGATCTTCTACCGGGTGTGGGTAGTATTTGGTTTTGATGTAGCCGTTGGTAAGGTTAACAGTGGCATTGGTAACCGGAAATAGCTTTTTGGCCGGGATATAGCGGCCTTTGGTAGTCACATCGGCGTTCAGATCGCCGCGTAGGTCAATGCTATCCGCCGGGTAAAATTTTTTCAGATCGGCCAGGTGAAAACGTGATTTCAAGCCAGCGTCTACACTCAGTCCGTTGGTATTGCTTAATTTAAAATGGCCCTTTATAAAATTATTAAGCGCTTCGGCATTGAGGCCGGTAAGTGCAAGCGTAAAGTGTTTAATATCGTTATCGGGGCATTGGGCATCCAGGTTAAAATGAATGTTTTTTATGGCCTCTGGAAGCCTTGCGTCTTTGATGTAACCATTGGTAAAAACCGACTGCAGCCTGAATTTGGGTACGCTGGTAATTACGGTATCATATCGCCGCAGGCCAACCTTTTTTACACCTTTGGCATACTTACCTTCGGCCAGCAGGTTTAGTTTGTAACGGCCCTGCAAATCGACCGTTTTTTGACCGAAAGCCCGGTTCCATTTAGCCAGGTCGATATCGGTGTTTACCCGGGCAAAAATATCAGGGTTAGTTAAGCCTTTTATGCCAAATTTTGCATCAAACTTATCCTGATCGATGCGAAAGTGCAGTGAATCGAGTTTGAACGTCAGGTTATTAGGATTAAGCTTCGGCACGCGTACGCTCATGTCTATATAAAGATCACGTACCGGTGAGGGCGTTTTTTTATTAGCTACATAACCTTTGATCACCTTCATCCCGAAGCTAAGATCGGGGCTGATCTTTTTCTCGCTGATATACTGCCCGCTTAATGATAAATGAAGCACGCCGGTGCCATTCACATCGGTATCATCTATATACTTGGCATATTCGGCAGGCAGGGCCGTAAAAATATCACTCAGGTCGGCTGGGTAAGAGTCGAACTTAAAGTCCATATCGTATCCGTCTTTTATAAACCCGAAACGCCCTTTAAAGCTTAGGGGCAGTTGGTTTATCTTCAGGTCGTTTTTTTGAAAAACAAACGCCAACGATTTGGTATTGATGCTGGTCACCAGGTCGGCATTTACTTTCTTATTCAGTACGTAGGCTTTGCCGGCATAATAAAAATCTACGCCGCCTATTTCGGTATGGGTATGCAGGTCAAACACATCCTTGCTCAGGTCGCCGCTGCCGGTATAGTTAAAACTACGGGCATTAATGCGCATAGGCAACGAGGCATCATTGTACACTAAACGGCTTTTTTCTATAATGATCTTATCAATACCCAATGAGGCTGCTGCAGTATCGGCCTGGGCGTTGGCTGCCGGGGCCAATGCTTTGTATACATTATAGTTGGCATGCCCGGCGCTATCTACCTGTATGTTGATGGCAGCCTGGCTCAAGTATATTTTACTGAGTTGCACACGGCTGCGAAGCAGTGAGCTGAGATCTATAGCGAGGGAAACCTCCTTAGCGGCGGCCAGTGTATCGTTTTCAAAAGGTGCACTGCCTTTTAGTTCAAAATCGCTCAAGGTAAGTGTAAGCTCAGGAAAGCGCTTAAAAAACGACAGGCTGGTGCCCGAAAAACTGAGCTTCCCGTTAATATGCTGATTGGCCAGCTGTTTTATTTTTTGGGTGATGGTTTGCGGGAAAAGCACAGGCAATAAAAACATCAGCAGCAGGATACTCAGGAAAACAATGCCACTGATTTTAAGGATACGGCTCAATAGTTTAGGGAAGCGCATAATTATGATAAGTATGCACAAAAATAACAAAAGGATAATAAATTCATCCTTTATGTTAGCTTCAAACTATTAGGTTACTTCTTCTCATTATTTTAGCCCTTCCCTACCTCCAGTTTTCTGTTAGCGTACAGTGCCAGATACGTAAGCTCTTTTCCTTTGCTTAAGTGTGGGTTGCTCAAAGTAGTCCGAGAGTTCTAAGGAATAAATAACACTTGTGATTTTCCATCTTCCATCCCTTTTTATCAGGCTGAGGTATTTGCCACCCCAATTAGTCATTTTGTTATCTGCCCAAAAACTATAATCCATTGTTACCGACGCAACAGTCCCATCTTCAACTATTTTAATATTATCAAACTTATCCTCTGTTGATCTATACCTAAATAACGATCTCAAAAACCCTTTATAACTTCCTGAAAAGTAATTACTACCGGCTGTTTCCGCTCCTTTTTCCGCTATTTCTCTGGCTTGCGACCTGCCTTTAAGCGCAGCACACCAGGTAACAGCGTCATCATTAAATAAGCTATAAAATGTAACAGAATCCTTCTCAATTACACTTTTACTGTATTTGTTTATAATAAGGCTTATTTCATTCTTATTATTTGTTGTTTGCTGCGCATATAAGTGCTGTACTGTTATCAAAATTATAATAAGTAATAGTTTTATGGTTTTCATTTTTGGCAATTATTAAGTTTACTGTGATAGGTTTGCAATTAGCGGTTAACCGCCGGGGGTATAATTACTTTTTGGGGGTATTGATATATTTATACTCTATCGTTAAACCCTCATAGCCATAGGCATCTGCTTTCATTTCGTTTATAGCAGTATAACTTACCGGATGAATGTTACCAAGAAGGGTGGTTAACGAGGCGTGTACGGTTTCAATATACCTTGCCTTATCAGTCTTCAGGTTGGTAGAGTCGGAAATTTTAATGTCGAGATGGAAGCTTTTTAGTTTTAATTCGGCTATAGAAACTGAATTAACGAACCAAAGATGATCCGGAACGAACGATACTACCACCACTGTAACTTCGGGTCTTTTATTTAAAACATCTTTTGTAAGGCGGCTGATTTCGTTTACGATCTCTTTTGCTAAAGCGGGGTCTTCCCGGCCGCTTACTTTTAAATTGATTATTGGCATACTTCAATATTTAGTATCAATGAAGTACGAAGTTCCCTTTTAAGATGCCTTTATTTATTGATGTATGTTAAGAGTTTGATCCTGCTGAGCGATTCGGGTTTAACACCTAAATAAGACGCGATGTGGTATTGAGGCACCTTTTGTTCTATTCCCGGATACAGGGCACACAGTTCCTCAAACCTTTTTGATGCAGTGTATTTTAAGAAAGATGTTTCCCGCTTACATTTCCTGATAAAGTAAGTATCAGAAATATGTTTACTCAGCTTCAGGAAAGCGCTGTCTTGCTCAATTAATTTATTAAGTTTCTGTCTCTTATACACATCT
>NZ_LGEK01000101.1 GCF_001636615.1 Mucilaginibacter sp. L294 | reverse complement strand
AGATGTGTATAAGAGACAGTAATTATGCAGTGTACCAGTGCAAAAAGCAATCCAACCCCGCTAAGCGAAAGGCAGGTTGCCTTTAAACGTGCGCAAAGCCTCAACAACGGGGTTAGCGTTTCCTGGTTCGAACAGACTTGGAATAAGAATATTTTAAGCCAAAAGCTCCTTACAACTACAGATTTTAAGCTTTTTAAAAAACTTGGTTTCAAAAGTATCCGCCTGCCTGTAGCGTTCCAATACTTTAATGATGCAGGTATCCCGCCTGAGAAAGTATTTGCACAAATTGATGAAGTTTTGAAACAATGTAAGTTATACGGGATTAAGCTCATCATAGATTACCACTACGGTAAATTAAATGATAGTAATTATTTAACCGAAACCCCAAAGGTGATTGCCCTTTGGTTAAATTTAACAAAAAGGTATATTAACGAAAGCCGCGACAACCTGTTTTTTGAACTTTATAACGAACCGCCCCACATGAACCCCAAAGTGTGGAAGGATGCCGCATACAATATTGTTACGGCTATAAGGGGGGTGGACAAAACCAGGACATTGATAGTAGGGGCATCAAACTTTAACAGTATTTATGAATTGAGCCGAATGGAAAGGCTGGCCGATGAAAATATTATTTACACCTTCCATTTTTATGAGCCTTTCTTTTTTACCCACCAGGGTGCCGATTGGGTGGGCGACCAGGTAGCAACAACCGGTGTGCCTTTCCCTTATAACGCCAAAACGTATCCGCCTATTAACCCTAAAGTGATAGGCACCTGGGGCGAGAATAATTATTACCAGTATAAAAACGATGGCAATGAGCAATCGGTACATGATAAATTGCAAATAGTTAAAAACTGGAGCAACAAATACGGTGTACCTGTGTTGTGCGGAGAGTATGGTGTATTTAATAAGTATACCGATGCTGATAGCCGTTGCAGATATATTAAAGCCGTACGCAAAAACTTAAAGGGTATGAATATGCCTGGCATCCTATGGGATTACAATACCAATTTTTCCATATTTAATGGCCCGCCGGATATAAATAACTTAAGCGATTGTATGAAACAGGCAATTGATTACAATGGTTCAAAATAATATTATAGTTTTAAATGATTAACTTTGCCCACCTAAGATAGTGCTATGAAATTTTTTGAGGATAAACGTAAGGAAGTAATGGGGCATATAGAGAAGTTCATGCTTGAAAAGATGAGCGAGTACCTAAAGCCTATCGATACCATTTGGCAGCCGTCAGACTTTTTGCCTGATGCGTCGAGGGATACGTTTTTCAGCGAGATCAAAGAAATGCAGGAAAGTGCAAAAGGCCTATCTTATGACCTTGTTGCCGTTTTAATTGGTGATACCATTACCGAAGAAGCCCTGCCTACCTACGAATCGTGGTTAACCATGGTTGAAGGGGTATCTGATAACGAAGAAGGCGGCTGGATGAAATGGACCCGCCACTGGACAGCCGAAGAGAACCGCCACGGCGATCTGCTTAATAAATATTTATACTTGAGTGGCCGTGTTAACATGCGTATGATGGAGGTATCAACCCAATACTTAATTGCCGATGGTTTTGATATCGGTACCGGCCACGATCCGTACCGTAACTTTATCTACACCTCATTCCAGGAGTTGGCTACCAATGTATCTCACCGCCGTGTAGCCTCGCAAGCTAAAAAAGATGGTGATACGCTGTTATCAAAAATGTGCGGTGTTATAGCCGGTGATGAAGCCCGCCACGCAAAAGCATACAAATACTTTATCGAAAAAATATTTGAGGTTGACCCTAACGAGGCGATGCTGGCTTTTGAAGATATGATGCGCAAAAAGATTGTGATGCCGGCGCACTTTCTGCGCGAGATAGGTTTAAAGATTGGCCAGACTTTTGGCCACTTTACCGATGCGGCAGAACGCCTGGGTATATATACGGCTATAGACTATGTTGATATATTAAAAGAACTGATTGAAGACTGGCATATTGCAAGCGTTACCGACCTGAAAGAAGATGGTGAAAAAGCACGTGATTATATCATGAACCTGCCAAACCGTTTAATCCGCGTGGCCGAACGTATGAAAAACCCAATGCTGGAGTATAAATTCAGCTGGATTTACGGATAAGATAAGCAAGTTTTAATAATATTAAAAAACCACAAGGAGATGATCTTTGTGGTTTTTTGTTTTGGTGGCTATTTAACCACAGAGTACACAGAGGGAAAATCACAGATCACAGCGGTTTATTTGTATCAGATAATAATCTCTGTGCTATCTGTGAAAATCTTCGTGCCCTCTGTGGTTAAAAAACCTTTATCCCTCCTGCACCAGATCTGTTTCGCCGTTGTTGGTGTTGTCAGCAACAACCTTTAGGTATGTAGTAAAGCATGGTGGCTTGTTGGTTAAAATCAAACGCTACCCCTCCTGTACCAGATCTGTCCCTCTTCCATTTGATATGTCATCAAACAAACTGTTCAGGATCGATTCAACCGTGATGGAATTTACGTCATCCACATAATGCTCGTTACGCGTTATCCATAGCTCATCGTCCTGCACGGTAATGGTAAACAAAGCACCTTCGTATAATGCAGGGTAACTTATCTCTATACCGGTAGGCGTATTGGCTATGTTAAAACTGATGTCGCTTTGCCTTTGTTCCTGAAAAATGGGGTTCAGCCTTTGTTGCAGATGGGTGTATAGCTCATTAATATTAACCGGTTTATGCAGGGTGATGATCTTCATGGCTTGTGTGTTTGATATATTTACAATTGGGTTACCCGTATTGTTTACAAAGCATTTTTATTTAAGCTTTTAAAACAGGAGTTTTGTTTACAACGTTCCCTTAAAAACTACCACTATGAAATATAAATTACTGGGCCGGTCGGGCCTTAAAGTATCCGAGCTTTGTTTAGGTACCATGGGTTTTGGCACCGAAGGCGGTTGGGGAGCAGATGCCGCTACCAGCTTCGAAATTATGGATGCCTACGCCAATGCCGGCGGCAACTTCTTGGATACCGCCAATATATACAAGCTGGGCACCAGCGAAAAGATCATCGGCGATTACCTTTCCACGCAAGACCGCGACTACTTTGTGCTGGCCACCAAATACACCTTAAAGGATAACACCACCAACCCCAATGCCAGCGGCAACAGCCGTAAAAATATGATGCGCAGTGTGGAAGAAAGTTTGAAGCGTTTAAAAACGGATTTTATAGATGTACTGTACCTGCACATTTGGGACGACATTACCCCGATTGATGAAGTGCTGCGCGGATTAGATGACCTGATAAAACAAGGCAAGGTAACCTACGCCGCCATCAGCGATACCCCCGCCTGGGTAGTGGCCAAAGGCAACACCCTTGCCGAACTGATGGGCTGGAGCCAGTTCATTGCTTTGCAGGTTGAGTACAGCCTGCTTGCCCGCACCGCGGAGCGCGAACTGATCCCCATGGCCAAACATTTCGGGATGACGGTTACACCATGGGCGCCATTAGCCGGCGGCGCATTAACCGGTAAATATCTTAAGGGCGACAAAGGCCGCATAAAAGCCGACAGCAAACGCCTGGATGCCCGCGCCGAAAGCATTACCAAAGTGGTAATGGAAATAGCGCAGGAGCTTGGCGTATCCGAAAGTCACGTTGCCCTGCAATGGACCATGAGCAAAGGGTTTAGCTGCATCCCTATTGTAGGCGCCACTAAAATTGACCAACTAAAAGATAACCTGAAAACGGTTGATGTGGTGTTAAGCCCCGCCCAGATCCAAAAGCTGGATGATGCCAGCAAAATAGAATTAGGCTTCCCCGGAGATTTCTTCAATGAAGAAGCCGTGAAGGTAAACTCGTTCGGTGGTTTTTATGATAGGGTGGAGAAGCGGTAATCCCGTCATTGCGAGGAGCGATAGCGACGTGGCAATCTTCGACATATTTGTCGCCTACTTTTTTATCGAAGATTGCCACGCTACGCTCGCAATGACGGTCTGGTTGTAGGGAGGCGATACTTCGCTTTATTAGCCCGCGTTAGGGATTGCAGCGGATACCGGCCACGCGCCTAAGGCATGTGCAGTATGAGCGTAAAGCCCGGGCCGCAGGTAACGCCATTATGGTGAATGGTTGATTGGGTTAAGCAGGGTTACCTATCACCATTACTGGTATTAATATTAAAGCATGGTTCGTTTATTTAAATATAATATCACCGTTTTCTATATTATTATTGTGGCGTTTACTACGATACCTTTCGTTAGTTGTAAATCAATAACAACCACAAGTACAACAACTGTTTATTTGGAAACAAGTACGATGAAAGAGGCTGGTGAGAATATTGTTGACTCGACCATGGGGCCTGCATTAACAGCTATATTTTTATGTGAGAAAAAAAATACCAAAAATGAGACTGTGCCCTGGGCAGATGCATTCCTTTGCATATCTCACAATAGCAATGGAACGGCATTAGATACTGTTTTGTTGCTTGATACGTCTTTACGAAAGATGCATCACCATATTGACCCGGCAGATTATTGGACTGGGTTAAAAAAAACTGCCAAATTAGGCAGATGCAAGATTTTAATTCCAACATCACTTAAGGAGGAAATTAAACGCTATAAGTATAAATACTGCAGTGTTACCTTAGTAACAGATGATTGATCATTCCCGGAAGCTAACTCTATTAATACTAAAATATTCAGACGATAAAAATGTTTTGCATAGGAAATTTGAAGTAGATACAGAGCATTCTGCTGACCTATTTTATTTACATCAAATTTTTCCACAAACCCATTTGTTAATTAAACAATTAAGCCTATCTTTGCAGTCCCGTAATTACGGGGTAAAGTATACGTTTAATAAATTTAATTAAAAGCAAGTGAATACGTTAAGTTACAAAACTGTCTCAGCCAACAAGAAAACCGTTAATAAAGAATGGGTTGTTGTTGATGCAAACAATGAGATTTTGGGGCGCTTGTGTACTAAGATCGCGATGATGATCAGAGGTAAACACAAGCCAGGGTTCACCCCACACGTAGACTGCGGCGATAATGTAATTGTTATCAATGCAGACAAGGTTAAACTGACCGGAAACAAATTCAGCGAAAAGCAGTATGTTTCTTACACCGGTTACCCGGGTGGTCAGCGTTTCATTTCTCCAAAAGAGTTAATGGCAAAGCATCCTGAGCGTGTGATTGAAAAAGCCGTACGTGGTATGTTACCTAAAAATCGTTTAGGCCGTGCTATTTATGGTAACCTGCATGTTTACGCAGGTGCAGAGCATCCTCATGCAGCTCAAAATCCAACAACCATTTAATTTTTAATCACAAGGAGAAAAGAAAATGCCAACAACTAACACTTCAGGCAGAAGAAAAACAGCTGTTGCCCGTATCTATTTGAACGATGGCACAGGTGTTATTACCGTAAACGGTAAAGATTACAAAGAGTACTTCCCTACCTTACCATTACAATACATCGTTATGCAATCAACAGAAGTTTCTGGCTCTGCCGGTAAATTTGATGTTAAAGTAAACGTTGCAGGTGGTGGTGTTAAAGGCCAGGCAGAAGCCGTTCGTTTAGCTATCGCGAAAGCTATTGTTGAACTGGATCCGGAGAAAAAACCAGCATTGCGCGCTAAAGGTTTAATGACACGTGATGACCGTATGGTTGAGCGTAAGAAACCAGGACGCAAGAAAGCACGTAAGAAATTCCAATTCAGTAAACGATAATTTAAGGAGGACACAAACAATGGCAAGAACAACATATCAGGACTTACTGGATGCAGGTGTACACTTTGGTCACCTTACCCGCAAATGGGATCCGAAAATGTCACAGTACATTTTCATGGAGCGTAACGGTATCCACATTATAGATTTAAACAAAACCTTATCAAAGGTTGAGGAAGCTGCTGCAGCTATAAAACAAATTGTAAAATCAGGTCGTAAAGTATTATTCGTAGCTACAAAGAAACAAGCGAAAGATATCGTAGCTGAATATGCAAAAGGCGTAAACATGCCTTATATCACCGAGCGTTGGTTAGGTGGTATGTTAACCAACTTTGCTACCGTACGTAAGTCGATCAAAAAGATGTCAAACATCGATAAATTGACTAAAGACGGTACTTACAGCAACCTTTCTAAGAAAGAGCGTTTGATGATACAGCGCGAGCGTATCAAATTAGAAACATTGTTAGGTGGTATTGCGGATCTTAACCGTTTACCTGCTGCTTTGTTCCTGATCGACGTTAAGAAAGAGCACATCGCGGTATCTGAAGCTTTAAAGCTTAACATACCAACATTTGCAATGGTTGATACAAACTCTGATCCTTCAAACATCGATTTCCCTATCCCGGCGAATGACGATGCTACCAAATCAATTTCATTGATCACCGGTATTATCATCAAAGCTATTGAAGAAGGTTTAGATGAGCGCAAACGCGAAAAAGAAGACGAAACTGAAAAAGAAGCAGCTGCTGCTAAAGCAAAAGCTGATGCTCCTGAAGTAGCTGACCGCTCTGAAGGTGGCAAAAGAAAAAGGACCGCAGAAGTAACAGCCGAAGCTGCTGAAACTGATGCTCCTGCTGCTGATTCAACAGAAGAGTAATAATATTTAGTCGTAAGTCTTGAGCCTGCAGTCTTAAGTGACTCCAGACTTAGGACTTGCGACTTTTAACATAATAAAAAACTAAAGACATGTCTACAGTACAAATATCTGCATCAGATGTAAACAAACTGCGCCAGCAAACAGGTGCGGGCATGATGGATTGCAAAAAAGCTTTAACAGAAACCAATGGCGATTTTGAAGCTGCTATTGATTTTTTAAGGAAAAAAGGTGCTAAGGTTGCTGCCAGCCGTCAGGACCGTGAATCAAACGAAGGTGTTGTTATAGCACGTACTTCTGAAGATTTTAAAACAGGTGTTGTTATCGAGCTTAACTGCGAAACTGATTTCGTAGCTAAAAATGCTGAGTTTGTTGCTTTTGCTAACCAAATTGCAAATGCAGCTGTTGAAAGCAAACCAGCTTCTATCGAAGCCCTGTACAATTTAACTGTTGATGTTGAAAATTCAACTGTTAAAATTGGTGATGCTATCATTGACAAAACAGGTAAAATTGGCGAAAAGATCGGCGTATCTAAATACGAAGTGATTGAAGGTGATAAAGTTGTTGCTTACATCCACGGTAACTACCGTTTAGGTGTATTAGTTGGTTTAAGCAAAGCTGTTGCCGGTGCTGATGAAGCAGGTAAAGACGTTGCCATGCAAATTGCTGCCATGAACCCTGTTGCTATTGACAAAGACGGTGTTGACTCTACAGTTATTGAACGCGAAACCGAAATTGCTAAAGAGCAGATCCGTGCAGAAGGTAAACCAGAAGCAATGGTTGAAAAAATTGCTGCCGGTAAATTGAATAAATTCTACAAAGATTCTACTTTATTAAACCAGGAGTTTGTAAAAGACCCATCTAAAACTGTTGCACAGTTTTTAGATACAGTTGATAAAGGCCTAACTGTTACCGCGTTTAAGCGAGTTGCTTTAGGAGCTTAATTATATTATCCCCCTCGTTAACGAGGGGGATTTTTTTTGCCCTTTTCTTTTAGGGGTTGCAGAGACGCAATACTTGCGTCTTTTTGTACGACGTAACATGCGTAAATCATATTTGGACACTATGATAACAGCACTTCATAATCTCAAACTTATATCGGGCGGTAGCATCACCGCAGGCAAGGCCGTTTTAATACAAGGCAGCCAGATCAAAGCTATTGTTGACGAATCGGCTATCCCGCAGGATGCCGAAAAAAAGGACCTTAACGGCGCCTACCTGGCTCCGGGTTTTATCGATCTGCAGATTTACGGCAGCGGCGGTAAGCTATTTGGCGGCAAACCCGAAGTTGATGCCTTAAAGCGCATGGAGGATGATCTGCTAAACCAGGGCACCACGGGCTTTTTTGCCACCATTGCTACAAACGCCAATGATGTTGTTGAAACGGGCATAGCCGCCGCCAAACAGTACCGTAAAGCCGCAAGAGGTAACTTTTGGGGCCTGCACCTGGAAGGGCCGTATTTAAACCCGGCAAAAAAAGGGGCGCACCCGGCAAATTTCATCAAAAAAGCTACCCTTGCCGAAGTAAAAAGCTGGGTAGAACAAGCCGATGGTGTTATCAGCATGATAACCATAGCCCCTGAGTTGCAAGACCAGGAAGTGATTGATTACCTGCACGCGCAGGGTATTATCATTTCATCGGGCCATAGCAATGCTACTTATGAACAGGGTAAGGCGTTTTTAAATAAACCTATCCCGGCGGTTACACACCTGTTTAACGCCATGCCACAAATGCACCACCGCGAACCGGGTTACATCCCCGCTATATTTGAAGAAAAGCCATACGCCAGTATTGTTGCCGATGGTAACCATGTGGATTGGCCAATGATCCGTTTAGCTAAGCGCGAATTGGGCGATAAACTGTTCCTGATAACAGATGCGGTAACCGCAGCTACCGAGGGCGAATACCAGCACCGGCTACAGGGCGATAAATATGTAATGCCGGATGGCACACTTTCGGGCTCAAGCCTTACCATGCTTAAGGCGGTACAAAACTGTGTAGAGAAGGTAGGTATTGAATTGGCCGAAGCTGTTAACATGGCATCACTTTACCCGGCGCAACTGGCATCTAAAACAAAAAAAGGAAAAATAGAGGCAGGCTTTGACGCCGACCTGATCATATTTAACGAAGCTTACCAAACCCTGGCAACCATATTGCAGGGGAATTATTTAACGAAGACGTTATAAAATTTTAACAATACCATTTATTATATATTTTTGATAAATCTTCCTGATACATGAAATACAAAAGAGTTCTACTAAAGCTTAGCGGCGAATCCCTGATGGGCGAACGTCAGTATGGTATTGATAACAACCAGGTGCTGCAATACGCACACGATATTAAAGCTGTTAAAGACAAGGGTATTGAGATAGCCATTGTTGTTGGAGGTGGTAACATATTCAGGGGATTAAGTGCCGAAAAAAGCGGTATGGAACGCGCCCAAGCCGATTATATGGGCATGCTGGCAACCGTAATAAACTGTATGGCCCTGCAAAACGCGCTGGAAAGCATTGGGGTAGAAACCCGCTTACAGTCGGCCATTAAAATGGAGCAGATCTGTGAGCCATACATCCGCCGCCGCGCTATGCACCACTTAGAAGTTGGTAAGATTGTGATATTTGGTGCCGGTACCGGTAACCCATATTTTACTACTGATACAGCAGCATCACTGCGCGCTATTGAGATAAAAGCCGATGTAGTACTGAAAGGCACCCGCGTTGATGGTATCTACACCGCCGACCCGGAGAAAGACCCGTCTGCAACGCGTTATGACGAGATCAGTTTCCAGGAAGTGTACGACAAAGGCCTTAACGTAATGGATATGACCGCTATTACCCTTTGCCAGGAAAACAAACTGCCTATCATCGTTTTTGATATGAACAAAGAAGGCAACTTCATGAAAATTGCCAACGGTGAGCCAATTGGTACACTGGTGAAATAATAAAACATAAAAGTACAAGAAAGCCCTGCTGATTTCAGCAGGGCTTTCTTGTTTAAGAGCCCGTCATTGCGAGCGTAGCGTGGCAATCTTCGATAGAAAAGTTGGCCACAAGCATGTCGAAGATTGCCACGCTACGCTCGCAATGACGTGGGAGTTGGAGGGCACGTTTATTTACGCATCCACAGTATGCTTCTCGCCAATTTGTTGCCTCCACATGGCGTAGTACAGGCCTTTCTGGTCTATCAGGTCAAAGTGTTTGCCCGATTCAATGATGTGGCCTTTCTCCAGTACATAAATGCAATCGGCATGCATAATGGTAGATAACCGGTGCGCTATCAGGATGGTGATATGGTCGTTCAGTACAGATACATCGCGGATGGTATCAGTTATTTCTTCCTCGGTGATAGAATCCAGTGATGAAGTTGCTTCATCAAACACCAGGATATCCGGCTTGCGTAATAAAGCGCGTGCTATAGATAAACGTTGTTTTTCGCCGCCTGATACCTTTACGCCACCCTCGCCAATCACGGTGTCAAGGCCTTTATCGGCACGGGCAAGCAACGTTTGGCAGGCCGCACGTTGCAGTACGTTCATACAGTCCTCATCGGTGGCGGTTGGGTTAACAAATAGCAGGTTCTCGCGGATAGAGCCCGAGAAGAGCTGTGTATCCTGCGTAACAAAGCCGATCTTTTCGCGCAACTGATCAAGGTCAATGTCCTTACTCAAAATGCTGTTGTACAATACATCACCCTGTAAAGGCTGATATAAACCAACCAGCAGTTTAACCAACGTAGTTTTACCCGAACCCGATGGCCCAACAAAGGCTATAGTTTCGCCGCTGTTAGCTTTAAAGTTGATGTTGTTTAGCGCGTTACGGTTGGCGGTTAAGTGTTTAAAGCTAACATCGCTAAAAGTTAGCGTGTTCACTTTCTCTAATAGCACAGGTTTTTCGGGCTTTTTATCGATGGGGATACTTAGGATGTTTTTGAAGTTTGCTAATGATACCTCGGCCTCGCGCCAGCTTAATATTACGTTGCCAAGTTCCTGTAATGGGTTGAACAAGAAGAACGAATAGAATAAAAAACTAAAATATTGCCCGGGTGAAATGGTTTGCTTAAATATCAGCATCAGCAAAACTACTACCATAGCGCTGCGCACAAAGTTTACCGTAGTGCCCTGTACAAAGCTCATGCTGCGTACATATTTCACTTTCTTGAGTTCCAGGTCGAGTATTTTGTAGGTAGTAGTATTCAGGCGTTTGATCTCCTGTTTAGCCAGGCCGAGGCTTTTAATGAGCTCGATATTCCTTAACGACTCGGTAGTAGAACCTGCCAGCGCGGTGGTTTCGGCTACTATGCTTTTTTGGATCCGCTTTATTTTGCGGCTCATGGCCATGCTCACAAAGGTGATAACCGGGATAGCGGCAAAATAAACCAGCGTTACCTGGTAACTTACCGTGGCCGAGTAAACGATAACGAATATCATACCTATCAGGCTCACAAATAATATACTGATAAAGGCGGTGATAAACTTTTCGCAATCTAAACGCACCTTTTGTAGTATGCCCAGGGTTTCGCCGCTACGCTGATCTTCAAACACCTGATAGGGTAGTTCAAGAGAGTGTTTAAGCCCGTCGGCATACATTTCCGCACCCACTTTTTGGGTAATGATATTGGTAAAATAATCCTGGAAATTTTTTGCTATACGCGATACCATGGCTACGCCAATGGCAAGGCCTACAAGCTTAAGCACACCAACCATATACTCGTCATGGCTAAGTACTTTATATTTCTCAATAAAGTTATCAACTATGCGGCCGGTGATATAAGGATCGAGCAGGGAAAAGCCGATGTTGGTGGCAGCTAAAAAAAGTGCTAATATCACCGTCCAGCGGTGTTTGGATAAATAGGATAATAATATTTTCATGTTGTAACACAAAAATAAAAAAAGGGAATGGCTAAGCAGCTCATTCCCTTTAATTTGACAATGCGGTTAAATAGCGACGGGCTTTTAACCACAGAGATCGCAGAGGTTTTCACAGAGGTCTACAGCGTTTAAATGATTAAAATTAAGATCATTAATAATGACCAGATAATCTCTTTATCTCTGTGTTTTCATTCTCTGTGCCCTCTGTGGTTAATACAAATCCATCATACCTCTAACATCATCTGGATATTACACCGCTCGTACGGCGATGGGATGCCTGTGACTTTTTTAAACCCGAGCTTATGGTACAGGCTAATGGCTGGTTTAAGTATAGTGTTACTCTCCAGGTAGAGTTTTTTGGCACCCAGGCTTTTGGCTTTAGCTATGCATGACTGGCCTAATATAAACCCAATGCCTTTACCTTTGGCTTTTGGCGATATCGCCATCTTGGCCAGCTCGTACATGTCATTATCCATTTTAATGAGTGCACAGGCGCCAACAGGCTCGTTATTATACAAAGCCATCAGGATATGGCCGCCTTTGTGCAGGATGTAATCATCCGGATGGTCGAGGGATTTGTAATCGGTTTCTTCCATTTTAAAATATTGGGTTATCCATTCCTCGTTTAACCGTTTAAAGGCCGGCTGATATTCAGGGGTGTAATCAACTATTTGCACATCGGCGCTTTCGCGGAGTTTTTTCTGATCTATAACCCGGTTAAGCAGGCTTTTTTGCTCCAGCAGAAACTCCCACTCTTCAATAGCCTTCCAAATGTTGTATTGGGTTTCGTTCAGCGCGGTTTCAACAGCGGCGTTTACATCAGCATATTGTACCTGTATTCGCTTGTTTATCTCCCGGCCTTTATCTGTAAGGCGGATGTAGTTCTTGCGGCCATCGGCTTTATTGGCTATTTCCTGCGCAACACCATTTTTCACCATTTCCTTTACAATAGTACTAACCGATGGATGGGAGTGACTTATTTCCTGCGCTATTTGCATGATTGATTTATCCGCGCCCTCTGCCAATGCATAAAACACAGGGAACCATTTGGGGTTCATATCTATATCATATACTTTATATACCTCGCCCGCCTGGTCGGTTAGTTTTTCACTAAGCCTGCGCAACCTGCTGCCCAATGCCATCTTGCCCACTTTATTATAAAATTCCATAACAGATATTAATTACGTAATTGATTACGCAAATGTATAAAGCGCATCGTTTAATTGCAAATATTTTTGAATGATGAATTTTCAACCACAAAGAACACGGAGGTATTCACAGAGGATCACAGAGATTGAAAAGTTTATTGATGAAATAATAACTCTACAACATCATACTCCGTGTATCTCTGTGGTTATTTCTCTGTGCACTCTGTGGTTAAGTTATCGAACAACAAAAAAGGGATGCACCTCACGGCCATCCCTTTTAATATGTTATCAAGTTTAAAACTTAAACCGTCATGATATCTTTTTCCTTTGCATCAGAAAGTTGGTCTATCTTTATAATATAAGCGTCGGTTAGTTTTTGTACTTCACCTTCGCCAACTTTAATTTCATCTTCAGAAACGCCTTCAGTTTTTAATTTCTTGATCTTCTCGTTAGCATCTTTACGGATGTTACGGATAGCTATTTTACCGGTTTCGGCTTCACCTTTGGCTTTCTTAACCAAATCGCGTCGACGCTCTTCAGTTAAAGGCGGAACGTTGATACGGATAATAACACCATCATTTTGAGGGTTAACACCCAGGTTGGCTTCTTTAATAGCTTTTTCAATAGCGGGCAGTAATGATTTTTCCCATGGCTGTACAATAAGGGTACGCGCATCGGGTGTGTTTACACTACCAACCTGGCTTAATGGAGTAGGGGTGCCGTAATAGTCAACACTAATGTCATCCAGCATAGATGGGTTAGCCTTGCCGGCACGTATTTTATTTAATTCGTTATCTGCGTGATCAATAGCTTTATCCATTAAAGCTTTTGCATCAGTTACTTGTTTTTTAATGAGTTCGCTCATTGGTCATGATTTTTGACAAAAATAATAAAAAGTATCAAAGCCCCTTAAGT
Organism: Mucilaginibacter sp. L294; assembly: GCF_001636615.1. Taxonomy (GTDB): domain Bacteria; phylum Bacteroidota; class Bacteroidia; order Sphingobacteriales; family Sphingobacteriaceae; genus Mucilaginibacter. The sequence goes on along the minus strand of NZ_LGEK01000101.1, from coordinate 2,149 downwards.
TCTTACCCTATAACGGGCAATAAATATTTGGCTTGATAACAAAATATTGCGCAAGTGGTTTTAATGAGCTATCGTTGAGGAAGATAACTGGTAATAAGAAACTGATAACAGCAGCATTAAAACGCTTAAAAAAAGGCAATAAAAAGCACGCTAACAAAATTTGAGAGCGTGTTTAATAGTGTTTAAAGCAAAACACCGAGCTTTGTAAACGATGTTTTGCTTTTTAACCTTTACAGATTATTACCAACGGCTACCGCCGCCGCCGCCTCTGCTATCTTTAGAGTAGCCGCCACCGCCACCTCTGTTGTTATCTCTTGAGTAGCCACCGCCACCGCCGCCGCGGTTGCCGCCACCAAAACCACCACCACCACCGCCGCTTCTGCGGTCGCCTGGTTTTTTGTCTTCGGCCTGGCTAACAGCTATTGAACGGCCGCTAATTTCAGAACCGTTTAAGCCTGAAATCGCTTTTTGTGCAGCTTCGTCATCAGACATCTCAACAAAACCAAAACCTTTGCTTCTGCCAGACTCTCTGTCAATAATAATTTTCACGGTGGTTACTTCACCATAAGCTTCAAAAAGCTCTTGTAAATCTGCTTCCTGCAATGAGTAAGGAAGGCTTCCTACGAATATGTTCATCAAAAAATTAGTTTAGTAATGACGAGTTTATTAGCTGTCATTTATTTGTTTACATCAAATATAGAATAGAAATCAATCAATTGTACAATAATTTGTTAAACTATATTTTTTATTTTCTATTTCAACTCAAATTGGGGGCCGAAAAATCAAATAATTGACTGTATTTGATAAGTTTTTTCGTTCAAAATAAATTTGTCACCAGCCTTTTTATCTTTTAAGTTATAACCAATGGGCGATGCGGGCGATACCGCGAAGTAATTTGTACCATCTAAAGCCAACGTACCAGCGCTAATGGCCAAATAAAAGCTACCGTTATTGGTTACAATAATACTACCGGTTTCCGCTTTTTTATGTTCGCCTGAAAATGAGATCTGGTTCAACGCCACCATCAGCTTATTAGCTTCGTTAAGCTGCGCCAGGTTACGGTTAGTTTCTTGCTGAGCCATTTCGCGGCCTGTTTCGTATTTGTCGCCGGCGCTGCTCTTGGTATCATCGTTTTGGGCCTGCTGCGCTTCGGCAATGGCTTGCTCTGCCGCCTGCATTCGGCTTTGCACATAGGCAACGCACAAGGCGTGCAGCTTTGCTTTTATATCACTCATTATATATAGTTAAAAAAGCGAAGATGGTTTAATTTGTTGGGAAATTGGAAACAGGCTCTAAAAATAAAAGCCCGGGCAGCGAGGGGCCCGGGCTTTTACTATATATTTTAATTATCCCCGTTCATGTACGGGGATAGGTCAACCTCAATTTGGCTGTTGGTTTTTAACAAAATAATTATCTAAAAATCGATATTACGCATTTGTATTTTATAGCCATTTGTTTCCCATTTGGTACCCACGGCCTTTAAATCGATCTCTTTTTGATATTTATAAAAGTAAGTTGAAAACGATACCGGGATGTGGATTGATATATCGTTTTCAGTTGGCCCGACTACTATTTCGTTTGATGTTATGCTTGTGAAAGTTGGTAATTGATTCCCCATTCCTCTTACATACTTAGTGGCTAAACCAACCTTAACCCTAAATCTCTTTAAATGTAAATTGGAAATGGTAGTATCTGCTTTAGTGCCATGAAAGATAACATCCGAAGAATCAGTTAGTATAGATATTGAACTTGAATAGTCTTCAAGAAGGTCGGTTGTGATTCGGATTCTGATTCTATTTCCGATCTTATCATTGTGTTGGTTGATAATATCAACTTGGTAGTTATCCTGCTTTATGCTGTTTGGAAATAACTTATATACATTGTTTTTATTTTTAGAGTACCGCCCTTGGTTGAAATTGTACACAAACGCTGTATCGCCTAAATTATAATATAGATATTTATATCTATGCTCATCTATTAATTTAAGCGAGATAAATTTTTGCGTTCCATGAATTTTAATTTTGTGTGTCTTACAGGCAAAATTCAACAAAAGCAATAAACCAATTAGTAGTGTAGTACTATTCTTTATCATGGCTTATTGATTTTAAATTGACCGGTACTTTAAAAAACCTGTCTCTTATACACATCT
>NZ_LGEK01000102.1 GCF_001636615.1 Mucilaginibacter sp. L294 | reverse complement strand
CAATTAATACCCAAATATTTGCTTCATATCCGGCTTAATAAGTTCGCCATATTTTTTAAGGTCATCTTCGGTAACGCGTTTATCTGATGCCACTATACAGTAGGTGTATGGCTTTGCTTTCAGTTCGTTATCATGAAAAGTGTTAAGGTCTGTAAAATTGATCTTGCCAACTGTTTCAAAAACGCTTTTACGGATATCGTAATTTAACCCTTTGCGTTGAGCGGTTAAATAGTTGAATATAATACCATCCTGTGTAACACGGTCTGTTTCTATTGATTTACGGATGTTTTCGCGAGCGGATTTAAACGCTTCGGCAGATTCAGGCATCTTGTTCAACAGTTCGTTCATGGCAGGTATGGCTTCGTTCATTTTATCGGCCTGTGTACCTACATAAGCTACAAAGCTGTTACTGTCTTCTTTCTTCTGCGGTTCTATATAATACGCGTAGGTTGAGTAGGCCAGGGCTTTTGATTCGCGGATGTTCTGGAAAACTATCGAGCTAATGCCACCGCCAAAGTAGTTGTTAAATAATTCAATTGTTGGCGCTTTGGCCGCGTCGTAAGCATCTTCGTTGCGGATCCATTGAATCTCGGCCTGTACCATATCAAAGTTGCCAAACAATACGGTGTTTTTATCTGCCTTTATACGGGTAAAGGTTTTTGCCGCCGGATACGGCGCAAAGGTAGCCGGGGTTTTATGCAGTTTGGCTAAAACAGCGCCCGCCTGTATAGCCGTTTGCGGGCCGTAGTATAGTATGGTGTGTTTATAATTAACCAGGCTATGTAGTATAGCTACCAGGTCATCGGCTTTTAGGTTGTCAATTTCCTCGTCAGTAAGCACATTGTTAAACGGATTTTGCGGGCCGTATTGTGCATAGTTTACTAGGCCCTGCATAATAGCGCCTTTGTTTAATTTTAGGTTTTCCCTTGACCTTTTCAGGCGGGCTTTTAAACCTGCCAATGCCTTATCATCGGCTTTGCAATTAGCCAGCAAATTCTCAAACAGGGTTACAGATGCACCAAAGTTTTCCTGTAACCCGTTAATACTGATGGTTGAATTTTCGGCAGCGGCGCTAAAGTTAAATGCCGATGCCAATTTATAAAACGCCTTGCTGATGTCTTCGGCGCTTAGTTTATCGGTGCCTAAAAACTGCAGGTACTGGGCTGCAACAGGTAACATTTTATTGTTCCAGCTCCCCATATCATAGCGGTAATACAACCTAAAGATGCTGTTATCCTTGTTTTGTACAGCTAACACATCAACGGGGCCCGCTTTTGCGCGCTGTATATCTTTATTATAATCAAGCCAAACGGGCTGTACCGGGGTGGCGGGTATGGCACTGATCATTTTAACATAGGCAGACTGCTCGCCTGCGTTTACCTCAACCGGGGTGATAGGCGGTTTATCAACCTTAATGATGTTTTTATCGGCGCCCTGGTGTTTGTAAACAATTACAAAGTTGTTATCCTTTAAGTATTTGTTGGCAAAGGCAATGATCTGCGGTTTGGTAACTTTTGATAGCTCGCTGATAGAGGCAACATCTGTACGCCAGTCAACACCCGATGTAAAATCGTCCATGAGGTTGCTTGCGCGTTGGTTGTAGCTTTCGTCCTGCTCTATTTTGCTTTTCTTATAGTTGTTTACGATAGATTGGATCAGGTCGTCAGAGAACTCACCTTTACGCAGTTTATCAATCTCGCCCAGCATCAAAGCCTTCACATCATCTAACGATTGCCCTTTAACCGGCGTACCGCGTAAAACAAGTACGCTGTAATCTTTTAAAGTATTGGCCGATGCGAAAGCGCTAAGTAGCTTTTGTTTTTTGGTAAGGTCCAGATCAAATAAACCGGCCTTGCCGTTGGTTAATAACGACCCCATCAGGCTTAGCAAACGGGCATCGCGGGTGCTTGCCCCCGGGAAACGGTAAGCAATGGTCAGGCTTTCCGGGTTAGGGCCATAAACGTCGCGCTGGATAGGGGCCGCGATAGGCACCTCCGGCGCAAATTTGTATGGCGGCACGGTAGTGGGCTTCATGTAATTGAAATGCTGCGCTACTTTTTTGATCATCACATCGGGGTTAAAATCGCCCGACAGGATAACGCCCATGTTGTTTGGTACGTAGTAGTTGTAGTAATACTTGCGAATGGCCTTTAACGAAGGATTTTTTAAATGCTCGATAGTGCCGATGGTGGTTTGTTTACCATAGTTGTTATTGGGGAACAGCGCCTCAAACATAGCTTCCTGCACTTTGTTGGGGTCGCTATCCAGTCCACGGTTCTTTTCTTCATAAACGGCTTCCAGCTCAGTATGGAAGATGCGCAGCACCGGCATGCGGAAACGTTCGCCCTGCATGGTTAAAAATTTATCGATAGATGAGCTTGGGATATCCTCGGTGTAAACCGTTTGCTCAAAAGAGGTAAAGGCGTTACTGTTTTGGCCACCCATGCCGGCCATCATTTTATCATACTCATTGGCTATGGCAAATTTTGCAGCCTCGCCCGATGTTTTATCTATCTCTTTGTAGATCTCTTTACGCTTAGCCTCATCTTTGGTAGAGTTGTATTGCTCATAAAGCTCGTCAATCTGGTCAAGCAGGGGTTTCTCTTTGGCCCAGTTAAGCGAGCCAAACTTGTCGGTACCTTTAAACATCATGTGTTCCAGGTAGTGGGCAAGGCCGGTATGGTCGGCCGGGTCGGTTTTACTACCCGCTTTAACCGCTATGTAAGCTTGTATACGGGGCTGTTTTGCGGTAGGGCTAAGTATAACCGTAAGCCCATTCTTTAAAGTGTAAAAACGCGAGTGGGTAGGGTCGCCGGTTACGTATTTATAGGTATAACCACCAGCAGTAGCCGTTTTCCAGGCATTGGTGGTTTGTGCCGATAACTGGCTTGCATAGCTACCTATCAGCAGTAAAATAAGTGATAATTTTAGTTTCATGTTAATAGTTTATGAGATAAATATAGGTAAGCCCTTTAACTATTTACTTAGGTGTAGCGATAAATAGTTGTTTTAACAAGAAAGTTACGAAAGACCGGATAATGGAAAACAAAAAGCCCCGCTTTTGGGGCGGGGCTTAGCTTTATTATAATAAGTATTACACCCAAAGGTTGCTTGGATAAGTACCATTCTCTACCAAATCTGAAATTGATTTTTGAACGATAGGTTTATCCTCTTTATAAGTAACGCCAAACCATTTGTTGGCAGTAGGGATCACTTTAAAAGCCGCTGTATTTGTTTTGATCAGCTGATCGGCCACAAGCGGGATAAAGAACTCAGATTTTGGGTTGGTTTTGTTAGCTTCAACAAACTTTTTGAACAGGTCTTCGCTTTGTTTGAAAACCGCCGGGGTAAAGCCCCAAAAGTTCATAGATACACGTGTATCATTGCTCAGCGGGTGTTCGCCGGTAGCATCTCTATAAGCAACGCTGCCATCTTCTTTAAAGTAAACTTCGGTACGTTCGGTTACCTCGGTCATGTTGCCATCTGCATCAACAGCGCAAACACCGCGAGATACGGTACCGTAGTCAGATAAGGTTTTATCTATCTGGTAACCAATTATAGCGTATTGGTCGTCAGCTACGTCGGTGTTCAGGAACTTGGCCATTTTATCAAAAGCATCAAAGCCATAAAAATCATCAGCGTTTATAACGCAGAAAGGCTCGTGTACCTGGTTGCGGGCAGCTAAAACAGCATGCGCGGTACCCCATGGTTTTGCACGTTCAATTTTTTCGGTGATACCAAAAGGCTCCAGGTCAAAACTTTGAAAAACGTAATCAGTTTCAATACGGCCTTTTAATTTTGGCTCAAATATGGCTTTAAAGGGCTCGGCAAACTCCTCACGGATGATAAAGCTAACTTTTCCAAAACCCGCTTTAATAGCATCGTAAATAGAATAGTCGATAATGGTTTCGCCGTTAGGGCCAAAGCCATCTACTTGTTTCATGCTGCCATAGCGGCTGGCCATTCCTGCGGCCAAAATTAATAATGTAGGTTTCATTCTAAAAATTTGGGGTATAGGTGTATGATGTAAATACACAAAGGCTTATTGTGTATAAAAGTTTTAAAAATTATTTAATGTACCTGAAATCCTGCCCGTTCTTAATATTAAGTAATGATTCGTATATTAAACGGATAACATTGTCTACGTCCTCCTTGTGGATCATCTCAACCGTGGTGTGCATATAGCGCAACGGTAATGATATCAGGGCCGATGGTACGCCATCGTTTGAGTACGCAAAAGCATCGGTATCGGTACCTGTTGAGCGTGATGATGCCTGGCGCTGAAACGGTATGCCCGCTTTCTGTGCCGATTCTATCAGCAGTTTATTCAGGTTGTTTTGTACTGCCGGGGCGTATGATATAACCGGGCCTTTACCGCAGGCAAGGTCGCCCTGGGTTATCTTATTGATCATTGGGGTGCCGGTATCATGCGTAACATCGGTAACAATGGCTACGTTTGGTTTAATGCGGTGGGCAATCATCTCGGCACCACGCAAACCAATCTCTTCCTGTACGGCGTTTACAATATATAACCCGAATGGTAATTTAACCTTATTCTCTTTTAATAAACGTGCAACTTCGGCAATCATAAAACCACCTGCACGGTTATCTAAGGCGCGGCCAACATAGTAGCGGTTGTTCAGCACCATAAACTCATCCTCATAAGTAATAACGCAACCTACGTGGATACCCAGGGCCTCAACTTCGTCTTTGCTGATGCAGCCGCAATCTAAAAAGATGTTTTTAAGGGTTGGCGCTTCTTCCTTTTCGCCGCCTAAGCGGGTGTGGATAGCCGGCCAGCCAAATACAGCTTTTACAATGCCGTTATCGGTATGGATATCAACCCGTTTTGATGGGGCTATCTGATGATCACTGCCGCCGTTACGGATAACATAGATCAAACCATCGTTGGTGATATAGTTTACAAACCACGATATCTCATCGGCATGCGCCTCAATAACTACTTTGTATTCGGCTTTTGGGTTAATAACACCAACTGCTGTACCGTAGTTATCTACAAAATGATCGTCGATATAAGGTTTTAAATAATCCAGCCAAAGCTGCTGGCCTTTCCACTCAAAACCGGTTGGAGAAGGGTTATTGATATATTTTTCAAAAAATGCTAATGATGTTTCGTTTACTATAGCCGGTTTTTGTTCGGCCTCAGGTTTCTTTTTTGCCATATGTTGTATATAATAACACTACCAGGGGGAAGGGTAGCCGTGGGCAAATATAATAAAGCTGTTGATAATGAAGGAATATCTGTGTAAAGCAGTAAAACCTTATTTATTATTTAACATTCACTTTACAGTGTAACGCCACCTTTGCGGCGTAATAATAAGATCAGTTAATTTAGTTAGTTAATAAAGGTCAGTTTGCGCAAGGCAGGCTGACTTTTTTTATTTTGAGAGGAGGTTTTTCTGCATAATAATGTAGTCAAAGCCGTTTCTATTAAACTCACTACCTGTTTCGGTAAAGCCATTTTTAGCGTAAAACCCGGTAGCCGACAGCCGCGCGTTACACCAAAGCCTTGTGCCGTTCTCGCGTTCGGCAAAGCCGGTAATATAATTCAGTAACTGCGTGCCAATACCCTGCTTTTGTACATCACTGATCACCGCGAATTTGCGAAACTGCCAATCGGTACCGTTTTGAAACAATGACACCACACCAACCAAAACATTATCGCTAAAAGCACCAAAGTGATAACCATGGTTGTCCTCCTCCATTTCCATATCGTGCAGGTGCTCGCCCGGGTACAGGAAATCCCTGCGTAGGCGCCAGGTGAGGCGAGGAGTTATTTGTTCGATAGAGAGCATGGTGATGATTTTATTTTCCTGATATTCTAATTCCCTCCCTTGGGAGGGGTGTGCTAGGCAGTGTGTTGGCAGGGAGGGGTTAATAAGCTAGTGAAGTAATCATCAAAAACTTCCATCGGGAAACCTTTCGGAAGTTTAATTGAATTATCTTTTTTTATAATATCTACAACTATACCTTCAATGCCACGAATAACATTGAGTATATCATATTTCACATCGGCTTCGCTAAACCTGATAAATGTGATGCCAAAGCTTTCTAATTTCTGCTGTCTTAATTCATCCTTATTAAAAGCTTCTTTATGATCGTGAGATATGCCATCAATTTCTATTGCAAGCATTAATTCTTTACAATAAAAATCGACTATGTAATTATCCAAACATCGTTGCCTGTCAAAATCTAATCCCCAAAGTTTGTCTTCTTTTAATTCATTCCAAAGCAGAGTTTCACCAAAAGTCATATTCTGTCTAAGCTTACGAGCTAAGGCTTTTAAGGTTGGATTGTATGGAATGATTTTAGCCATTGTTATTAGCCCCTTTGTTAAACCCCTCCCTGCACCCTCCCGTTGGGAGGGAATCGCACGGGGCCTCTGCATCTAAATTATCTTATAACGGAATATTCCCGTGCTTTTTCTTAGGATTATTCACCACTTTATTTTCCAGCATTTTAAAGGCGTGGATCAGTTTAACGCGGGTTTCGGCCGGGGCAATCACCTCGTCAATAAAACCACGCTCGGCGGCGCGGTAGGGGTTGGCAAAGATGGTAGCATATTGCTCTTCCTTTTCGCGCCATTTGGCTTCCGGGTCTTCGGCTGATGTTATCTCGCGTTTAAAAATGATCTCGGCAGCACCTTTGGCACCCATTACGGCTATCTCGGCACTTGGCCAGGCATAGTTCATATCGGCGCCAATGTGTTTGGAGTTCATTACATCGTATGCACCACCATAAGCCTTGCGGGTAATAACGGTAATACGTGGCACGGTAGCTTCGCAGAAAGCGTAAAGCAGTTTTGCCCCGTTGGTGATAATAGCGTTCCACTCCTGGTCGGTGCCCGGTAAAAATCCCGGTACATCTTCAAACACCAGCAATGGTATATTAAAGCTATCGCAAAAACGCACAAAACGCGCGGCCTTGGTTGATGAGTTAATATCCAGCACACCCGCTAAAAACGCCGGTTGATTGGCCACTATGCCAATACTGCGGCCTGCCAACCGGGCAAAGCCCACCACAATGTTCTCGGCAAAATCTTTATGAACCTCCAGGAACGATGCTTCATCAATAACCTGCTCAATCACCTCGCGGATGTCATAAGGCTGCGACACATTCTCGGGCAGGATATCTGTTAATGCGGGGCGGTCCTCGTTCTTTACCTCGTAAGGCAGGGCAGGGGCACGGTCCTCGCAGTTTTGCGGCATGTAGCTCAGTAGTTTTTTTACATGGTTAATGGCCTCTATCTCGTTAGCGCAGGCAAAATGTGTAACGCCGCTTTTGGTGGCGTGGGTATTAGCACCGCCCAACTCTTCGGAGGTTACCTGTTCGTGCGTTACGGTTTTTACCACGTTGGGGCCGGTTACAAACATGTAGCTGGTATGCTCAACCATCAAAATAAAATCGGTAATGGCGGGCGAATACACCGCGCCGCCCGCGCAGGGGCCCATAATAGCCGAAATTTGCGGCACTACGCCACTTGCCATGGTATTGCGGTAAAATATATCGGCGTAGCCACCAAGGGATACAACGCCTTCCTGTATACGCGCGCCACCCGAATCATTCAGGCCGACTACAGGCGCGCCATTCTTCATAGCCAGGTCCATTACCTTGCAGATCTTTTCGGCATGGGTTTCTGACAGCGAACCGCCAAAAACGGTAAAATCCTGCGAAAAAACGTACACCAATCGGCCGTTTACCGTACCATAACCGGTAACTACACCATCGCCGGGGTATTTTTCTTTCTCCATCCCAAAATCGGTAGAGCGGTGCGAAACCAGCATCCCTATCTCCTGGAACGACCCATCATCCAACAAAAAATGCAGCCTTTCGCGTGCCGTTAATTTCCCTTTTTTGTGCTGACTTTCAATACGTACAGCGCCTCCACCCTCAAGCGCTTGGTCGCGCTTTTTTTGTAAAATCTCCAGCTTTTTGTTCACGATGCGATTTATTGGTAAAGCGATAAAATTAGTAATTATATTGTAAGATTAGCTTTAAACGCCTCAATGATACTTTACGTTTCTAAAAAACGTTATCTTTGTAACGCATGAAAAACAGAATTTTCAAAAATTCAATAGCTGCATTGTTTATGGGCATCTTTATTGTAAAGATGATCATATCTATTGCGCCTGTTTTTTTATGTATGGATAATAAAACCGTTCGCGCGGTTATTATGCAGCTTGAGCACGAATCAAAAAACGAGAAGGAAGATCCTGAAAAAGGCACCTTTAAAGACAAAAAGTTTTTTGATGAGAATGTAAACCACCTTACTGTTTACAGGCCAATGGTTGTTGAAAACAACATACTACATAACTTAGAAAAATCCCTTTACAAGCAGGTGTATCATCCTGTGGTACCCACCCCGCCTCCCAACGCATAACAATCATGGCCGGATATTTTCATATCCGGTGAGCTACTACACACCCTGTTTTTTTTAATACAGGCGTAAAACGATGTGCTGTTTTCAACCCGCTACCGGTGTTGCTTAACATGCTGTTTATTTAAGTTTTCATTATAAAATTATTGTTATGCAAATCAAGCAAGGCGGCGTTTCCGCCGGCGACCTTAACCTGAAGAAATATTTCCTGGCCAAAAATTTAAAGAAAGATCTGCCCGCCGGGCTGGTTGTATTCCTGGTAGCGCTGCCATTATGTTTGGGTATAGCCCTGGCATCGGGTGCACCGTTATTCTCCGGGATTCTGTCGGGTATTATTGGCGGTATCGTAATAGGCACACTGAGCGGCTCGCAATTAAGCGTAGCCGGGCCGGCAGCGGGCTTAACCGTTATTGTGCTAAACTCTATTGCCAGCCTCGGCTCGTTCGATGCGTTTTTACTGGCCCTGGTGCTGGCCGGTGCCTTCCAGATCGTTTTTGGTTTAGTAAAAGCAGGCACCATTGCCAACTACTTCCCGTCATCAGTTATTGAGGGGATGCTGGCAGCCATAGGCATCATCCTTATCATGAAACAGTTTCCGCACGCGGTGGGGTTTGATAAAGATTATGAGGGCGACGAGGGCTTTAGCCAGGCCGATTCAAGTAACACCTTTTCGGGTATATTACATGCCTTAGCTAAAATAAATTACGGTGCGGTTATTATTGCAGCTGTTTCATTATTGCTGATGATATACTGGCCAAAATTTAAAAAGCTGGCTGTTGTGCCTGCCCCATTAATGGTAGTACTTGCCGGGGTGGCGTTGGCCGCGGTGTTCTCTGGAACGGGCTTGGCTTTGTTAGATAAACAGTATGTGCAAATACCTTTAGTGAACAGCACCGGCGAGTTCTTCGGCCTGTTTAAATCGCCGGATTTTAGTGGGATAGGCAACAAGCAGGTTTGGATAACCGCGGCTACTATTGCCATTGTAGCCAGTTTAGAAACTTTGCTGAGCCTGGAGGCGGTTGATAAAATTGACCCTATTAAACGTATATCGCCTACAAACCGTGAGCTGGTTGCCCAGGGTGCGGGTAATTTAGTGAGCGGTTTATTAGGCGGTTTGCCCATGACGGCCGTTATCGTACGTTCATCGGCCAATGTAAATGCCGGTGCCCGTACAAAAATGAGCGCCATTTTTCACGGTATTTTATTACTGGTGTGTTTGCTGGCTATCCCATCGTTGCTTAACAAGATCCCGTTATCATGCCTTGCGGCTATATTGTTAACAGTAGGTTACAAGCTGGCCAGGATAGGCTTATTTAAGCATATGTGGCATAAAGGGCTTGATCAGTTTATCCCATTTGTAATAACCATTGTGGCCGTTGTGTTTACCGATCTGCTTATTGGCGTGGGTATTGGTATGCTGGTAGGGGTATTCTATATTTTGCGTACCAACATGCGTAACCCGTACTTCTACACCATTGCGCCAAACGGCGAGAAAAACACCATCCGCATAAAACTGGCCGAGGAGGTTTCCTTCCTCAACAAAGCCGCTATACAAATAACCCTAACCAGTTTGCCAAAAGGCAGCGATGTGGTTATTGACGGCTCAAACTCGCGCTACATAGACCCGGATGTGCTGGAGATCATTAATAATTACAAGCATAATGCTTATACCAAGGGCATTATTGTGCAATTACAGGATATAAAAGAGCGGTATGAAACACCGCCATTGAAAGATTTAGTTTACAAACCATAATTAACATTAAAACTACCATGAATAATACAGAAAATAAAAACGGTATCGATACCAGAAATATTAAACTGGCACAAAGCGCCAGCTATAACAACCTTAAAAAGAATAACAGCGAATGGGCTGCAAAACGGGTAAAAGAAGACCCTGAGTTTTTCACCAAACTGGCACAGGGCCAAAGCCCTGAAGTGCTGTGGATAGGTTGCTCTGATAGCCGCGTGCCTGCAAATGAGGTTACAGGTACCCAGCCAGGCGAGGTGTTTGTGCACCGCAACATTGCCAATGTTTGTGTACACTCTGACATGAACATGCTTAGCGTGCTTGATTATGCCGTTAACGTGCTTAAAGTAAAACACGTAATTGTTGCCGGCCACTATGGCTGCGGTGGTGTTGCGGCGGCTTTAAGCAACAAGCAGTTTGGTATTATTGATAACTGGCTGCGCCATATTAAAGATGTTTACCGCTTACACGCCAACGAGCTTGACCGTATTACCGACGATAAAGCGAAAGTTAACCGTTTGGTTGAACTTAACGTTACCGAGCAGGTATATAACCTTTGCAAAACATCTATCATACAAAACGCCTGGATGAACCGTACCGACCTTGAAGTACATGGCTGGGTAATTGACCTTAGCTCGGGCCTTATTAAAGACCTTGGTGTGAGCGCCAGCAACCCGCATAACCTGGGTTATGTGTACGAGTTTGACAACGTTGAAGCCGTAGCTGCGCATTAATAAGCCCTATATTCTATCTATATATAATCCCCCGGGTGTGTTATGCAGCCGGGGTTTTTTATTATATTCAAAACAGGATAAATTTGTATATGTTTAAGCTGCAAAACAACCTGTATGCTGCGCCAACTAAAAGAGAAACGAACCCTTAAACATAACCTGTTGCTGGCATCATCGTCGGCATTTGTGGCGGGCATTACAGATGTGGTGGGGTTGCTCGCCTTTTTAGCCTTTACATCAAACATAACGGGGGATGTGGCCAACCTTGCTAAAAACATACTACAGCAAAACTTTGCATCCATTATATTATTCGCGGTTTGGCTGCTGATGTTTATGATAGGGGCATTTGTATCAAATTTTATTGTGCAATCGCTAAAACATAAAAGCATTTACAGGGCGCATTCGGCACCAATTATACTGGAGATAGTTATACTGCTTTTTGTGGCGATATATGGACATAACTTTTATAAAGAAACACAATGGGAGCGCGAGATAGTTATAGGGGCGTTGCTGTTTGCTATGGGTTTACAAAACGGCCTGGTTTCCAATATATCGGGCGGGCTCATTAAATCTACCCACCTAACGGGTTTGTTTACAGACCTGGGCAGCGAACTGGCCGATTGGCTACACCCACTTACCCGCAAAAGCGAGGATGTAAAGAATAAGATTTATGTGCGTGTAACTATACTTGCTTTTTTTATTTTTGGAGGGTTAACAGGCGGCTACTTTTTTAACCTGTACGAGTTTAAGGTGTTTTATTTTGTGCCTGTTATACTACTTACTATATTGTATTATGATATGTTACCCGTGTTTTTCCATAAAGTATTCCAGGTAATTTATCCTACCAGAACAAAAAATATTAATAACTAAACATATTTACCTATGTGCGCTACAAAATTAATTCACGATACCAGCCATATCACTTATGAAAGCCTGCTGGAAGGTAACCGCCAGTTTATTGCCGATGCCTTAAATGAGGACCCACAGTATTTTAACAAGCTGGCAAACGGACAAAAACCACCGGTTTTATGGATAGGCTGCTCAGACAGCCGCGTGCCTGCCAATCAAATAACCAATACCAACCCGGGCGAGATATTTGTGCACCGTAACATTGCCAATATGGTGATCCATACCGATATGAGCATGCTATCGGTTTTAGATTATGCTGTAAACGTATTGCAGGTAAAACATGTAATTGTAACGGGCCACTATGGCTGCGGCGGGGTATTGGCATCTATGAGCAATAAACAATTTGGGTTAATAGATAACTGGCTGCGCCATATTAAGGATATTTACCGCGTACATGCCAAAGAGCTTGATGCTATTGCCGATGAAACCAAACGCGGCGACCGCCTGGTTGAACTAAACGTGATAGAGAACGTAAGCAACCTTTGTAAAACATCCATTGTGCAAAACGCTTGGGCAAATGGCCAGGAACTGAACGTACATGGCTGGGTGTACAGCCTTGCTACAGGTGTTATTACCGATATGAAGGTAAGCACCAGCAATAACTCCAAAATGGATGAGGTGTTTAGGTTTAGCCCCCCGGCCCCCTAAAGGGGGAGCTTTTGAAAAGCATAAACAAAAAGGCCAACTTCTTACGAGGTTGGCCTTTTGTATTTTACTCCCCCTTCAGGGGGCTGGGGGGTTAAGCTTCTTTCTCTAAAAACGGGTACCTGTAATCTTTTGGCGGGTCAAAGGTTTCTTTGATGGTACGTGGGGATACCCAGCGCAGCAGGTTGATCATTGAACCGGCTTTATCATTTGTACCCGAGCCGCGGGCGCCGCCAAATGGCTGCTGGCCTACAACCGCCCCGGTTGGTTTATCGTTAATGTAGAAGTTACCGGCAGCGTTGCGCAGGCGTTGGGTAGCCTCGGCAATAGCGTAACGGTCTTGCGACAGGATAGCGCCCGTTAAGGCGTAGATAGATGTTTTATCTACAATGTCCAATATCTTATCCCATTCGCTGTCTTCATAAACATAAATGGTTAATACCGGGCCAAACAACTCCTCGCACATGGTTACATAGTAAGGGTCGTCTACACGTAAAACGGTAGGTTCAACAAACCAGCCCTGGCTTTTATCGTAATTACCACCGGCAACAAGCTCAACGCTTTTATCAGCCTTGGCAGCATCAATATATTTAGCCAGTTTATCAAACGATACCTCGCTGATAACGGCATTAATAAAGTTGCCAAAATCTTCGGTAGGGCCCATTTTAAAGGTAGCTATTTCGCGCTGCATGTGTTCTTTCACCGCAGGCCAAAGGCTTGCAGGGATGTAGGCACGTGAAGCCGCCGAGCATTTTTGCCCCTGGTATTCAAAAGCACCGCGTAACAAGGCTACGGCAACAGCATCAGCATTGGCGCTCGGGTGGGCAAGCACAAAGTCTTTACCGCCGGTTTCGCCCACAATGCGCGGGTAGGTTTTGTATTTGTGGATGTTGGTGCCAATTTCCTGCCAAATGTGCTGGAAAACTTTTGTTGAACCGGTGAAGTGGATACCCGCAAAATCGGGATGGTTAAATACCACATTGCCAACCTCGGGGCCATCGGCATAGATCAGGTTGATCACACCATCAGGCAAACCGGCCTCTTTAAATATCTGCATAATAACATTGGCGGCGTAAACCTGCGTATCGGCAGGTTTCCAAACCACAACGTTACCCATCATGGCAGCTGATGCTGGCAGGTTACCGGCAATAGCCGTAAAGTTGAATGGCGTAAGCGCGAATACGAAACCTTCAAGCGGGCGTTGCTCCAAACGGTTCCAAATGCCTTTGCCTGATACAGGTGGTTGCTGCTGATAGATCTCCGTCATGTATTGCACGTTAAAGCGCAAAAAGTCGATGAACTCGCAGGCGGCATCAATTTCGGCCTGGTAAGCGTTTTTGCTTTGGCCAAGCATAGTAGCCGCGTTTATTTTATAACGGTAGGGGCCGGCAACAAGGTCGGCGGCTTTTAAAAATATAGCTGCGCGTTGCTCCCATGGCAGGTTTTCCCAGTTGGCTTTGGCAGCCAGGGCAGCATCAATAGCGGCGTTCACATGGCTTTTATCGCCATAATGGAAAGTACCTAAAAGGTGTTTATGATCATGTGGCGGGCGCAGTTCTACCAGTTTACCTGTACGAACTTCCTTACCGCCAATATACATCGGTATATCTACTTGTTTTGAGCGGGCTTCATCTAAAGCGGCTTTAAGCGCTGCACGTTCTACACTGCGCGGGCCGTAGTTTAATACAGGCTCGTTTACAGGGGTAGGAACGTTAAAAAATCCTTTTAACATAGGTGTTTAATTTAGTGTCGCAAAGATAGGGGTTTTGGGTTGGAAGTAGGAATTGTAGTAGGGAATTTACAGAGGGATGATTTGGTTATTAGTCGCTACCGCAAGCGTCCCGCTTGTGGCCGCATGCTAAGTATAAGTTCTGCATCATATATAGCGTTAGTTTGTTCATTACCGTCCTAAACCCACAAGCGTCCCGCTTGTGGCCGCATGCTAAGTATACGCTCTGCATCATATATAGCGTTAGCCTGTTCGTTACCGTCCTAAACCCACAAGCGGGACGCTTGCGGTAGCATTAGATGATTAGCCTATATTGTGAAAAACAGGGCTACAGCAGCGGCACCCATAATGAAAAATGTTATCCACAGTAAAGTTTTTGATAGCCACCTGCTTTTATATTCGCCCATTATTTTATCACTTGCAGCAATCCTGATGATCAGAAATAATAAGGGAACTGCTGCTACGCCATTTATTACAGCGGTATAGATCAATGCTTTTACCGGGTCGATGCCCACAAAGTTGATAATTAACCCTATCAGCGTAGAGATGATAATTACGCCATAAAAGCCATGTGCTTTTTTTAGTTTAAGGTTCAGGCTGGCGTTCCAGGCAAAGGCTTCGGCCACGGCATAGGCGGCCGACCCTGAAAGCACAGGTACGGCAAGTAACCCAAGCCCTATAATACCCACAGAAAAAATAAGTTTAGCCAGGTAGCCCGCGTTAGGAAAAGAATGCACCAGGGGTTCGAGGGCTTTTGCAGCATCGGCGGCATTTTTCACATCGGTAATGCCGCTGTTATGCAAAACCGTTGCGCCCACTAAAAGGATGCACCAGGTTGTAAACTCAGAGATAACCATACCTATATTGTTATCCTTACGCATGGCGTGGATATGTGGCCAGCCAATTCTTGGTTTTCCGTCCCTTACCAATCCTTTGGCTTGTTCTTCCTCAACCTCCTGCGATGCCTGCCAGAAGAACATATAAGGCGTAATAGTGGTACCGAATACACCGGTTATGATGAACAGAAAAGCAAAAGAGAATTCAAAATGTGGGATCACGGATGCCCTTAAAACGGTTGCCCAGGGCTGGTCAACAATAAACACTGTAATAGGGTAGGCCAGTAATGCCAGCGCCAGCCATTTTAATATTTTCGAATAAACCCTGTAACTGGTAAAAATCTCCAGCAGCAGTATGGTAATGGTAAAAAGCAGGGTAAGTACAACAAAATGAACAGGGACAAGCAGTTGTGCAGCAGAAGCCATAGCCCCAATATCTGCACCAATATTGATAACATTAGCCACAACTACAAGGCCCACAACGGCGTAAAGAACTTTGCGGCTGTAATGCTCTTTAACTACTGCTGCGATGCCTTTGCCGGTTACAAGCCCTATCCTTGCACAAGCCTCTTGTACGGCTGTCATAAACGGCAGCATGTATAGGGCCGTCCATAACTGCCCGTACCCAAACTGTGCGCCGGTTTGCGAGTAAGTTGCAATGCCCGAAGGGTCGTCATCGGCAGCACCGGTGGTTAGCCCCGGGCCTAAGAGACCGAAAAATTTACGGACTTTTCTTATTCTGTACCTGGAGTTGTGTTTTAGGGGCATAAAACGAATTTACTAATGGACGGTAAGCTACAATAAAAAATGCTGATTTTAAACAAGCCGCCCCACTGGTCAAAGTTTAGCGCAGCGTTAATCGACCTGAAACTTGGTGAACTTTCAGTTAACATCCCCCCGAAAAACCTTGTTCCAATCGAGACAAAACGGAACAAGTATTAAATTGGTAAATATCTGTAAATCAATGATTTGTTATTTATTGGTTATAGATCCCATAGGGGTTTACAGGCACCCAAAAAGGGCGAATGAAGGTCGAAAAAAGGCGAATGAAAGCGAATGAAGGCGAAAATAATCATAAAAAAGACGCTTTTTTCCGTGCACGTTTTTGTTCCATTTTCCCCAAAAGTGGAACAAAAACGCTAAAAGTATAACTAATTGTAAGCAAGTTAATTACTGTCTCTTATACACATATACGAG
>NZ_LGEK01000100.1 GCF_001636615.1 Mucilaginibacter sp. L294 | reverse complement strand
AGATGTGTATAAGAGACAGGTTTATTCATACATAATTTTTTCGCGCATAAAAATGCGCAGTCATACATTTAGCTTAAAGCATTAGTTAACGGTTTTAAATTGGTTTATAATTTTGCCGGAGCAATTGGTTTATGGGTATCAAATGTATGGCAGGTAAATACCTAAAATGAAATTTAGCACTACATCACTGCTACACAACATTGAAAAATCATTTAAAAACACGGATATTAGTACACCAATTATTAACCCTGTTATAATTTTGCTAAACCAACATAAAAATCTGTTTTTAAGGGTATTACTATCCGTCCTATTGTTTGCATGCATGCAAAATGCAATGCCGCAAACCTATATTGGCCAGCGCAAAACAATAAATTACGAGAAAAGACAGTACAACGCGGGCACTCAAAACTGGAAAATACGCCAGGATGCGCAAGGCCGTATGTACTTTGCCAATAATGAAGGGGTGCTTGTTTTTGATGGCTCGTACTGGCAGTTATACCCCTTGCCCAATAAAACCATAGTACGCTCGCTTGAATTTGGGAGCGATAAAAAGCTGTACGTAGGTGGGCAGGATGAGATAGGATATTTTTCGCCGGCTAAAAATGGGCAGCTTGTTTTCACCTCATTAAAAAACCTTATCCCAAAAGCCGACCAGGAATTTTCTGATATATGGGATATTGCCAGCTACGGTAACGAGGTGTTTTTCCGTTCGCACGATAAGATAATCAGGTATAGCGGTAATAAAATAACAGTTTATCACTCCCACTCGTGGTTATTCCTGGGTACTTACCAGGGTAAGATTATAGCGCATGACGAGGAAAAGGGCTTATTAACCTATGCTAATAACACATGGAAGCCTTTTATAGATAAGAAAGACCTGCCAAAGGGTTTTTACATGACCTCGGTATCAAAATTCAATGATACATCAAACCTGGTTACTACAGCCAAAAATGGCTTGTACCTGTTAACCGGCAACAAGCTCAGGTATTTTAACCTTAACGGTTTTAACATTAATAACTATCAGCATTTTTCGGCAGCTGTTGCGCTTAATGATAGCACCTACCTGGTAAGTACTTATATTAACGGCATTTACCAGATTGATAAAAATGGCAATGTGATTGAAAACATTGGTAAAAAAGAAGGCCTGCAAAATATTTTTGTACGCTGTATGTATGCCGATGTTAACCACAACATTTGGCTGGGCCTTGATAACGGGATAGATTTCATTGCTTATAACAATGCGGTTAAACATATTAACCCGGCGATATTTAAAGATGGTGGCGGTTACGCAACCGCGTTATATAAAAACAAGCTATATTTTGCCTTATCTAACGGCGCATATCAACTGCCGGTAGGCAATACTACCGACCTGAGCTACCTGAAAAGCAATTTTAAAGCAGTTGCCGAGGGACAAACATGGAATATAGCGGCAGTTGACGGGCACTTACTGGCAGGTCGCGATGATGGGATCTTTGAAGTTTTAAACGATAAGCTTTCACCTATTTATAATAGCACCGGTTTTTGGATCTTTCAACCATTAAAAAACAAGGCGGGCACCCCGCTTATAGCTGCCGGTAATTATTATGGCGTACGTTTGTTTGAAAACAAGATCAACTCGTTAATTGATAAAGGTAGCGTAGCCAAATATTATGAGTCGGCCCGTTTTGTGCAGGTTGATAGTAATAATATTATCTGGACCTCGCACCCTTATCGCGGGGTGTATAAATTAAACCCTGATAATGATCAGATCAAAACCTACACTACAGCGCAAGGGTTACCTTCAAACTTAAATAATTTTGTATTTAAGGTAAAAGGGCATGTTGTAATAGCTACCGAAAAAGGCGTTTATGAATACGATGCTAAAACAGATCGGTTTAAACCATCGGCACAGTTCAAAAAAATATTTGGCGACCGCAGTTTAAGATACTTGCAAGAAGACCAGGCCGGCAATATCTGGTTTGTACAGGGCAAAAGCCTGGGCGTGGTAGATTATGCTGCAACCCCAACCATCATCAACTTCCCCGAGTTAAATAACCGCATACTCAGTGGTTTTGAAAATGTTTACCCGATTAACGCTAACAATATATTTGTAGGTAGCGAGAATGGTTTTTATCATATTAACTACGCTAAATACAAACAAAACATACATCCGTTAAAGGTGTACATCCGCAAGGTTAAGGCTACTTCAGCTACCGATAGTGTGCTTTATGGTGGTTATTTTAGCCATGTTAATGATGATGGCAAACAAACAGCAAGCAATACATTAACACTGGGCTACAGGTGGCGCTCGTTGCATTTTGAGTATTCGTCGCCCATTTTCGAAGAGCAATCAAATGCCGAATACAGCTATCTGTTAGAAGGCTTTGACCAGGAATGGTCGGCATGGTCAAAAAAATCGGAAAAAGATTATACCAATTTACCGGCAGGCAGCTACACCTTTAAAGTAAAGGCACGCAATCATCAAAACAATGAATCGGCTGTAGCGTGCTATGCTTTTAATATAAACCCACCGTGGTACGGGTCGGTACTGGCGTATATTTTATACCTGGTTATTATTGCTGGCATACTGTACTATTTATATAAGCTACAGGAAAAACGCCACATTATTAAACAACAAAAGGAATTACTTATTCAGCAGCAAAAAAACGAAGAAGAGCAAAAGCAAATAGCTTACCTGCATCAGCTTGAGCTTGAACGTTCTGAAAAAGAGCTGGTAAAACTTAAAAATGAAATGCTGCAGTCTGAGATAGAGTTTAAAACATCAGAACTGGCCTCATCAGCATTAAACCTGGTACAAAAGAAGGAGTTTTTACTTAAGGTGAAAGATGAGTTGCAAAACTTGCAAAAATCTGGTAAAGACATGGTTGAGACCACAGAGATCAAAAAGATACTTCGCCTGCTGGCCGGAGAGAATAAGATAAACGAAGAATGGGAACAGTTTTCTATCCATTTTGACAAGGTACATGCCGGCTTTTTAACCATTATAAAAAACCGTTACCCCAGCATAAACCAACAGGAATTAAAGCTGTGTGCCTACCTGATCATGAACCTATCCAGCAAAGAGATCGCCCAGCTGATGGCTATTTCTGTTCGCGGGGTAGAGATAAGCAGGTACCGGCTGCGTAAAAAGTTGCAGATACCAACGGAGATAAACCTGTTTGAGTTTCTATTTGATATCCAGCGGGAACTAATGAAGTAGCGCCCCTACTCCGTTTTTAAGCTTTTTACGGGATTGGCTATAGCAGCTTTGATGGCTTGGGAACTAACTGTTGAAAAGGCTATCACTACAGATGCCAGCCCGGTAAGACCGAAGATCCACCAGTTTAAATTGGTATGGTATTGATAATCCTGTAACCATTTGTTCATCAACCACCAGGAAATTGGAGAAGCAATTGCAAATGCAATAAGCACCAGTACCAGGAAATCTTTTGTTAACAAGGTGGTTATCCGTATTACAGAAGCACCGAGTACCTTACGAATACCTATCTCCTTTGTACGGCCTTCGGCCATACAAGCAGCCAGCGCAAATAGGCCAAGGCAGGATATTAATATACTCAGGCCGGCAAAAACGGCTACCAGTTGCCCGGCATGCTGCTCTTCCTGAAATTTTATCCGGTACGATTCGTCCAGGAATTTAAAGTCGAATGGGTAATTGGGGTTGTATCGTTTAAATATGTTGCTGATCTTATCAATATTGCCTGCTACAGCATGCTGCGTGTTTAGTTTTAAGGTAACTGTGCCAAACAATCTGGCCGAACCCCGGATAATAATTGGCATCGACGTTATGAAAGGTGATACTGCAACATAATCTTTCACTATACCAACAATATGGTAATTATTATCCCCGTTTTTAAGCGCTTGCCCAACAGGATTTTTAAAGCCCATTACTTTGGCGGCCTGCTCGGTAACCAGTATAGCAGATGTATCTGTAGGGTTGGCTGCAACATCAATATCGCGCCCTGCCAGTAATTTCAGGCCAAAGGTTTTCGTAAAATTGTGGTCGGTAAGGTTCTCATTAAAATATGCGCGCGAATCTGCGGGTTTTCCATCCCACTGGTACGAATCGCTATTGGTCCAAATATCCAATATGGGCGATGAAGTACGCGTAATGCTACTTACTGCACCACTGTTTACCAGTTCATTACGGATAGTAGTATAATTTTTTGCGATATCGCCTTTAATATAGATATATACCAGGTTATCTACCTGGTACCCCGTATCGCGTTTTTGCGCATAGTTTATTTGCCTGTAAATTACCGTAGTACTTATAATGAATACTATGGCCAATGTAAACTGTAAAACAACCAGTACTTTGCGCGGATTGATCAACCCGTTCATGGCTTGTATGCTTCCCTTCAACACTTTAACCGGCTTAAAACTCGATAAATAAAATGCCGGATAACTACCGGCAACTATCCCTATTATCAGTATAAAGCCCGCAGCAGTAAACCAAAAAACCGGTTTATTATAAGGCATTACTAAAGGTTTTTCTACAATACCATTAAACCATGGCAGGGCTAATTGCACCAATATTAAACCGAAAATGGCGGCCAAAAATGTAACCAATACAGATTCGCCCAAAAACTGCTTGATAAGCCAGGAACGCTCGGCGCCCGCAACCTTACGGATGCCAACTTCTTTTGCCCGCCTTGCACTACGTGCTGTACCCAGGTTCATATAATTAATGCAGGCGATGAGAATAATGAGCAGGGCAATAACGGTGAACAGGTGTACAGTAGTAATTTGCCCGCCTACAAACTTACCATTGTCATATTTAGAATACAGCCACCACTTACTCATGGGGTGTACAAAAGCATCATTGCGCTTCTCGCCGGGGTAACGGCGATAAATATCCTTAAAAAGTTTATTAGCTGTAGCCTCGGTAACACCGGGCTTGAGCATCACATAGGTTTGTAAGCTATGATATTTCCAGTTGGTGTTATACCAATGCACCTCTTTCATATAATCAAAAGGCACCAGGTATTCAAAATTGAATTGAGTGTTATTCGGCAGGTCTTTTAGTACGCCGGTAACTGTAAAATTAGCTGTACTATCCACCCCTATAGTCTTACCTACCGGGTCATTATCACCAAAAAGTTTTTTAGCCAGTTTTTGTGTAAGCACAATAGAATGCGCATTATTTAAAGCTGTACGGGCATCACCATTAATTAACGGGAAGCTAAATATTTTCAGGAAACCAGGGTCGGTTGTAAGGCCTTGTGTTTCCAGCTTTTTATCACCATTCTTTAACACAAATGAACCTACCCAGTTTGTCCGAACGGCCTGCTCAACCTGGCTGTAATCAGCCTTGAGCGCCGGTGCCAGAGGCATGGGTGTGCTGCTCCATGCACGCAGTTCACCGTCAGCCTTGGTGCGGTTAAACACCTGGTATATGCGGGCTTTATTGGTATGAAACTGATCGTAACTTAGCTGGTTTTGCACCCAAAGTAAAATAAGTACTGCCCCTGCAATACCAACAGCCAAACCACTTATATTAACGGCAGATATACTGCTGTTTCTTTGCAGGTTACGTACAGCAACCTTAAAGAACTGCCCGGCCATGGTTGCTTCACGAGTAATAGCGTTGCCCAGTTTGTGCCATACACTTTTTACGACCCAGCTTTTTGCTTCTGGGTTCTCAACCTTTGCCAAAAAGGCACGTATCTGTTTTGGGGTTACCTGAGGGTCGGGATCCTGGTAACTGATCAAAAAATCTTTTACTAACAGGAATAATTTTGGATATAAGGCCAGCAAAGATTGCAACTCTTTCAGCTCGGCGCGACTGATCTCGCCCGAGATGAATTTTTCAACCAAATACCATACATGTTCTTCTATCAAAATAAACCTACTTTTTTACTATCTCCCACATTTTTCACGCCACAATTATATATAATTGATTGTTAATTATTTAGCGATTATATAGCAATAAAAACCGTTCGGTACCGAACGGTGAGCGTTCGTATTGTGACAGTTTTTGTGTATTTGATATACATATTAACCGCCCTACATTATTTTGTTAAAATCAGAAAGACATTTAAGGTTATTTAACATTTAAGTTATTGTTTAACAGATGATAATGATTTAGTTTTGAAAAAACACTCCACAATGAAAAGCATCCTGACCCTCATTATTTGCCTGGTATTTTTTAAAAGCTACGGACAGGAAAAATTTGACGCGCCTAATTGGAAAGCACCCTATACGCTGGCAATGGATGGCTGGAGCATTGAACGTTTCCCTATCCCTATCGATTTTGCGCCGTCAATCCCTTACCATGGGGTAGAAGATATTCGTTTTACACCCGGTTGGGGTGATGTAAAAAGCCCAGATTACTGGTCATATGCATTTTTATGGTTGATAGACGAAAAACCAGCTATTACCTCAACCACGATAAAAAAAAACCTTACGGCTTATTATACCGGCCTTGTAGAAAGAAACATCGGGAAACGAAGCATCAAACCAGAACAACTTGTAAAAATAAAAACAAGCTTTAAAAAAATTGACAAAAGCGGTGCCGACCTGCAAACCTTTGCAGGAACAGTTTACATGCTCTATTATATGGCCAAAAGGCCCATAATGTTAAATTGCATAGTACATGTACGTACTTGTCCCGGCTCAGATAAACTAATAATTTTCCATGAGCTTAGTCCGCAAAAAACAGGCGCACCGGTATGGAAACGAATGAATAAGCTATGGGCCGATTTTAGCTGCAATAACTAACTTAATCGTGATGCTACTTTATCCCAGTTAACTACATTCCAAAAATTAGCAATATACTCGGGGCGGCGGTTCTGATACTTTAAGTAATAAGCATGTTCCCAAACATCCAGACCTAATAAAGGCGTTCCTTTTAGTTCAGCATTATCAAATAATGGGTTATCCTGGTTAGCAGTAGAGCCAATTTTTAGCTTGTTGCCATCAGCAACCAGCCATGCCCAGCCAGATCCGAAACGTTTTGTAGCAGCATCGTTAAATTGCTCTTTTAGTTTATCAATAGAGCCAAAGGAACTGTTGATAGCATCCAACAATTTACCCTGCGGCCCTGCCCCACCCGGTGCGCGTAAACTTTCCCAAAAAAAGTTATGGTTCCAGGCGCCACCTGCATTGTTGCGGGCCTTGGCGGATAGTTTTGAGGCATTGTCAAAAAATTGCTTTTCGCTGGTGTAGGGTATATTTTCGGCAACGATGGCATCATTCACATTTTTGATATATGCAGTATGGTGCTTTGTGTAATGTATTTCATTGGTTAATGCATCAATATTCGGCTCCAGGTCGGCGTATTTAAATGGCAGCGTTACCTGTGTAAACTTAAATGCTTCTACACCTGCAAACGCGGTTGAACTATCTATTAAAGATGTGCCCACGGTTACGGCAGCGGTAGCTGCAATGGTGTTTTTAATGAATTGTCTTCTACTATTATCTTTCATGGCTATTGTTTTTATGATTAAACGTTAAAAAGGGCAGGCGGGTATTACCCGCACTGCCTTAAAGCACAATATTAAATCACTTATTATACGTGCTTATTATTTAGTATGGGTAATTATCGTCGCGCTTAAAGTTCCACCTGCTACAGTCCCGTTTATAAACACGGTATATATTTTACCGGCCTCAAATGTTACGCCGGTTAACCCTGTTCCGGTTAACGGGATCACAGCATTGGTGGTGGCATTCCTTATCTCAAAGTTTATTCCTGTGGCTGGTGCTATCTCTTTAAACGGCCCCAGAGTTTTCCAGCTTAGTCCCGGTATGGTGGCAGGGCCTTTGCCGGTGGCATCATAAGTAAGTACTGTTTGATCGCTAAAGCTACCGTAGCCTACGTTGGTAAATATGGCGGTACCGCCTGCCTCAGCAAAACTCACATTTGGTGCATCGGGCGAAAAGTTAGCAAACCGCACTTTGGTTTTGCCCGTTGCAGGGGCATCCAGATCGTCGTAAACCAGTATCAGGCTGTCCCGGTTACCCGGGTTTAATTTGCTGGGTTTACGTTTTGCTACCGCGAATAAGGTGTGATAAAAATCAGCTATGGGGCCATTAGGGCCTGAAAAAGATGCTTTATCTGTCTCTTGCTGAAAATTGGCACTCCCGCCAAACATGTATGATGACTTGTAACTGGTATTGCTGCCTTCGGTAGTATTGTACTGTACCTTGCCAAATTGCGTATCCAAGTAATCTGTAGATAAATTATGGGTTACCAGGCTGGTATTGATCTGCCGGGTAAAATCCAGAAAGTTTATTGGTGCGGTTATACTTAAGGCGTTCACCAATTTCACCTTGGCGCTTAATGGCGGCCTTTGTGAATTATCAGTATCCAGGTAATCTGTTTTTTTGCAGGATGCTGATAGTAATATTATAAGCATACTTAACGCGTAGACAGGTTGGAGCCTCGGCAGCCTTCCCGGCCTTTTTATTCTGTTTAAAATATATTCGATTATTTTCATGAGTTCTGTTTCTTGATATGATTTAAAATTTAGCTGATAACCTTACAAATGGCTGTATGCCTGTATTTGTACCAGCCTGCGAAGAGCCCGGGCCCGGGATACGGGTAATATTACTTCCCGGTGCCGGGATAGTATAATCGCCCAGTATGTTGAACAGGTTGTTGGCACCTACCGTAGCCGATAAGTTTTTAGATACTGCATAACCTACGGACAGATCGGTTATCCAAACCGGACTGAACGTTTGGTAGTAATAATCGGGCTTAGGGAAATTGGCGTTTAGCTGGGTAACTGAAACCACCGAGCCAAAGTAAACCGTGCGTAGCAGGAAGTTGAACCTGTCTATTCCGTAAGTACCCTGTAAGGTGATTTTTTTAGACGGGATGTTATTAGTTACACGAGCCTTCTCCGACTCATCAAATATAATGTAGCGGTATGCTTCCAGTCCCGGTGGGGTGTTCACTTTGGTCAATTTAGTTTCCAGGAAATTGGCCCCTAACAGGAAGGTTGCTTTAGCGCCATTCCCAAAAGTATATTTATAACTACCTGTTAGCTCCACCCCTCTGGTGCTGGTGCTAAATGAATTGTAGAAGAACTTGGCCTGCACCGTACCTGTTGCTACAAACAATGCCCTTACATCTGCTGGCAGGTTGGTATCAGTCGCCGAAAAGCGGCCCGTGTTACCTACCCTGTCGCGGATATCAATTTTGTAAGCATCAATGGTTAACTCAAAATTTGGTATAGGCGATGAGGTGATACCGGCAGTATAACCCTTAGATCGCTCGGGCGTTAAACTTGGGATACCCAATGCCTTTGTTGCAGGGTTTACGTTATTAGCGGTAACCTGGTCAATAGCTACTCCATTTTGAAACGTGGTTGATGTTTCGGTATAATAGAATTGTGCCAGATCGGGGGCGCGGAAGCCGGTATTAATGGAACCACGAACGCTTAAGAAATCGGCAAATTTATAACGGGTTGCTGCTTTGTAGGTAAATACGCTTCCAAAATCTGAATAGTTCTCAACGCGTAAAGCGCCCGACACCAACCAGGCGTTGGTTGCATTCACCTCCACATCGGCGTAGCCTGCAGAGATGGAACGATTTACATTCACCTCGTTACTTGGCCTGAAACCCGCGTGGATCTGTGAGCCCGGCGATAAACCATTTAGCGGTGTTTGCCCTAATGATGTTGTGTAAGGTATACCGCCCGATGTGGTATCCACACCGTATATCTGCCTCAGGTCGGCTTTAGAATAGGATGCCTCATCGCCTGCGTTTATGCGATAGGTTTCTACACGGTACTGGCCGCCAAAGGCTATGTTCACCCCTTTCAGGATCTTATCAAAGTAACGGCTAAAATCAAGGCTACCGGTATTTTGGCTGGCGCTATAACTACCTGCATCAAATTTACGCGGGGTACGCAAACCGTAGCTTGCATTTAGTGAATTGGAGATATTGTTACCAAAGCTATTGTTACCATAAACATTTGATATATCTACATTCCAACCGCGTACTTTGGCTTTTACACCTACCGCGAGTGATTTATCAGAAATAATGTTATCCATGGCTGGTAGAAAGCCATCGGGGTAAATGAATGTGTTATTGCGTTCGGTCCAGCCCGGTAAACGGTAAACAGCCGTAAACTGTGAGTTACGCTGGCTGATACCGCCAAAACTGTATAGTTCAACGTCTTTTTGTAAAGGTACCGCCGCATTAAAGAACAGCAATGCGTCAATGGCTTTATTGGTGCTGCCGCGCTGGTCAAAGTAATGCCTGTCAATCCCTCTCGATTTGATAATGGCATCATCTATTTCTTTGGTGTAGATCTGGTCAAAACCGCGGGTATTGGCACCACCGCCGTAAGCAGGGCCAATATACAGGCCTGCATCATCGTTACCTACCGGCAAGGATACCGCCTGGGTTGCAAATTCGCCGGTTAAGTTTAAAAAACCACCTTTATCACCGAGTTTAACGCCATAATTGCTACTGGTACGAGTAGTAATGCCATCCCCCCGGCGGCGGCTACTGGCAGTAGAATTAAGCGTTAACTGATCGGTAGATTTCTTTAATACAATGTTAATTACCCCTGCTATGGCATCAGAACCATATTGAGCGGCCGCTCCATCGCGTAGTATCTCAATGCGGTCTATAGAACCGGTTGGGATAGAGTTTAGATCATAACCGGTAGCACCGTTCCCCAAGCCACCCCAACTAATGTTGGAGCTTTTGTGGCGGCGTTTGCCGTTTATCAAAACCAGTAATTGATCTACTCCCAGCCCACGCAATTGCGCTGTTGAGGTTGCCGATGCCGCATCACCACCGCCTGATACGGATGAGTGGAAGGATGGCGATACATATTGCAACAACTGGGTAACGCTTACCTGCGGGCTGCTCTCCTGTAACGCCTTAATATCAATAATATCAACCGGGTTGGCCGAATTGAGTTTGGTGCGGTTGGCGTTACGTGAACCGATTATCTGCACATCGCCCAACTGATTGCCTTTGGGCTTAAGCGCCACGTTAAACCTGCGGATACCATCGATATAAATCTCTTGTGTTTCGTACCCTACAAAAGAAAAAACAAGGTATTTACCTGTAGTGATATTTAGTTCAAACGTACCATCAAGTTTAGTGACGGCACCCTCGTTAGTACCTTTTACCTGTACAGATACACCTGGTAGGGGCTGGCTATCATCGGCCGAGGTAACCACCCCGGTTACCCGCCTCGCCTCCTGCGCCAGTGTATTTTGCCCATAAATAAGGCTTAAAAATAATATATAAAGTATAGCTCTTTTCATTGTTTGATTGTGTTAAAGTTTAGGCAAAAGTGTATTGCGTACAGGCCGTTCTAGCCCGCATTACATTTTTGCTGTTAAGTATTCAGATTAGTTTACAGTATTAGTTTTGCTTATATTTTTGGCGAACCTATCATCAGTTAAGGCTTTCAGGAATTCAACTACATCATCTATGTCCTGCGATGAAAGGTTCAATGGTTTATCTAAAGACAGGTCGCGGTTAATACCGTCGCTTACCACAGCCGATGGGTTGTTATAGTACTCCACCACGGCACGCAGGTTTTTAAATTTACCGTTGTGCATGTATGGCGCCGTTACGGCCACATTACGCAAACCAGGTATTTTAAATTCGCCCAGTACGGTACTGTCTTTTGTTATTTTGAACCTGCCGGCATCGTTCAGGTCCTTGCCATTATATAAGCCAATGCTTTTAAAGCGGTCTGCTGTAAAATCTTCGCCAGAGTGGCAGTTGTTACAGTTGCCCTTGCCAATAAATATGTTTCGGCCACGTACCGCAGCGGCTGATAACGCATTATCATCACCATTTATATAGCGGTCGTAAGGGCTATTAGTTGTTTCCAGCGTCCGTTCAAAAGCAGCAAGTGCTTTCAACAAATTATCTTTATTCGGCGCTGCTTTAAATATTTTTTGAAAAGCGTTTGCATAAAATTCGTTTTTGTTAAGTCGTTCAATTGCCTCTTCAATGGGTAAACCCATCTCATCAGGCGATGTAATTGGCCCGAGGGCCTGCTCCTCTAACGAGGCAGCGCGGCCATCCCAAAAAAAGTGGGTACGGCCCGATAAGTTTGTAAGGCCCGGTGAATTACGTGCAGTTAGCTTACCACCAATACCTTTGCTAAATACAGCGGTATCGGCAAATGCAAACTCGGGGTTATGGCACGATGAGCAATTAATAGTATTGTCTTTAGAAAGGATGTTATCAAAAAACAGTTTACGGCCAAGCTCTTCCCTGGTTTGTACTTCGTCGGGTCCCGACATGAAGCTTACCGTGGTAATGAATAAAAGCGTAACACTTATTATAGTTAATGTGATATTCTTCTTTTTCATGGTTATTTACTCAGCTGTTATAGTATATTATTTACGGGTTTATTAGTCAATAAAGCCCCTGCCCGCTCAAAGCAGGGGTCTTTATCTTTCCAACCTAATCAATGTAGTTTCTTTATTTATTGGGCGTTGGCTACGAGCGCCACGTTAATATCAAAATCGTCATAGATCACTTTGTCGCCCAGGTTCTCAAAGAAGTTTTTAGATCTGAATTTGATATCGTATTTGGTACGATCGATGGTGATCTTAGCATTGGCGGTTAACTTTTTACCATTCACTGCAACCGTAGCCGGGAAAGTAACTTCGTTAGTGATACCTTTTATAGTTAGGTTACCCTTAACATTATAAGTATTACCCGCTGCTTTTGTGGCAGATGTAAGCACAAAGTTTGCTTTAGGATGCTTTTCTACGCTGAAAAAATCATCGCTTTTAAGGTGGGTAACCAGTTTGCCGTTAGCACCTTCGTCGGTAATATCTGTGTCTGTAATACTGCGGGTATCGATATCAAAGCTACCTGCTTTCAATGTGTTATTATCAAGGGTAAAGCTACCATCGCTTACTTCTACGGTGCCGGTATGCTCACCGGTGGCTTTTTTAGCCAGCCAGGTAAGTTTACTGGTTTGATTATCTACTTTAAAAACAACGGGTTTTGCAAACCTGTTATGGTTTACTGCAATTGCCGTAGGTTTTACATTGTTTGTTTTGTTGGGAGCCATGCCCGTTAATGCGGCAATAGATGCTATGGTTATTACCGATAGGCCAATTGTTAATTTCATGATCGTTCTTGTGCTTAGTTTTGTTGTTTAAACCCGGCGCAGGCAAGCCTGCACCAGGGTAATAGTTAATTATATAGTCCAGTTTTTTATCTTCCTTTTGATGCGTTATCGTCTGTGTTTACAGCCGCGGTTGTTGGCGCATCCTCTGCCAGTAGTTTATCAAGCAGGGCATTAAATTTCTTTTCGTAATCCTTATAGTATTTGCCGGTTACCGTGCCGGTGTAGCCGGTATAGATCTCGCGTACTTCGCCTTTCCTGTCGATGATGATCGTAGTTGGGAATGCCACGAACTTATTAAGCGCAGGCAATTTTTGCGACACCAATTTTTTATCGGCCAAGCCGCCAAACAGGATGTCGTATTTCACATCATATTTATCGCGCAGCTTGCCTAAAGTGTACTGGGCATATTTAAGGCTATCCTTTTGCTCAAAACCAAGGGCAATGGCTTCTACCCCACGCTGGTGGTTTTTGTTGAACCATGGCGACAAAAACACGGTTTGATCAGTACAGTTAGGGCACCAGGTACCTATAATTTCTACAATAACTACTTTGCCTTTGTATTTATCATCGCTTAATGATACCGGTTTGCCGTTAAGGTCAGGAAAAGTGAAATCCAGTTTCTTGTAGCCTTCTTTTAAAAAAGTTAATTTATACGGATCAGGCAGTTCGGCTTTGTCATCTTTTACAGCGTCAAACTTCGTATTATCATAAATACCTGAGCCAATTTCGCCGCTTAGGGTGCCATCTGCATTTATTTTACCGCGGTAGATCTTTGGGCTTGGGCCGGTAAAACCGGATAGTTCAAACTGATCGCCCTGTACGGTACCTTCCAGTTCGCGGCTGTCGCCGGTTACCTGCATAATTACACCGGTTAGCTTATTGCCATTTTGTTTAAGAACAGCAATCTTGTTTGGCACCTGCTCTTTCGAGTAAACCTTCAATTCCCACTTACCGGTTAGGTTTGCTGCCGGGGCAACATCTTTGCCGGGTTCAACAAAGCGGTAACTTTTGCCGTACTCGGCAGTAAAAGGCAACGAGTTACCCCTAAAACCCGGTACCAGGCTGCGGTACTCACCGCTTAACGTGCCATCTTCTTCAATTTTGGCAACAAGGGCAGCATCATAAGTATTCATTTTAATGAACACTGAATCCTTACCTATTTTTTGTACATGGAAATTATCCCGGCGAGTCCCATTTAGCAGCGTAAATACCGCATGCTCTGCATCCTTACCTTTAAATTCAAAGTTAAACGGCACTTGCGATTCGCTTACACGGAATACACCACGCCAAACGCCCTCTTTAATAAATTTTACCGGTTCTTTATCGCCTGCGAAAGCGGCACCGCTAAATAACAAGCCTATTAAAAGCCCTTTTAAATTGTTAGTTTTCATATGTTTATGTTTGGTTTAAAGTTTAGTTAGCCTGGCGTGTATTTTTTTCAACTACCTGTGCAGTTTCTGGTGCCGGCTCGGCAATCAATTCATCTAATACTTTGTTGAATTTCTTTTCGTAATCCTCGTGGTATTTACCTGTTACGGTACCTGTATAACCTGTATAGATCTCGCGTACATCACCTTTCCTATCAATAATTATGGTGGTTGGGAAAGCAATAAACTTATTCAGTGCAGGCAACTTTTGCGATACCAGTTTTTTATCAGCCAGGCCGCCAAAAGCAATATCATAGTTAATGTTATATTTTTCCTTTAGCTTGCCTAATGTGTATTTGGCGTACTCCAGGCTGTCTTTCTGCTCAAAGCCAATGGCTATGGCTTCTACCCCACGCTGGCGGTTTTTATTAAACCACGGCGACAGGAATACGGTTTGGTCGGTGCAATTTGGGCACCATGTACCAATTATCTCGATGATAACAACTTTGCCTTTGTACTTCTCATCGCTTAACGATACCTGTTTTCCGTCAATCCCCGGGAAAGAGAAATCAAGTTTTTTATACCCCTCTTTCAGGAAGGTTAGCTTATACGGATCGGGCAATTCAACAGCCGCATTTTTTGTAGCATCAAACTTCAGGTTTTTGTAGATGCCGAAACCTTCTTCGCCGCTAATGGTGCCATCTGCATTAATTTTACCTTTTATAATAAACGGACTTGGCCCGGTAAAACCACTCAGCGCAAATTCGTCGCCTTGTACGGTGCCTTCCAGTTCGCGAGTATCGCCAACAACAGTCATTACTACGCCTGTTAGCTTGTTTCCCTTTTGTTTTAGTATGGCGATAGATGCAGGGACGGCTTCTTTACTATAGGTTTTAATTTCCCATTTACCGGATAGGTCGGCGGTCGGGGCTACATCTTTACCGGGTTCTACAAAGCGATAATTTTTACCGTATTCGGCAGTAAATGGCAGGGCATTCCCCCTAAAACCGGGTACCAGGCTGCGGTATTCACCGCTAATGGTATTATCATCGTTAATTTTAGCAACCAATGCGGCATCGTAGGTATTCATTTTAATATATACCGAATCATTACCTCGGCGTTCCACATGAAAGTTATCGCGGCGGGTACCGTTTAGCAACGTAAATATGGCATGCTGTGGGTCTTTCCCCTTCAGCTCAAAGTTAAACGGCACCTGCGATTCGCTCACCGTAAATACTCCGCGCCATACGCCCTCTTTAATAAATTTTGCTGCCGGCACTTTATCCCCCGCTACTGCTGCACCACTTAATAAAACACCCAGTGTAAGGTATTTTGCTTTTGATAGATAATTTTTGAAGTTCATAGTTTGAAATTTTAATGTTGTTAATGATTTTTTACTTGCTTAATGAAGATTAAGGAAGTGCAGACGAAATTTGAGACATAACAGTTCCATGAGCAGCAACGAGCAAAGTCATTGATACCTAATCCGTGTAATTAAAACTTACCTGGGATAATACTGGAAACTACATGTACATACAACAACATCGCGGTGGAGTAGCGGTTGTTTGTTTGTTTACTTTTGGATACTTCAAATTTTTCATAACACTTAGTTAATTTATTATCCGTTGGATCATCCCTTCGGATAAAGTAGAGCACTTATTCCAGGCTGTCTGAAAAGTTGCTAAAAGATCATCGAGGCTTCCTCTCCCTTTTTCTTAATAAATCAACTAATTAATGGTGGGGTTAATTAGATGTCTGTCTCTTATACACATCT
>NZ_LGEK01000013.1 GCF_001636615.1 Mucilaginibacter sp. L294 | reverse complement strand
GAAAAATTATGGAAGAACTATTATCATAAAAATAGTAACATTGTAAACCTATCTCAGGACACTATTAACCTGTAAATAAATAACAGGACTATCTTAAAACCTGTAAACTTTTTTTAGGACGAGACAGATGCTTAACATAGCCTGGTGATTTATCGCAACATGATAACCCCCGCACAACGCAATTCCCGAAAACAATATATTGTTGTAAGCTGTAATTACTAAAAGACCGTTATCAATTATTACGAGCCGAAATCTATCAATAACCATATATGAGCATCGACCAAAAACCTAAGCAAAGCTTTGCAAACACCATACTGCCAATTGCCGGCATGATCGTTCTTATCGTCATCCTAACCAAAATTGGGTTGCCGTCATGGGCGGGAATAGGAGGCCCTATTGTGCTTTTTGTAATTTATGGCGGGGTCAAGCAATCTATTGATACTAAAAATGCTAGAGCACATTTTAGTAATGATATTGCAGGCGGGCAAAATTTATCGCGCATTACTACTACCAAACAGCTAAGCATCATTAAAATTGACGACAAAGAATTGTTTACCGATAAGATAGATATTGCAGCCGGTAAATATACTATCAGCCTTCGGCACGAGCGTTTAGTAGCTGCCAGTGTGGTATCAACCAACTTTTATAATATCGAAATAGAAGCCCGGCCTAATCAGGAATTAAATATTGGCTGGCATTACACAGACGATAATTACGCCAGTGAAACCGCCGATAAAATTGAACTTGATTTTAATTACACCCCGGTCGTATCGTAATCCCTGTTCAATAGCGTTGGCAAATAACCAAAACAATCCTCAAATTTTATTGCTTTAAAAATAACTTATTTTTTTACTAAACAGCTTTTGATATATGCAAAATGAAAGTGCTGTCATACAGGCATTCAGACGATCAGATTTCCAAACAGCCAAACAACTGCTCGATGATGGGGAAGTGCTGCCAAAAACAATAGAAAAATTCGCGCTCGGGGATGCAATAAGGCAAATTGTAAATGCCCGGCGTTTTGAGTTTTTGGATCTGTTGATAGATAATGGTTTAATAGAACTGGATATTTACGAGTACGATAGTTTTGACGGGACGATAATAGAACAGCTTTTTACATCTTTAAAAGATAATGAAGCTGATTTGGAATCGTTTAGGCAGTTCTTATCCAAAATAACCAATAAGAACGACGAGGTGAGCAACCAAACACTGTTGGGTTATGCTTTCGAGAAAGGTGCACATCCCGTGTTTATTAAAGCACTTATTGATGCTGGTTGCGATACTTCCTATAAAAACAATGCCGAAGAGAATTTTATAATGCAGGTGATTCGTAAATATATCCCTGATGAAAATAAATGCATTGCCTATATTGATTTGCTGATTGCCGAAGGCGTAGATGCTAACGCCCCCGATATTGTTAAAAAAACGCCCCTAATGGCTGCGGTTCAAAAGGGTAAGGAATATTTATTAGATATACTTTTAAAAAATGGAGCTGAGCCGAACCAGGCTGATAACGAAGGCGAAACCGCGTTTTTTAATGCCGTGGTTAATTGGTCTATCTATAGTATCTATGAAAAACTTGCATCGTATGAAATGCCTGATTTTGATATTCGGGATAAGGCTGGTGAAACCATATTGACGGGCTATTTAAGAAGGATGTATAAGGAGTCGGGCGATAATTTGAAAATACTTGAGCGCCTGATAGATGATGGTGCCGATATTAGGCAAACAGCACCACACTACGGGGTTGATAAATCAGGGATTGATTGGGTAGCCGAAAAAAGTCCCGGCGTATTAGAAATGGTTCTATCGAAAGATATAATAGATATTAACGAGGTCGATAACAGTGGCAATACCTTACTGCATAAAGTTTGCGCGTTTAACGTTAATTACGAACAGGATAAAGCAAGGGAAACGTATAAAAAAGTTAAGCTGCTGCTGGCTGCGGGGGCCGATGCCAAACTGTTAAATGACCAGGATAAAACAGCGGCCGATTTAGCTGGTGATGATAACCTGAAAGCGAAAACCGTAGAATTATTATTAACACACCAAGCCTAAAAATAATCAATACATGTCAATGTCTTTTATTATTGCCTGCGAAAACGGTAACCGGAAAATAGCAGAACTATTACTTGCAAACAAAGAAGCGGATGTAAAGTATACCGACGAGAGAGGCCGCACCGCATTGCATTATGCCGCCCACAGGGGCTACCTGGACCTGGTAAAGCAACTTGTTGAGGCCGGCGCTATTTTAGATTATGAAGACCAGCGGGGCGAAACCCCATTTTACTTCGCGCTGCTTCAAAAGCAAAAACAAACCGCATCATACCTGCTCGATCAAGGTGCCAAAACCGATATTAATGATTTTGCAGGGAATAGCTTGTTGCATTTAGTTGCAGTTTCGGGCCAGTTTGAAATGATGCAAAAGCTAATAGAAAAGGGCTTAGATGTAAATGCGGTTAATAACGAAGCAGAAACACCTTTATTGATCGCCTCTGCATATAAAAATAAACAAGCTGTAGAGGAATTGCTGAAACATGGGGCTAATATAGAAGCATCAACCAAGGCAGGCGATACCGCCATTATTTTGGCAGTGCGCAACAACACCCTGCCCGTGCTTGAAACATTACTGAAAGCCGGGGCCAACGTAAACCATGCAAATGACCGCGGCGAAACCGCCTTATTGATAGCCGCGATAGCCGGCAGCCGTATCATAACCAAACTGCTGATAGATCATGGGGCTGATGTAACCACAGTATCTAAAGAGAGTGTATCGCCCATATGGTATGCCTGCGCGCATAACCAAAAGGAGATGGTTGCTATGTTTTTGGATAGTGGCCTGGATGTTAATTACAGTAAACCGGGCACAAGCGGCGATGATATGGGTTCCTATCTGGATTGGCTTGAATCTAACAACGGAGGGGCTGCCTCTGATAACGGGTATAACTTATCGGGCAAACAGTACGGCGGCGAAACTTTATTGCATGTGGCCGCAAAGAACGGGCACCTGGCCATGATCAGAATGCTGCTGGAGAAGGGCGCGGATGTTAACAGGCAGGATGAATCTGGCAATACCGCGTTGCATTATGCTGCATCAAACGGTAAAAAGGATATTGCAGCCGAATTGCTGCAAAAAAGTGCGGACGCGGGTATTGTAAATGTGAAAGACCAGCGGGCAATTGATTACGCCAATGTAAAAGGGTTTAACGAAATAACAGCGCTTTTACTTCAATACGGCCCTAAGCCCACCGGGGATTTAGGAACAAGCAGCACAGGGGCAGCAGTTACGAATGCTTCTTCAAAACCATCAACAGATGGGATCGCCTCAAAAAAACAAGCGTTGCTTGATCTTAAAGAACTATTGGACGCGGGGATCCTTTCACAGGAGGAGTTTGACGCCGAAAAGAAAAAGATATTAAGTAGTTAATAAGATGTTGGGGAAAACTTGCGCTCGTTTATAAAGAGCACAAGAGAGAGTCTATCAACCCGCTTGTCATTTCGAACGAGCGATAGCGAGGAGAAATCTTGTTCGATTGATAGGCGGCGAACTTAGCATAATGAACCAGATCTCCTCGTACCTCGTTCGAAATGACATGATGGAGACATCGGCCACAAAAAAAGCCTCCCCAATCGGGAAGGCTTTCGGCTTTGAACTTCTTAAGAAGCCATTTGCCTGCGGATGATGTTCAACGCGCCGCCTGCTTTAAACCACTCTATTTTCCGCCGTTGTTGGTGTTGTCACCAACAACATTTAGGACGGCTAATTGCAAGTCCGGATGCATGGCGACTTGTTGGTGACAACACCAACAACAACAAGAGCTAAATGAACCGGTTGTCATTTCGAACGAGGTACGAGGAGAAATCTTGTTCGAGTGACAGGCGGTGAACATTGCGTAATGAACAAGATTTCTCGTCGCTGCGCTTCCCTCGAAATGACATGTTTTTGTTTCGCAAAAAATCAAACAATCTTCGATAGAAAAGCAGGCTACATGCGTGTCGAAGATTGCCACGTCGCTACGCTTCTCGCAATGACGTGGTGGAGATTGCCCACAAAAAAAGCCTCCCCATTCGGGAAGGCTTTGAATAATATAAATTCGAAATTGAAAATTCGATATCCGAAATTAAGAGATCATTTGCCTGCGGATGATGTTCAGCGCGCCGCCTGCTTTAAACCACTCTATTTGCTGTGCATTATAGGTGTGGTTTACCGGGAAGCTTTCTGTTGTACCATTTGCATGGTGTAATACTACGGTTAACTGTTTGCCCGGGGCAAAGGTGGTTAAACCTATAATATCAATAACATCGTCCTCTTGTATTTTTTCGTAATCGTTTACATCTGCAAAGGTGATACCCAGCATACCTTGTTTTTTAAGGTTGGTTTCGTGGATACGGGCAAATGATTTTACCAGTATGGCACGTACACCCAGGTGGCGTGGTTCCATAGCTGCGTGCTCGCGTGATGAGCCTTCGCCATAGTTCTCGTCGCCAACAACAACAGTACCTATACCAGCGGCTTTGTAGTCGCGTTGGGTGGCAGGTACCGGGCCGTATTCGCCGGTTATTTCGTTTTTAACGCTATCAGCAGTGTTGTTAAAGTAGTTGATAGCACCTATCAGCATATTGTTTGATATATTGTCAAGGTGACCACGGAACTTTAACCACGGGCCTGCCATAGAGATATGGTCGGTAGTACATTTACCGCGGGCTTTAATAAGCAGCCTTAAGCCGGTAATGTCCGTGCCTTCCCATGGGGTAAACGGCTCCAGTAATTGTAAGCGTGATGATGTTGGGCTAACAATAACCTCAACACCGCTGCCATCTTCGGCAGGTGCCTGGTAACCGGCATCCTCAACCGCGTAACCTCTTATCGGCATTTCAATACCCTGTGGCTCGTCAAATTTAACCTGCTCGCCTGCTTTGTTTGTTAACGTATCAGTAAGGGGGTTAAAGGTAAGGTCGCCCGCTATAGCAAACGCTGTAACGATCTCCGGAGAGGCCACAAAAGCGTGTGTATTAGGGTTACCATCCTGGCGTTTAGCAAAGTTACGGTTAAACGATGTGATGATAGAGTTTTTGCGGGTAGGGTCGTCGGTATGACGGGCCCACTGGCCAATACATGGGCCACAGGCGTTAGCCAATACCACACCGCCCATAGCCTCGAAGGTACCTAAGTAACCATCGCGCTCAACAGTATAACGTACCAATTCAGAACCCGGTGTAATGGTAAACTCGGCTTTAGTAACCAGGTTTTTATCAATAGCCTGTTTCGCGATAGATGCAGAACGGGTGATATCTTCGTATGACGAGTTGGTACAAGAACCTATCAAACCAACCTCTAATTTAGTTGGCCAGTTGTTTTCTTTAACCGCCTGCGCGAATTTAGAGATAGGCCATGCCAGATCCGGCGTGAAAGGGCCGTTAACGTGCGGCTCAAGCTCTGATAAGTTAATTTCGATAACCTGGTCAAAGTATTGCTCAGGGTTTGCGTAAACTTCATCATCGCCAGTTAAGTGCTGTGCAACAGCGTTGGCCAGCTCAGCAACTTCGGCACGTTTGGTACCGCTTAGGTAAGTGGCGATTTTTTCGTCGTAACCAAAAATAGAAGTGGTTGCGCCAATTTCGGCACCCATGTTACAGATGGTACCTTTACCGGTTGCAGAAAGTGAACGTGCACCTTCGCCAAAATATTCAACAATAGCACCGGTACCACCTTTTACAGTAAGGATACCTGCTACTTTCAAAATAACGTCTTTAGCTGATGTCCAACCCGATAATTTACCGGTTAATTTTACACCGATCAGTTTAGGGAATTTTAGCTCCCATGGTAAACCTGCCATTACATCGCAGGCATCGGCACCGCCAACACCAATAGCCACCATACCCAAACCACCTGCATTAGGGGTGTGTGAATCGGTACCTATCATCATACCACCCGGGAACGCGTAGTTCTCTAAAACAACCTGGTGGATGATACCTGCACCGGCTTTCCAGAAACCGATACCGTATTTATCAGATACAGATGAAAGGAAGTCGTAAACTTCGCGGTTAATATCAACCGCGGTATTTAAATCGGCAACGGCGCCAACTTTTGCTTGTATTAAGTGATCGCAATGTACGGTTGATGGTACTGCAACCTGCGGGCGGCCTGCCTGCATAAATTGCAATAGCGCCATTTGCGCGGTTGCATCCTGCATAGCCACACGGTCTGGTGCAAAATCAACGTAGTCGGTACCGCGTTCAAATGCTTTTTTAGCATCACCTTCGCTAAGGTGAGCGTATAATATTTTTTCGGTTAAAGTAAGATGTTTACCGGTCGCTTTGCGGGCAGCATCCACGCGGGTGCTGTAGCGATCATAAACCTTTTTGATCATGTCTAAATCAAAAGCCATAATGTTTGATTTTTAGTAGTAAAAGATATTGAAATCCGCCTGATGGAGGACTTGCGGCGAATTTACAAAATATAAACTTTATTCACAGTCAGGGCTTTGTACAATTGTTATTTGGATATGTTCTAAATAAGCGGTCGTCACTCCCGTGGAGATTTTGATCAGGCCTTGCTTCAGGGAGCCAAAGAACTAAACATCTCAGCGTTTAAACATTCAAAGGTATACCCTTCCTTACTAAAATGTTCTAAAACCAGGGGCAGTACATATCCCATTTTATGAAAGGCCTTTACGCTATCGTGGAACAATACGATAGAGCCGGGCTGCACATTCTTTAAAACATTCTTTAAACATTCTTCGGGGTTAAGGCTCATATCGAAATCGCCGCTAAGCACATCCCACATAATAATTTTAAGATCGGGCCGGGCTTGTTTAAGCAGTTTTGCCTGCTCCTTTTTAATACGGCCATACGGCGGGCGAAACAGTGGGGTATCCAAAACCTTATCGGCCAGTAAAAAATTATCCAGGTAGGTTTGGTTATCAGTAGCCCAGCCTTTAAGGTGGTTGTAAGTGTGGTTACCTATAGTGTGGCCGCCTTTTTTTACATCGGCAAATACATCGGGGTGCTTGCGTACATTATCGCCAATGCAAAAAAATGTAGCTTTGGCATTATGCTTTTTTAAAATATTTAATACAAACGGTGTAACAATGGGGATAGGGCCGTCGTCAAAAGTCAAATAAATGCAACGGGCACCGGGCTTGGTATCCCATATTAAATTAGGATACAGCTTTTTAAGCCACCAAGGAGTTTTTACCAGGTACATTCGTAAAACGTTTAAGTATTTAAAATTTTAACAATAAAACAGAGCTTGCAAAGTAATTATCGGTTACTTACAATTGTATACATTTATTATATGAAACTAAACTTACACATCGCAAAAGTAACTATTGCCTGCTTCATATTACTTTCGACTGTTAATTTTACGGCAAAAGCACAGGAAGTTATCACCCTGCAAAAAGCTATCGACCTTACGCTTGAACGTAACTTAACTATAAAACAAGCACAGTTTAGTGAGGCGCTATCAGAAGAGACCCTGAAGCAATCTAAATACAACCAGCTACCCAATTTAACCGCCGGACCACAAGGTTCTTTTAACTTTGGCCGTAATATTGACCCCTCTACCAACCAGTTTACTAACCAGCGTATTTTTGCCTTAAGTGGTAACCTGTCATCACAGGTAACGCTTTTTCAAGGCGGGCAGTTACGTAACCAGGTTATAGAAAATAAACTGTTGCTTGGTGCCGACAGGAGCAACACAGCTAAAGTAAAAAACGACCTGGTTTTAAATGTAGTTACCCAATACCTGCAAATATTAACCAACCAGGATCTGGTAACCGCGGCACAACAGCAAATTGATATTGCCAAAATAACGTTAGACAGGGCACAGAAAAACTTTGATGTGGGTAACCAAACCCAGGCTGATCTGTCGCAGGCCAAGGCTTCGCAATCAACCGCCGACCTGAACTATACTAATGCCGAGAATCAGCTGGAACTTTCCATACTCACCCTTAAACAGTATATGGAGATGCCGCCGGCAACCAACATTACATTTGAGAAACCAGACATCAGCAAGTTTAAAAACGCGGCAACATTGTTTGATCCGGAAGAGGTTTTAAAGACAGCACTGGCTGTTAACCCGGATGTATCACTTGCCGAAGCAAGGCAAAAAGCTGCCGAGCAGGATATTAAAGTTGCAAGGGGTAATTATTATCCAAGTGTGGTGTTATTTGGGCAGGTGGGTTCAAATTATTCAGATGCACGCCGCTTACAAGGCACCCCATTTGCTACCGGCAGGGTTGATACCGTAGGTTTTGTGCAAAATTCGGGCAATGCCGTTGTTGTACCAAATTATACCGCTCCCATACTGCATTACCCGCTCGGTAGGCAGTTAAGCGACAACTTTAATCAATCGGTAGGTATTAGCTTACAGATCCCGATCTTCAACCGCTTCAGCGCCCGTACAGCGGTGCGTAAGGCAAAGATCACTAACGAGAACGCCATTGTTACCGCACAATTAGCCAAGAATAACCTAAGTAAGATCATCTACCAGGCAGTTTGGGATGTTAAGGCCGCCAATAAAAGATATCAGAGTACACTGCAAACCTATAACGCCAATAAAGATGCCTTTAATGTGATACAACAAAGGTATAATGTAGGCCTGGTGAACTCGCTTGATTATAACACCTCGCTAACCAACCTTAACAAATCGCAATTTGATTTGATAAACGCGCAATATGAGGTTGTATTCAGAAACAAAGTAATTGACTATTATCTCGGAAACCCTATAACACTTTAAACACAAAAAACAATCCTGAAATCATCATGGGAAAAACTACTAAATATATTCTGATAGGCCTTGGGGCACTTATCGTACTATTAATTATAGGTAAGGCCACAGGTATAATAGGCAAACCACAGCTAACACAGGTTGCTGTTGAAAAAGCCGAAAGCCGCGACATTAACGAAACCGTATCTGCCAGTGGTAAGATTAAACCACATGTTGAGGTTAAAATAAGCCCCGAGGTATCTGGTGAGGTTGTTGAGTTACCTATAAAAGAAGGTGATGTGGTTAAAAAAGGCCAGCTGCTATGCCGTATCCGCCCGGATATCTTAAAATCAGGGTACGATCGTGCGGTAGCATCATACAACACCCAAAAGGCAAGCGTGGGTAATTCAGCGCAGATGCTTAAACAGTCTGAAGCTACTTTTGTGAACCAGGAATCGATATACAAACGCAGTAAAGAACTTTTTGATAAAAAGGTATTAACCGTTGCCGAGTTTGAGCAGGCCAAAGCTAATTATGATGGTGCAAAAGCATCGTTAGAAGCAGCAAGGCAAAACGTTGTTGGGTCTAAATTTGGTTTAGTGCAATCACAGGCTTCTGTAAAAGAAGCGCAGGACAACCTGGCTAAAACAACTATTTATGCACCTGTTGATGGTGTTGTATCAAAATTATCAATTGAACTGGGCGAGCGCGTTTTGGGTACCCAGCAATTTGCCGGTACCGAGATCATGACCATATCTGACCTGAG
This sequence comes from Mucilaginibacter sp. L294, assembly GCF_001636615.1. GTDB lineage: Bacteria > Bacteroidota > Bacteroidia > Sphingobacteriales > Sphingobacteriaceae > Mucilaginibacter. The sequence continues at coordinate 72,308 of NZ_LGEK01000013.1, read as the reverse complement.
CAAAATGGATGTTAATGTTGATGTTAACGAGAACGATATCAACCGTATTAACGTTGGTAACGATTCGCAGATAGAGATAGATGCTTTCCTGGGTAAGAAATTTACCGGCCAGGTTATCGAGATAGGTAGCTCGGCCAATGTGGTTGGTACCAATGCAGACCAGGTTACCAATTTTACGGTAAAAGTTCGTATCACCGCGCAATCGTACATCGATCTGTTGAAAAAGAATGCTGAAAACCATTCACCATTCCGCCCGGGATTAACCGCTACGGTTGATATAAACACCAACCACGTAAAAGCGCTGTCGGTACCCATACAATCTGTTACCACCCGCGATGAGAAAAAACCAGCTGCAACAAGTGGTACCGCACCAAAAGACGATAAGAAAACAACCTCAACCCCGCCGTCAAAAGAATATGTATTTGTTTTGCAGGCAGGTAAAGTAAAACAGGTTCAGGTTACTACCGGTATACAGGACGATACCTACATACAAATCCTGACCGGCCTTAAAGGCGGCGAAGAAGTGGTATCGGCGCCATTCGCGGCTATCTCAAAAACATTGAACGATGGCATGGTGGTTGAAAAAGTAGATAAATCAAAACTATTTAATACCGACGCTAAGAAGTAATCTTTTTTAGCAGAAAGCATAAGGCTAAAAGCGGGGAGCTTAAAAGGAGGGAATTAACACTTTCTGCTTTTAAGCTTTCCGCTTTCTGCTTTTCTGCATAATATTTCATTAATTTGCATCACCGGGAAAACCAATTACCCGGATGGGACATTTACTACTTGATGCTTAAGCAAACAAACAAAATTGCTGTTGTGGGCGGCGGAAGCTGGGCCACAGCTAATATTAAAATGCTTACCGATAACACTATCGAAAAAGAGATTTTTTGGTGGATGCGTAACGGTGAGGCGGTTCAGCACATTCGCGAATTTAGGCACAACCCTAATTATTTAAGTTCGGTTGAAATTAAGGTGCCTGCACAAAATATCTCTACCGATCTTAAATCACTTATACAGGAAGTTGATTTTATACTGCTTAACGTACCTGCCGCTTTTTTAAAGGAAGCACTTGAGGGGATAACCCCGGCAGATCTGAAAGGCAAAAAAATAGTATCGGCCATAAAAGGGATAGTGCCCGATGAGAATAAGATTATCGGCGAGTTTTTGAACGAGCACTACGATGTACCCTTTGACCATATCCTGGTAATAAGCGGCCCCTGCCATGCCGAAGAGGTTGCGCTGGAGAAATTATCGTACTTAACCATAGCATCGCAAAATACAGCGCTTGCTGCAACGTTTGCCGCCATGTTGGGCACACGATACATTAAAACCATCGTATCTGATGATATATATGGTACCGAGTACGGTGCCGTGCTTAAAAATGTTTATGCTATTGCCAGTGGTATTTGCCATGGTGTAGGATATGGCGATAACTTTCAGGCGGTACTGATATCAAACGCCATACGCGAGCTGGAACGCTTTGTTGGCGAGGTGCACCCTATTGACCGGGATATCAAAGAATCGGCGTACCTGGGCGACCTGCTGGTTACCGCTTATTCGCAGTTTAGCCGTAACCGCACCTTTGGTAATATGATAGGTAAGGGCTACACCGTAAAATCGGCACAGCTGGAAATGAATATGATTGCCGAAGGATATTATGCAGTAAATTGCCTACACCAGGTGAACAGGCAATACAATGTAGATATGCCTATTTGCGAGGCTGTTTATGCTATTTTATACAAGAAAAGCCCCCCGGTAATAGAAATGCAGAAACTGGCAGAGAAATTGAGTTAGCTATAGCAGTTAACTAAACAAAAATCTTCCAGAAAATGAAAAAGCTATTTAAATCGGCCATGTTTGCTGCCTCGTTGTTTGCGGCTTCATCGGCTTTTGCCCAAACACATAAAGATACCACCCTTGGCCAAAAGGTAGGCACAACCGCTAAAAAAGGCTGGCATGCCACCAAAAAAGCGGCAAGTGCTGTAGGTAATAAAACTGCCGAGGTTGCCTCAAAAGGAGCATCGGCGGTAGCAGATAAAAAATACGATGAAAAGGTAGGGCCACAGGGGCAAACTATTTACATCGATAAAAATTCATATTACTATTACGTAAATAAAAAGGGGCATCATATATATGTGCCAAAAGCAAAACTGGTTGAAAAACCGGTTAAATAATGTTAAAAAAAAGCATCCGTTAGCTAACGGATGCTTTTTTTATTACCTTAATGCAATGAAAAAATACGCTTTAGTTTTTATAGCGCTATCGGGAGTGGTAATGCTGATATCAGCTTGTGGAAATGAAAAAAGGGAATCGAACCCTAAATTGATAGGCAGCTGGAAATCAAAGAACAGCGAAACATCCTTAAAAATAACCGATAAGAAATTTGTTATGGATGGTGATGAGCAAAGCGCCGAAGATTATTTTACCAAAGGCGATACCATTTTCACCTCTTTTGAAGGTAACCAGCCTTATACCAGGTTTGTAATAAAAGAACTCAATGAACAAAACCTTAGCCTGGTGTATCCTGATTCTGTTTTGGTAGAGTTTAGCCGTTAAAAACAAAAACCTCCCGGATGATAAACAAACGAGAGGCTTTGTAAACAAAACTAAACTAAAACTATGCTTTCGGCTAACTACTTCCGAAAGCTCTTATGAAAACTAACTAAACTAAAATCTTCTGCGGCGTTCCGGGCGCTCTTCGCGGGGTTTGCCAGAGAAATCACGGAAACCACCGCCACCGGTGTTGCCACCGCCGCCACTGTTCCTGTCCCTGTTAAAGCCACCTTCGCGGCGTCCGCCACCACTATTGCCGCCACGGTAACCACCGCCACCGCCTTCGCGCCTTTGGTAACCACCTTCACGTCTTTCGCCACCGCCGCTTCTTGAGCTGCTGGTGCCTTCGCCAGATATTTCTATCCTAACTTCGCGGCCTTTAAATTCAACGCCTTTAAAGTTATTTACTACCTGGTCAACATCGCCGTTGTTTACTTCAAAGAATGAGTAAACACCTTTAACATCAATTTTACCAACGGTGCGCCCGCTTATTTTAGAGTTGTTGCAAATGTAACCCAGCAAATCGCCGCGGTTAAACTCATCAACACTACCTAAGTTGATAAACAAACGTGTATATTCTGATTTGCCGCCTGAATCGCGCATGCCGCGTTCGCCTCTTTCACCTTCTCTGCGGAAATCATCTGCAGGGGCGTTAAGGTCTGGTGCATTACTGTAATAATCTAAAAAGCGGTTAAACTCTAATGATGCAAAACGTTTAATAACCTGTTCTTTATCAAGGTCTTTAAACTCATCCATAATACGCGGGATGTATTGCTCAATTTGCTCGTCGTTAACAACAACGTTATGTACTTTATGTACAAGGGCGAACAGTTGTTTTTCGCAAACATCAAAACCTGTAGGTATCTCGGCTTTTACAAACTTTTTACCTATAGTGCGTTCTATCTGGCGAATTTTACCAAGCTCTTTGCTGTTGATGATAGCGATAGATACACCTGTTTTACCAGCACGAGCCGTACGGCCGCTACGGTGGGTGTAGTTTTCTATCTCATCAGGTAAGCTGTAGTTAATAACGTGTGTAACATCATTAACATCAATACCACGTGCGGCAACATCAGTAGCAATTAATAATTGCAGGCTGCGTTCGCGGTAGCGTTTCATTACCTTATCGCGTTGTTGCTGTGAAAGGTCACCGTGTAAAGCATCGGCGTTGTAGCCATCTTTTATAAGTGATTCAGCAATTTCCTGAGTTTCTATTTTGGTACGGCAAAATACGATACCGAAGATCTCGGGGTTGTTATCAACAATGCGTTTAAAGGCTGCATATTTATCACGGGCACGTACAACGTAGTACTCGTGGTCAATATTAACATTACCTGTATTTTTCTCGCCCATAGTAAGCTCGAAAGGATCGGTCATGTATTTCTTAGCGATCCTTCTAACCTCAGAAGGCATGGTGGCTGAGAACAGCCATGTTTTTTTCTCGTCCGGAGTGGTAGATAAAATACTGTCAATGTCTTCCTGGAAGCCCATGTTGAGCATCTCATCAGCCTCATCCAATACTACAAACTTAACCTGCGAAAAATTGATCGCCTTACGGTTAATAATGTCAAGCATACGCCCCGGGGTAGCAACAACGATCTGTACACCACGTTTAATTTGGCGTAATTGATCCTGAATGCTTGCACCACCGTAAACGGCAACAACATTAACGTTGTTCATGTGCTTGGCGTAGTTCTTAATGTCGTTCGTGATCTGTAAACAAAGTTCACGTGTTGGGCATAAAACAAGCGCCTGCGGATGATTTTCTTCGAAATCGAGCAGTTCTAATAGCGGCAGTCCAAAAGCAGCTGTTTTACCGGTCCCTGTTTGGGCTAATCCGACAAAATCGTTGCTGCCTGTTAACAATACCGGAATTGACTGTTCCTGGATTGGTGTAGGATTTTCAAATCCTAACTCAGAGATGGCATTAACAATATCATGACGGATTCCCAGATTGATAAATGGGTTCATGAATTAAAATAACGTATTTGACTACATCGTCAAATCGGGTGCAAAAGTACAATTAATTAATCGCATTTCAAATACTGATTTTAAAATTTGTAAAACTGGCAAAGTTACGGGTGTGATTTACCGTAACTGACTAAAAATCAATATGTTTTTTATGTTAATGATTTTGGTGTTTGTGTTGCTTTTACACAGCACGCTATTTTTGATGATTATTATAAAACGTTAAAGTGTTAATTGCCTTTATAAAAACTATAGCCAGATAGGCTATGAATTTATATCTTTAACCATCACCAGATCCTCATCTAATGAAAATATTTAAACTCTTTATAACCCCGGTAATTTTCTTGCTGACAGTATCTGTATGTTCTGCTCAAAGCTTTGAAAAAGACATGGATACAACCATGTATGGCCGCAATACGGCGGTGGGTAAATATGCCGATATACGCGGTATAAAAATGTATTACGAAGTTTATGGAAAAGGCGAGCCGCTGCTGATCATTCATGGTAACGGGGGCTCTATCAAAAATTTTGTTTACCAGGTACCCTATTTTGCTAAAAATTACCAGGTTATACTGGCCGATAGCCGTGCTCAGGGAAAAACTATCGATAATAAGGACTCTTTAAGCTATGAGATGATAAGCGACGACCTTGATGCTTTATTAGATCATCTGAAGATAAAGAACGCCAATGTAATAGGCTGGAGCGATGGGGGCATAGAAGGCTTATTACTGGCCATGAACCACCCCGACAAGGTGAAAAAGCTGGCTGTTACGGGTGCCAACCTGTGGCCGGATAGTACAGCGGTTGATCCGTTTGTTTATAAAATAATTATGGATATTAACGTTAAAGGGGCCGACTCTTTAAAACGGATGAAGAGCCCTACACCCGAGATGAAAAACCAGTTGAAGCTGCTGCACCTGCTCTCGTACCAGCCGCATATTAAACTGGAAGCATTAAAGAAAATAACCTGCCCAACCCTGGTGATAGGCGGCGACCATGACGTAATAGTAACGAAACATACCGTAGCAATAGCCGAAGCGATAACTAATTCATACCTGTGGATCTTGCCAAACTCGGGCCACGCGACACCGGTTGTTTATAAAGAAATGTTTAACCAGATAGTAGGCGACTTTTTTGCCAAGCCATTCCGCAAGATAGAGAAGACCGGGCGGTTTAGGTAAAAAATAAATTTGGTATATTTGAGCATAGGAGATTGCAATATGAGTACTGCAGAGCTGAAAAACGAATTACACGAAAAGATAGACCATGCAGATGATACCCAGGTAAAACAACTGTACGGTTTGATGTTAAACTATTTTAATGGACTGGATGATACGGAGGAATGGGACACCCTACCGCAATATCAACAAGAGCAAATTAATATAGGGTTAGCGCAAGCAGAGGCCGGATTAGGAAGCCCAGCAGCAGAAGTGATAAAAAGCACACGCGAAAAATATGGCTTAAATGGCTAAAGAAGTTATTTTAACTCCATTAGCAAAGTCAAACATTGATAGTATAGTTAATTATTTAATCAGCGATTGGAGTGTTAAAGTCGCTAAGCATTTTTTACTCCGTCTTGAAAAAGTATTCGTTCTGCTGTCCGAAGTCCCTGAAATTTACACCGTAGTTAATAAAAATAAGTGTATAAGGCGAAGTATAGTTACAAAGCATAATACCCTTTACTTTATTGAGACATCAAAAAGTATTAAAGTTCTTTCAATTTTTGACAGCCGTCAAAATCCTGATAAACTAAAAAATATTTTTTAATTCCTACCTTAACCTATCTGCCGATTTTATCAGCTTCTCATCTCTTTGAATTGCCTTAACTGCAAAGATGATAAGGATAATACTTAACGATGTTAGGAACAGGCCTATGCCCATATTGCGGTACTCTAATGTAATTGGCCCAACCACATTTTTAACGGTTTGTGCCATCCAAAAGCTGTAGCCTATAAGTGCTAATATAGCCACATAGCTTAAGGTGATTTGCTGTTTGCGGTTTTTAAACAGGAATATGAGCGCCATGGGGATCAATGCAGCAATAACCGTGATAATGGTTAGCGGCAAAAATGCCTGGATCTGTTGGTCCTGCCCGTTTACAATTTCGTAAACGCCGGTTACGGAAACATTTACCAGCTTGCCATCCACATAAATGTTATGGGCAAGCGGGAAAACAAATAGCGCGAAAAGCACTAAAGAAGCGAATAGCAGGTATATTGATTGTATTCTTTGTAGCATTTTGTTAGGGTTGTAGATTGAAGCAAAGATAAATGCTTTTTGATTACTTTTATTTTCAATTATATGAAAATAGATTTACTAAATAATGTTATAAGCCTTGTTGATGAATTTGGAGTTGGTAAAAAACAGTCACCATTGTCCACCAGATTTAAAGAGGTTGAAATATTAACAGATGGACGACTTTTAGTCTGTGAAGATTACTTTGAATTTAACTATCGGGGTAAATCAAATTTGTATTGCTTAAACAGCGCGCTTGACATAGAGTGGTTTTTGCCAATGCCGAGTTTGAGCTCTGAAAATGATTTATATGTTGGGTTCACATCTTGGGGAGATAAGATTTTTGCAAACTCGTGGGGCTGTTACAGGGTGGAGGTTGATGTGAATTCAGGTCTAATAAAAAGTGTACAGTTCACAAAATAATAAGTTTACTAAATGATGTTAACTTTGTCACGTGGCAAACACCCAACGATATTTTATTGAACTGGCTTATGATGGTACCAATTACCATGGCTGGCAGGTGCAGCCAAACGCCGTAACCGTGCAGGAATTGCTTGATAAAGCACTAACAACACTGCTGCGCCAACCCATTGAAACCACAGGCTGCGGCAGAACGGATACCGGGGTGCATGCTAAAGATTTTTTTGTGCACCTGGATGTTGAGACCATCGACCATGGACCATGGACCATCGACAAAAGGAGCCTAAACGCCCTGCTACCGCATGATATTGCTATAAAGAGTATCATCCCTGTTCATGCAGAAGCGCATGCAAGGTTTGATGCCACGCTGCGTTCGTACGAGTATCATATCCACTTTGAGAAAAACCCTTTTTTACACGGGTACTCATGGCTGCTGCGCGACAGGCCAAACCTGCAATTGATGAACCGGGCGGCGGCAATAGTCATGGAATACACAGATTTTAGCTGTTTCAGCAAAAGTAATACGCAGGTTAAGACCAATAATTGTAAAATTGCAAAAGCGGAGTGGGTTGAAACCGAAAATGGCATAGTTTTTCATATCTCTGCAGATAGGTTTCTGCGCAACATGGTGCGGGCCATAGTGGGTACGCTGCTTATGGTGGGCAGGGGCGAAATGCAGCCCGAAGATATCTGCCAAATAATTGAAAGTAAAAACCGCAGCAGCGCAGGCATGAGTGTACCCGCCTGCGGCTTGTATTTAACAGAAATAAAGTATCCTTACCCCCTAACCCCCTGAAGGGGGAATGAGATTTGATCAATGGCGAAAGATATTAAAGATAGCAAGTCAAAGGTACCCCCTTCAGGGGCCGTAGTTACAGGTAAGGCGCTCGACTGGAAATTACTGGGCAGGGTTATGCACTATGTAAAACCCTACAACAGGACTTTTGTAATTGCCGCGTTCCTAACCATTTTTTTGGCTGCCATTGCTGTTGTGCAGCCCATACTGATTCAAAGAACGCTTGATGTAAACATTTTGGGGAATGATTACGATGGCCTTGTGTTCATGGTGGGGTTAATGGTAGGGCAGCTGGTTATACAAACCATAGCGCAGTACTACCAAACTTATTTAACCAACGCGCTTGGCCAGTCGGTTATTCGCGACCTTCGGAAAGATGTTTTTAACCACATCACCAGCCTGCGGTTGAAATATTTCGACCGTACGCCTATCGGGATGCTGATCACCCGTACGGTATCTGACCTGGAAACCATCGCCGATATTTTTTCGGAAGGGTTGATCTCCATCATGGGCGACCTGCTGCTGGTAATTGCCGTTATCGGTATTATGTTATGGCAGGACTGGAAGCTGGCATTGATCACCCTGATACCTATGCCTTTACTTTTTGCATCAACCTATGTGTTTAAAGAGGCTATCAAATCATCATTTCAGGAAGTGCGTACGCAGGTGGCCCAATTGAATACTTTTTTGGCCGAGCATATCAGCGGAATCAGCATTATCCAATATTTTGCCCGCGAAGAGCAGGAGATGCGCAAGTTCCGTTCGGTAAATATGAAGTACCGCGATGCCAACATCCGCTCTAACTGGTACTATTCTATCTTCTTCCCGGTAGTCGAGATCTTATTTGCTATATGTATGGCCTTGCTGGTGTGGTACGGCTGTAAACGCATATTGACAGATCAACAAATAAACATGTTTTCTGCTGATGAAAAAGGGGTAACCATTGGTAAGATCACAGCTTTTATAGCCCTTTTGAACATGCTGTTCCGCCCCATACGCCAGCTGGCCGATAAATTTAACACCCTGCAAATGGGTATGGTTGGTGCCGATAGGATCTTCAGGGTGCTGGATACCGACGAGGTAGCTACCGACGATGGTAAACTTGCCCCGGCTGTGTTACAGGGCGAAATTGAATTTAACAACGTTTGGTTTGCCTATAATGAGGAGAACTGGGTGTTAAAGGATATCAACTTCCACGTTAAACCGGGCGAAACGCTGGCTTTGGTTGGCGCAACCGGTGCGGGTAAATCATCAACCATCAACATCCTGAACCGCTTTTATGACATAGGCCGGGGCGAGGTTAAGGTTGACGGGCACGACATCCGCGAGTATAAGGTAGATTACCTGCGCTCTAAAATAGCAACCGTTATACAGGATGTTTTTTTGTTTACCGATACCATTGGCAATAATATCAGCCTCAACAATACAGAGATTACCCGCGAAGAGATCATCGCGGCAGCAAAAGATGTTGGCGCCCATGAATTTATTGAACGCCTGCCGGGTGGTTATGATTATAATGTAATGGAACGCGGCGCAACCCTTTCGGCAGGGCAGGCGCAACTCATCTCGTTTATCCGCGCGTTGGTTTACAACCCGGCTATACTGGTTTTGGACGAAGCCACTTCATCTGTAGATACCGAAACGGAATTGCTGATACAAAATGCCATAAACAGGCTAATGCAGGGCCGTACGGCTATTGTGATAGCCCACCGTTTATCAACTATACAAAATGCCAACAAGATCATCGTGCTTGACCATGGCGAGATCAAAGAAATGGGCACCCACCAGGAACTACTGCGTATTGAAGACGGGTATTACCGCAAATTATACGACCTGCAATTTAATTCGGCAGGTATAGCCAAGCCATTAGAGTAATTTATTTTGACTCTAACCGTCGAGCGTCATCGTCAGACGCGTCGGGCTGGTTTTGCTTAGGCGGGTTTTTAACAGGGTTTACCGGTTGTTCTTCCTTTTCATACTTCTTAGCCACATTTTCCTGGTGCGGTTCATCGGCACCGTATTGCTTATCTTCTTTTTTTACTACGCTTTTGTGCCCTTCATCAGTAGGCTTGTTGGTAGGTGTGTCAGATGGTGACGGTTTATCGTGGTTGTTTGCGGGTGTTGTCATGATTGAATAACAGGTAAGTATAGCGTTTTGTTTCCTTCCTTACCACTACAAATCCACGCGTCATTGCGAGGTACGAAGCAATCTCTTCACATGCTAAGCGGCGATGCAAAGTCAGGAGATTGCTTCGTACCTCGCAATGACGGTTTGGTAGTTAGGCGTTAATTATTGTTAATTATCCACTATAAACTTTTACCTTTAGAGCAGGTTTGTTAATTTCGCAAACTATAAGAATAGGATCTGAGTCTCAAATCTCAGATCTAACATCTCATATCTATACAACGCATGGAAGAATTTGAAGCAAGCTCATCGGCAAAAAAAACAAAAACGATATATATATCTACCGTTTTTGGCATTGCCATGGTTTTATTGATGGTAGGGCTGCTGGGGCTGATATTGGTGCATGCCAATAACCTGTCGCGCTACGTAAAAGAAAACATTGTGCTGAATATATTTATGGATGATTCGGCCCACGAAACCGATGTGCTGCAGCTGCAAAAACAACTGGACGCCAACCCCATGGTAAAGCAAACCCAGTATGTAAGTAAAGAGCTTGCCGCCCGTAACCTGCAAAAAGACCTGGGCGAAGATTTTGTAAAGTTCCTGGGGTATAACCCGCTATCGCAATCGCTGGATATTTACCTGAAAGCCGATTATGCCAACAATCCCGGCATCGATAAGTTTAAAGCGCAATTATTAAAGAATCCGCTGGTTAAAGAAGTAAAATACCAGCAATCACTGGTTGACCAGATGAACGCAAACCTGGCATCATTCATTTTAATTATATTAGGTTTCGCGGGGATCTTTGTCATATTATCTGTAGCGCTGATCAACAATACCATCAGGCTGGCTATATATTCACAACGTTTCCTGATCAAATCAATGCAGCTGGTAGGCGCAACCAAAGGGTTTATCCGCAAGCCATTTTTGCTTTACGGTATCTGGCATGGTTTATTGGGCGCGTTAATTTCTATCGTGATATTGATAGGCACACTGTTCCTGGCCAATAAGCAAATCCCTGATCTGGTTATACTGCAAAGCCCTGCCGAGTTTGGTATGGTGTTTTTAGGCATTGTGATACTGGGCATATTTATATCGGCCTTTAGCACGTTCCTGGCGGTTAACAAATTTTTACGTTTAAAAATATACGATCTATATAGATAGTCATTGTGTCATTGGTCATTCATGTCTTCTTCACAATCGCTAATTCACTAATTCAACAAATCATCAATTAAGATATGGCACTGCAACAAACAAAAACAGCTGCAAGTAAAACACAAGCGCCGGTAACTAATGCCACCCCGCCCCAATTTATATTCAGCAAAGACAACTACAGATGGCTAATCATCAGCATAGCTGTGGTAGCCTTTGGCTTTGTGCTGATGAGTGGCACGACAGATATTTACAGCACTACCAAAATTGTGATAGCTCCAATTGTAGTATTAGCGGGTTTCGGCCTTGGGTTTTACGCCATTTTAAAAAAGCCGGCTGCTAAGTAATGAACATTATCCACGTAATTGTCCTTGCTATTATTGAGGGCATCACCGAGTTTTTGCCCGTGTCATCTACCGGGCATATGATCATCGCTTCATCTGTGATGGGTATCCAGAGCGATGATTTTGTAAAGCTTTTTACAGTTGCTATCCAGTTAGGCGCAATCCTATCGGTGGTGGTTTTATACTTTAAACGTTTTTTTCAAACCATAAATTTTTACTACAAACTATTTGTGGCCTTTATACCTGCCGCGGTGTTTGGCCTGCTTTTCAGTAAAAAGATCGACGCTTTATTAGAGAGCGCCCTAACAGTAGGTATCACCCTATTTATAGGTGGTATCATTTTGCTTTTTGTAGATAAGTGGTTTAACAAACCTGATGTTAAAGAAGAAAAAGAGATAAGCTATTTAACCGCTTTAAAGATCGGTTTCTTTCAGTGCTTATCTATGATCCCCGGTACTTCGCGCTCTGCTGCTACCATTGTTGGTGGTATGAGCCAGAAGCTGAGCCGCAAGGCCGCTGCCGAATTCTCTTTCTTTTTAGCCGTGCCAACCATGTTTGCTGCAACAGCAAAAAAACTTTACGATTTTTATAAAGAAGACCATGTTGTTACCGGCGAAGAAATTAAGCTATTGGCCATTGGTAACATAATAGCATTTATTGTAGCCCTGCTGGCTATTAAAACATTCATCACATTTTTAGAGCGCCGCGGGTTTCAGCTTTTTGGCTGGTACCGTATTTTGGTAGGCGGGGTAATTATTATCCTATACCTAAGCGGCCATAATTTACAAGTGATATAAATGAATGATGTTCCTGCTATAGTTGGGAATGCAAGAGTAATATATTACGCCGTTGTTAATCTTTTGGATAGTAACATCAACGAGGATAGGAAGCAAATCGCCGGCTTTACAATTTGCCAATCAGAAAACGAACAAGGTTATTACCTGTTTTCATGCGATAGCAATTGGAAAGAGTTTGCTGATACATGGCATGAAAGCATTGACGATGCGATTGACCAGGCGGAATATGAATGCAATGGAATAAGTAATTTATTTCAAAAGGTAATTTAGCCTTCAAAAATCCTGTAATCAGGTAAATCACCTTAATCAAGGTTCAGACAAATGAGTACTCCCTTTTCATCCATACAAGACTTTGCCGACGGGCAACTCCTCCTCATCAATAAACCTTTAGAGTGGACAAGCTTTGATGTGGTGGGCAAACTGCGCAACTCCTTTAAGCCCTTAAAACTTAAGGTAGGCCACGCCGGCACGCTCGATCCATTGGCCACCGGTCTGCTCATTATCTGCACCGGTAAAATGACCAAGCAGATAGATACTTTCCAAGCCGAGGAAAAGGAATACACTGGTACCATGGTACTGGGTGCAACCACCCCAACTTACGACCTGGAAAGTGAACCCGAAGCTAAGTTTGACATCAGCCACTTAACCAACGAACAAATAAAAACCGCCTGCGAACAGTTCACCGGCGATATACAGCAATATCCGCCCGCCCATTCGGCTATAAAGGTGGATGGCGAACGCCTGTATGAAAAAGCCCGCCGTGGCGAAGAGGTTGAATTGAAGTTACGCAACGTAACCATATCCGAGTTTGAGATAACCCGTATAGAATTGCCCGAAGTTGATTTTCGTGTAGTTTGCAGCAAGGGAACCTATATCCGTTCATTGGTGAATGATTTCGGTAAGGCGCTTAATAATGGCGCGTACATGTCTGCCCTGAGGCGTACCCGGAGCGGTAATTACCGTATAGAGGATGCCCATGAGATACTGGAGTTAGTGAATACTATCCGTGACTTAAAGGCGAGCGAACTGCCCGGTACCTCAGTATAAATTTTACACTTCAACAAACAAAAAGCTGCTTAGTCCTTTTACCTTTGTGCCAGTAAATGAAGATCTACAATCATATTGATGAATTTACGCCCGTTAAAAACGCGGTGGTTACCATTGGCACCTTTGATGGTGTGCATATTGGGCACCGTAAAATTATATCGCGCATTAAAGAACTGGCTGCAGCTACCGGGGGCGAAACTGTTATCCTTACGTTTTTCCCGCATCCGCGGATGATACTGCACCCCGAGGATGAAAGTATTAAGCTTATCAACACCATTAACGAGAAAGCCGAACTGCTGGAGCAATTAGGCGTAGACCATCTCATCATCACACCATTTTCGCGCGATTTTTCAAACCAAACTGCCGAAAGCTATATCCGCGATGTGCTGGTAAATAAAATAGGTACCAAAACCATTGTAATAGGTTACGACCATCGCTTTGGTAAAGACAGGCAGGGCGGCCTGCAGGACCTGCTGACCCTTGCACCGCAATATAACTTTGAGGTAGTTGAGATTCCCGAGCAGGATATAAACGATGTAGCCATCAGCTCTACCCGTATCCGTACGGCCTTGTTAGAAAACAATATCAACATAGCTAACGAATGCCTGGGCTATCCGTTCTTCATCACCGGTAAAGTTATCCGCGGCGATCAGTTGGGCCGTGAGCTGGGTTACCCCACCGCCAATTTATTGATTGAGGAAAGTTATAAACTGATCCCGGCCGATGGTATTTTTGCTGTTAAAGTAAAGGTAGCCGGTAAAGAATATACAGGCATGGCCTACATTGGGCATCGCCCCACCGTTAACGGCATGACGCGCAACATCGAGGTGAACATATTTGATTTTAGTGCCGAGATCTACAACCAGCAACTCCGCATGGAGTTTCTGCATTTTATACGTGGCGATATTAAATTCTCATCGCTTGAAGAACTGGTAGTACAGTTGGGTAAAGATAAAGAAGATGTACAAGCGCTGCTGATAATCAACGGCCCCCAATTCAATACGTAGTTTTCACCTCGTTTTCATAAACAACGCCTATTTTCCCTTGTGTTTAATGTGGCTTAAGTTAAAATTAACATTGTTACTTTTAACTTATTCCCATAAATTCGTACGGATAGTTATATGGCTAAATTAAATATCGACAGGCAGGAAAGTGAGTTTTTGAACGATACCATCGCGCATTGGGAAAAAAACCATTTGGTTGATGCCGAACAAGCCGAGAAACTTCGCAGCTCATACGACGTAAAGGGGTTCGACTGGATGCGACTGGCCAAGTACAGTATTTGGGTAGCGCTGTTTTGCGGGGCCATAGCCATAGGCTCGCTCATTGTTGATGACGCCGTTATCAAGTGGATAAAAAACCTGTATGACACGCCCGATATTGTGATCAGCATATTATCTGCCGTTGCCGCTGTTGGCCTGTTTTATCTTGGGCGCAAACGAGAGAAGCAATACCCCGAAAAAGTTTTCAGTAACGAGGCAACCATATTTTTAGGCGTGTTTTTTACCGCCAGTTGTATTGCCTACCTGGGCAAAACATTTGATAACGGCTCGGAGCATTATTCTATCCTGTTCCTGGTATCGGTATTTGTGTATGGGGTTTTGGCTAATCGCATGAACTCCCGCTTGATATGGCTTTTCGCCCTCGTATCGCTGGGCAGTTGGTTCGGTACCGAAACGGGCTATCAAACCAATTGGGCGCTATACTTTTTAGGGATGAACTATCCGCTGCGGTTTGTACTGTTCGGGTTAATATTGGTTGGTGCCTGCCACCTGCTGAAAGGCAAAAAGTGGTTCGCATACTTCTGGGAACTGACCTACGTGGTTGGTATGCTATATCTGTTTATGTCGCTTTGGTTGCTGAGCATATTTGGCAACTACGGCAGCCTGGATGTGTGGTGGCAAATTAAGCAGATCAGCCTTTTTTACTGGGGCATCATATCCGCAGTGGTAGCGGGCGCATTTATGCTGTATGGCTTAAAATTTAAAGATATAATAGCCCGCGAGTTCGGTATTACCTTCCTCATCATATTCCTATACACCAAATACTTCGAATACTTTTGGGACCATACGAATAAAACGCTTTTCTTCGGCATCCTTGCCCTTTCCTTCTGGCTTATTGGCCGCAAGGCAGAGAAGATCTGGAACATCAATACAAAAACCCAAACCCGGGCCGAAAATAACGGATGATTTTTTAGGTTGTCATCCAGAGGATCGAAGGATCTATTCACAAACTGTGCTATTGGCGAATAGATGCTGAAAGATCGTTCAGCATGACAAATTAACTCCCCCCTTTCTGAGGCGGAGGTTTACCGGTGCTTAAAGTACACCAGATAGATCTGCTTAAAAACGTGATAAGCAGCAAAAGCAAAAAACAAAACAGATATCCCGATATCTATCGCTTTTGTACTCAGTTCAAATTTCCGTTGCAGAAATTTAGCGAATTTGGCATATAAAAACAAGGCAATGAACGCGCCCGCTGCCGAACCAATGCTAAAAATGATCAAAGCCAGGCGGCCATCTTCTATCCATTCATGCGTGATCAGATAGGTGCCCGTTACCATCCAGAAAGGGATCTGCATAGGGTTAATAAAACCTAACAGTATACCATATTTTATACTTGCGTGGTTAGAGTAGGTGGTTTTTGGCGGTTTATTGCGGTTTAGCCAGGTTATGGTACCCAGCGTACCGAAAAGCACAACCATTATCCAGTCGATGATGGTATCAAGTCTAACTTCTTCAGATAGCCATTTGGCGCCCTGCATCACTACGTAGGTAAAAAAAAACTCTACACAGCTAAACGCGATAATAAACTGCAATGCCTGTTTTAAACCACGGTTTATGGTGATCTGTACCAGGGTAAGATTAATGTTACCGGGGGGTATGTAGCCAATAAAGTTTGCTATTACCCCGATAAAAAAGGTTAGGAATATCATCGGGGGTAAAGATAATACTTTAAAGGGCAAATAATATGAGGGGAGTAGGTTGAAGTATTATGTGGCGGGAGACGCGAAGTATCGCGTCTCTACTGGGTATGGTAATGTAGAGACGCGATACTTCGCGTCTTTGACGAAATTGCCTCTATATTTCGCATATTTGCAGTACTGTACAGTTAGCAGTTTATAGTTGGCAGTTTGCATAAAACAAAAACTGCAAACTGTAAACCGCCCACTGCAAACTGAAAAAAGATGTCTGCTCATAAAATAGTTTCGTTATTACCCGCCGCTACCGAGATAGTTTGTGCATTAGGATTAGAAAACAGCCTGGTAGGCCGCTCGCATGAGTGCGATTACCCGGAGAGCGTAAAAAGCTTGCCGGTATGCTCTGAAGCCAACTTCCCCGATGGCTTAAGCAGTGCTGATATTGATGTAAAGGTTAAAGAGATATTGGCCGAAGCCCTATCAGTTTATACCGTAAAGCGCGAGGTGATCAAAGAACTGTCGCCCGATGTGGTGATCACCCAGGCGCAGTGCGAGGCTTGCGCGGTATCGTTACCCGAGGTTGAGCAGGCGCTGGAAAACTATTTAGATAAGCAGGCGCAGATCATCTCCCTGCAACCCAACAGCCTTGATGATATATTTAACGATATTAAAACGGTAGCCAAAGCCCTAAATGTTGAAGCGGAAGGGGAACGGTTATTAGAAGACCTGATCGAACGTGTCGACATCATCCGCCATAAGCTAAAGTTTATGGAGAATAAGCCAACCATTGCCTGTATAGAATGGCTGAAACCGATGATGGTATCAGGTAACTGGATCCCCGAACTGGTGAGCATTGCCGGAGGCACGCCCATACTGGCGCAGGCAGGCAAACATTCGCCATATGTAAGCTGGGACGAGATCCGCGAAAGCGACCCGGAAATTATTTTGCTGATGCCTTGCGGCTTCTCTATTGAACGCACCATGCGCGAGATCAATATCCTGTTAGAGCAACCTGGTTTTGCCGATTTAAAGGCCATAAAAAATAACCGCATATATATTGCCGATGGCAACCAATACTTTAACCGCCCTGGTCCAAGAATTGTAGACTCGGTAGAGATACTGGCCGAGATCATCCATCCCAAACAATTTGCATTTGGATATGAAGGGGCAGGTTGGATAAAATTCTCACTTTAAAAATTTTTTTAAAAAGTATTTCTACATCTTAAATTATTATATTTACGGTACTTGTTGTCATGGTGAGCTTGTAGAATCATTGGCCGAGTTTGCAAAGCTTTTAAGTCTTCGACCAAAGTATTTTTGCGTCTTAGCGTCTTTGCGAGAAATATTAAACGAAAAACCAAACCCTAAATATAAAACAATGCGCCGTTTTCTTACCCTAATGTTGTTTGTTGCAGTTAATATAAAAGCTGTAGCTGTAATGGCTGATGTGCCGAAATTTGATATTAAAGACCTGCACCTGAGCTGGGAGGTAATTGATAACAATTATCAGAATAAGCAGGAGGCGCTTACCTCTTTAACCATCACCAACACAGGTAAACAAACTTTACCTGCCGGCGGCTGGAAGATCTATTTTAACTCATCGCGTAATTTTATTGAGAATGCGGTTAGCGGTAATGCCAAAGTATTACAGGTAAACGGCGACTTATACAGCATCACCCCCAATGATAAATTCAAAGAGGTAAAACCCGGCGAGAGCATCCGTATAGATTACTTATGCGAGGATATTGTAGTGAACTTTACCGACGCTATTGAAGGCCCCTATTTTGTATGGGATGCCGACCCTGCTAAAGGCTACTGGCCCGGCAATTTTAGTGTTAAGCCTTTTAACCCTACTTACCAGGGATTAATTACACCGGAAATACTGTACAATCAAAACAAGATCATCCAGGATATCCCGGTAGCGCAGCTGCAAAAAATTATCCCAACGCCGCTTAGCTATACCGAGAATGCAGGCAGTTTTGTGATCACTAATGCGGTAGGCATTGTTAGCGACCCGTTGTTCGCCAAAGAGAAAGCTTACTTTATAACAGGCATCGAAAAACTTTTGGGTAGTAAGTTAAAAGGCACCTCAACAGATAAAAAGATAATTTTTAAGAAAGATGCGACGCTGGGTGCAGAGGCATATACGCTAAGCGTTACCCCGAACGACATGACCATTACGGCATCAACACCTGCTGGTTTGTTCTATGGTATCCAGTCGTTTAAAACTGCTATTTCCGCCTCGCCCTGGATGAAAGCACAGGCAAGTATCCCGGTGCCCTGCATCAATGTAAAAGATGAGCCGCGTTTCCCGTACCGTGCCGTGATGCTTGATGTTGCCCGTAACTTTCAAAGCAAGCAGCAGGTGCTAAAACTCATCAACCTGATGGCGGTTTATAAGATGAATACCCTGCACATGCACTTAACAGATGATGAAGGTTGGAGGATAGAAATTCCATCGTTGCCGGAATTGACAGCTATTGGCTCTAAACGCGGCCACACGCTGGATAGCAAAACACATTTGCCGGCATCGCACGGCTCAGGCCCCGATTTTGATAATAAAGCCGGTACCGGTTTTTATACCAAGGCTGATTATATCGAGATCCTGAAATATGCTACCGAGCGCCACGTAACCGTAATACCCGAAATTGAGACGCCCGGCCATGCCCGTGCCTCTATCAAAGCGATGGATGCGCGTTACGCACGCTTGCTTGCAGCGGGCGATAAAGCCGGTGCCGAGCGCAATCTGCTGCGCGATATGAATGACAAGTCAGATTATCGTTCGGTGCAGTACTGGAATGATAACGTGATAGACGTATCCCTGCCATCAACCTATAACTATATTGAAACCGTAGTAGGCGACCTGGTAAACATTTACAAAGAAGCGGCCGCACCGCTATCTGTCATCCATTTTGGTGGCGACGAGGTGCCCGCGCATGTTTGGGAGCAGTCGCCGGCTTATCTGGCTTTAAAAGCCAGCAACCCCGATATTCAAAATACCGGCGACCTGTGGTATTACTTTTACGGCAGGGTGAACGATATTTTAAAGAAACGTAACATCCGTTTAGCTGGCTGGGAAGAAATGGCCTTGCGTAAAACCCAGGTTGACGGGCAAAACACTTATGTGCCTAACCCGCAGTTTTTGGGCGAGAAGATGCAGGTAGATGTATGGAACAACGTACTGGGCGACGGGCAGGAAGACCTGGCTTATAAGCTGGCAAACGGCGGGTACAAAACAGTGCTTACCTGCGTAACCAACCTGTATTTTGATATGGCTAACTACAAATCGTACGATGAGCCGGGGTATTACTGGGGGGCTTTCCTGGGTATAGATAAGTTCTTCTCGTTTATCCCTTACGATTATTTTAAAAATGCCGACGTTGATAAGGCCGGTCGCCCTATAAACCGCAACCTGTTTGTGGGCAAACAACGCCTTACCGATTATGGTAAAACCAATATTATTGGTCTGCAGGGCGCGCTTTGGGCCGAAACCGTAAAAACACCCGAGCGGATGGATTACATGATATTCCCTAAGCTTATTGGTTTGGCCGAACGTGCCTGGGCAAAAGACCCGGCCTGGGCCACCGAACGCGATACCACAAAAGCTAAAGAATTATACAATGCCGACTGGAGTAAGTTCCTGAATATCCTTGGCAAGCGCGAGTTACCACGCCTGGCCTATTATAACGGTGGCTATAACTTCCGCATCCCTAAACCGGGGGTGATTTTGGAGGACGGCAAGTACAAAAGCAACATCCAGTTCCCGGGGATGACTATACGCTATACCACCAACGGTAAAGAACCGGATGCCAACAGCCCGGTTTACGAAAAACCTATCCCGGCAAACGGCATTATTAAGTTCCGCGCGTTTGATGCCAAAGGCAGGGGAGGGAATGTTGCCGAGGTGCAGAATAAGCAGGAACCTGCGTTGTAAAAATCTTATAAACAAAGGAGGCTGCCCATAAGGCAGCCTCCTTTGTTATTTACCACCACGCCATTGCGAGCGCAGCGTGGCAATCTTCGATAGAAAAGTCGGCTACAAGCGAGTCGAAGATTGCCACGTCGCTATCGCTCCTCGCAATGACGTAGTTGTAATGCCCTACATATTCACATTCACCCCGAAAAAGTAATTGCGCAACGGTGCAGGGTTGAAATAGCGGGTGCCTACAGCATTCAAATCATTACCCAGGCTGTATTTTTGGTTCAGCAGGTTATCTGCCCCGGCATAAAGCTCAAGGCGTGTTTTACGGCTGATGGCGTGCTGCCAGGATGCTTTTGCCTGCAGCAGGTGGTATTTGGCTGCATAAATACTGCTGGCATCATTAAGCGGAATGCTTGAGGTGTAATTATGCTGCACAAATAAGGATAGTGATGCGGGCAGGTTAAATAGCCCAGACGATACCACTACCTCGCGCGGTACACCCGTTAAACGGTTACCCGAGTAATTTGCCCCCGCCACGTTGTAATCCCTGAATTTAAAACGGCTTAGGGATAGCCCTGTGCTTAGCTGAATACCACGGATAAAGTTGGTGGTGTTTGGCCGCACAACCCATCCCGATGCGGCGAGTTCCAGCCCCGGTTGGTTGGTGCCGCCGGCATTAATGTAGTATTCTTTCTCGTTGGCGTCTAACTGGCGCACAATGGCATTGTTAAGCTTATAGTAAAATACGGAAGCATCCAGCATAAAAAGCTGTTCCTTATCCCGCAGGCGGAAACCTGTTTCATAGTTCCAGCCCAGTTGTGCCTGCAGGCCGGTGTTGATAATGTTATTGGTAGGCCTAACCTCGGCAGTGGTTGGCGTAGAATACCCGCGACTAACCGATGCCCGCCAGATAAAATCATTAGTGAGCTGGTAGGAAAGCGCCAGCCTTGGCATCACCACGGCATCAAAACTGCGGTTGGTAAAATCGGTCTCGTTCAATGGCGCCAGGTTACGGAATTTATACCCGTAGTAGTTTAAGCTGGCGGCTGCTTCTATGTGCAGTCGTTTAAAAATATCGGCGGCATAGCGGGCAAAGAAGAAATGTTGCCCGGTGTTCACCTTATCTATCTTCTGCACGTTGCCTTTTTCGCCGGCGTTGTTGTCATAATTGCTGATCTGCGAATTGGTTTGCTGCCACTCCATGCCCAGGTTCAGTTTCCAGTCGAAGTTTTCCTTCGGGATGGCGGCCAGCTCAAAATAGGTGCGCATGCCGTAGGTGTTCTCGTCGCGCTGCTCATAATTGGTGATGAAGGGATTGGCAAAATCTACATGGCTGCCAAAAACGGTTAGTACGTTGCGGATGCGATCGGTAAGCTGCGCATCATTAACCAGTCCGCCCAAAAGCATTTTGGTATTGATACGGATCTTTTGCTCAATAGCCCCCTTAGATGTTGGTGTTGGCAGCCTTGCGCTACGCGGGTCGGCCTGCATTTGATCAAAGGTTAGCCCACCGGGTGTTTGGTAATCCAGGTCAGCGTACATCACCAGCGCGCGTAATTCGCTGTTTTGGCCGTACTGGTAGGCATCACCTGCTTGTATGTAGTTGCGGTGCATGCGGCTATTTTGACGATAGCCATCATACGTTTGGTACGATTGATTAAAGTTGAAGCGATTTTTAGCCCCGGTATTCTGTAAGGAAACCTTCTCATGAAACAAACCGTACGAGCCGCCGCTTATCCCTGCCGAAAGGTAATTGCTATCCGTACGGTTAACCGGGCTTAACAAAACCACCCCGCCCGAATTTGCGCCGAATAAGCTGCCATCCGGGCCTTTCAATATTTCTATGTGGCGGATGTTGCTAATGTCGACGGCGTTTAAATAGGTATTGCCGCCGGCATCTGTAAGCGGGATCTCATCAAAATAAATTTTCACATCCCTCACCCCAAACGGCGACCGCAGTAAACTTCCCCTGATGGATAAACGGTAACTACCCGGCGAACGTTCCTCTGCCCGCACACCCGGTACGGTGTTTAAAGCGCTCACGAATGAATTGTCGGGTTGTAATTTCAATTGCGCTGCACCCAATACACTTACAGAAGCAGGCACACTTAATACAGGTTGTTCTGAAAGGTATGCTTTAATGGTAACCGGCTTTAGCTGCCGCACGGTGTCTGTTTTTGCCGGCTTGTTTTGGGCAAAAAGGTTACCAGCCAATATTAAAAAGGCGAACAGGAGGCAATGTTTATTCATAAGATAAAACGAAACTAATAAAAAATAGCCCGTTACAGTGTAAGGGCTATCCGTGTTATAAAATATTTACATTCCGTTTATTTTGCGCTTACGCGCCATATTCGGTTACTGGTATCATCAGCAACCAGCAGCGCGCCATCTTTGGCAACGGCAACACCAACCGGGCGGCCGTAAACTTCTTTCTTATCAGCATTGGCGATGAAACCGGTTAAAAAATCTTCCATCTGCGGCGCGGGCTTGTTGTTAATAAATGGCACAAACCCAACTTTATAACCCGATAATACCGACCTGTTCCATGAACCATGCTGGCCAATAAACGCCCCGTTAATATACTTAGCCGGGAACTTTTTGCCGGTGTAAAACACCAATCCCAATGATGCGGTGTGCGGGCCTAATGACAGATCGGGCGTGATGGTTTTCTTTACCATGTCTGGTCTTTTCACTTCCAGGCGCGGGTCTTCGTGCTGGCCAAAGTAGGCCCATGGCCAGCCGTAAAAGCCACCGGGTTTAACGCTGGTCAGGTAATCGGGTACCAGGTCGTCGCCCAAATTATCGCGTTCGTTAACGGCCGCGTAAAGCACCCCCGTGCCCGGCTGAAAGTCTATCCCGGCAGGGTTGCGTAACCCGCTGGCGTAAATGCGCTCGCCGGTACCGTCAGGGTTTATCTCCAGTACATTGGCGCGGCGTTTTTCATTTTCCAGGCCGTGCTCGGCTACGTTGGTACCCGAGCCAACGCCAACATAAATTTTGGTACCGGCGGCATTGGCGCGTAAGTTGCGTGTCCAGTGGTTGTTGTAACCACCGGCAGGTAATGAAAGGATCATTTTGCCCGGCGTAGTTATTTGGGTTTGCCCGGTTTTATAATCGTATTTCCAAAGTCCGTCGGTATTGGCTACGTAAAACGAGCTGCCCAATATCAGCATACCATACGGCTGGTTTAAATGGCTTAAAAATACGCCCCGCAGATCCGGTACGCCATCGCCATTGGTATCGCGCAGTATGGTGATGCGGTTGGCACTTTTGCCCAAATTTTGTGAGGCTGCCACGCCGATAATTTTTGCACCGATCTTTTTGATGCCCTTTGTTTCGGTATTAGCTTCAGATACCAGGATATCGCCGTTAGGGGCTATGTAAATATTACGTGGGTTTTTAAGGGTATCTGCAAACAGGTTAACGGTAAAGCCCTCGGGGGCGATGGGGGTTTTGCCGGTCGGCCAGCCAATTACCTTGCAATAATTGCTTACCGCTTTGGTTTGGTAGGGAGCGGGCAGCTTAACCTCCTGGTTAACGGCGGTGTTCACATCGGCGGCTTTTGAGGCATCCACCTTTTTTTGTTTGCAGCTTGCTGCCAGTAAGGTAACACCTGCTATATAGGCAATATAAGTTTTCATGTTGTGTTTTAGTTAAATAATTAACCTGTAAGGATATGTTTTGTTTGTAGTAGTACCCGTGTAATGGCCTAATTACAAATACAATACAGGTAAAGTAATTATGCCGGTGCAATTTTTTAGTTACTTAAGCGGCTAATTGTGCAAAACACGCCAATAGCTCGCAAAAAAGTATATTTTTGAAAATCGCTGCCTGTTCAGCAAACCTGATGCAATTTAAACCGAAGCTTCTTTTATTCATACTTTTATTATTTGCAGGCACTGAGGTGCGGGCGCAGGCAGGCAGCCTTGGCGACCCTGTATTTACATTTGATTTTGGGTCGGGCAATACCCCAAAGTTTCCCCCGGCAACAGGCTACCAATATGTGACAGGCTCATGCCCCAATGATGGCCAGTATGCTATCTCTAAAACCGAAACCGGGTGCCATGATGATACCTGGCATCAAGTATTAAAAGACCATACTGGTAACGATGGTTATATGATGGTTGTAAATGCTAACGAGGTGCAGGGGCAAAAGTTTTTTGAATACACGTTAAACCCAAATACCCTATGCGAAAATACAGAATATGAATTTTCGGCATACATACTAAACCTGATTAAAGCCGGCCAAAGCGGCTTTAACAGGCCGAACGTATCTTTTGTTATAGAAAAACCCGACGGAACCCCTATCGGCATCGCAGAAGGAGTTGAAATACCGGAAACATCAGACCCCAGCGGCTGGGTAAAGTATTCCAGACGTTTTACCGCGGGAGCAGGTGTAACATCTGTTAGAATAAAAATGATAAATAATGCACCCGGCGGCCCCGGTAATGATCTTTTATTGGATGATATCGCATTTAGAGCTTACGGGCCTATTGTGCAGACAGGTATCCCAAATGATGCGGGTGAGATAAGCACTATACCAGGTAACCAGTGTGTAGGTATATCAAAACGATACATTATTAAATCTTCACCAATTAATGATACGTATAAATACCAATGGCAGCAAAACTTAAACGGCGCTGGGTGGACAGACATTACTACTCCACCCGAAACCACCCCGACGCTTATTCGCGATTTCCCGGCAACGCAACCTGCTGGCTCTTACCAATACCGTTTAGGGGTTGCGGTAGGGGATAATATTACCTCCGAAAGCTGCCGTGTGTATTCAAATACGTTTACCATTAATGTTAATGCCCTGCCCCCCGTACCTGTGCCCTCAACACAAACGGTTTGCGAAGGTGGAACATTTACGTTAACAGGATCGGGCGGGGTAACGTATAAGTGGACCGGGCCTAATAACCTATCGGTGACTTCGCCAGATCCGGTAACTATCCCCGCGATCAAGGCGAATGAAGGCCGATACAATGTTGAGGTAATATCCATGGCGAATTGCTCATCCTTTAGCTATGTAGATGTTACCGTTAACTTAAAACCTATTATTGACATGGAGGAGATCCAGCCTGCGTGTAAAGGCGTTGGTGTGCCGCTGAAGGTATCTGTGCATGAACCGGGTACAGATACTTACACCTATAGCTGGTTCCCGACTGGAGATTTAACGAACGCGAATGCAGCCGACCTGACAGCCAATCCCAATATTACAACGGACTACACCGTTACTGTAACCAATAACAGAACAACCTGCTCTGATACCAGGCAGGTACACGTTGAGATACTCGACGTGCCCGTTGCCAACGCGGGCAGCGATAAAAAGATCTTTGAAGGGCAACTCGTAATGCTGGATGGCGGCGAAGCAGGAGATGTAACTTATAGCTGGTCGCCAACCGAATACCTGGACAACCCGCATTCCCGAACCCCCACTGCTAAACCGCCGCATACCACGCCTTACGTGCTTACCGTTACACCGGCCAATGGCTGCAGCATAGATGTAGATGAAATGATTGTGACGGTGTACGAAAAGATAGTTGTCCCCAGCACCTTTACGCCTAATAATGATGGGGTGAATGATATATGGAACATTGAAGCATTAGAAACCTATCCGGATGGTGTGATTTCCGTTTTTACCCGCAACGGCAAACAGGTGTTCCAGAGCAGGGGTTATGGCAAGCCATGGGATGGTAAATTTAACGGGAGCCTGCTCCCGGCAGGTACTTACTACTATGTGATCGACCTGAAGAACAATACCCCAAAATTGTCGGGCTGGGTGCTGCTGGTGAGGTAGCTTAAAATTTAATAAATTTATCCATCTGCTCGTTTGTGTAGCGCAATGTGTCTTCGGCGGTGAGGTTGCCGTTTTGGTCCATCTCTTTACGAATAGATGCGATGTGGATCTTAAGCGGCATAATATGCAGGTTAAGATAATGGCAAACACCGGTAAAATGATCTACACCGCGGATGTTACCATACTTGCCCGATGACAGGCCAACCAGTGCTGCCTTCTTGTCATAAAAACTCTCGGGGAAGCTGCATGCATCCATAAAAACCTTTAAAACACCGGGGTAACTGCCGTTATACTCGGGTATCACAAACAAAAATTTATCGGTAGCGGTGATAACGTCCTGTATTTTGGCAAAGGCGCTGCTGCGCTTACCGTACAGGTCGGTTTCAATTAAATTAGGAGGCAATTGGGCCAGCGATAACAGATTAGTTTCCATCCCCTTTGCGGCGAGTTGCTTTTGGTAGTATTGTGCAACCTGCAGTGTAGAGCTTCCGGGGCGGTTAGTAGATGCTATGATGGTGACCATTTTTATTTAGTGAGTAGTGAATGGTGAGTAGAGAATAGTTATGTTGTAAATGAATAAGCCGTGATTGATGACGATCAATCACTCTCTACTCACAATTCACCACTCGCGTAATCACCAAAATATGTTTGTAAGTTGGCAAAACTGTTAATTTCTCAATTATTTAAATCCGTATCTTTAGCGGCGGATAAAAAACAGTACAAACATAGAAATTTCTAATCCTGTTTTACGTTTGTAAATAAACCGCAGAGATAAATTTTTTGGAAACACAGAATGGGTAAAATTATTGCTTTAGCTAATCAAAAAGGTGGCGTTGGTAAAACTACATCATCAATAAACCTTGCCGCGAGTTTAGCAGTACTGGAATACAGGACTTTACTGTTAGATGCCGACCCGCAGGCTAATTCAACATCGGGTATAGGGTTTGATCCGCGTAATATTAAGAACAGTATTTACGAGTGTATCATTAATGGTATTGACCCGCGTGAGGCTATCCAGAAAACCGAAACACCAAACCTTGATCTGTTGCCCGCGCATATAGACCTGGTTGGTGCCGAAATAGAAATGATAAACCTTACTAACCGCGAATACAAAATGAAAGCGGTTTTAGAGAGCATACGCGATGAGTACGATTTTATCATCATTGATTGCTCGCCATCGTTGGGTTTAATTACCATTAACGCTTTAACTGCTGCCGATTCGGTTATCATCCCGGTACAGTGCGAATATTTCGCGTTAGAAGGATTGGGCAAGTTATTGAACACGATAAAAATTGTACAATCGCGCCTAAACACGCAACTACAGATAGAAGGCATTTTGCTTACCATGTACGATGTGCGTTTAAGGCTTTCAAACCAGGTGGTTGATGAGGTGCGCACGCATTTTGAAGACATGGTTTTTGATACTATTATACAGCGTAACACCCGTTTAAGCGAGGCGCCAAGCTTTGGTGTATCGGTAATTATGCACGATGCAAACTGTAAGGGTGCAGTAAACTATCTTAACCTTGCCCGCGAGATTATCCGTAAGAACGGTTTGGTGAGCAACGAAGAACTGGCTACAACAGTAACAGCTTAATTAAATTATGAGTGCAGAAAAAAGAAACGCACTGGGGAAAGGGCTAAGTGCCCTGCTTAACGATTCGCCAAGCGTACTTCCATATAAAAACAGTAATACCAACGATAAGGTAAATGCAGGCTCGGTTTCTGAGCTTGATAGCCTTGGCTCTGTTAACGAGATAAAACTAAGTGAGATAGAGGTTAACCCTTTTCAGCCCCGTACCGAGTTTGATGAGCAGGCCCTTGCCGATCTGTCGGCCTCTATAAAGCTACAGGGCTTAATACAACCCATCACCGTACGTAAGGTTAGCGCGCATGCGTACCAGTTAATATCTGGCGAGCGCAGGCTGCGTGCATCAAAAATGGCGGGCCTTACACAGATCCCCGCATACGTACGCACCGCTAACGACCAGCAAATGCTGGAAATGGCGTTGATTGAAAACATACAGCGCGAAAACCTTAACGCTATTGAGGTTGCCCTGAGCTTTCAGCGGATGATAGATGAGTGTAGCCTGAAGCAGGAGGAACTGGGCGACCGCGTAAGCAAAAACCGGTCTACCGTTACCAACTACCTGCGGTTACTGAAATTGCCGCCAACCATACAGGCATCCTTGCGCGATGGTGCGATATCTATGGGCCATGCAAAAGCTTTGTTAGCGGTTGAAGACCCAACCATTCAACTTTACATCCATCAGCAGATCATCAGGAATGAGCTATCGGTACGTAAGGTAGAAGAGATGGTGCGGGACATTCAAAAAGCACCTCAAAAGAAAGAAGGAAAGCAGCCCGAAACACTATCTTACCAGTTGCAAAAGGTTGAGGATGACCTGGCATCGAGGTTTAGTACCAAGGTTAAACTTAAAGTTAACGGTCAGGGCAATGGAAGCATAGAAATTCCGTTCTTATCCGAAGACGATCTGGGCCGTATACTTGAAATGCTGGATTGGTAGATCTATATATGTTTAGAAGACTTTTAACCACTGTGCTTTTTTTGAGCTTCGCTTTTTTTGCGATGGGGCAAACGCCTGATACCGTGGCCGCTAAAGCCAAAACTGATACAGTTGTAAAAAAAACCGACAACATTAAGCGCACCACATTTGCGCCTAAAATAAAAAAGGAGCAGGAGTACCATCCGGATAGCACCCATAGCCCCCAACTTGCCGTAAAACGTTCGTTACTTATCCCGGGCTGGGGCCAATATTACAACAGGCAATTATGGTATATAAAAGTGCCCGGCATTTACATAGGCTTAGGGTTATTGGGCAACGCTATTATTGTTAATAATAAGCAATACAAGCTTTTTACCGCACTTGCTAAAATTTCCAGAACAGGCGGAATACCTGATAAAAGCAACCCGTTATATTCATCATACAAAAAATATGAAAGTGAATATAATTTGTACGTTGTGCAATACAACATATCAAATGCCGACCTTGAAAACGCGGCAAATGGTTATCAGCGAAATTTTCAAATAAGTATACTGGGTGTAATTGCCGTTTGGGGTATACAGGCAGTTGAGGCGTACATTACAGCTAAGTTTATTAATGCCTACACGGTAGACAATAACCTGTCGTTTAAAGTTAGCCCAACCATAATAGGGGGCGAGCAGTCTATGTATGCTTCAAATTTTAACAGTGCGTTTATTCCGGGGATAAAATTTACCTTTACGCTTTAAAATAAATATAAAGCATTAGCCAATAAATTTTAATCAATGAAAATCGCATTGTTAGGTTACGGAAAAATGGGCAAAATAATCGAAAAGATAGCCCACGACCGTAAGCACGAAATTGTATTAAAAATAGATTACAGTAACCTTGACGAACTAACCGAAGAAAACCTTCGGAAGGCTGATGTAGCCATCGAGTTCAGTACCCCATCAACTGTTTTAGGTAATATAGAAATGTGCTTTAAAGCAGGCGTGCCTGTTGTTGTTGGTACCACCGGCTGGCATCACGAAACCGCGCAGATAAAAGAACAGTGCGAATACCATAAAGGCTCCATGATATACGCCACCAATTTTAGTGTTGGGGTGAATATATTTTTTCATATAAATAAGCTATTGGCAAAGTTGATGAATAACTACCCGTACTATGATGTACAGGTAGAAGAGATCCATCATACCCAAAAACTCGATTCGCCAAGCGGTACCGCTATTACTATTGCCGAAGGGATCATAGATAACCTTGACAGTAAGAAGGAATGGAAAAATGTGTTGATAAGCGATGACAAGCCCGATGATGAAACGGTTGCCACTAACGAGGTGCTTATAGAGTCGTTACGCATAGAGAATGTACCGGGCACCCACACCGTTATTTACGATTCTGAAATAGATACCCTTGAGTTTAAGCACACCGCCCACAACCGTAACGGGTTTGCATTAGGCGCGGTATTGGCTGCCGAATGGGTAAAGGATAGAAAAGGCTTTTATTCTGTTGAAGATATGTTTGATTTTAATAAATAGTATTAATTTACTGCACAATATTTTAAGTAATGAATTGGAAATTCTGGAATAAAAATAAATCGAAGGACAAAGTAAAGAAAAAGAAGAGCGCTGCCCGCGAATGGACGGATGCTATCATCTTTGCGGTTGTTGCAGCTACGCTGATCCGCACACTTTTCATAGAAGCATACACTATACCTACCCCATCAATGGAACGGTCGCTTTTAGTGGGCGATTTTTTGTTTGTGAGCAAGGTTAACTATGGCGCCCGTACGCCTATGACGCCTATTGCCTTCCCTTTTGCGCATCATACTATGCCAATACTCAATACAAAAGCTTACTGGGATGGTATAAAACTACCTTACTACCGTTTGCCAGGATTAAGTGAAGTTAAAAAAGGCGACGTAGTAGTATTTAACTACCCAATGGAGGCTGATTCGCCACTTTACCGCCCTGTTGATAAACGCGAAAATTATATTAAACGCTGCCAGGGAGCCCCCGGCGATACGCTTAGTCTGGTAAATGCACAGGTATATGTAAATGGTAAAATGGCGCCAAACCCTCCGGGTGTGCAAACCGACTATACAGTTACTACCAATGGTACAGATATAAACCCGCAAATCTACGCGGATCTTAATGTATCCTTGTACGATGAGGTAGGCGCGCCTACTATGACGAAGGAAAGCGCCATAAAATTAAAAAGTTATTCAAACATAAAAGCAGTTACGCCTAATTATAAACCGGCTGGGATTGCCGATCCGCTTAACCCGGTATTCCCGGCTAAGTATCCAAAATACAAGCTCGACCCTAAAAACCAGGATTTTGACTGGAACGTTGATAATTACGGCCCAATCATCATCCCTAAAAAGGGATGGACTGTTAAGCTTGATAGTTTAACGATGCCTGTTTATGGCCGCGCAATTGAAGTGTACGAAGGCAATAAACTGGCCATTAAAGATGGTAAGGTATTCATCAATGATAAAGAGGCCACCACCTACACCTTTAAAATGAATTACTACTGGATGATGGGTGATAACCGCCACGACTCGTTAGACTCGCGCTACTGGGGCTTCGTACCCGAAGACCATATAGTAGGTAAAGCCCTGTTTGTATGGATGAGCTGGGATGATAACGCCTCATTCTTTGGTAAGATACGCTGGAGCAGGTTGTTTATGGGGATACATTAATAAGTCTTCCTGCTAAGATATTGAAAGCCTCGTTTGAAAGAACGGGGCTTTTTTGTGGCCAATAATTCCCTCCCTCGGGAGGGCAGGGAGGGGTTAATGAACTATTGCAGTAAGGTGGTGAAACCCCTCCCAGCCACTACACATGCCGCCGCACCCCTCCCCAAGGAGGGATTTAATGTTACCTCTACTCCCCAATATACTTCAATCCTACAATTGCCCTTGCATCATCAATCATTTTGATCATTTGGCGAGACATCTCATGTGTGATGATGGGGCTTTCAACCTTGCCTGCTTCCAGTAGCTCCACAAAATGGGCTATCTCATAGTTTAGTCCCCCGGCTATGAATGGTTCATCAATCTCTACCGTACGGCCATCCAGGTAACTGATGGTGGCTTTGGCCGGGTTCCACCAGTTTTTGTGGATAGTGATGTGGCCAATGGTTCCGCAGATCAAAGCATCACCTTTGCCATGCAGATCGAACCCGCCATATAGCTGCGCATAACCATGCTGATGCCGGGTTTGGAAAATGCTGAACATATCTATCTCCATCCCGCTGAAGCGACCCATGGCTTGCACCTCTTGGGTATCGCCCAACCAGTCTATTGCCAAAAATGCCTCATAAATACCAATGCCCATTAATGCGCCGCCTGCCAGCGCATGGCTAAAGTTTGGGTGGTCGCGGCTGATATCCGCTACAGACGAGCCCGCCCGTACGTAACCCACCGGGCCAATTGGGTCGGTTATTAAATACTCCTTCAGTTTTTTATAAAGCGGGTAAAAGGGCGGTTTCATCCCCTCCATAAACAGCAGGTTTTTTGCCTTGGCAACGGCAAGCACTTCATCCAGTTGCGGCAGGTTTAGGGTAGCCGGTTTTTCGCACAAAACGGCTTTGCCGGCATTAAAGGCTTTTATAATATAAGCGGCATGGGTATCGGGCAGGGTGGCTATGTAAACGGCATCAATATCGCTTGCTAACAGCTCTTCTGCGCTTGTGCAGGCTTTGCCACCATATTGGCTAACAAAAGCGTCTACAGTCTCCATTCTGCGCGAATAGGAGGCCGCCAGCACATTGTTAGGCAAGGCATTTAACCCCTGCATAAAGCGGTGCGCAATACGGCCGCAGCCTATAATTCCCCATTTAATGGGAGAATAGTGAGTGGTGAGTAGAGAGTGGTTGCGCATGGTTATCACAATTGTAACTAATCTTTAATTAAGCCTAAGCAATTAAAGTGGCTATAACAAGAAAATGGTGAGTAGCTCATCGTAATTATTTACGGCATGAACCACTCACCACTCACAAAATACTATTCACTAACCTATTGGTATTGAATATACAAAGGATACGGGCTGTATCTTGATAAGACCTCAGATGGTGTTAACATGTGGTGAGGCGCTTTCTTGATATCGTTTTTGTAGAACAATTTAAAGCCCGTGAATTGTACCGGTTCCTGGTTAATAAAGTAACGGTATGTGCCGGTTTTCAGGTCGGGTTCGCCCCAGCCATCCATGTCCATTACTACCTGTACCTCTGGGCGTAATTTTATGTTTTTGTAGTTGGTAACCATTTTTTTAGTAAAACGGTGTACTACTAAAATTTTTGGAGGCAAGCCGTTCTTTTTAACAATATTGGCTAAGTAGCCAGATACATAGTTAATATCAGCTGCATCATAAGTGCCTATTTTTTTGCCCGGCTTGCTGCCGTCTTTCATAGAAAACTCAGGGTCCATACCAAAATGTACTTGTGGCATTTTTAAGTATTTTTCAAACAAGGGCAATTCTGCCTGTATGTTGCTTAAAGCTACCTGCACATCTAAAAATACAATGGCATGCGCTTTTTTAGCCAGTACCAACACGCTGTCAATCTGTTTAAACGGCATGCGGTAACGGTATTTACCATCTTTACCACCATCGCCCTGGGCAACTACGGCAATGTAGTGTAAGGCTGGTTGTACGGGAGTTTTAGGATCTGCTTTTTCCCATGCTTTTACTTCGCCTTTTAGCTTGGCAAGCATTTCATTTGGCGGTAATTCGCCAAGGATGCCCATTTTTTTAGAGTACAGGTTACCGTAAAAAGAAACCACACGCTTAAATGGTAAAATGGCACCACCTACAGGGTAAGGCTGATTTTTTACCGGCCACCTGCCGCTGGTATCGTTATGTGCGTTAAACTTTAGCAGTTCGTCGTATTTGGCTTTATCTGTTGGCGGGTAGGTCGATTTTACAATACTTAAGGTGTCGGGTTCTTCGCCTTTGGCTTTCGCGGTGGTATCACCGGCTTTTTTAGCGGCCGCCTTGTCGCCGCCGCTTTGGCTGCACGAAGAGATTAATGCTAATGAACATACCGCGAACAGTGCCGGGAAAATAACGCTTTTTAACTTCATAGGATGGATGGGGTATTTGAGTGTGTGCCCGGTGTACCGGCTTTAGTGTGTGGTTAAATATAATGCTTGTTAATATAAATATAGTATTCGGTTAGCTTTTATTTTTATAAAATTTACCAAATACGCCCAGCGGTAATTTTGAGCCCGCAGTTGCCTGCAGGTATAGTTCGCCTATCTCCAGGTTTTGCACTTTAGGGTACGCGTTTTTGATGAGGTTTTCGATAATTACCGACGAAAAACCAAGCGAGTAGGTGTTCAGTATCAGGAAATGCTCTTCCGGATCAAGCAATTGCATTACATCGCTCATCATTTCGTTGATGTTATCTTCCAGCTTCCATTTTTCGCCGTTGGGGCCGTTGCCGTAGGCGGGTGGGTCAAGGATGATGCCATTGTAGGTTTTGCCGCGTTTTACTTCGCGCTTTACAAATTTTAAGGCATCCTCTACCATCCAGCGGATGTCTTTTAAGCCTGATAGCTCCTGGTTCTCGTTTGCCCAGGTAACCACCTGTTTTATCGAATCAACGTGCGTGGTATCGGCACCGGCTGCACGGGCAATTAACGATGCGCCGCCGGTATAGGCAAACAGGTTAAGCACCTTTGGCGTTGGCGTTTTAAATTTTTTAATATTGTCTGATATATAATCCCAGTTAACGGCCTGCTCGGGGAAAATACCCAGGTGTTTAAACGAGGTTAAGCCCAAACGGAATTTTATGGCTACATCATTGTTCTTGTATTCAACGTGCCAGCGGTCGGGCGTTTTGGGGTCTTTCTTTACCCAGTCGCCCGCGATAGCGCTGCGGCCTTTAAATTTTATATGGTGCAGGCGTTGCCATTCGGCAGGGCTAAGGGCTTTGCTCCACACAGCCTGCGGCTCGGGGCGTATCAGTACAGTATTGCCAAACCGCTCCAGTTTTTCAAAGTCGCCGCAATCAATCAGCTCGTAATCTTTCCAGTGGGTTGGGGTAAGCAGTTGGATCATTCTTTATCAGTTGGCAGTTCGCAGTTGGCGGTTTGTAGTAAACACGCTAAGCTGCTAAACTAAATTAGTCGCAAATATAAGTATTCTCAAATAAGAGGTGCGAACTACACACTGTTAACTGCAAACTAAAGCTTCTCCTTCGCCGCCTGCATAAATTTGCTGGCGAATACAAAGTCATTCAGTTCTTTATTATCGGTGTGGGCAATTTCTTTGTTTGAGCCTTCCCACCATTTTTGGCCCTGGTGTAAAAAGATGATGTGATCGCCAATACCCATTACCGAGTTCATATCGTGCGTAACCACAACGGTGGTCATCTCATACTCGGTAGTAAGCTCCTGGATCAGGTCATCTATCAGGATAGAAGTTTTTGGGTCGAGGCCGGAGTTTGGTTCATCCACAAACAAAAACTTTGGCTGCATAGATAAGGCGCGGGCTATACCCACACGTTTTTTCATACCGCCCGATAGTTCTGCCGGGTAAAGCTTGTTCTTATCTTTCAGGTTAACCCTTTCCAGGCAAAAGTTGGCGCGGTCGCGCTTTTCGGCTATTGATTGATTGGTGAACAGGTTTAAAGGGAACATGATGTTCTCTTCAACCGTCATGCTGTCAAACAGGGCCGAGTTCTGGAAAAGCATCCCTATTTGCGTACGGATAGGCACGCGTTCGGTAAAATCCATATCGGTAAAATTCTCATCCTCAAAAAACACCTTGCCCTTTGTAGGCTCGTGCAGGCCCACAATACATTTTAGCAGCGTTGTTTTACCCGAGCCCGAGCCACCAATAATAAGGTTGTTTTTACCGGTTTGGAAAGTAGCACTGATGCCTTTAAGTACATCATTATCGCCAAAGGTTTTATAAATATCTTTGATCTCGATCATAACATTAAACTGGTGATCATAAGGTCGGCAAATAAGATCCACACACAACTAAATACCACACCGCGGGTGGCCGATTGGCCAACCTCAAGCGCGCCGCCTGTTGTATAAAATCCCTGGTAAGAACATATAGAAGCGATGATGAAACCAAACACAAAAGCTTTTACTAAAGCTACCCGTACAGTTAGGCCATCAAAACCATCGTTAACACCCATCAGGTAATCTGCAGGGGTAATACTGCCGGTTACTAAACAGGCAATATAACCACCTGTAATGCCCAATGCTATGGATATGATAACCAATAGCGGCACCATGGTAATAGAGGCTAATATTTTAGGGGCTATTAAATAACCCGGCGCGTTAACACCCATTATCTCAAGCGCGTCTATCTGTTCGGTAACGCGCATGGTGCCAATGTTTGATGCAAAGTTTGAGCCCACACGCCCGGCCAATACCAGTGATGAGATGGTTGGGCTAAACTCCAGGATGTTGGAGTCGCGCGAGATGCTGCCGGCAATACTGCGGGGCACCAGCGGGCTTGATAACTGGAAAGCTACCTGTATGGTTGTGGCCGCACCAATAAACACCGATATGATGCTGATGATACCTAATGAGCCGATACCTACTGATACCATTTCTCGCATTACTTCGGCCCAGTAAACCTTAAATTTCTCGGGCTTTTTAAAACTTAAACTGAGTAGTAGTATATATTTTCCTAAACTTTGAAACATCTGCTAATTGTGAAATTCGGTTAAAAATACATTTTTTAATATTAAGGCTATATTGCCTGTTCTAATTCAATTAATTTAATTAGATATTTATTGTATGATACAAACTAAAAACGCCCTTATAACCGGTGCAACCAAAGGCATTGGCCGCGCTGTTTCAATTGCTTTTGCTAAACAAGGAATAAACCTGTCAATTTGTTCTCGTAACGAGCAAGAATTATTAGATTTTAAACAGGAACTGCATAAAGTTAACCCCCAAATTACAGTTGTTACCCTGCTTGCCGACTGCAGCAAGCGCGATGATGTAATAAATTTTGCCGCATTCACCGAGAAAAAGCTGGGCTTCGTCGACATTATTGTGAATAATGTGGGTATGTACAAGCATGTTTCTATACTTAATGATAGCGAAGATTCTTTCCAAAAACAGATAGATACCAACCTGATGCCGTCCTATGAACTGTACCGTTTCTTCGGTAAAAGTATGGTTTCTGTCGGTAAAGGGCATATTTTCAACATATGCTCTGTAGCTGCCCTAAACCCCATAGCTGAGGCCGGGGTGTACAGTGTAACTAAGTATGCGTTATTAGGTCTTAATAAGGTAATGAGGCTCGAAATGCAAGGACACGGTGTTAAAGTAACAGCAATAATCCCGGGGTCGACATTAACAGATTCCTGGAAAGGCATTGAGGTTGATAAAAACACAATGGTGCTCCCGGAGGATGTAGCATCGGCAATAACAAACATATTAAATATGAGCGCCGGTGCAAATGTTGACGAATTGATTATAAAACCTGCGCCGGGCCAGATATAGTAACCCAACACTTAAACTAAAAGATAATGGAAAAGAAACTTTACAGAGACGAACAACGCAAATCATTAGGCGGTGTTTGTGCAGGCTTAGCCGAGTACTTCGGCGTTGATGTATCAGTAGTACGCGTAATATTTGTATTGGCTATGTGTTTAAAAGGTGTAGGCCTTGTATCGTACATAGTATTATGGATAGTATTACCTAAAAAACCATTTAATTATGCCGATCCAACGTACCAGCCAGGCGTTACACCCGGCTATAACCCTAAATACGGCCAGCCATTCGGCGATGTAAAGGTTGATTATACTGTACCTTCGCCACACGCCATGGGCCAGCCATTTACGCCATACCCTCCGGTGAAAAAAACATCAAACGCAGGTTTAATGTTCGGTGTGGTGCTGATAGTGCTTGGATCAATATTTTTGCTTGACCAGTTTGACTGGATCCCCGATTGGGATTTTGAAAAACTATGGCCGGTAGTATTGGTAGCAATAGGTGCAACCTTACTATTTAGCAGCAAAAAGCAACCATGGGAAAAAGAAGGCTGGCATGCCGAAAAGAAAGAGGCCGAATTTAAAGCCGATGCCGATACAGCAATAACAGAAGACAAACCAAACGATAACACTCCAACTATATAATTATGAAAAGCGAAAAAATTGTACCGGGCCTGATCCTGGTTCTTTTAGGAACCGTGTTCCTGTTAGATAATTATCATGTAATAGATTTCCACTGGGGTAATATATGGCACCTATGGCCAATATTCCTGATCATGGGTGGTGTAAACCTGGTGTTTGCCAACAATAAAGCAGCCTGGGCAACAGCCCTTAAAATAGGGGTGGTTATATTGGGCTTTGGCTTACTCATATTCGGTCATTTTGAAAACCGCTGGTTTTCTCCGCTTAACGGCAATTGGCATTTTAATGACAAAGGCTGGTATAAAGATGATGACGATAATGACAGCGACGACGACGATGATAGCAAAAGCGATAGCACCGGCATTGTAAAGGTTGAAGGCAGCAGCACCTATACCGAACCTTACGCAGCAACCGCAACCGTTGCCAAACTTAATATTAGCGGCGGCGGTACGGAGTACATTTTAAAAGATACAACCAACCAGCTTTTTACAGCTACAACCCGCGAGCGTTATAACAGGTACATTTATACACATACTATGGAAGGCACAGTTCCTGTGCTTAACCTGCACATGAAGGATAAAAAAGGCCACATACAGTGGGATACCGATAAAGGTAACTCGGCCACCATCAAACTTAATACTAACCCACAATGGGATATTAATGTTAAGGCAGGCGCAACCGAACTTGATTTTGACCTGGCGGCGTTTAAGATCAGGAACCTTATCATAAACGGTGGTGCAGCATCCTTCCATGTTAAACTTGGTCAGCCTGTTGCCGAAACCAATGTAGAAGTATCAACCGGGGTATCAGAAGTAGAAATTAAAGTGCCTGCAAATGCTGCATGCCGTATCACTTCAGACTCTGGCCTGTCATCAACAGAGTTTACCGGGTTTGATAAAAAGGGTGATAATACATACGAAACACAAGGTTTTGCTACCGCAGCAAACAAGATAGTTATACATTTAAAAGGCGGTATATCTGATTTTAAAGTAGTTAAATATTAATAGTTTTATTGCCGGATGGGAAGCACAATGTTTAAATTTGAAAACCATGCAACCATCCGGCAATTTAATTTCTGAACCTACCGCTAACGACCAGTACATCCTGGTGATTAAAGGCAAACCCCAGGGCCCGTTCAGTATTGAACAACTGCGGGAGCATAAAATTAAACCCGGCGACTTTGTAAAAACCCCCGCGATGGACGATTACAAGGAAGCTCATGAAATAGCTGCTTTAAGGCAGCTATTTGGCTTTAGCAGGCAGCCATTACCCATGCAATACTTCGGTAGTTTTGACCAGCGCGCAACCGCCGCGGTTATTGACTGGTTGATAGTTTTGGCCGCATTTGTATTGTTGGCCTTTGTAGTGATGCTGATACTGTTAGTTGCCCTCCCCGGCGATGATAATAAGATCGTCCGTATTGGTATCACCATTGGTATTATAGCGCTTACCCCCATTGCCAAACTCATTTACAATACTAAACTGGAAAGCGGCCCTAAGCGTGGCACCATAGGTAAGCAGCTCATGAAGATCCGTGTGTGCGATATTTATGGCGAACAGCTAACCACCTCGCGGGCGCTAAACCGCAATTTGGGTAAATACCTCTCTACAGCTACCCTTTTTGTTGGGTACCTGATGTGTTTCTTCAACAAAAAACAGCAATGCCTGCATGATATGCTGGCCGAAACCCTGGTTATCAAAGACCGTTTAGACGGCTAACCCCTCTCTTTTTCAAGATTAATAATTGTTAAAAAATGTTAATTCTACGAATAATTCGTAGAATGACTAACTTATTAGTTATGTTTGTGATGTATTCATTATCAACCTTCATAAAAAGATATATCACAGTTATGAAAAAACTATTTACCTTATTTTTAGGAGTATGCGCTATAGCTGCAGTAGCAAAAGCGCAAAAGCCCGATAGCACACAAGCTGTAGCCCACTATAAGTTTTCGCACCTGCGCGATACCACCAAGCCCGACGATATTTATACCGAGAACATGGTTTTGTTTTTAGGCAGAAGTGCAAGCGTTTACAAAAGTTTTGACCGTAAA
Source organism: Mucilaginibacter sp. L294 (assembly GCF_001636615.1). Taxonomy (GTDB): domain Bacteria; phylum Bacteroidota; class Bacteroidia; order Sphingobacteriales; family Sphingobacteriaceae; genus Mucilaginibacter. The sequence continues at coordinate 32,560 of NZ_LGEK01000013.1, read as the reverse complement.
ACACAGGATGCCCTGATGAGAAAGCAAGTGGCAGAGCAGGTTGCAGCCAGTGCAGGCGGCCCTATCAAAATTAACGTTAAGGGCGGCCGCGCAAGTAGTACAGAGTATTTCACATTTGCCGATCAGAAAAAATTTATCAGGAAAGAGAAACTGGTTAACAACTATTTGATAGACGAGCCGATGCCGGTTATTAAATGGAAGATAACAAACGATACCGCGAGCTTTTCGGGCCTGAAATGCCAGAAAGCAACCGCGCATTTTGCCGGGCGTGATTACACAGCCTGGTTTTGCCCCGATGTGCCTTTTCATAGCGGCCCATGGAAACTGATTGGCTTACCGGGCCTGATTGTAGAAGCCTACGACACTAAAAAACAGGTAGTATTTAAATTTGACGGACTGGACAACGCCGATAAACTGGAAAAACCCGCGCCGGGTGACGAAGCAGGTACCATAAAAAGCGGCGGTACGGTTGTGAAAATGGTAGGCATGGCCGACGATGTTGACGACCCATCTGTTATTGCCTTGCCATCAACAGGTATAAAAGCCAGCGAAAAGGAATTTACTAATCTGAAAGATGCCATGAAAAAAGACCCGCAGGCGTTTATGCAGGCGGCGATGGGTGGCTCGGGCGCTAATGTCAGGATGAATGCCAATCCTAATTCAACGAGCAAGTTCCAGATTTCGCAAGGCCCGGTTATCAACAACCCATTAGAACTACCTGAGAAAAAATGAGCCGGATATATAAACTGGGCGCGGTGTTCATTTTATGTATGCTGTGCTCTGCCGCGGGCTTTGCCCAAAGCCTTAAGGGCACCGTTACCGATAGCCTGGGTAAGGCCATATCATACGCCAGTATCAATCTTAAAAATGGCAGCAACTTAATTATTGCCTATACCAGCAGCGATAGCAAGGGGAATTATACCTTACAGATCCCTGCCGATGCTGATAAAACCGGGCTGGCCTTGGAAGTAAGCTGTGTGGGGTTTACCAAACAGAGCAAACAGGTTGCATCTGTAGCTGCCGCTTATGATTTTAAGCTTACCAAGGCAATTAACCAGCTGCAAACTGTAACTATTAAAGATAACCGCCCCAGGCTGCGGGTGCATGGCGATACAACCGATTACAAGGTATCAGATTTTAGCAGCCCACAGGACAGGGTGATTGGCGATGTGATCAAAAAACTACCGGGTATTGATGTAGCCAAAGATGGCAAGATCAGTTACAACGGCAAGGCTATCTCTAACCTGTACATAGGTGGCGATAATTTACTTGACGATAAGTACAACATCGCTACAAGCAGCATCCCGAATGGGGTGGTAGATAAGGTACAGGTAATGGAAAACCATCAGCCTATAAAAATGCTGAAAGATAAGGTTGTAAGCGAAGATGTTGCCCTTAACCTCACCATGAAAAAGGATGCCAAAATGCAATGGATTGGGCAGGAAACCCTTGGCGGTGGTTTGCCCGATAAATACTATGCCGACCTTAACGCCATGATGTTTAAGGACAAGTATAAAGGCATTAACTATTTTAAAGCAAATAATACGGGTAACGATGTGGCGAATGATCTGATCTCGCACAATTTATCGGGCTACCTAACCAGGCTGGATAATGATAAACCGGGTACGGTACTGTCATTAGGTACCGCCGGCGACCCCGACCTGCCGCGCAACCGTTACCTGTTCAATCAATCGGGCATTTTGAATTTTAATAACCTGGTTAACCTTAAAAAGGATGTTCAGTTGCGTGCCAACATATCATACCTGCGCGATAATCAAAAGCAGAGCTATTCTAAATTCAGCGAGTATTACCTGCCTGGTGATACCATCAGGTATGCCGAGGTGCAAAACAACAGGCAAAGGCCGGATATACTGCACAGCCAGCTTTTGCTGAATGTGAACAAGGATAAATATTACCTGAATGATAATTTTACTGTCGATTACAGCCGCAACACCGGCTACTCGGCACTTAATACAAACGGTACACCCGTAAACCAGGTTTTTAAGGATAATTTGATGGATATATCCAACGAGTTTAACTTGATGAACACCTTTAAAAGCAACCATATCATTGAGCTTTACAGTTACCTAAACCGCAGTACCGAGCCGGAGAACCGCATTATTGATCCCGGGCTTAACCCTGATATTTTTAATAATAATATTGCCTACAAACAGCTAACCCAAACGGTTGATATCCCATCATGGTTTACCAATAACTATGTGAGTTTTAAAATTCCCGGTAATATCATGACGCAGAGTTACAAGGCCGGGTTTAGCATCCAGTCGCAAAAGCTGCAGTCGGCATTGAACTTAACACAGTTGGATAACTCCGTGAATTTGGTGTCAGACAGCGCGGTGAACAACCTCGACTGGCAGCGCCGTAAGGTTTATGCCGAGGCCGGTTTTGATGTACCGGGCGATAAACTGAAGGTGGGCGTTTCGTTGCCGCTTAATTTGCAGCAGATAAATTATAAGGATAGTTATTATGGGCTGGATAAAGACCTTACCCGTTTATACTTTAACCCGCGTGTATCGGTTAAATACCAAACCAGTGTAGAAAACTATGTTTCATTAGGGTATAACTTCCGTAACGATATCGGGAATATACAGGATGTTTACAATGGGTCTATCCTGCAAAATTACCGCTCGCTGTACGCCAACAATGCCGACCTTACCGAGCGTAAAACACAATCGGCCAACCTGGGCTTTAATTACCGTAAGGCTATTACGCTGTTCTTTTTTAGTGTGAACGCGGGTTATACGCACATGAATGCCAATAACATCGCATCCAGCATACTAACCAATAACCTACAGCAACGCATTGTGTTACCGTTTGATAATAATTTGGATTCGTGGACGGGGAGCGGCTACATCAGTAAGTATGCCTTTAGCCTGCGTACTACCCTTAGCGCAGGTGTATCGGTACAAACCACCAGGCTAAATCAAATTCAGAATAACATTATCCTGCCTTATAATACCATCTCAACCGTGTATAGTATTGGCACGGATACCAAGGTGAGCGATAAGGTAAACTTTAGCTACAAAGCCAATTACAGCCAAACAACAAGCAGTTCATCCGCGGTAGCGCAAAAAAATAAATTCGAGCGGCTGATACAGCAGGGGGTGCTCAACTACAACCCCATGGGCAACCTGTTTTTAAGCGCCTCTGCCGATCATTACTACACCCATCAGCAGCAGGCTAATGATCTGAAATATGTTTTTGCCGATGCATCCATGCGGTACAGGTTCACAAAGGTAAAGGCCGATTTGGAAATAAGCGCGCAAAACCTGTTCAATACCAAAACATATAGCGCGCTGTACCTGTCGGCAAATACATTTACCAGCAGCTCATACACCATACCGGGCCGGTTTTTACTGGCTAAAATGACGTTTAACCTTTAGAGAATAGTGAGTGGTTAAGTGGGGAATGGTTTTGCCCCATTGCGTAGCATGCCAATCTCTTTGACCATACCTCACCATCCTGTCATTTCGAACGAGGTACGAGGAGAAATCTTGTTCATCATGCAATGTTCGCCACCTGTCATTCGAACAAGATTTCTCTTCGCGCCTTTTCACATGCCCACACATGCTCATTCGAAATGACAGGTTGAATAAAAGAGGGGTGTTAACCGGAATAGTTAAAACCCCGTCATTGCGAGCGTAGCGTGGCAATCTTCGATAGAAAGGTCGGCGATAAGCATGTCGAAGATTGCCACGTCGCTATCGCTCCTCGCAATGACGCGTGGAAAAAATGAGAAATAAAAAAAGCGATGAGTAAAACTCATCGCTTTTTTTATTTCTCTTACTGCAAACTGATTAAACAGCGTCAGAAAGCGAGCTAAACGTAAAGTCCCTTATACGCATTGGCGGTATCAGGGCGCTTTGGCTGCTTTCGCCGCTTACGGTGCGTTCCTGTTTGCCAAGGGCATCCAGGTTGTTCAGCATAATAACCGGGCTCTCGTTAAACCTTAAGTTTTTAATAGGGAACTTGATCTGTCCGTTCTCTATATAAAACGTACCATCGCGGGTTAGGCCGGTGTACAATAGCGTTTGCGGGTCAACCGGGCGTATGTACCACAGGCGGGTTACCAATATGCCTTTTTCGGTGCCTTTTATCAATTCTTCTAAGGTTTGGGTGCCGCCTTCCATAATAATGTTAGCAGGGCCGGGAACAGGTTTTACACCTTTCTTTTGCGCCCAATAACGGGAGTAGCTGAAATTTTTAACAACGCCTTTTTCAATCCAGCTCATTTTGCCCAGCGGCTGGCCATCGCCAGACCATGAACTTGCAGGAAGATCAGGGTGGGTAGGGTCTGAATAGATATTTACGCGTTCGTCAACCAGTTTTTCGCCAAGGCGGGTTTTACCGCCTGGTTTGCTTAAAAAGCTACGGCCTTCGTCGGCGCTGCGCGCGTCAAGGCTGCCGTAAAGTTGCTCAAGCAGTACAATACCTGCTGCAGGCTCCAATATCACGGTGTATTTACCGGGCTCAATAGCTTTAGCACCGTTTGAGCCAGTTGCTTTTAACGCCGCCCTTTTGGTAAAGCTAACCGCGTCCATTTTAGCAACATCATTATAATCTTTAGTGGCATAGCCCGATCCCTGGCTATCTGCAGTACGTAAGGTTACCGAAAAGTTGATATCGGTAGATTTATTGTACGCAAATAAACCCTTGGAGTTCATCATAGCGCTGAAACCCGCGCCGCTTTCTAAAAAGCCGGCAGCGGTAAGCTTATTATCTTTCGCTATTTGCAAGCTATCGGCAACCATGGTGGTACGCTGTGCCGGTGTTAAAGCTGCTGTTGCAGGTACAAAGGTTTGGCCGGATGGGCCGTAGCTTTGTGGGCCAAGCATTGGCATATATTCCGGGTTTTCGGGTGCCAGCTGCGCCAGCTCTTCCGATTTTTTTACAGCAGCAGCAATCGCTTCATCAGTGTAATCATTAAGGGTTATAACCCCTAACTTTTTACCAAATGCCGATGATATGGCCATGCTGGTACTGCTTATAGCACCACTTGTTGATACCGAGTTGCGGGCGTACCTTATATTAGCCGAGTCAGATCCGTTCAGGTTTATTTCGCATTCGTCGGCTTTTGAATAGCTGAGCGCTTTCTTCATGATAGCGCGGCATTCATCTTCAGTTAAAATAGCCATATGTTTAAATTTTTCTTGCTGTGTTAATTACGTTAACCCCGTTAAAACGGGCTGTTGATGAACCGTGCGATACCGCGCTTGATTGCATAGGCTGGCCTTTACCATCAAAGAATGAGCCACCTAAGCGGTAGTCGTCTTTATCGCAAACTGCCGCGCAGGAGTTCCAGAACTCCTGGGTATTGGCCTGGTAAGCCACATCATTTAACATGCCTACTACCTTGCCCTCTTTTATCTCATAATAAAGCTGCCCGCTAAACTGGAAGTTATAACGTTGCTGATCGATAGAGAAAGAACTGTCGCCGATGATGTAGATACCTTTTTCCACATTTTTGATCATATCTGCCGGAGAAAGTTTTTCCTTGCCCGGTTGCAGTGATATGTTTGGCATGCGCTGGAACTGTACATCGCGCCAGCTTTGCGAGTAACAGCATCCTTGCGACTCTTTTAAGCCGATGATGTGCGCCTGGTCGCGGATGGCCTGGTAATTTACCAGTATACCATCTTTAATAATATCCCATTTTTTGGTACCAACGCCTTCATCATCATAACCTACAGCACCAAGCGAACCCGGCTGTAATTTATCGGCTACAATGTTTACGTTTTTGCTGCCAAAGTTAAACTTGCCTGTTTTCCACTTATCTAAAGTAAGGAAACTGGTACCGGCAAAGTTAGCTTCGTAGCCCAGTACACGGTCAAGTTCTGATGGGTGGCCAACAGACTCGTGGATGGTTAACCACAGGTGGCTTGGGTCAAGCACCAGGTCGTATTTACCCGGCTCAACAGATTTTGCCTTCAGTTTCTCGGCGGCTTGCAATGCAGCAGCGCCGGCATCTTCCAGCATATCGTAACGGTCGCGGTAAAGCGTGGTCTGGCTTTTTATTTTGTCGCTTTCGCGTGGCATCAGGTATTCATACCCCATTCCGCGTGGCGCGCTTAACGAAGCACGGGTTTCAAACTTGCCGCTTTTCTCGTCAATTTTGGTAACACCAAATACCGGCCATATACGATGAATGTCCTGGTCAATGTATGAACCATCTGTTGATGCAAAGTATTTTTGCTCATTCACCATAAACAGTACCGAGTTAACGTAGTTAGCGCCATTTTTAAAGGCAGCATCGTTAACAGATAGTAACAGGTCGGTTTTTTCTTTCATCGGCACCTCAAAAGCATTACGCTCAATAGGTGTTTTCCAGCTTACTTCGCCGTAACCTTTTTGTGGTGCAAGCTGCACCGGTTCGGCTTGTATGCGCGAGTTTTCTTTGGCTATGGCTACGGCAAGTTCGGCAGCGCGTGCAATGCTGTCGTTATCAAGCTTATCTGTTGCGGCAAAGCCCCAGCAGCCATTTGCAATAACACGGATACCCATCCCGTAAGATTCGGTATCTACAATGTTTTCGATGTTTTTGTCGCGGGTTACTACAAACTCATTAAGGTAACGGCCCAGGCGTACATCAGTGTAGGTAGCGCCTTTTGCGCGTGCAGCGTTAAGGGCTACATCGCTCATCCGTTTTTTAATGGTTACATCAACATCCCGCATACGAGTGCCTGCTACAACCGGCGAACCAAGCGCCGTAAACTGGCTAAGCATGGAAGCACTTATGCCCATGCCCGTAAGGTAAAGGAAATCTTTTCTTTTCAAAGTGAGTATGATTAATTGCCTAAATATAGTGAATTATGGTAATGAAAAACAAGTGTTGCGTTGCTTTGGTACGGCAGCCCCGCTATATGCTTATACGCCTGCAAGCCTTAGGCGCATGGCCGGTATCCGCTGCTATCGGGTTTAAGATGGAGAGGGTGGTATGGCTATCGCCCAACCCTTTCTTGCGAGTTTATCGTGGCGGTACCAGGTAGAAAGATGACAGAGGTTCATATAAATCAGACGCCTGCGGTAGCCGGGATGTTACAAGGGATGATTTTTTTAATTAGGTATTATAATACAATCACTTTCGCACGTGTGAAACGGGCGTTTTAAAGTAAATTAAATCGTTTGATACCGTTTCAAGGCAATATCCGGATGGATGAATTTTTTTAAAACCCGTGGTGGCGCTGTATAGTAAGTGAGTAATTATTGATTACCCTGATTATCAATAATTTGTGAATATAGCACGCGTTCACGGCAGTGAACGTGAACACTAAGGCAAATGGGGTGCTTGCACATCAACCATTCTCCCCCACTTATAACCACTCACTATCTATTGCGTATCAGCACATAGGCGTTTGCCCATTTGTCGTGCCAGGTCTGTTTGCGGTCGTCCCAAAGCACTACCAGGTAACCGATCAATAAAACCAGGCCCGATACAAATTTGCCCAGGTTGCGTAATAAAGCCCTTAAAAAACTAAGCCTGCGGCCCTCGGCATCAACTACTACCAGCCTGAACATTTTTTTACCCAAACTGCCCTGTAACGGCGAAAACTCGCAAATGGCGTGGTAAACCACCACCAATAAAAAGCTAACCAGGTTAAATTTCAGCAAAACCACCAAATCGTCAACCGTTGCGGCGTTGGTAACGGCCCTGTTATAAACCGCTGCAAAATTTTCCGGCCTAAAAAACGATATCGGGTACGACATGATGAGCGAGTCGGCAATGTAGGCGAGCAGCCTCCAGCCAAAACCTGCCAGGTTATCCTCGGTGGGGAAGTAAAATCCCCTTGCTTCAAAGTAATTGAAAAACTCGGGCAGGTCTGATGCCTGCTCCCAATCGTCTGCAAGTGGTGATAGTACCATGGTATCTGCATCCAGGTGCATCTGCATCACCTCTTCTTGCGTAAAAGGGCCTTGTTCTTCTTCGTTTTTTGATATGTAGTAACCGTCTGCCATGTAAATTTAAAATCCCGATAAATATAGTGCTTATTGTATGATTGTGCGTTACGAATTCATAGCGTAAACAATAATGTTCACCCCGAATTTTGTATTGTCTTCGGCCAGGAAACGTTTGTTTCGGAAATCGTAATCCCATTCGCAGCCGTAGTCCTTACTGCTGTATAAAACCCCTATGCGGCCGTTAATTTCAATTGCTTTAAGGTAATCGTGTATCAGGTCGTCGCCCCAGCCGTTCAATTCAAATGAAGTAGTGGGCGGGCCCTTTTCAAATTTAAAGAACGAGCTGTACAGCTTATGGTTGTTCGGGATCTTCTTCATGGCTGCTGGCCCAAACAAAACCGCCATCTGCGCCTCAAATGATTTAGCGAAAAGCCCGTCAATATCGTGGTTGCAATCGTCAACAAATACAAAGCCGCCGTTTTGCACATAGCTTTTAAAGTTGGCTTTTTCTTTGGCATCAAACTGTACCAGTTTATGGCCGCTCAGGTAACAAAAGGGGTAGTTAAAAATATCGTCGCTGCTTAACGGGATAACCTTTTCGTGCTCGTCAATAGGGATGGTGGTATACTCCAGCAGGGAGTTGAGAATATTTGAGGGCATGCGCTGATCTGTATCCCAGTCGCCGCTATGGTAACTTAATCTTGTAAAAGTGAATTTTTGCCCGTATGCCATCTGTTCCTAAAACCCTAAAATTAAAACAAAATTATTGCCCGTCTTAATTAATAAACTTAACAGGTTGTAAAAATTTGGATACTTTGTTGTGTTTTTGATAAGAAAGCATGGTTTTTAGTTAAAAGCGTAATATCTTGTGAGGGGATTGGGTATACGTTTATTTGGTTGCAATTTAACTCGCCTCCGTCACGATAGTTATCGGGAATGAGGGTGAGAAGAAATGCAAAGCCCTCTTTGTGCGCAGCGAAGAGAGGGCGGGATCTGCTAATTGGCGGAAAAGGCCGGTGAGTAAACGGAGCGCAGATAGGAAACTATAAATATATAATACATTGGAACTGACCGAAAAAAATATAAAAGCCCTGCTTGAGAAATTACCTCAGTTAAAAAACGAGATACAAAAGGTAATTGTAGGGCAGGATGCCATACTTGATGAATTGTTGGTTGCCTTTTTAGCCGGCGGCCATTGCCTGCTGGAAGGGGTACCCGGGCTGGCAAAAACACTGATCGTTAAAACCATGTCGCAGGCGCTACACCTGGCGTTCAGGCGTATCCAGTTTACGCCCGATCTGATGCCTACGGATATCATCGGTACCGAGATACTGGAAGAAGACCACGCCACCGGTAAACGTTTTTTTAAGTTTAACAAAGGCCCTTTGTTTGCCAATATTATTTTGGCCGATGAGATAAACCGTACACCACCCAAAACGCAATCGGCCCTTTTAGAGGCCATGCAGGAGTTTGAGGTGACCTACGGCGGGCAAACTTATCCGCTTGATAAACCTTTCTTTATCCTGGCTACACAAAACCCTATTGAGCAGGCCGGTACTTACCCATTACCCGAGGCACAACTCGACAGGTTCTTACTGCTGATAAAAATTGGTTACCCAACCCCCGAAGAAGAGTTTGCGATATTAAACCGCACCACCGGTAAAAAAGGTGCTGAGGTAACAGCCGTTATTACGGCCGAAGAAATTATACAGGCGCAGGCACTGGTAAGGCAGGTAACCATAAACGAGGACCTTACCCGCTACGTAAGCGAAATGATCCGCGCTACCCGGCCTGATACCACTACTGTTAATTATGTAAAGGAATGGGTACGCTGGGGCGCAGGCCCGCGCGCAGGGCAGGCCTTAATACTTACTGCAAAAGCCCGCGCCTTACTTAAAGGGAGGTATGCTGTTTTAATGGAAGACATCCACGCCATGGCACCTGCCGTTTTAAGGCACCGTATATTGATGAACTTTAAAGCCGAGGCCGAAGGCATCAACTCTGACAGGGTAACCGAGGAGTTGATAAAGGTTGTGGAGCGTAAGGGTAACTTATAGCTTCAACCTACCCCCTCCAAAAGAGGGGAGGCTAAGGATATATCTAAAATCGTACATCTAACATCTAAAATCAAACCGTGCTCGACCCTAAAGTATTAATGACCATTAAGGATTTGCCATTATTGGCGAAAACGGTTATTGATGGCTTTATGAATGGGTTTAACAAAAGCACCGTAAAAGGCCCGGGGCTTGAATTTAGCCAGTACCGCAGCTACCAGCCGGGCGATGATCTGCGCTGGCTTGACTGGCGCATGTTTGCCCGCAGCGACAGGTATTATATCCGCGAATCTGAGATAGAAACCAGCATCTCCATCAGGTTTTTGGTGGATGCCAGCGCATCCATGAATCACGATGATAATGGCATCAAAAAAATAGAATATGCCAAAGCGCTAACCGCCTCATTGGCTTACCTGGCCAATTTGCAGGGAGATTCTGTAGCGCTGAACATATTTAAGGATGGCGAGCTATTCTCTATCCCATCCAAACCCGATCCGCAGCATTTGCAGCGGTTGTATTACCATTTGCAGCAGGTTGATCCTGCCGGTACATTTACAAAACCCATCCATTATAAAGAGCTGTTTGCCGGTGCGGGCCGTAAGGAACTGCTGGTTTTTATAACCGATATGTACCAGGCCGATGGTGAGATAAACGCGCTGCTCAATTCTTTAGCGGCGCTGAAGCACGAGATCATTGTGTTTCACCTGATGGGGCAAAACGAGCTTGATTTTGATTTTAAAGGCTTTTCGACACTGGAAGACCTGGAAACCGGCGAAACCATACAGGTAAATACCCAACGGGCAAAAGATGCTTACAACGAAAAATTGCAAGAGCACCTCACAGCTATCCGGAGCGAATTGTTGGCTAAACGCATAGCCTACCGTATGATAAGCACCTCGCAGCCGCTTGACGAGGCCCTGCGCGATTTTTTGGTACAGCGTAAAAAGGGGGCAAGGTAGGCGATGCAGTTTTTAAACCCAATATGGTTCTTCGCGCTGGCCGCTCTCAGTATCCCGGTTATTATCCACCTGTGGAATATAAGGCCGGGCAAAACGCTTAAGGTGGGCAGCATTTCGCTCATTACCGAGGCATCAAAAAGCACCAAGCGCAGCTTTAAGCTACTGGATATTTTATTACTGATACTGCGGTGCCTGTTATTGGCATTAATTGCCATGTTACTGGCCGCCCCTGTTTGGCAAAAGTATGTAACCGCCCAAAAGAAAGGTTGGGTGCTTATCCCGCAGGAAATATTTAAAGAAACGTACCAACAATTTAAACCGACGATAGATTCGCTTGATAAGGCGGGCTACGAGTTCCATTACTTTAATAAAGGTTTTGCAAAGCAGGACCTGAAAACCATCCTGGCCGATTCGTCCTTAAAAGATACGGCCACAAACGCCAACTACTGGGGCTTGGTAAAGCAACTGGAAAGCCAGGTTGGCGATGCCTCTTTTTACCTGTTCACCCAAAACGGCATCGATCATTTTAAGGGGAGTAAACCCGGGGTAAAATTGAAAGCCCTTCACTGGCAAACCTATACCGCAAAAGATTCTGTTGCCACGTGGATAGACCGGGCGTTTATCACCAACAACGCCGCTATTAAAGTAACTATTGGTAATAGCACGCCATCTGCAACGTATTTTACCACGCAAACCATACAAGGCAGCGGGAATAATGATCTGACTGTTAATGTGCAAAACGGGCAGCCATCCGTAAGCCTTAAAAATACGGTGCAATCGGTACCGGTAGATACAGCTGCCCTGCGCATCGCTATTTACACCGATAAACACCAGCTTGATGCCGGTTACCTTAAAGCCGCCTTGTCTGCATCTGTTGATTTTATAGGGCGCAAGTCGGTTATAAAAGAGTATAGCTCACCTGCGCAGATCCCGGCTGGCCAGGCATGGGTTTTCTGGTTATCAGAGCAGCCGGTGAAATCGGATCTGTTAAAAAGCAGCAAAAATATTTTCCAATACGAAGGTGGTAAAGTAACAGAGGTAAGCTCATGGATTGATCCCGGGCATATCGCTTTGGCAAAAACGGTTAATGCACCAAGTGCGCAAGAGTCCGTATGGAAAGACGGTTTCGGCAAGCCGGTGTTAGGGTTGAATGGTAATACCTATCATTTTTACAGCCGTTTTAACCCTTTATGGAACGATCTTGTCTGGAGTGATGATTTCCCTAAGCTAATGCTAAAACTGCTATTGGGTAACGGCCAAAGCCAACCAAAAGGCCACGAGCGCCGTATCCTTAGTAACCACCAGCTACAGCCGGAAATATTTTTACAATCTATGCCGCAGCCATCGTTTAAAACAAACCAACAAGCCGATCTATCCAGGTATTTTTGGTTGCTGGTGGTGCTTTTATTTATTGCCGAACGCATTTTGTCTCACAAAAAATCAACAAACAATGACTGAGCAGGGCGGATTACATAAAATACAAGGCCTGCGCCGCCGCTGGATAGTTTACCACGTGCTGGAGGATGTGCTGCTATCGGTTTATGCCGCATTGTACATTGGCGCCATTGTGTACTATTTGCTTTCGCCATCAATATTGTGGGGGATAATTGTTTTCCCTGTAGCGCTTATTATTTTATTGGCCATTAACCGGCCATGGCAAATGAGCGGGCAAAAAATAGCCGCTTTTTTAAACAAGGAATACCCCGAGTTGCAGGAAAGCAGCCACCTGTTGTTACTGCCCGCTGCCGAGCTGAATCCCTTGCAGATTATCGCTTCCTCAAAAACGGAGGCCGTTTTAACTGATCTTAAAATATCGCATAAGCCATTTGCCAAACGTTTGGTGGTGGCCTTTTTCTCGCTTATTGTGGCTACGGCCTTTATATGGGCGCTGGGTAAGATCTTCCATATCGAACGCATCTTTTACGGGAACAACCGCCCCGTTGCCGAATGCGCACCGATGCCTAAAGTAGCCGAAAAAGTTTTACCGCAGATAAGCAGCGTAAATGTAAGCATCACCCCGCCGGCTTATACCGGTAAGGGCAAGCGCGAGCAGGATAAATTTAACCTGTCGGCAGAGGAAGGGGCATTGGCCGAATGGCATATTAAAACCAACGTAACCATCAAAAAAGCATACCTGCTATTTAACGATAAAGAACGCGTTGATTTAAAAGGAGGAGACGGCGGCACAACCTGGTATGTTGCCAAATCTATCACCCGCCCCGGTTTTTACCAGGTAAGTATTGAGGGTAAACTGTCTGATCTGTATTACGTGCAGGTGGTTAAGGACGCACCCCCTGTTATCCATATTAAAACACCAAAGCAATACACCTATATTGATGCAGGCGAAGCGCCCAGGGTTACCATTACCGCCACACTGAATGATGATTATGGTATTAACGATGCGGTGATCATGGCTACGGTTGCAAAGGGCAAAGGCGAGGGCGTAAAGTTTAAGGAGTATAAGCTGAATTTTTCGCAAGGTTTTGGCGCGCATAACGCGCAGTACGATGTGCAGAAACTGATCCAACTGCCGGCCTTAAATGTGGAGCCCGGCGATGAGCTTTACTTTTACATACAGGCGCAGGATACGCACAAACAGCTAAGCCGCACCGATGTATACACCGTAAGTGTACAGGATACCGCCGAGCTGCTGAGTATGAACGGCATCATTAACGGTGTGAACCTTAAACCGGAATTTTTCAGGAGCGAGCGGCAGATCATTATTGATGCGGAACAATTGCTCAAAGAAAAGGATAGCATCAGCGTTGAGAAGTTTAATAACCGCAGCAATAACCTCGGTATCGACCAAAAATTATTGCGCCTGCGTTATGGTAAGTTTTTAGGCGAGGAAGGCGAAGATGCCATCGGCGCGCCAAATAACGACCTGGCAGACCCTGCTGATTTTAGCAACGCTACCAAAATATTAAAAGAATATACAGACGACCACGATAACGCCGAGGATGCAGGCTTTTTTGAACCGGCCATCAAAGCCCAGCTAAAAGCAACCCTTACCGAAATGTGGAAGGCCGAATTACAACTTCGCCTTTACAAACCGCAGGCGGCATTGCCTTTTGCCTATAAAGCTTTGCGGTTACTGAAGGACCTGCAACAAAAGTCACGAGCGTTTGTGGCCAAAACCGCTTATAACCCGCCGCCGTTAAAACAGGAAAAGCGCTTAAGCGGGGAATTGGATAAGATCATCCAACCCATCAACAAGCAGGATATTAAACCCGTTGCCGACCAGATGGACGCTTTGAAAAAAGCGGTTAACGTGTTAGAAGGCCTAAAAACCAACCCGGTGTTAAACGGTGCGGATAATCGCGTATTACAATTAGCCAACCAGCAATTGGGTTCAAAGGCATCAGCGCAGCCGGGCGTTTATTTACCAGCGTTGAAGGCCATGCGCAGGATCTTATCGGCCACACAGGCAAATAACAAGGATATAGACCTGGTAGAACGCGCATTGCAGCGAACCTTAACTACATTAAAAAACATGCCGGCATCTGGTGCTAACACGGCAGATATGGGCTTATCTAAACAGTATTATAAAAACCTAAAGCAGGCTAACAGATGATGCAGGGCAGTTGGATATATATTGTTTACGCGCTTTGTATTTGCATGGCGGTTTTATTCGCATGGCTGGAGTACCGGCGTGCCAATAAGCGCTTTTTGCTGCTGCGGATGGTAGCGGCTATCATTGCAGTAGTAGCCTTAGGTTGTATTATACTGCCTGTAAAATATAATAACACGGTTACTAAAACCGGCTTGCACAACACCATTTTACTTACCGCAGGATTTGATGCCGATAGTTTGCTAAATGGTATTGATACCACTACGGTAACTATGGATGAGCCCATCAAAAAGGCTTATCCAAAAGTAAAACTCATTAGCGGGCTGGATGAATTGAGCAATGCCGGGCCTTTAGATATTTATGGTAATGGTTTAAGCAAATACGAATTAGCACAACTGGATAGCCTGCCGGTTATCTTTCATGCTGCAAAAATATCCGCAGGGGTAAGTAATGTAAGCTGGAATGATCAACTAAAAGCCGGCGAAGCGCTGCACGTACAGGGTTTGTACAATAATACATCGGCACAAAAAATAAAATTGGTATTAACGGGCTTAAACACCGGGCTGGATTCTGTTACCCTGCCACCAAACGCGCAAACAGCATTTGACTTAAGCACCACACCAAAAGCTACGGGTAAAATAGCATTTACTTTAAAAGCCGATACCGCTTTGCAAGGCAGCCTGCCGGTACAGGTAGCACCTGTAAAACCGTTAAAAATATTAATGTTATCGGCCTCGCCCGATTTTGAAAGCAAATTTTTAAAGAACTGGCTGAGCGAAAACGGGTATTCGGTTGCCTTACGTTCGGCTATCAGCAAAGGGAAATATAACAGCGAATACATCAATATTGGTCAGTTTAGTTTAGATAAGCTAAGCGCGCAAACGCTTGATAAATTTGATGTGGTTATTGGCGACCTATCCGTTTTAAGCACCTTAAACAGTACCGAAAGCGATGTGCTGAAACAGCAAGTTGCCGATAAAGGCCTGGGGCTTATTGTAAGGGCCGATACTGCCGGCAAAGCATCATGGCTGCAAAGGCAGTTCCCGGTAGACAGGCCGTCGGGCAAGGAGCCTGCCCCAGCAGCATTGATCATTAACGGTAGCAAAAGCGGCTCGGGTAAACTGGCCTATGGTTCGGCACATCTAATTTACCAGAACGGTACACAGCCACTGGTAAAAACAAAAGAACGTGTGCTGGCGGGCAGCGCCTTATATGGATCGGGCAAGATCGTTTTTACAACACTCAATAATACCTTTAGCTGGATGCTGGGCGGTAATAAGCAGGATTATACAGCCCTGTGGTCTGCCGTGATCAACAAGGCCGCGCGCAAAAGCGACGAGATGAGGGATGATATCCAATTTTCATCGTTACCGGTAAATAACCAACCCGTAACACTGCAGGTATCACAAAGCAACTCATCGCCCATCAGCATCAATAACGAATTGATGGCCCCGGCGCAAAATGCCGGTGTGCCTTTTGAGTGGGCTGTAACATATCGCTCTCCGGCTGCCGGGTGGCAGAGTTTAAAGCAGGGCGACAAGCCCGGCAACTGGTTCGCCTATACCCAAAACGAGTGGCAAACCCTGCAATTTGCAGAAAGAATAACGGCCACAAAAAAATATGCAGAGCTGCACCCAAACAGCCAGATTGTAACAAAACAAATACAGCAAAAAGTTGGCATTGCTGTGCCAAAAATATATTTTTATATTCTGCTGCTGGCAGCATCTACTTTCTTGTGGATAGAAACTAAGTTATCATAACATACACCGTTCCGCCCTTCAGGGTGGGGCTAAAACAATTGGAGGATACACCTTGAGAAGACGAGATTTTATTTTTTTAACCGGAGTTGGTGCCGGGGCCATGGTGCTCCCGTCATTAAACAGTTTCGGTAAAAACATTGATGTGCAGCAGGCGCTTGAAGGCGTTGATGTGCGCATAAAAAAACAGTTGGCAGATGCAGGGCTTAATGCCGCCAAATCTGCCGGTGCCAGCTACGCAGATGTGCGCATAGGCCGCTACCTTAACCAGTTTGTTATTACCCGCGAAAACCGGGTGCAAAATGTGGCCAATACCGAATCGTATGGCGTAGGGATCCGCGTAATTGCGGATGGCTGCTGGGGCTTTGCCGCTACTAATGATGTAACCAAGGAAGGAATTGCTAAAGTTGCCAAACGCGCAGTGGCTGTGGCAAAGGCTAATGCCAAACTGGGCAGCGCCCCGGTACAGCTTGCACCACAAAAGGGTTACGGCGAGGTAAGCTGGAAAACCCCAATAGAAAAAAGTGCCTTCGAAGTACCTATCAAAGAAAAGGTTGACCTGTTGCTTGGCGCTAATGCAGCGGCTATAAGCGGAGGGGCTAACTTTGTAAACTCGATGATATTTGCGGTGAACGAGCAAAAGTATTTTGCTTCTACCGATGGTTCATACATCGATCAGGATATTCACCGCCTGTTCCCATCATTTACAGTTACAAAAATCGATTCGGCTTCAAACTCTTTCCAAACCCGTCGTTCTATAAGCTCGCCGGTTGGTATGGGTTATGAATACCTAACGCCAATGGCATCTGAAACTATTGCCGGTATCACTCCTCGTTACAAAAAGCGTTATGACATACTGGAGGATATGAAATTTGCCACCAAACAAGCGGCAGAAAAAATAACTGCTAAATCGGTAGATCCGGGTAAGTATGACCTGGTGCTTGATCCAAGCCACCTTTGGTTAACTATCCACGAGTCTGTAGGGCACCCAACTGAGCTTGACCGCGTATTGGGCTATGAAGCCAACTATGCCGGTACCAGTTTCTTAACGTTGGATAAATGGAAATCGGGTAAGTTCAATTTTGGTAGCAAGCAGGTAAATGTGGTAGGCGATAAAACCCAGGTAGGTTCGCTTGGTGCTGTAGGTTATGATGATGAAGGTGTTGGTACCAAAAAATGGGATATCATTAAAGAAGGTACACTGGTAAATTACCAGGCCATCCGCGATCAGGCGCATATTATAGGCCTGAAAGAATCGCAGGGCTGCTGCTATGCGCAAAGCTGGCAGGATGTACAGTTCCAGCGTATGCCAAACGTATCGTTAGAGCCGGGCAAAACACCGCTGAGTGTAGATAACATGATCAAGAACGTTGAAAAAGGCATCTACATCATTGGCGACGGCTCTTTCTCTATCGATCAGCAACGCTACAACTTCCAGTTTGGCGGGCAGCTGTTTTATGAGATAAAAGATGGTAAAATTGCCGGTATGCTAAATGATGTAGCTTACCAGGCCAATACCCAGGAGTTCTGGAACTCGTGCACACAGGTTTGTGATGCAAGCGATTACCGTTTAGGCGGCTCGTTCAATGATGGTAAGGGCCAGCCAAGCCAAAGCAGCGCGGTATCTCACGGTTCATCAACAACAAGGTTTAACGGTGTTAATGTAATTAACACAAAAAGAAAGATCGGATAACATATGGCTTTATATACAAAAGAACAAGCACAGGCTTTATTAAAGAAAGTGCTTAGCTATTCAAAGGCCGATGAGTGCGAAGTGAGCCTTTTCGGAAACGAAGGCGGCAATATCAGGTATGCGCTTAACGCGGTTTCTACCGCGGGCGATGTTAGCACTACGGGTTTAGCAGTAACCTCTGTTTATGGAAAAAAGGCAGGCTCGGCCAGTATTGATGAGTTTGACGATGCCGCTTTAGAACGTGTTGTACGCCGCTCGGAAGAACTGGCACAGTTTGCTCCCCAAAACCCGGAATACATGCCAATGCTTGGCCAGAGCGAATTTAAAGATTCAATAACCTTCAATGCAAATACGGCAGCCATGACACCCGAAAGCCGTGCCGAAATGGTTGGCAAGAGCTTACAGGTTACCAAAGATGCCAACCTGCTTGCAGCCGGCTTTTTAGAAAACTCAAGCAGTTTTAACGCGGTGATGAACTCTAAGGGTTTATTCGCCTACAACAAAAGCAGCGATGTTACCTTCTCGGTAACTACACGCGATGCGGGGGGTACTATCTCCGGTTACGCGGCACGCGGGTTTACCGATGTGTCAAAACTGGATACAGCCTCGGCAACACGGGTAGCCACCATGAAAGCCAATGCATCTAAAGGTGCAAAAGCCATTGAGCCGGGTAAATATACCGTGATACTGGAGCCTGTTGCGGCTACCTACATGCTGGAAAATATGTTCCGTTTTGATGCGCGCAGCGCGGAAGAAGGACGTAGCTTTTTGAGTAAAAAAGGTGGTGGTACACGTTTGGGCGAACAGTTGATGGACCCGAAAGTAAATATCTATTCAGATCCGTTCAATCCCGACTTGCCGGGTTCTACCTGGGGTGGTGATGGTTTGCCACGCGAAAGAACCAGCTGGATAGAAAACGGTGTGGTGAAAAATCTTTCATACTCGCGCTACTGGGCAGATAAGAAAGGTGTAAAACCAGTACCAAACCCAAGCAATATTATTATGGATGGTGGCACGCAAACCCTCGAAGAACTGATAAAAGGCACCGAAAAAGGTATACTGGTTTCCAGGTTGTGGTACATTCGTATGGTTGATCCGCAATCGTTACTGTTAACCGGCCTTACCCGCGATGGTACGTTTTACATAGAGAATGGTAAGATCATGTTCCCGGTAAAAAACTTCAGGTTTAACGAGAGCCCGGTAATTATGCTGAACAACCTGGAAGCCCTTGGCAAGCAGGAACGCAGCATCAGCGTAGAAAGCTATCGCAGCTACCTGATCCCACCAATGAAGATCAGGGACTTTACATTCAGCTCACTGTCTGACGCGGTGTAGCATAATAGCTTTGACAACTCTTAAAAAGTTGTCAAAGCTATTTCTTTAATCTGCCCAAAGCAGATCGGGTAACAAAGTTTAAAATAAAAAAGTGGAAACAAAGTCCCATATAGTACCAAATGCAGCCGTAAAAGGAAATGCAACAGGGCTTTTTATGATGGCTTTTTTTACCACGATATGGGCTGGAATTGCCTATAGTGGTTTGCACGAAACCGTCTATGCGTTATTGTTATTGATTTTCCCTTTATTGAGCATTTTGTTTATCGTAAAAGGGGCAGCCTTATTTAAGATAGCTAAGAACTTTCCAAAGTCGGTATCTGAAGCAGATATAGCTGAACAAAAGAGAATAGGAAAGTGGTTTGGGATAGTTTTTGGCGCAGAAATTTTGGGCATTTCTATAGGGATCAATGTAGTTGTTAACCTTGGTTATCCGCAACTCACTTTACCTATTATGGCGTTGGTAGTTGGGCTGCATTTTTATCCTATGGCTAAAATATTTAAACGCACTATAGATTATTACCTGGCTACATGGAGTACCTTAATTGCTGTATGTGGTATAATTTTCACTTTAAAAAAGTTAATGCCCGCTAATTATATACTTGCTTTTTTAGGCGTAGGGCTTGCTATTGCCACATCATGTTACGGGTTATACATGGCTAAAAAGGCAACAACCTGGTTAACTAATTAACTGGCTTTGTTATTCTTTAAAATAGAATCTATAGAAAGTTGCAGGTTAGTGCCATCTGCAACTTTTCTGTTTTAAGAATAAACTTAAATATCTAAAAAAGCGTAAATTTGGATATGGAAACACTAATTGTACATCCTAACAACAAAGAGCAGTTAAATGCTTTAAAGACTTTTATGAAGGCATTTAAAATTTCTTTCGAGGAAAAGGAATACGACCCGCAATTTGTAGCTAAAATTCAAAAAAGCAGAGAACAGGTAAAAAACGGTGAAACCAGAACTGTTAATATAGCAGATCTGTGATTGTAAGTTTTACCAAACAGGCTGACGCTGATATTGACTTTTTTAAAAAGAGTGGAAACAAGCAAGTAATTAAAAAAATAAAGGAGCTACTCCAATCTATTATTATAGACCCGTACAAAGGTGTCGGACAACCGGAGGCATTAAAACATAATCTTTCAGGTGCGTGGTCTAGACGAATTAATAAAGAGCATCGCTTAATATATGAAGTAGAAGGTGATGTTGTGTATGTGCTTTCTTTAAAAGGGCATTATTAAATAATTTATACAACGCCATTGCTTTAAGCAATGGCGTTTTTTTGTTTCTTTGTAGCCCCAAAACTTTTTATCATGCAAAACTTCCCTGTTACCAGTTCAATACTTTCTGCAACGCACGTTGGTTTATTTTTGCAGGATAAGTATGGGTTTAGCGCTGCTGCAACCTGTAAGCTGTTAAAAACCGGCATCAACCATAGTTACCTGATTACAGATGGTGATAGCAAATTTGTCTTTAGGGTTTACAGCCTGAACTGGCGTACCCAAACAGAAATAGCAGAGGAGCTAAGGTTATTAAATTTGCTGCACGATAACCATGTGCCGGTATCATACCCGGTAAAAGATGCCGCCGGTGATCACATACAGCAGTTGAACGCGCCCGAGGGTGATCGTTTCGGCGTGCTGTTCTCTTTTGCCGAAGGTGAAAAGCATCTTAATTTTTCGGTAGGCCTGCATTACAAAATTGGCGAAACCATGGCCCGCATTCACCAGGTTACGCATAACCTGCAATTGCAGCGGGTTAGCTACACACCGCAGGTTTTGTTGCAGGATTCGTTCGAGCGGTTAAAGCAATTCCTCCCGGCCGATACTGATGAAATGCAATGGATGGCATCAACACAAAAATATTTACTGGATGAGCTGGCCAAAGCGGATACCGGTACGTTAAGGCAGGGCGTGGTACATATGGATATCTGGTTCGATAACCTTAACATTACCAAAGGTGGCGACGTTACCATATTCGACTTTGATTTTTGCGGCAACGGCTGGCAGTGTTTGGATCTGGCCTACTATATATTGCAATTACACAGCACCGAAAAGGTTGAAGCCGAACGCGATGAAAAACTAAAAAGCTTTTTTGCCGGGTACGAATCCATCACCCAAATAAGCGACGAAGAAAAAAGGCTGTTACCTATGCTGGGTGTATGTATGTATTTCTTTTACCTGGGTATACAATGCCAGCGGTTTGATAACTGGTCGAACGTGTTTTTAAACCAAACCTATTTAACAAGGTTTATTAATCTGCTGGTAAAAAAGTATTTTGACGAAAACGTTCTTAAGGCTATTAACGTTAATTAGATCATGAGCAACACAACAAAAATCGGCTGGATAGGCCTCGGCTTAATGGGTAACCCCATGTCGCAGCAATTGTTAAAGGCGGGCTATGCGGTAACGGTTTACAACCGCCATAAAGATAAGGAAGCGGGGCTGAAAGAGCTGGGCGCAAACACCGCATCAACCCCAAAAGAGCTGATAGAGCAGACAGATGTGGTCATCATCATGGTGACCGATGACAAAGCCATTCGCGACCTTTTTGAGGGCGAAAATGGACTGTTTAAGGCCGATGTGAGCCATAAAATAGTCGTGAATATGAGCACGGTATCCCCGGCTATCAGTAAAGAAATGGCGGCGCTGTGTAAGGCTAAAGATTTGCAATACATGGATGCCCCGGTATCCGGTAGTGTTAAACAAGCCGAAACTGCCCAGTTGGTTATTATGGCCGGCGGCGATGCCACCGTGTTTGAACAGGTACAACCCATACTGGAAAAAATAGGTAAACTGGCGGTAAATGTAGGCGCTGTTGGTGCGGGTAATGCCGCAAAACTGGCCATTAATACATTGCTAAGCTTTTATACACAAGGACTTGCCGAAGCTGTTATCCTGGCAAAAAACAACGGTATAGCGCCAGCGGTTTTATTAAACCTTTTGGGTAATGCGGCTATAGCCAACCCTTATACCAAACTGAAAGGTGAGGCTATCGTTAATGATAGTTTTACAGCGGCGTTCAGCCTTAAAAATATAGTGAAAGACCTAAAGCTATCGCGAGATATAGGGTTGACCACACCATTAGGTGAGGCCGCATTAAAAACGTTTGAAGCAGCCGCTCCCGAGCATGGGGACGAAGACCTGATCGCTATTTATAAATACCTGAACAAAGGGGAGTAAGTTACTCCCTTTTGCGCTTTAATGAGTAGGACGGCTTGTTAGATTTGATTTGCTCCGCATTATCATATAAGCTCAGCGTTTTTTTATTGATGATAAAAGAGTAAGCTTTCTTACCCTTTCCATCCAGGTTAAAGATGATCTCGTCATGGCTGTGGTCGGGATCGGTTATCATGTCGTTTTGCACGTAGTAAGTTGTTAAGCCCGGCAGGCCGGTCACTTTTCCATCGTCGGTAAACAGGGCGTATATCTTTTTACCGGCTGCATCTGTACCTTCGTACTTACCCGATAGGATGGCTTTGTTGATGGCCATACTCATGCCTGCTGCCAGTCCGCCGGCCGGTTTGTTCGGCATAGCCTTAATGTACTGGGCGGTAGCGGTCTCTTTTGTTTGCGCGTTATAATGATAAATAATGAGCGTGGTATCCCCACCCTTTATTTTGTAACTTAATTCATCATCGCCAAATTCAATGGTGGTGGTGTTTTTACCCGGTTGAAAGTTTAACGAAATATTAGTGCCCTCGTGGTTATTTAAAACCACAGGTACGGTAATGCTATCGCTTTTAAGCTGGGTGGTATCAATATACATAATGGTAACGCCGGTGCCGTTATCAACAGCCTCTAACGGAGATTTACTCTTCTTTACCTTTTTGATGTAGTCTTTTTTGATCCACATACCGTTTATGAGCGGTTTAAACTGATGCATCAATGCCTGGCTCTGATCGAGCGGCTTGCCGGTGCCGGTTGTGTCCTGGTCTGTATCGGCGGTTTTACTTTTGCACGATAGGAATATGCTGAGTATAAGCAGGGGGCAGATAATTCTTTTCATGTAGCTGTATTAGTAATACCCAATATAGGCAATTATGCCGTTAAAAGGATATTTAAACTTGTTTTTGACATAGCTATTTGAAGTACCGTTTAGTATGCAGTACTCTAAATATTACTACTTCATTTTCTTTTTCGAGATAATGAATACCATAAGGAAAACGGTATAATGGTGCAATTCTTATGCCGCGGTATCTAATTTGGAATAATTTAGGATCCTGTTCAATAAAAGAAAGAGTCTCAAAAAATTCCATGAAAAAATTATCTGTAATTTGAGGTGAGATCTTGTTGTAGTAAGCTTGGATATCATCAAGGTCGGCTTCTGCTTCCCTTCTTTAAATAAGCGGCTTGCTCATTTATTCATAATTTTTTTTTTGATGCTTTCTGCAGATACATATTCTGCATTGCCATCTTCTTCTGCAAGCATCTTGTCGATCATGGCTTTATAATCGTCAGTTAATTCAAGGTTTAAATGATGTTGGTGCAGCATGTCCTCATATTCATTAATGGGAATAATCACAGAAGTTCGCTCTCCTTTATCGTTGGTAATAAATTGAGTTGCCATATTCAAATTTAATAATTTCAATACAACAACCATATGGCTTATTAAGTTTACCTGATATCAACACCATTAATAATTTCCTTTCCAACAAAATCTGTATTTTTGCATCTTATTAATTCCATCCCTGCAAATGAATGCTGATGCTGTGAAAATGCTGCAAGGCCGTTACTGTAACTCATTAACCGATTATTCGCGTTTTGTAACCCGCGAGGTTGCCATCGGCGATGTGCCAATGGGCGGCGATAACCCTATCCGCATCCAAAGCATGACTACTACCGACACCATGGATACCATCGGTACGGTTGAGCAAACCATCCGCATGGTTGATGCAGGCTGCGAGTATGTGCGCATTACAGCCCCCAGTATTAAAGAAGCAAACAACCTTGCCGAGATCAAGAAACAACTGCGCCAGCGTGGCTATAATGTACCGCTGGTTGCCGATATCCATTTTACCCCAAACGCTGCCGAGGTGGCTGCCCGTATTGTTGAAAAAGTACGCGTAAATCCCGGCAACTACGCCGATAAAAAGAAATTCGACCAGCTGGAGTATACCGATCTGGCATACAAAGGCGAATTGGAACGCATCTTTCAGAAATTTACCCCGCTGGTAAACATCTGTAAAGAATATGGTACTGCCATGCGTATTGGTACCAACCATGGTTCGCTGAGCGACCGTATCATGAGCCGTTATGGCGATACCCCGCAGGGCATGGTAGAGAGCGCGATGGAGTTTATCCGCATGTGCGAAACATTGGGCTACTACAGCCTGGTAGTGAGCATGAAAAGCAGTAACCCGCAGGTAATGGTACAAGCATATCGCCTGTTGGTGCAAACCATGGTGGCCGAAGGCATGAACTACCCGCTGCACCTGGGCGTAACCGAAGCCGGCGACGGCGAGGATGGCCGCATCAAATCTGCTGTGGGTATAGGTACTTTACTGGAAGATGGCCTGGGTGATACCGTCCGCGTTTCCCTTACCGAAGAGCCCGAAGCCGAGGCACCGGTGGCTATTGCGCTGGTGAAACGCTACTCCGTTAGGAGTGAAAAGTTAAAAGTTAAAAGTGAAAAGTCAGAAAAACTTTCAGCTTTCAACTTTCAACCTTCAACTTCATATAACCCATACGAATACAAAAAACGAGAAACTTACGAAGCGAACGCCTTTATAGGCGGGCACATGGTGCCAAGGGTGGTGGTTGATATTTCGCGCGCTAATTTGAAAGACCCGGCGGTGATGAACGATGCCGGTTACCTGTACTCGGCATTGCTGGATAAATACAACATGGCCGAGCAATCGGTTGATTTTGTTTACCTGGGCGATAGCTTGCCATCGTTTACCTTACCGGGCAACCTGAAGCAATTATATCATTACCCAACCTGGCAAAAACTAGCCAATAAAACGCTTTGCCATCCGGTATTTACTTTGGATGAATATATCGCGGCGGATGCAAACCGTACATCGGCCCTGAACCTGGTCCGCATCAAAAATACCGATCTGGATACAGAAGCATTCGGACTGATCCCGCTTGATAGATCACTGGTTTTTGTACTGGAGACGGACGAACTGCATGGCATGGCCGATCAGCGCGCGTTTTTCCTGAAACTACAGGAAATGGAACTGGATGTACCCGTGATTGTGAAGAGAAGCTATGCGTTTGCAGACCATGGACCATCGACCATGGACCATGGACAAACTAATCTTACTACTAATTTACAACTATACGCAGGAACCGACCTCGGCGCTTTATTAGTTGATGGTTTTGGCGATGGCATCTGGATAGATGCGCCGAAGGTGGCAACCGGGGTTATTACTTCAACCGCTTTTGGCATACTGCAGGCAACCCGCTCTCGTATCTCAAAAACCGAATATATCTCCTGCCCAAGCTGCGGGCGTACGCTGTTCGATCTGATGGTCACCACCCAGATGATCCGCAGCCGTACAAGTCATTTAAAAGGCCTTAAAATTGGCATTATGGGCTGTATAGTGAATGGCCCCGGCGAAATGGCCGATGCCGATTATGGCTATGTAGGCTCGGGTACGGATAAAGTAACCCTGTACCGTGGGCAGCAGGCTGTAAAGAAGAATATAAGCTCTGCTAACGCGCTTGATGAACTGATCGGGATCATCAAAGGCGACGGTAACTGGATAGAGCCGGCTGAGTAAAGCCGTTATTTAAACTTGCACTATAATTATTATACCCTTCTAAATGGAAATCACGAACAGCGTAGCAGCAGATATTGATGAAATTTTTCGGCTTTATAACATTGCTTCAGCATACCAAAAATCAAAGAAAACGGTTATTATATGGCCGCAGTTTGAGAGAGGACTTATTGAAACTGAAATTGCTGAAAACCGGCAATGGAAAATAACAATAAACGGCGAAATTGCCTGTGTTTGGGCCACTACTTTTAGTGATGAACAAATTTGGGAAGAACGAAACACAGACAAGGCTATTTATATACATCGCATTGCAACTAACCCCCTGTATAGAGGGCATAATTTTGTGCAATTAATTACAAACTGGGCTATAGATTACGCAAAACTTAATGCTATAGACTTTGTGCGATTAGATACAATTGGTAATAATGTAAAATTAATTGAACATTACACCAATGCCGGGTTTGTATTTTTAGGGCTGTTTAACTTGAAAAATACAACAGGTTTACCAGCTCATTATCAAAGCAATTTGCCCGCTTGTTTATTTGAAATAAGTGTTAGTAGTAAAAAATAGGAGAACCTGCCTCGCGCAAGCTCTCCCTTCACTTAACTGTTTTTTAAAAAAACTTCTTTTGTTACTTTACGCTTAAGGCCAGGCTTAGCAGGTTTATGTTTTTTAAATCCCTGCGTTGGGCGTACAATTTATCGCAGGCCTGGTTAAGCGCTTCGTACACGTACTTTTTCTTTACATCCAATTTGCCATAAATGGTTTCCTGGTAAATAAGCTGCGACTTATCGTCATAAAATTTCACGGTGTTAATTTTAGGCTGGTAAACGCTGCTTTCTACCACCCACGTAACAGGTTTTAACGCCGGTGAACTTTGCGCATAACTGTTGATGGTGTATACCGCAATAGCGATGATTGTTATGATGAGTTTTTTCATGGTGTTTGCTGTTAATAATAATGAACACTAAAGTAGCAGTGTGTCAAACCATTAAAAAGATAAAGCGATATAAGCCTGCTAATTGTATACAAACGGTAACTTATGGGGTACCATAAACGTCTGTATAGAAAATAGCAGCGTAAGGGCCGGTAACAATGCAGTCTGTCATTAAAACACTGCCGTTTGTCGATTTTAAGGGATGCGCCTGTTATGTTTTGGTTGCAATAGCTGTAATTTAGTGAGTATGAACGCGGTGAATTTTAAACCAACAGATCTGCATATACCCCGGGTATTGCAGCATATCATTTTCTGGACGGTTGTGATGCTTGCATTAACTGTTATCTATTCGGTGCAGGTTAGTTTGGCAGTTTCTTTCAGGAACAATCTTTTTTATGCGCCCGTGCAGATTGCCTATTATTATGTAATTGCCTATTGGGTAGTGCCGGCGTATTTGTTTAAGGGGACGTATATTAAGTTTGTGCTATTATCGGTAGTTGTTGCTGTTGTAGCGATGTTGCTCAGCCGTTCAAGCGGGCTAATATTTGTTATCCCCTACCTGATAGAAACACAACATATCACCGATCCTGATTACCTGAGCATCAACCACGGGCCATTTCTTCAATGTTTATTTAATACGGTAGGGCTTGTAAACGCGTTTAAAGGCACCAATCTCATCATGGGCTTTGTGCTGGCCGTTAAGCTTTTTAAAATGTGGTACGAGCGCAAACAGGCCGCTTTAGAGGCTGAGCTGGGCGCATTAAAGGCACAGGTACACCCTCATTTTTTGTTCAATACACTTAATAATCTTTATGCGTTAAGTTTAAACAATTCGCCAAAATCGCCGCAGCTCATTCTTGGGTTATCGGATATATTGCGGTATATGCTTTATGAATGCAGTAAGGATGAAGTGCCGCTGGAGAAAGAGGTATTTATGATGCAGCAGTACGTTAACCTGGAAAAGCTGCGCTACGAAGACAGGATAGACATTAGTTTTAACATTAGCGGTAACCTTAAAAACAAATTGATAGCCCCCTTGCTTATTTTGCCTTTTATTGAAAATGCCTTTAAGCATGGCGCAAGCGAAACCACGGGCCAAGTATGGATTAATATTGATATTGCCGTGAGGGATAACTGGTTTAAGTTAAAGGTGGCAAACAACAATCCCGGGAAACAGGATGACGAAACAGAATCGCCGGGGCATATTGGCCTAAGCAATGTGGTAAAACGCTTAACCCTGCTTTATCCCGATGGCCATTATTTAAAGATAATGGATGAGGAAGACACCTTCCTGATTGTGTTGGATGTGGAACTATCGCCGGTTGTGCAAGCTGCCAAACAAACCCAACTATCAAAACAATTAGTACCCGCATGAAAACACGTGTACTGATTGTTGATGATGAACCCTATGCCATCGAGATCATAGAAGGGTATCTTGCTAAATTCAGTGAAATGGAACTGGTGGGTAAGTGCGGTGATGCTATACAGGCTTTTCAGTTGCTGCAGCATAAGCCGGTCGACCTGATGTTTTTAGATATCCAGATGCCGGGCATAAAAGGTACTGATCTGTTAAAGAGCCTTAAAAACCCGCCCAAGGTAATATTTACCACCGCCTACAGCGAGTATGCCCTGGAGGGTTTTGAGCTGAACGCGATAGATTACCTGCTGAAACCCATCCCGTTTGAGCGTTTTATGCGCGCGATAGATAAGGTTTACCAATTACAGGATCATAAAAGCAGGACCATGGTTACCCAGGAAGTACCCGTTGGCGACCACGAGTCTTTTATTTATCTAAAAGTTGAGCGTAAAACCGTTAAGATAAACATCAACGATATTTTATGGGTAGAAAGCCTGCGCGATTATGTTAAAGTGATTACCAAAGAGCAAACTTACATGAGCAAGCAAAAGATAAGCCTGCTGGAAGAGATGCTGCCCGATCATAAATTTATACGCATCCACCGCTCGTTTTTGGTAGCGATGGCTAAGATAGAATCCTTTTACTCGTACCGGCTGGATATTAACGGGCATGAACTGCCTATTGGCCGAAACTACAAACAGGAAGTACAGAAGAGACTGAAGGCTGAGCAATTTCAGTTGAGCTGATCTGCAGGGTCTCTTGAAAAGCACCCTGCGTTGCATTGGCGTAGCACTCCCCTGCAGGGTCCTCTGCGAGAGACCCCGCAGGGACGAAAAAAAACCCTGCGTTGAGGTAAATGTCATTTCGAACGAGCGACAGCGAGGAGAAATCTTGTTCATGATGCCATGTAGCCATCTGGCATTTGCACATCTGCACATCTGCACATCTGCACATCTGCATATCTCCGCATCTGCACATCTGTAAAACCCTGCCAACATGTCATCGCAAAGTAACCACTGCTGACGGTTTGGATATTAACTGACAGATGCGATATATTTTTTCTGCCAAATGCATATTGGCACACGCATTGATAAATAGGTGTAGAATCAGTAATTAATAAAAAAATCAAATCATAATATGTCTAAAATAATTGGAATTGACTTAGGAACAACAAACTCCTGCGTAGCTGTAATGGAAGGTAACGAACCTGTAGTTATTGCTAACAGCGAGGGAAAACGTACTACGCCTTCTGTTGTGGCTTTTGTTAACGATGGTGAGCGTAAGGTTGGTGACCCGGCAAAACGCCAGGCCATTACAAACCCAACAAAAACTATTTATTCTATAAAACGCTTTATGGGTAACAACTTTAACGAAGTTACCACCGAAGTTGGCCGTGTACCATACAAAGTAGTTAAAGGCGACAACAACACCCCGCGTGTTGAAATTGGCGACCGTAAATATACCCCGCAAGAGATCTCTGCAATGATCCTTCAGAAAATGAAGAAAACTGCTGAAGACTTTTTGGGCCATGAAGTTACCGAAGCGGTTATTACCGTTCCGGCTTATTTTAACGATGCACAACGCCAGGCAACTAAAGAAGCCGGTGAAATTGCAGGTTTAAAAGTTCGCCGTATCATCAACGAGCCTACTGCTGCTGCCCTTGCCTACGGTTTGGATAAAGCACACAAGGATATGAAAATTGCTGTGTTTGATTGTGGTGGTGGTACGCATGACGTATCTGTACTGGAGTTAGGTGATGGCGTTTTCGAAGTAAAATCAACCGATGGTGATACCCACCTTGGTGGTGACGACTTTGACCAGGTTATTATTGACTGGATGGCAGACGAGTTTAAAAGCGACGAAGGTGTTGACCTGCGTAAAGACCCAATGGCTTTACAACGTTTAAAAGAATCTGCCGAGAAAGCTAAGATTGAATTATCAAGCTCTACGCAAACAGAGATCAACCTGCCATACATTACTGCCGGTGCCGAAGGCCCTAAACACTTGGTTAAAACCTTAACCCGTGCAAAATTTGAGCAATTGGCCGATAGCTTGATCAAACGTACTATCGAACCTTGCCGTACTGCATTGAAAAATGCAGGTTACAGCACTTCAGATATCGACGAAGTTATTTTGGTTGGTGGTTCAACCCGTATCCCTGCTATACAGGAAGCGGTACAAAAATTCTTCGGTAAAGCGCCATCAAAAGGTGTTAACCCTGATGAAGTTGTTGCCATTGGTGCAGCTATACAAGGTGGTGTATTAACCGGCGAGGTTAAAGATGTGTTGTTGTTAGATGTTACCCCGTTATCATTGGGTATCGAAACTATGGGTGGTGTAATGACCAAACTGATCGAATCAAACACAACTATCCCTACCAAAAAGTCAGAAACATTCTCTACAGCGTCTGATAGCCAGCCATCTGTTGAGATCCACATATTACAGGGCGAGCGCCCAATGGCTGCGGGTAACCGTACCATAGGCCGTTTCCACCTGGATGGTATACCACCGGCACCTCGCGGTGTTCCACAAGTTGAAGTAACCTTCGATATTGATGCAAACGGTATATTACATGTATCTGCAAAAGATAAAGCTACCGGTAAAGAGCAAAAGATCCGTATTGAAGCATCATCAGGTTTAACCGATGCCGAGATCAAAAAGATGAAGGACGAAGCTGAAGCTAATGCTGAAGCAGATCAAAAAGCAAAAGAAGAAGTTGAAAAACTGAACTCTGCTGATGCCTTGATCTTTAGTACCGAGAAACAATTGAAAGAGTACGGTGATAAGATCCCTGCCGATAAAAAAGGCGCTATCGAAACCGGCTTAGAGAAATTGAAAACAGCTTATGCTGCGAAAGACCTGGCTGCTATTGAGCCTGCACAGGAAGAACTGAACGCTGCATGGACTGCTGCATCTGAAGATATGTACAAAGCGTCTGCCGAAGGCGGGCAACAACCGGGTGCTGACGCAGGTCAGGCTGGTGGTGGCCAACCAGAAGGTGGTGCTGACAACGTAACAGATGTTGATTTTGAAGAGGTAAAATAATTACCCCAATATATAGTAAAAAGGCCGGTGCAATTTGTACCGGCCTTTTTTGTGCTTAATAAATAAAGGCGTCATTGCGAGGAGCGATAGCGACGTGGCAATCTTCGACATGCTTGTAGCCAACTTTTCTATCGAAGATTGCCACGCTACGCTCGCAATGACGCTTTGGGATATAAAAAGAGAAGCCAACATATTGTGTTGGCTTTCCCTTTTATAATGTCAGTCTGAGCCTGTCGAAGACTTAAACGTTAGGCTTGTTCACTAATGGTTCGACAAGCTCACCATGGCGTGGCGAATCGCGCTCATAAATCATCCGGTTGCAATATGAGTTTTAACCTATCATCCCAAAAATGCTTGTTCCAAACTGAACAAAATGGAACAAGTGTAAAGTTTATAAGTAATTATAAATCAGATATTTATAAAAAAAATCTTTATAGCAATTATTGCTTTTTGAAACCATAAAAAGGCGAATGAGGGCGAACTGGAGGCGAAAAAAGGCGAAAAAAAGCGACTTTTTATCTCGTTTCGACGGGTTAGTTTTGTTCCGTTTCTTTCTTGTTCCATTTTCAAAAAAGTGGAACAAAATCGTCGTTTTCATAAACTGCTGTATATGAGCCGGTAAAGGGCTAATCGTGAAGTTTTTGTTGAGGTACTGACAAGATCTTGTCAGTATTAATTAGTTGATTATCAATATGTTCCATTTGTTCCGTTTGTTTCATTTCTGAATGGAACAAGACAAACTGAAAATCTATGATATCAAATTGTTCACCTTCTCAACCAACTCATTCAAATCAAAGGGTTTGTTGATGATGGCATCGCAACCGTAAGCCCAAAGATCGGACTCGTAGCTGATGTAGGCCGAGAATATGATAACAGGTACATTGCTGAATTTTGGGTGCGCCTTGATGGACTGGCAAAGCTCGCCGCCGTTAAGGCCGGCTACGCGGTAATCAAGTATCACCAAATCGGGCTCAAAAGCCTCAACCAGGGGCATCACATTTTTGCTTTCGCCTGTGCTTTTCACCTCAAAGTTTTCGTAGGTGAGGGTTTCGTGCACAATCGCAAGAATGTCCTGGTTATCGTCTAACACTAAAATACGCTTTACCATGTTCAATAGAATAAATCAAAAAAGTACATAAAGGTATCTAAGTAAGATGAAAAATATATGATACTAAGATATCAGGAGCGGGGCTGAAACAGCAATATATAATGG
>NZ_LGEK01000019.1 GCF_001636615.1 Mucilaginibacter sp. L294 | reverse complement strand
CTCTGAGATGTGTATAAGATACAGGTGTCATTAATTAAATATATTTGTGATACTAATTATCAAATATTTATTATGACACAATTATTTGCGGTATATAAAGGTAAAATGCATAAAGGAAATTCAAGAGGCGAATCGAATCTAAAAGCCATTCAGATATACCTAATCGATTCCGGATTTAGTAAACACGAAATTTTATCTGAAGAATTACTAAAAAAATATAATGCGATAATTGCAATCAAAGGAATTCATTATTGATGATGTAAATACAATTCATAATTACATTCTCTATTTCCTTAGCGCTATCAGGAATTAACCTCTCTTTCCCATTTCCCAAATTCTTCCTACATTTAATACCAACAACCCTAACCCGCAATGAAACTATTACCCATCCTCTTGCTAACTGCAATCACCGCGCTGGTAAACCCGATAAGTGTTAAACCGACTACTCCCCCCATCAGCTACCAAAAGCTCAAACACCCTGAAAAAGCCATGACCACTGAGCAGGCCAAAGCCATCCTGAAAGAGATGCAGCAACAGCGTAACGATGAGGAGAAGATTGCGGTAATAAAAGCCAAGCTAACTGATAAACAATCAGGCCTCACCATAAACCAGTTGGCTATGCTCATGAACCAGTTCCTGACCGACGACGCTAAACTGGCCGCCGCTAAATATGCTTTTGAATACACCACCAACTACAAATCGTTCCTTGATCTGGTTAACATCTTCAGTCGCGAGGAGTATAAGGATGCGCTGGAGGATTTTTATAAGAAGAATAAGTAAACCGGGATTCAGCGGATTTTTACGATTAGTACGATTTTCTGAGTGTGGGTCACATGCCAAGTATCGAGCGTGCGTAAAGGCCCGACAGAAAAGCGGGCCAAAAGGTAAAGGCCTGTGGGCAGAAGCTTTTTTCTGTCTTGATTTTTTGGTTACTTTTTGATCAAGCAAAAAGTAACAGCCTCCCCGCGGCGATTGAGCGGGCGGATTATTGTAGTGGTACACTTAGCATGAGAGATGCTGAAACAAGTTCAGCATGACAGGGATGGCGTTGAGACTTGTCTCGCTACTACTTACTGCTCGTAGAAGATTTCTCCTCGTGCCTCGTTCGAAATGACATAGCGGTTAGCCTATCGGGAGATTGCTTCGTACCTCGCAATGACGCATGGTTAAGACGCACGGGAAATGACGACACCACATCAAGGCACAAAATTTGCTACTTTAGTGTCGACTATGAAACAACGCCTGCTACTGCTGCTTTTTGCTGCAACTATTATATCCGCCTGTTCGCCTAAAATAAAGAATACCCCCAGCCGTTACGCTGCCACCAATAAGGTTTACAGCCAACACGCCGACTCCCTGAGCCAGACTTTGCTGGCCGAAAACCCGGCAGTATTAGTAGATAGCCTGGGCAGTCCAATCCCTTCCGAGTGGGTGGGCACGGTTAACTTTAACCTGCGCAAGCCAAACTATGTCATCATCCATTATACCGCGCAAGATTCGGTAGGGCAAACCCTGCAAACATTCACCCTGGTAAAGCCACAGGTAAGCGCGCACTACGTAATAGGTAAGGACGGCAAGGTGATACACATGCTGAACGATTACATGCGCGCCTGGCATGCCGGCGTAAGCAAATGGGGCAGCATCAGCGATATGAACAGCTGCTCGATAGGTATTGAGTTGGATAATAAGGGTAACGAGCCCTTCAGCACCGCACAGATGAACAGCCTGCTGGTGCTGCTGGCCAAACTAAAAAAGGATTACAACATCCCTACCGCAAACTTTATAGGCCATGGCGATATTGCCCCCGGCCGCAAACCCGACCCCGGGATCCGCTTCCCCTGGGAATTACTGGCCGGTAAGGGCTTTGGGTATTATTCGGATATCATCATTGTACCGGCGCCTGTTAATTTCGACAGCGCAACCGCATTGCGACTGATTGGCTATGATACCCGCAACCTTCCCGCTGCCATTGGCGCTTTTAAACGCCACTTTGTACAGCGCGAAGATTCGCAGGTT
Organism: Mucilaginibacter sp. L294; assembly: GCF_001636615.1. Taxonomy (GTDB): domain Bacteria; phylum Bacteroidota; class Bacteroidia; order Sphingobacteriales; family Sphingobacteriaceae; genus Mucilaginibacter. Next base: position 213,844 of record NZ_LGEK01000019.1, on the reverse strand, counting down.
TTAACGCAGTTTGATTTAGATGTGCTGTTTAATGTATATAAAAAGTATTAATTCTTTTATTACAATGGGGTTGGCACAGCACCTAACTGCCCGTGGGGAATAAAACCCTCATCCATCAGCATTAGCTTACCATCAGTAAAGTAGTAAAATTTGACTGTAATTTGGTTTAATAAATCAGTGCTGGCTTGCCGGTAAACGGTTCTGTACTTAGATAGTTCGACAACCTTGGCAGATGCATGTTCTTTTTTAAACTGATCTTCGGGCATGTTTACAGCCACCATCTTTTGCGCGCTGCAGCCCATAAACAATACAAGTAATAAGGGTAGTACTAATTTTTTCATGTAAGTAAGAGCACCAAATGGCAGCCTGGGTTTAATGGCGCACGAACTTTCTTCTGCAACAATTATGGTACAAAAAAGCGGTTAGCCGTATTTATCAATACTGCTAACCGCCCGCTTATTTTATAATTACAAACTATTTCTTAACCCAGCTATCCTTCAGCGTAACCGTACGGTTAAACACCAAATTATCAGGCGTTGCGTTTTTATCAAGCGTAAAATAACCCTTCCGCATAAACTGAACCGGTGTGCCAATTTTCGCGTTTGCCAGATCAGGCTCTATGTAAACGGTTTTTAATACCTGCAGGCTGTTAGGGTTTATATAATCTTTAAAGTCGCCGTCCTCGTTGCTTGGGTCTTCCACCTGGAACAGGCGATCGTACAAGCGCACTTCAGCAGTTTTGGCGTGGTCGGCACTCACCCAATGGATGGTACCCTTCACGTTGATGCCACTGGTATCGTTCCCGCTTTTCGATTCGGGGATGTACGAGCAATGTATCGCGGTAATGTTGCCGTCGGCATCCTTCTCAAAGCTCTCGCCTTTAATAATGTAAGCGTTCTTTAACCTTACCATCAGGCCAACACCCAGGCGGAAATATTTTTTGGTCGGCTCTTCCATAAAGTCGTCGCGCTCAATCCACAATTCGCGGCTAAACGGAAACTCACGGCTGCCATCGCCACCCTCAGCCTCGGGGTTGTTCTCACCATGGAAAACATCTTTCTCACCTTCGGGGTAATTATCAATGATCAGCTTAACCGGGTCGAGCACGGCCATACGGCGCCAGGCGGTTTTGTTCAGGTCCTCGCGGATGCAAAACTCCAGCAAACCAACGTCAATCATATTCTCACGCTTGGCCACACCAATACGCTCGCAAAATTCGCGGATACTGGCAGGTGTATAACCACGGCGGCGCAGGCCACTAATAGTAGGCATACGCGGGTCGTCCCAGCCCTCTACATGGCCTTCGGTAACCAGTTGCAGCAGCTTGCGCTTGCTCATTACCGTATAGTTGAGGTTTAAACGGGCAAACTCATATTGCTTACTCGGAAACAGGCTCAGTTTCTCAATAAACCACTCGTAAAGCGGGCGGTGAGGAATAAACTCAACCGTACATATCGAATGGGTGATGTGCTCAATGGCATCGCTTTGCCCATGGGCAAAATCGTACATCGGGTATATGCACCAGGCATCGCCGGTACGGTGGTGGTGGGCATGCTTAATGCGGTACATCAGCGGGTCGCGCAGTTGCATGTTTGCCGCAGCAAGGTCAACTTTGGCGCGTAATACCTTAGCACCATCAGGGTATTTACCGGCCTTCATATCAGCAAACAGCTGCAGGTTCTCTTCCACACTGCGGCTGCGGTATTGGTTAGCCACACCCGGTTCTGTCGGCGTTCCTTTTTGGATAGCTATTTCTTCGGCGCTGCTATCATCAACGTAAGCAAGGCCTTGTTTAATCAGGGCAACGGCAAGGTCGTACAACTGTTCGAAATAGTCAGACGCGTAAAGCTCTTCGGCCCAGTCAAAACCCAGCCATTTTACATCCTCTTTTATACTGTCAACATATTCTACGTCCTCTTTTACGGGGTTGGTATCGTCAAAACGCAGGTTGGTTTTGCCGTTATATTTTTTTGCCAGGCCAAAGTTAAGGCATATCGATTTTGCGTGGCCAATATGCAGGTAACCGTTAGGCTCGGGCGGGAAACGTGTAAGTACCCTGCCATCGTTCTTACCGGCAGCCAGGTCTTCTTCAACAATTTCCTCTATAAAGTTCAGTGATCTTTCTTCGCTCATGATGTTTGTAACAGGGCGTAAAAGTACGGAATTGCAGAGAATTATACACTTTTATACATATATAAGTTGTGTGTATTTATGGATGAATGCCCCCGCAAACTGCCAACTGAAAACCGCCAACTGAATTTGGGCGTTCCCTACGGGTCGGGCTTTCCGCTCATACTGCGCAGGCCTTAGTCGCGGGCCGGTATCCGCTGCAATCCCTAACGCGGAATCACCACCTTGTCATGCTGAACGTAGTGAAGCATCTAATCGCCGACATGCAAATCGAACATGCACAGTTCGCAAGTAGATCCTTCGCTATCGCTCAGGATGACAAGGAGGGTTTTATCTTGGCCGGATTGAGGACAGGTAATGAACGTGCGGTGGCCTGACAGAAAAGCGGGCCAAAAGGTAAAGGCCTGTGCGGGGAAGCTTTTTTCTGTCTTGATCTTTTGGTTACTTTTGTATCAAGACAAAAGTAACAGCCCTCCCGCGGCAATTGAGCGGGCCGATTATTTGCTTACACAAAGCATGAGAGATGCCGAAACAATTTCGGCATGACAAGTAGAAAAATGGTTAGTTAAAATACCTCACCACCCCATCAGCACAATTCACCCCATCAATAGCGGCGGAGATGATACCACCGGCATAACCTGCACCCTCGCCACAAGGGAACAAACCGGCCACCTGCGGATGCTGAAAAGTTTCCCGGTCGCGGGGGACTTTTACGGGCGATGATGTGCGCGATTCTACGCCTACCAGTATGGCTTCATTAGTATAATAACCCTTCATTTTACGGCCAAAGGCTGGCAGGGCTTTCTGCAGGCGGTTGTGGATCCAGTCGGGCAGTACCTCTTTCAGGTCAACACTTTTGCAGCCGGGCAGGTAGGAGTTTTCGGGCAGGCTGGTAGAAACGCGGCCTTGCACAAAATCAACCATACGCTGGGCGGGTGCAACCAGGTTACCGCCGCCTGCTTTAAAGGCCAGATGCTCTACCTGTTGCTGAAAGTTCAGCATCCGGAAGGGGTCGTTCATATCACCTTTTACATCTTCCATGTTAATTTGCACCACGGTGCCCGAGTTGGCGAATGGATTGTTCCGCTTGCTTGGGCTCCAGCCGTTCACCACAATCTCGTCCTGAGCGGTAGCGCAGGGGGCAATAATACCACCCGGGCACATACAGAAGGAGAACACGCCCCTATCCTCTACCTGCTCCACCAAATTATAGTATGATGGCGGCAGATCAGGCCCGCGGTATTCGCAATGGTACTGGGCGCGGTCAATAATTTCCTGCGGGTGCTCAATACGTACGCCCAGGGCAAAAGGTTTGGCCTCAATCAATATATCCTGACTATGCAGCATCCTGAAAACATCATGCGCCGAGTGGCCAGTAGCCAGTATCACGGCATCGGCCAAAATCTTTTCGCCGTTTGATAGCTGTACGCCTTTTATTTTACCAAATTCCACCAGCATGGCGATTACTTTTGTATCAAACAATACCTCGCCACCTGCTTCCATAATACTTTCGCGCATGGCGGTGATAATTTGTGGCAACTTGTTGGTACCGATATGCGGGCGGGCATCCACCAATATATCTTCGGTAGCGCCGTGGGCTACAAAGGTTTTGAGTACACCATTTACATCGCCACGCTTGGTGCTACGGGTATAAAGCTTCCCGTCCGAGTAGGTACCCGCACCACCCTCGCCAAAGCAATAGTTACTTTCGGGGTTTACCAGGCCTTGTTTGTTGATGTTGGCCAGATCGCGGCGGCGTTGTTTTACGTCTTTACCGCGCTCCAGTATTACAGGTTTTAATCCCTGCTCAATACATTGCAGTGCGGCAAATATCCCGGCCGGGCCGGCACCAACAATGATGACGCGTTTAGCATCCTTTACGTTTTTATATTGTGGGGTGTATATCTCGGTTTGTACGGGCTCGTCTATAAATATGCGTACCTGCATGCGGTAAAGTACCTTGCGGCCACGCGCGTCTATCGAGCGCTTGAGTATCTTAATGCCGGTTATTCTTTTTTGCGGGATGTTAACGGCGGCAGATACCAGGCCTGTTAAAACTGCTTCATCTTCCTGTTGCCCGGGTAGGCAAACAATTTCTGCTTCTTTTATCATGTTTGTGTTGCCGGGTTTTTATCCCGGATGGTGCAAAGATAATATTTTCAGTTAGCAGTTTTAGCGTGCTTATTTTAACCACAGAGGACACAGAGGATTAGCTTGCTTTTAAACCACAAAGAACACAGAGTCTGGCAATTCATTAAGAGAGAAAGCCTTTGTGTTCTCTGTGAAAAACTCTGTGCACTCTGTGGTTAAATTCTAAAAAGCAATTCAATATTCAGTGGGCAGTATTTAGTTAGCAGTTGGCACAAATAGTTTAACCACAGAGGTCACAGAGAATTAGCTTGATGTTCAATCACAAAGAACACAGAGCCTGGCAATTTATTAGGAGATTACTCTGTGAAAACCTCTGTGCACTCTGTGGTTAAACCCTAAAAAGCAGTTCTATAACATTAGTGTAAAACATACACTTACCACCGTACGGTACAGAACGGTCGACCGTCCGCTATCGTACACTTTTAAAATAGTTTTAAAATTATTTTATTGATTATCAATAACTTATAAAAGTGGTTGTATTTTGGCATAGGGTGTTGTAGATTAAAAATTACTAAAATGACAACTACCGCTGACAACCGCTTACAAACACTTTGGGAAGGCTGCCTGCAAAACGACAGGAAGCAACAAGAATTGTTATATAAGGCTTTAGCGCCAAAAATGCTTACCGTTTGCATGCGCTATGCTAAGGATAAAGACGAAGCACAGGATATATTGCAGGAAGGCTTTATCAAAATGTTCAAGAACATGGAGAACTACCGTGGCGAAGGCAGCCTGGAAGGATGGATCCGCCGGATCATGGTACACAGCGCCATATCACGCTACCGTAAAGCAAAAAGCATGGTATTGGTTGATGATTTTGCCGAGCAGAACATCCCGGTTAGCAGCAGCTATAATGATAATGGCTTGGAGGCCCGCGACCTGATGAACATGGTACAAGAGTTACCTGCCACTTATCGTTCTGTATTTAACATGTACGCCATTGAAGGCTTTTCTCACCAGGAGATTGGCAGCAAATTAGGCATGAGCGAATTATTATCGCGTACTACCCTACATCGCGCCCGTACCATCCTTAAAGATAAATTGAAGAATTTAGCTGTAAGGGAACGCCACTGCATGGCAGGGTAATTAGCCCTTCCGGTCCTCTCCAAAGTAGAGTAGTTAAGAAATGTGAATTGCATCTAATGCGCAATTGACTACGCCAGCCGGAACATTTAAGCGGATTTATCTAAGATTACCTTTAACAAGTTCATCCGCTTTGTTTACTCTTTCAATTAAGGTATTTTCATTCCTTCTATTTCTTCCCCACGACACTACCGATGATCTTTTGTTTAGGTTACATATGCTATTTACATAGATATAGTCTTCACTAAATAGAATTGTAATTTGCTCTCCCCAACTTCCTGACCACCACCTTGGATTTGTACTACTTATATATGTTTTTGTACTAAATACACCCCTTTCCCATTCTAATTCCTTAGCAACCTCTATTATTAATTCCTTAAGTTCTTCCTTTTTTAAATTTGTTTTGATTACCCTATATTTCAATCTCTGTTTTTGAATCCGATAAGCAATTATTGCCAAAATTGCGGGGATAGTTGTGAGCCATATTTCACCGTCGCGGAAAGATATTGGGTTCCCGATGACAAAATCAACTAAATGAAAACACCAAATCATTGTTGGAAAAATCAGTAAATAGCCAACAACACCAAAATGGGTTATTTTATCCCCCAATTTTGTTAATTGCAGTTCGCAAGTTTCAATTGACCTATTATAAATTTCCGGTGCCATAATTTTAGAAAACAGGCAAGTATAATAAAGAAAGCCCGTGATAGATAATCACGGGCCTAATAATATTCTATTTTTTACTTGTGCTTTGCACTCATGTAAAATACCAGTTCGCCGCCATTCATAATATCCTGGTGGGTAATGGTTAAGCTGTTATATGGCTTGCCGTTCAGCGTCATTTTCTGCACATAAACATTCTTTTCGCTTTGGTTTTTTACGTTTACCGTAAACGTTTTGCCATTACCAACTTGTATGGTAGCGTTGTTTACCGATGGGCTGCCAATAGAATAATCAACCGAACCCGGCGCTACAGGGTAGAAACCTATCGAGCTGAAGATATACCAGGCGCTCATCTGGCCGGTATCATCATTACCACCTAAGCCGTCAGGCGTTGGTTTGTACATCCGTGGTAATATCATGCGGATGCGCTCCTGTGTTTTCCATGGCTTGTCTGTCCAGTTGTACAGGTAGGCTACGTGATGCGATGGCTCGTTACCATGCACGTAGTTACCGATGATACCATCGCGGGTGATGTCTTCCGTCTCAGCAAAATACTTGTCAGGCAGGTTCATGGTGAATAACGAATCCAGGTAACCCACAAAACGTTTGTTGCCACCCATCAGTTTGATCAGACCGGCCGGGTCCTGTGGAACAAACAGGGTATAGTTCCAGGCGTTGCCTTCAATAAAACCTTCATTAATGGTGCTCAATGGGTCGAACTTGGCGCGGAAAGTGCCATCGGCTTTTCTCGGCCTCATAAAGCCCGATTTGTCATCGTACACATTCTTGTAGTTCTCGCTGCGTTTAATGAATTCGTTGTAGATATCTGTTTTACCCAGTTTTTTGGCCATCTGCGCTATCGCCCAGTCGTCATAGGCATACTCTAAAGTATTTGATACCGATACCCCTGTTTTTTCATCAGGGATGTAGCCTTTATCCATGTATTCGCCAATACCCTCATAACTGCGATGCCGGGCAGTAGTTACAGCGGCATCCAAAGCTTTGTTGGCATCAAAAGGCGCGTTCCCTTTTACCACGGCATCGGCCAAAACAGCTACGCTATGGTAACCGCTCATACACCAGTTCTCGTTGGCAGAGTTGCTCCAAACCGGCAGCATATTTTCGGGGCTTTGGTCAAAGTGTACCAGCATCGATTTTACCATATCGGCATTACGCTGCGGCTGTATAATGTTGAACAGCGGGTGCAGCGCGCGGTAAGTATCCCAAAGCGAGAAGGTGGTGTAGTTGGTAAATCCATCTGCCTTGTGTACGTTTTGGTCGAGCCCTTTGTACTGGCCGTCAACATCCATGTAAACGGTTGGGTTGATCATGGTGTGGTACATGGCGGTATAAAAATCCTGCTTCCGCTCAACTGACGCGTTAATGGTGATCTTCTCCAGCTCAGTTTCCCAAAGCTTTTGGCCCTCGGCTTTTACTTTGTCAAAATCCCATCCCGGTACTTCGGCCTGCATATTGGCCAAGGCGCCATCCATGCTCACCGGCGACAGGGCAAATTTTATCTTGATCTTCTCGCCTTCTTCGGTCTTAAAATCAAAGTAAGCGCGGATCTGCTTACCGGCTATTTCGGGGAAGTTTTTGGTTTGATTGAACTTACCCCAGAAACCGCCGTAAACTTCGCGCTTATCGTATTTCTTAAACCCATGCTGAGTGAACTTTTTATTGAACGCCATTGCAAAGTACAAAGTACGCGTGCGTGCCCAGCCATTGGTTTGGCGGTACCCTACCAGCGTGCTATCGTTCAATAGTTTTACGTATGTCCAAACGGTTTTATCGGGGTAGTTATAGATGCCCGCCATCAGGTCAAATATCACATGCGACTGATCTGACTTCGGGAAAGTGTACTGATGGAAACCAACGCGTGCGCTGGTGGTTAGTTCGGCGGTGATGTTTGAGGCATCCAGCTTTACTTTGTAATAATTAGCCGCGCTTACCTCATTAGCATGCGAAAATGCCGAGCGGTAACCGCTGCCCGGTACATCTGCAACGCCGGGGTTTAGTTTAAGCGGCCCAACGGTTGGCATAATTAAAAAATCGCCCAGGTCTGAGTGGCCGGTGCCGCTAAAATGGGTGTGGCTAAACCCTACAATGGTTTTATCCTCGTACTGGTAACCGGCGCAGTATTCATAAACCTTGGGGTTATATTTCCCGTTTAGTTCGTAGCTGGCGGTATCGGTTTCGGGGCTAAGCTGTACCATCCCGAAAGGAACGGTTGCACCGGGATAGGTATGGCCCATACGCTGTGTACCAATAATAGGCTTTACGTATTGTACTAAATTTTCGTGCGGGGTGGTTTGCGCGGTAGCCTGCAGGCCGGTACAAATAAAAAGGGCGGCAAATATTTTCTTCATTGATGAGACTTAATAATGCGTATCAGTAAATGTATTACGCATGCAAATATAAAATCATATACCATGTTAGCTGTATTTAATTACATTTACACAGCCAATTATTGCCATTATGGCGTAAATGTTACCATTTGTAACAACGGTATGCGTTTTGTAATCTAATTCGTAAATTCACATCACCATAAACAAACAAACACAAATGAAAAATTTATTGATCGTAATAGCTGTTGTTGTAGTATTGGCCCTGATGGGTGGCTGCAGTTACAACGGCATGGTAAAATCTGACGAGAACGTAAAAGGCAAATGGGGCGAAGTGCAAACCCAGTACCAACGCCGCAGCGATTTGATCCCGAACCTGGTATCAACCGTAAAAGGCGAAGCTAATTTTGAAAAAGGAACATTAACCGAGGTTACCAACGCACGTGCAAGGGCTACCTCAATACAGGTTGACCCAACCAAGTTAACCCCCGAAGCTATACAGCAATACCAACAGGCACAAGGCCAGTTAAGCACCGCTTTAGGCCGCTTATTGGTAGCATCAGAAAACTACCCAACCTTAAGGGCTAATGATGCTTTCAGGGGCTTACAGGTACAATTAGAAGGCACCGAGAACCGCATCTCTGTAGCACGTAAGGATTTTAATGAATCGGTACAGGCTTATAACAGCAAGATCCGCACGTTCCCGGCTAACATCACTGCCAAACTGTTTGGCTTTGCCGAAAAAGGGTATTTCCAAAGCGAGGCCGGTTCTGATAAAGCACCAAAGGTTGCGTTTTAATTAGTGACTTAATGAGTTAGCGAATTAGTGATTTAAGAATCATTTATTCGTTAGCTCAATTTTAAATCACTACTCAAAAATTCACTAAATCACTAATTAACCAATGGCAGTATTTACCGAAGAGGAACAGCAGCGCATACAACAAGCGGTGGCCGATGCCGAAAAGAACACATCGGGCGAGATCCGCGTTTGCATGGAGAAAACCTGCAGCGATAACCCGCTTGACCGCGCCGCTAAATATTTTGCACAGTTAGAAATGCATAAAACCAAGCTACGCAATGGGGTACTTATTTATGTAGCCACTGTTGACCGTAAGTTTGCCGTTATTGGCGATGTGGGCATCAATCATGTTGTCCCGGCCGATTTTTGGGATAGCACTAAAGAAGCCATGCTGAGCCATTTTAAATATGGCAATCTGGTTGAGGGGATTGTTACCGGCATTACCCAGGCCGGCGAACAGCTAAAAAAATATTTCCCCCACCTGCTTAATGATAAGAACGAACTGCCCGATGATATCGCCTTTATGGATGGCAATTAACAACAAGTGATGTTAAAAAGAACAATACTATGGGTTACGCTGGTGCTATGCATCAACACAGCCTTTTCGCAGGAGATCCCTGAAAGATCCACCAAGCTGGTTACCGATTATACCAACACTTTATCACCATCTGATAAAGCGCAGCTTGAGCAGAAACTGGTAGCCTTTAACGATTCTACTTCTACTCAGATCGCGGTGGTGATCATGCAGTCTACCGGCGAATATGATATAAACCAATATGGCGCAGCCTTACTACGCAAATGGGGTATTGGCAGTAAAGAAAAAAACAACGGCATTTTGGTGCTTGTTGCCATGAAAGACCGCAAGATGTCTATCCAGACAGGATATGGCGCCGAGGGCCCATTACCTGATATTGTTACCCAGCAGATCATTCAAAACGATATGAAGCCCCGCTTTAAAGAGAATGATTATTACGGCGGGCTGGATGCGGCTACCGATAACATCATGAAATTTATGAAGGGCGAATACAAGGCCGATGCAAAAAAGGGTAAAAGCGATGGCAGCCCTATAGGCTTCATTGTTATTATTGTGATAGTTGTGCTTATTATCATTTTCCGTAAACGCGGTGGCGGCGGCGGTGGCGGCCGTATTATTGGCAGCCGTGGCGGTGCAAGCCCGTTCTGGTGGTTCCTGGCAGGCAATATGCTTGGCGGCGGTGGCCGTAGCAGCGGTAGCAGCGACTGGGGAGGTTTCTCCGGTGGTGGCGGTGGTGGTGGTTTCGGCGGCTTTGGCGGCGGAAGCGGCGGCGGTGGCGGTAGTAGCGGCAGCTGGTAGTTACTAAAACTCTAAAAGCTAAATTCTAAATCCGAAAGAAGCTACAAATCATTATTAACAAATTACTGGTCTATAAAGTTCCATGTTTCAACGAGATTTCATCATGAACGAGGCGCGTAAATTCGCCTTGATACTGGCTAAACTTTTAGGCTTAAAAGTCGAAGGTGAATACGAAAGCTATCTAAAATACTTTAACGAGGTTTTGGATGAAGAGTACAATGCCGAATTGGAGGAACTTTTAAAGCTGGATAAAGCGGCATTTAAAAAGCGTTTGATTGATGCCGGCTATTCCGCTGAGAAACTAAATGCCCTGGGCCAGATGCTGTATGTATTTGCCGAGCCTTTTACTGCCGATGAAGAAACATCGGCCCTGCTAAAAAAAGTGATGGTAATATTTGACCTGCTGGAGACGGAACATCACTACGAATCGTTCGATAACATTACCAAGCGGAATGTTATCCATCAATATTTTAACAACAACTATGAGCGAGCTTAACTGGAGCACCCTTTCATCTACCTATATACATAAAGGCCCCTGGGCTACCCTGCGCAGCGACAAGTGCGAATTGCCCGATGGCACCATTGTAGCTGATTATTATGTTTTAGAATACCCCAACTGGGCGAATGCCGTAGCTTTAACGGAAGATAACAAGATACTGATGGTACGCCAGTACAGGCATGCCGCTAACATTGTATCGCTCGAAATTCCGGGTGGTGTTATTGAAGATGGCGAAAACCCTGAGGAGGGCATGCGCCGCGAACTGCTGGAAGAAACCGGTTATGCGTTTAACGAAGTTGAACTGATCAGCACCGTGTACGCAAACCCATCTACCGCCAACAACAAAACCTTTTGTTACCTGGCCAAAGGCGGTAAAAAAGTGCAGGAGCAAAAGCTTGATGAGCACGAACGTATTGTAGTTGAAGCATACACCATTGCCCAAGTAAAACAATTACTGGCCGATAATAAAATAGCCCAGGCGTTACATTGCACCGGGTTGTTTTATGCTTTGATAAAGCTGGGGGAATTGTAGGTCGACAATTAATAACAAAGATGTCATTTCGAACGTAGAGAGAAATCTTTTACCATTGCAGAGTGTACTCCATGCTTCAATTAATGAATGATGTAAAAGATTTCTCCTCGCTCCCGCTCGTTCGAAATGACATGTAGTATAGCTGTGAAATTAATGCCCTTGTTGGTGTTGTCACCAACAAGGCGCCATGCTTGTTTATTACCTGCTTAAAGGTTGTTGGTGACAACACAAACAACGGCTAAGACGATAAGAAGTGAACTTTGCATGTAGTACACCATGCATAATGAACAAGATCTCTCCTCGTACCTCGTTCGAGATGACATGGGGGAGATATGAAGCCTAAAACATCATCAATATCTGTCCCTTTTCAACCTTATCGCCGGGTTTAATTTTGATGGTTTTTACGGTAACATCTGCCGGGGCTTTAATAATATTCTCCATTTTCATGGCTTCCAGCACAAAAAGGTTTTCGCCTTTTTTCACTTCCGCGCCTTCTTCTACCAGCACTTTTAGTACCAGGCCGGGCATAGGGGCTTTTATCTCGCTTACTTTGGCGGTCATTAAATTGCTCAGTCCCATCTTGTCCAGCAGTACATCAAACTGGTCTTTGGCGGCAATGGTGTAAATATTATTGTTCACCTTTATTTCGGCAGTTTTTGCTTCGCGATCAAAGCTCACCACCTCGGCGTTGTATGAACCATCCTCGTTTATGAGATGGTATAACAGGTGATTAAGCTGTTTTATATCGGCATTAATGGTGTTATAATTTACAAGCAGGGTGTCGCCTTTCCTGTTTACCTCAAAATTGTACTTATCGTTAACCTTTATGTTATACATACTTATTTGGTGAATATATACTGTATTAAGTTCGCGCCCATTTTAAGGGCTTTTAAACGCGCTTCCTGCGTATCGCCGGCATAGGTGCCATAATCTTCCCATCCGTTGCCCAAGTCGCACTCATAGGTGTAAAAACACACCAGCCTGCCTTTGTATATAAGGCCGAAACCTTGCGGGCGTTTGCCATCATGCTCGTGAATTTTTGGCAGGCCTGCCGGGAAGCTATATTTTTGGTGATAGATGGCATAGTTGGCTGGCAGTTCTACAAAATCAAGCTCGGGGAATACCTTTTTCATTTGCGGGCGAATGAATTTATCAAAGCCGTAGTTATCATCAATATGCAGGAAGCCGCCGCCGGTTAAATACTTGCGCAGGTTGCGTGCTTCCTGGTCGCTGAATATTACGTTACCGTGGCCGGTCATAAATATAAAAGGGTAGTTGTAGATCTGCTCGCTGCCGGCCTCCACAACCTCCTCTTCCGGTTGGAAGTTGGTCTTCAGGTTTTCGTTGCAGAATTTAATGAGGTTTATTAGTGCAGTGCGGTCGCCGTACCAGTCGCCGCCGCCATTGTATTTAAGCCTGCCCATTTTGTATGATGGCGCGGTAAAGCTGCTGATGCAAAACACCAGGGCAATAACGGCGGCAAACAAAAGGGATCTTCTCACAAATTAGCGGTTTAAAAAATTCACCTCAAAGCAGGCTTCGAGCGCGGCCGTTTCTGTTCGCAGGCGGCTTTCCCCTAAAGTTATGGCTTTATATCCGTTCTGCAAAGCGGCATCCACCTCGGCAGGGGTAAAATCACCTTCGGGCCCAATCAGTATTAAATAACGGTTTTGCTTTTCAATAGCTTGTGCCAAGCTTATCTTTTCGCCTTCGTCGCAGTGCGCTATAAACTTTTGCCCCTCAAAAGGCTGCTTTAAAAATTGGTTCAGCGCAACAGGCGGGTTCAATACCGGGTGGTAAGCTTTGATGGATTGTTTAATGGCCGATGTGATGATCTTGTCCAGCCGCTCTACCTTGGCCTCTTTACGTTCAGACCGCTGGCAGATGATGAGGGTTATTTCATCAATCCCTATCTCAGTAGCTTTCTCTAAAAACCACTCCACCCTATCCAGGTTTTTTGTTGGCGCTATCGCGATGTGCAGGTAATGGTTGCGTTTATTAAACCCGGTGGTAACCGCATTTATTTGCAGTATGGTACGCTTGGGGTGCGCATCTTTTATTTCGGCTTTGTACAGGCCGCCTTTACCATCTATCAGGGTTACTTCATCGCCCACGGCAAGGCGCAATACACGTACAGCATGTTTGCTTTCTTCCTCGCTTAAAAAGTATTGGGGTAACGATGGGTCAATATCCGGAGTGTAAAAAAGCTGCATAGTAGTTCATCACTAATGTAAATCTACCGCGTCTTCTTCGTTTATCAGCAGCTCCAGTTTTACCGATTCGATATTCTGGTCTGATTTTTTGAGTACTGTAATATTGTACCCGTTGCTTTCCTTCTGCTCGCCCACATCAGGGATCTTACCAAATATATGGCCCAACCATCCTGATACGGTATCAAAGTCGCCATCCTCGGGCAGGTCGTGCGGCAGGTGCTCGTTTACGTCGTATATCGGCGCAAGAGCATTCACCACAAATTCGCGGTCGTTCAGTTTTTCAACAATTGGTTTTTCCTCGTCAAACTCGTCCTGTATCTCTCCAACCAATTCTTCCACAATATCCTCCAGGGTAACCATACCCGCAGTACCGCCAAACTCGTCGGACACGATAGCTATCTGGATCCGCTTTTGCTGCAGCTCGGCCATCAGGTCGTTTATCTTTTTGGTTTCGGGGATAAAGTAAGGTTTACGGATAATGTTTTTCAGTATTATCTCTTCGCCACGTGCCAGTAAAGGCAAAATATCTTTAGCATGTACTATACCTACAATTTTATCTATCACCTCATCAAACACCGGCATACGCGAGTACCCTTCGGTTATCAATATTTCTAAAAGCACTTCCTTGCTGGTATCAAGTTCAATGCCCGATATTTTGGTGCGCGGCACCATAATGTTTTTCACCACGCGCTCGTTAAAATCAAACACGTTCTGGATCAGTTCGTGCTCGTTCGAGTCGATAGCGCCGGTTTCTTTACCCTGCTCTAACAGGTATTGCAGCTCTTCGGACGAGTGGTGCGTTTCGCCCCCCTCTAAAGTAGTTATGCCGAATATCTTTAATATGAAATTAGCGAAGCCGTTTAACACCCAGATGAATGGCCTGGCTGCAATAAAAAACGCCCTTAACGGCAATGAAACCGCCAGTGTGGTACGTACCGATTTCTGAATAGCTAATGATTTTGGGGCAAGCTCACCAAATACGATATGTAGTACCGTTATGGCTACAAACGACAATACGTGGCTGGCTGTGATAAAGCCCGGCGTAAGCGTAATACCTACAGCCAAAAAAGCGCGTAACACAATATTGGTTACTACGCCCTCGCCTACAACACCCAGCCCCAGTGATGCTATGGTGATACCCAGTTGGGTAGCCGCCAAATAACCATCAAGGTTGTGCAGTATACCCCTTGCAACTTTTGCTACCCCGCTGCCGGATTTAGCTTTTATCTCAATTTGTGATCCCCTGACCCTCACCATGGCAAATTCTGCTGCCACGAAAAAGCCATTTAACAATACCAGGAAAATGGTAAGGAAAATATAAAAGACACTAATTTCGTAATGTTCGGGGTCCATTAATTAAATTATTTGTTATCGGGGAAAGTAGACTTATATAGCTCTAAACTTTCTTGAATTACCTTATGGGCGTAACGTACACCCAGCAAATGCTCAATGGTTACGTTTTTACCTTCAAGTACTTTATAATCGCTAAAAAAGCGTACAATTTCTTTCATGGCGTGTGGCGGCAATTCGGCAAGGTCGTTAATGTAGTTAACAGACATGTCGTTTTTTGCTACCGCGATGATCTTATCATCCTGTTCGCCGTTATCAACCATATGCATAACGCCTACTACTTTTGCTTCGATGATAGACATCGGGAAAACGTCTATCGAGCAAAGTACCAAAATATCCAATGGGTCATTATCATCGCAATAGGTTTGCGGGATAAAGCCATAATTTGCCGGGTACATTACCGACGAGAACAATACACGATCAAGCTTTAACAGGCCTGACTCTTTATCTATCTCATATTTTGCTTTTGAGCCTTTTGGGATCTCAATTATTGCGTTTACTATCTCAGGAATGTTATCACCCGGTGAAACCTGATGCCAGGGATGTTGTGTGCTCATGTATATATGTTATATTAATTACTGTTCTTTTGATTTTGCAATCTGTCTTCTCACAAAAGCAATAACCAGCGGAATTGTTGTAATAATTATCAAACCAAGTACAATGTACTCCAGATAATCTTTTAAGTTGGGGAAGCGCCTGCCCAAAAAATAACCGGCTAAGGTTAATGTTGTTACCCAAGCCACGCTGCCTACAATATTGTAAATGGTAAACTTTTTAAGGTCAACCCTTACAATACCTGCAAATATAGGGGCAAATGTCCTAACTATAGGGAAAAATCTTCCTAAAATCAAAGCCATGCCTCCGTATTTCGCATAAAACTCTTCCGCGACGGTTATATAACGCTTTTTAAAAAAGAAGGAATCGTTTTTACTGAACAGAACCGGCCCCGTTCGGTAGCCAAACCAGTAGCCAGTATAGTTACCTAATATGCCTGCCGCTATCAGCGAAAGTACAAGCGTATAAATAGGAACATGGATAATGCCGGCGGCGCTTAACAGCCCTGCCAGGAACAGCAGATAATCGCCGGGTAAGAAGAACCCGAAAAATAAACCGGTTTCAGCATATATTACAATAAGCAATAGGTAAAAGCCACCACTGCTTAAAATAGACTGTGCGTCGGTTAAATTTTGAAGGTATTCCCAAAAGTTTTCCATTAACTATATCCGTAAAACTACAAATATTAAATCAAATTGTAGTTACGCCCCTTATTAAATAAGGGTAGATATAAATGCAGGGTAAACACCAATAACGATAGTTACGATAGCCGAGAAGCCTAATACAAACTTGTAGTAAGCAGGCACTTCAACTTCGGCACGTTCTGCACTGCGGAAATACATGGCAATAATAATGCGGAAATAGTAAAAAATGCTGATGATGGCATTAACCACCGCAACAATTACCAGCCATACATTATAGTGCGCCAGGGCCCCGCTAAACATAAAGAATTTACCAATAAAGCCCGCGGTAAGCGGTATACCCGCCAACGATAGCATGCTGATAGTTAACACCAACGCCAGGAACGGGTTGTTTTTTGCCAGGCCGTTAAAGCCTTCAAAGTTATCATTACCGGTTTGCTGCCTTACCAGTATCAAACCGCCAAACGCGATGATAGATGCAATGGAGTAAGCCGTAGCATAAACAAATATGGAGTTTGCCGAACCCGCGCCTAATGCCACAATAGCAAACAATAAATAGCCCGCGTGCGATATGCTCGAAAAAGCCATCATGCGTTTAAAACTTTGCTGGTACAGGGCGGTTATATTACCGATGAACAGGGTTATGATAGTAATAACCAATAATACTGGTGTCCAGAAGCCCGCGATGGTTAAAAAGCAAGCCGAGAATAAACGCAGGAATGCCGCGAAACCAGCCACCTTAACCACTGTAGACATGAACAGGGTGATCAGCGACGGTGCGCCTTCGTAAACATCCGGTGTCCAGAAATGGAAGGGTGCAGCACCAACCTTAAAGCAAAGGCCAACGATGATGAGCATGATACCGGTGTAAAACAACGGATCGATATTGCGCGGATGGGTAACCACCCAGTCGCGAATAACATCCAGGTCAAACGAACCCGAAGCGCCGTATATCAACGTAATACCAAACAACAGGAAGCCTGTTGAGAAAGCACCCATCAAAAAGTATTTTAAAGCGGCTTCGTTTGATGCGAAATCACTTTTACGGATCCCTGCCAGGATGTATAAACTTACCGACATGATCTCGATGCCGATAAACAGCATGGTTAAGTTGTGGTACGATACCATTACAATGATGCCTGCCAGCGAGAACAATATAATAGCGTAATACTCGGCTATGTGATTGCTTATCTTTTCAAAGTATCCTTTAGATAGTAACAGGATCAATATAGTTGAAACAATACTTACTACAGAAAACGCCACCGAAAAGTTGTTAAACAACATCATGCCATGATAAATAGGCTCGGCGTTATTATTCCATTGCGCTACCGCTGCACCTAAAGCAGCCAATAAGCCTACAATGGTTACAGGCAACAAAGCTTTTTGGGCTTTATATAAACCCAGGTACAAAAGCACTATGGGTAAAACAGATATAATTATTAAAGTAATCATTCTTCTTATAAATTCTTAAAACCCTGCATTTACAAATTTGGCACTCACGGTATTTACCAGGTTGGTTACTGCCGCTTCTGATAAATGCAGTATAGGCTGCGGATAAACACCGATACCGATGATCAGCACGCAGATTATCCCAAGCACTAATTTTTCTGAACCTGCTATATCGGCAAATATCGCTGTTAACTCGTTGCTTTCGCCCTGCATTACATTTTTGTACATGCGCAGCATATATACCGCGCCAAATATGATGGTTAAACCTGCAACAGCAGCAAACCAAATGTTATAATTAAATACACCTTTCAGCAACAAAAACTCGCCTACAAACCCATTGGTTAACGGCAGCGCTACTGTACCTAAAACGATGATCAAAAATGCGATAGAGAAATTTGGCGCCACTTTGGCAATGCCACCCATCTGGCTAATGTCGCGGGTTTTTAAACGGCGGCTGATGATATCCCAGATAAAGAACATCCCTACCACATTAATACCGTGGCTCAGCATCTGTATCATGGCACCTTGTACGCCCTGTACTGTCCAGGCAAATATACCGGCAGCTATAAGGCCAACGTGTGCAATAGATGAGTAAGCTACCAGGCGTTTACCTTCCTTTTGGTTAAAGGCAATAAGCGAAGCGTAAACAACACCAATAACCGATAATATCATCACCAGGTTTTGCCATTGCAGGAAACCCGCAGGTGCATTTGGTATCAACCAGCGGATAACACCATAGATACCCATTTTTAGCATAATACCTGATAGTAGCATAGTACCCGCTGATGGCGCTTCGGTATAAGTATCCGGCTGCCAGGTATGGAAAGGGAATAACGGCATTTTGATAGCAAAGGCTATAAAGAATGCCCAAAACACCCAGTTTTGCTGTGTTAAGCTTAGGCTCAGATCGTAAAATGAGTGAAGATCATAGGTCTTACCCGGCGTTTGCAGGTACAGGTAAATAATACCCACCAGCATAAATAACGAACCGGCAAAAGTGTAAATGAAAAATTTAATATTGATACGGATGCGGTTTTCGCCGCCCCATAACGCGCAAATAAAATAAATAGGTATCAGCGCGGCTTCCCAGCCTACGTAGAAAAGGAAACCATCCAGCGCGGTAAACACGGTTAACAAACCGGCCTGCATAAACAGGATCAGCGCATAAAAAGCTTTGGCGTTTTTATACTCGTGTTTATAGGTGGTTAATATAATAAGCGGTACAAGCACCGTGGTGAGTAATACCATCACCATACTGATGCCATCAATGCCAGCTTTAAAGTGAATGCCCATTTGTGTTATCCACGGTAAATCAATACCATACTGCACTGATGCATCAGGCACGAAACCTGTAAGGAAATACACAACTATCCCAAGCTCAATAAGCGAGAATAACAGGGCCGCGTGCTTGGCTGCCTCGTTCTTAAACAACAGCACCAAAAGGGCTGCTACTATCGGTAAAAAAAGTAAAATGCTAACCGTCATTTTATATGTTAAACGCTAAGCGCCTATTTTAATTAAACTGTACACCAAAATGGCAATAATGCCTACCACCATCATAAATATGTAGAAACCTACATTACCTGTTTGCAACAGGCGCAGGCCTTTACTTGTATCTAAAGCACCTTTACCCAGGCCATTCACAAAGCCATCAATACCCAATTGCTCTACCACTTTATAGAAGAATACCGATATAGCATCCAGCGGCTTGCGGATCACCTTATCATACAATTCGTCAATATAGAATTTATGGTATGACAGGTTGGCCAGTGCCGGGCGCTCCTCTTCGTCACTTACCGGTACGTGGTTACCGCTCACATATTTGCTATAGGCATAACCCAGGGCTAATAATGCTATCAGTACCGATGTACCCATCAGTATCCATTCGGTGTTATGGCTAAGCTCATGCTCGCCCAATATTTTTGTTGATTGCTCAAAAACCGGTGCCAGGTAAGCGCCTAATTCGTGGTGGCCTCCTAATACGGCCGGTACGCCTATCATACCTGCAATGGCCGATAATATAGCCAGGATGATCAAAGGGATGGTCATATTAGCAGGTGACTCATGCACGTGGTGTTCCTGCTCATGTGTTCCGCGGAACTTACCCCAAAAGGTAAGGTACATCATCCGGAACATATAGAATGAGGTTAACCCCGCGGTGATAACAACCACTACATAAAAGGTTGTGCTATGTGCAAAGGCCGCGGCCAAAATTTCGTCTTTTGAAAAGAAACCCGAGAACGGAGGGATACCCGCGATGGCGATGGTACCCACCAGCATGGTAATGAAGGTTACTTTGATCTTGCCTTTCAATCCGCCCATTTTACGCATGTCCTGCTCGCCGCCCATAGCGTGGATAACAGACCCAGCACCCAGGAATAATAATGCTTTAAAGAAAGCGTGCGTTAATACGTGGAAGAATGCCCCGGTGTAAGCGCCAACGCCTAAACCTAAAAACATATAACCCAACTGCGATACGGTTGAATAGGCCAGTACTTTTTTAATATCTGTTTGGGTAAGTGCAATCAATGCTGCAAATGCCGCGGTAGCTAACCCTACAATGGCAATTACTTCCATGGTAGTAGGCGCAAGTGTAAAAAGGATGTTTGAGCGGGCTATCATATAGATACCTGCGGTAACCATGGTAGCCGCGTGTATCAGTGCCGATACCGGGGTTGGGCCGGCCATTGCATCGGGCAGCCAGGTAAACAAGGGCAACTGTGCCGATTTACCAACCGCGCCAACAAATAGCAGCAGTGTTATTAATACAATAGGTGCACCGCCGCCAACTACGCTAACCGCTTTAGGGAAGATATCCGCGAAGGCAACACTGCCAAATGAGTTTACTAAAAGGAAGATTCCCAGCAAAAAGCCAAGGTCACCAATACGGTTCATCACAAAGGCCTTTTTGGCAGCATCAGCATAGCTTGGGTTGGTATACCAGAACCCGATAAGCAGGTATGAGCATAAACCCACGCCTTCCCAGCCGATGAACATCACTACATAATTTGAACCCATTACCAGCAGCAGCATGAAGAAAACGAACAGGTTTAAGTAAGAAAAGAACTTACCGAAGCCTTTATCATCGTGCATATAACCGATAGAGTACAGGTGGATCAGAAAACCTACGCCGGTGATGATCAGTAGCATAATAGAGCTTAGCTGATCTACCAGAAAGGCGAATGGGATATGGAAACTGCCAACGCTTATCCAATCGAATATGGTTACATCTATTTTTCCTGTAGATTTTATCTGGAAGAATGTAGCTACACTTAAACCAAATGCAACCAACACCAGTAAACTACCGATAGCACCGATAATACCTTTAGATAGGGTATTGCGCCCAAGTCCGTTTATAACAAAACCGGCTAAGGGTAGTACAGGAATAAGCCAGATCAAATTGTCCATTTATATTATTATTTCTTTACGCCGTATGCCTATCAGGAGATTGCTTCGTTCCTCGCAATGACGCTTTGTTTTTAGTTCATTATAAATCCGATCCCGATAGCTATCGGGACGAAATTCGAAATCATTTTACCACTTCAACCGGTTCAATACGTTAATATCGATAGAGTTGGTGTTGCGGTATATCATTACTATAATAGCCAGGCCTACTGCAACCTCTGCCGCCGCCAGTGCCATAATAAAAAACACAAAAACCTGCCCGGCTGCATCGCCACGGTAAACCGAAAATGCAGTAAGCAACAGGTTAACCGAGTTAAGCATCAGCTCAACCGACATAAATATTACGATAGCGTTACGGCGCAGTAAAACGCCCATTACGCCTATCGAAAATATGATAGCGCTTAATAAAATGTAATGGTTAAGCGGCACCGCTTGAATGGTATGGGTTAAACTTTCCATCAGATGGTTGCTTTAGTTTCTTTATCTTTTGTAGCCAATAGTACCGCGCCAACCATTGCCGATAACAGCAATACCGACGATACCTCAAACGGCAATAAAAATTCGTTGAATAATACTTTACCCAGGTTTTTCACCAGGCCAAGCTCGGGGTTCTTTAACACCACAGGATCTGACACGCCCAGCGATTTTAACGACGATATCAGCGCTACCGCCAATATACCACCGCCAAACACCGCGGCTACCTTCACCATAAACGGTTTAACCGGTTCGCTTTCCTTATTCAGGTTTATCAGCATCAGCGTATATAAAAACAATACCAGTATGGCACCCATGTAAACAATAAAGTTTACGATAGCCAAAAACTGGGCGTTCATTAATATATAGTGAATGGTGAATGTAAAAAAGGTAAGTATAAGGTACAGTATGCTATGCACCGGGTTTTTTGCAGTAATAACCAGTATTGAAAAAAATATGGATAAAAACGCGATGAAGTAAAATGTACTCATGTTTATATTTTACAAAATACTTTTGCCCTACCAAAAAATAGTTGGGCAAAGGTATAAAACTTTGGTTATTGATTTAAAGGTGCCTCTACTAATTTGTCTTTACCGTATATAAAATCTTTCCTCAGGTAATCCGAAGGAACGATGTCGCCATCCAGGTATATTGCTTCTTTAGGGCAGGCCTCTTCACATAAGCCGCAAAAAATACAGCGCAGCATGTTTATCTCGTAAACGGCGGCGTATTTTTCTTCGCGGTATAGGTTTTCTTCACCTTTCTGGCGTTCGGCAGCTTGCATGGTAATAGCCTCAGCCGGGCATGATAATGCACAAAGGCCACAGGCAGTACAACGCTCGGCACCGTTCTCATCGCGTTTAAGCGAATGCATGCCACGGAAGTTTTCAGAAAACTCGCGCTTTTGCTCGGGGTACTGAATAGTAACCGGTTTTTTGAAAAAGTGCTTCATTGTAATGGCCAGGCCGCTTACAATAGCAGGCAGGTAAGCTCGCTCTAAAAAGTTGAGCGGTTTTACCGTTAATTGTTTCTTTTTATTACTTAATGATTCCATTTACTACCTCTCAAACTAATTAAGTAAAGTGATTACTACACCGGTAACAACAATATTTGCTATAGCCAATGGTATCAATATTTTCCAGCCCAGGTCCATCAACTGATCGTAACGGAAACGCGGGATTGTCCAGCGTACCCACATAAAGAAGAAAATGAACAGGAATATTTTTGCAAAGAACACCGCAGTACCAATAAGCGGGCCTGCAATAGGGCCAAGGTGCGCGGTAACCCAATCCATACCCGGGTAGTTGTAACCACCAAAATATAAGGTAGCCATTACTGCCGATGATATGAACATGTTAATATATTCTGCAAACAGGTAAAAACCCAGTTTCATTGATGAATATTCGGTGTGGTAACCACCAACCAGTTCGGTTTCGCACTCAGGCAAATCAAACGGTGTACGGTTGGTTTCGGCAAAGGCACAGATCAGGAACAGGATGAACCCTACCGGCTGGTAAAGCACATTCCAGTGCCAGCCGTGTTGCTGCTGGGCAATTTCGCCAAGGCTTAAAGTACCGGTAACCAATAACAGGGCGATGATTGAAAGCCCCATTGAAATTTCATAGCTGATGTTTTGCGATGCCGCGCGGATAGCGCCCAATAAAGAGTATTTATTGTTTGATGCCCAGCCACCTATCATTACACCGTATACACCCAGCGATACAACGCCGAAGATGTACAGGATGCCTACGTTAATATCTGTAACCTGCAGCGGGATAACTTTGCCGCCTATCACCATATTTTGCCCCCATGGTATAACTGCCGAACCGATACATGCGGTAAGGATAGCTAACGAAGGGCCAACAATGAACAGGAATGGCGTTGCGTTGGTTGGGATGATCTCTTCTTTCAAAAACATCTTGCCACCATCGGCCAATGGTTGTAAAATACCCCAGGGGCCGGCACGGTTAGGGCCAACCCTATCCTGAAAAAATGCCGCTATTTTGCGCTCGGCATAGGTAGAATACATGGCTATTACCAGGCTTATTAAAAAAATGATAATTATAAGCCCAAATTTTATGGCGATATCTGCTAATTCCATTACAGGCGTGTCTCCCTTTCAAATTGTTCTTTATTCGCTTCTATCAATACCGGGTTGGTTTTAACAACCGGCAGTGGGTGCAGCGTATCATAGTGGTTTGAGCTGATAACAGATTTATGCGATACTTTACGCGGACCTTCTATCACCCAGTCACTGGTCTTCTTTTTATCAAAACGGCAGGTGTTGCAAATAAACTCTTCTGCTTCGCCGTATTCATCTTTACGTGCGGTTACACGGATAACATCCTCGCCTTTGTACCATAAGGTAACTTTACCGCAGCATTTTGGGTTTTCGCATTCGCGATGAGCCTCAACAGGCTTGGTAAACCAAACACGGTTTTTAAAGCGGAAAGTTTTATCGGTTAAAGCACCTACAGGGCATACATCAATTACGTTTCCTGAGAAATCGTTATCAACGGCTTTTTGGATGTAAGTTGAAATTTCTGAATGATCGCCGCGGTTTAAAATACCGTGGATGCGGTGATCGGTTATCTGGTCGGCAACAAAAACGCAGCGGTAACACAGGATGCAGCGCGTCATGTGCAACTGTATCTTATCGCCAATGTCGATCTTCTCAAATGTGCGGCGGTCAAACTCGTAACGGGTTTTAGCAGCGCCGTGTTCGTAACCTAAATCTTGTAAGTGACACTCGCCCGCCTGGTCGCAAACCGGGCAATCCAGCGGGTGGTTTATCAATAACATTTCTACCACACCTTTACGTGCCTCAATAACCTCCGGCGAAGTAATGTTTTTTACTTCCATGCCATCCATTACTGTGGTACGGCAGCTGGCTACCAGCTTTGGCATAGGGCGCGGGTCTTTTTCAGAGCCTTTGGTTACCTGTACCAAACAGGTACGGCATTTACCGCCAGTGCCTTCCAGCTTGGAGTAATAGCACATAGCCGGCGGAACAATGTCACCACCTATCATCCTTGCGGCGTTCAGGATGGTTGTCCCGGCTTCTACTTCAATAGGAAATCCGTCTATTGTTACTTTCATTGACTTATCGTCCTTTTTATATCGTTCCTTTTGTCATGCTGAACATCGTGAAGCACCTATTCGGCGATAGATCCTTCGTTCCTCAGGATGACAGGTTTTTTTATTTAACTCGCTGCCTCTTCCAATTTCGGAAGCGGGTCTGCATAATGCGCTATTCCGAAATTACCACTCACCGCTGCCGATGGGTTTGTTACGTGCCATTCAAACTCATCCCTAAAGTGGCGGATAGCACTGGCCACCGGCCATGCTGCCGCATCACCCAGCGGGCAAATGGTATTACCTTCAATTTTTTTGGATACATCAACCAGCAGGTCCATGTCGCTCATTTTACCGTGGCCGTATTCCAGGCGATGTAAAACCTTTTCCATCCAGCCGGTACCTTCACGGCATGGCGAACATTGGCCGCAGCTTTCATGGTGATAGAATCTTGCAAAGTTCCAGGTGTTGCGTACAATACACTGGTCTTCATCATAAGCTATGAAACCGCCCGAGCCCATCATGGTACCACTCACAAAACCACCATCGGCTAATGATTCGTAGCTCATCAGGCGCGGTTCGTTATTAATAGTTTTCAGGAACAGGTTAGCCGGTAATATCGGCACGGATGAACCACCCGCAACAACCGCTTTCAAACGTTTGCCGTTGGCGATGCCTCCGCAATATTCGTCGCTGTATAAAAATTCTTCAACAGGCAGGCCTAGGTCAATTTCGTAAACACCCGGTTTGCGTAAGTTACCACCTGCCGAGATCAGTTTTGTACCTGTACTGCGGCCGATACCAAGCTTAGCATACTCGTCGCCACCTTCGTTAATAATAGGCACAACGGCCGCGATAGATTCAACATTGTTTACTACCGTTGGGCAACCATACAAACCCGCAATAGCCGGGAACGGAGGTTTTATCCTCGGGTTACCGCGTTTACCTTCAAGCGACTCTAACAAAGCGGTTTCTTCGCCGCAGATGTAAGCCCCACCACCCGGTTGTACGTAAAGCTCCAGGTCATAACCGGTGCCTAAAATATTTTTACCCAAAAAGCCTTTTGCTTTTGCTTCGGCAATGGCTTTTTCAAGGATGCGGATCTGCGGCATCATTTCGCCGCGTACGTATATGTATGATGTTTTTGCACCCAGCGCAAAACTGGCTACTATCATGCCCTCAATTAATAAGTGAGGGAGGTAAGTCATTAAATAACGGTCTTTAAACGTACCGGGTTCAGATTCGTCGGCGTTACAAACCAGGTAACGGGCAACACCTTCCGGCTTGGCCAGAAAGCTCCATTTCATCCCGGTAGGGAAACCTGCACCACCACGGCCGCGCAAGCCCGATTTTTTAACCTCTTCTACCACTTCATCAGGGGTAAGGGTTTTCAGGGCTTTTTCAACAGCAGCGTAACCACCTTTTGAGCGGTAAACATCAAATGTGTTGATGCCGGGTACGTTTATATGTTCTAAAAGTAATTTACGTGCCATTAGTTGTTCGCCTTTCCTTTTAGGTCACCAATCAGTTTATCAACAGAATCAGTGGTTAAGTTCTCGTAAAAAGTGTACTCGGGGCCTATTTGCAGCACGGGGCCAAAGCCACAGGCGGCAAGGCATTCAACACCTCTCCAGCTAAATAAGCCATCGGGGGTAACGTCGCCTTCTTTAACACCAAGCGTTTTTTCTATATGCTCCATTATTGGGGTTGCGCCAACAATTTCGCAGGGACCGGTACGGCAAACTTCCAGCATGTACTTGCCTTGCGGTTTTAAGAAGTACATGGTATAAAACGATGCCACCTCGTAAACTTCTATCGGCTGGATAGAAAGAAATTCGGCAACTTTATCCATTGCGGGTACGCTTGTCCAGCCATATTCGGCCTGTACCAAATGCAATATAGGCAGCAAGGCCGATTTTTGTTTCCCTTCGGGGTAACGGCTCACCACATCAGCAAACTTGCTGAGCAATTCCGGCGAAAATGTTACCGGTGTATTGGTATCCTGTACACTAAGCATCTAACTCTCCGGCTATAACGTTTAAACTACTCATGTTAATAATAGCATCAGATAATAACATCCCCTGGCTCATTGGCGCGTACATCTGGTAATTGATAAAGCTTGGCCTGCGGAAATGCAAACGGTATGGCGAGCGGCCACCATCGTTAACCAAATAAAAACCAAGTTCGCCGTTTGCACCTTCAACCGCGTGGTAAACCTCGGCATTAGGAGTTTCAACCTCGCCCATCACAATTTTAAAGTGATAGATCAGAGCCTCCATGTTATTATATACTTCCTCTTTTGGAGGCAGGTAAAACGCCGGCACATCCGCGTGGAATATATCCGACGGTTCTTTCTCTATCTTGGCCAGCGCCTGCTCAATAATGCGCAGGCTTTGCCACATTTCTTCGTTACGTACCAAAAAGCGATTGTAAACGTCGCCGTTCTCGCCAACAGGTACTTCAAAATCAAAATCCTCGTATGATGAATACGGCTCCATGGCCCTTACATCATAATCAACACCGGTTGCACGTAATATAGGGCCGCTCCAGCTGTAGCTTAAAGCCGCTTCTTTTGTAACTGCTGCTACATCCTTTGTACGGTCAACAAATATACGGTTACGGTTAAACAGGGCTTCAAACTCACGCAATACCGGCGGGAACCTCACCAGGAATTTTTTGATCTTGGCAAATGCGATATGGTTAAAATTACGTTCGAAACCACCAATACGGCCAATGTTTGTTGTTAAGCGCGAACCGCAGATCTCTTCATAGATCTCATAGATCTCTTCGCGGTGCTCCATCATGTAAAGGAAACCCGTGAACGCGCCGGTATCAACACCTAATACACCGTTACAAACAATATGATCGGCTATACGCGCCAGCTCCATGATAATTACACGCATGTAATCAACACGTTTTGGCATTTGTATATTCAGCATCTTTTCAACTGTCATGTGCCAGCCCATGTTGTTGATGGGTGATGAACAGTAGTTAAGCCTGTCGGTAAGTGGTGTTATCTGGTAAAACGGGCGGTGCTCGGCAATTTTTTCAAACGCACGATGGATGTAGCCTATGGTTGATACGCCACTAACAATGCGCTCGCCATCCAACTGCAAAACATTCTGGAACACACCATGCGTAGCGGGGTGTGTTGGGCCCAGGTTGAGCGTGGAATACTCGGTTTGCGGGTCGTTGTCGGTATATACTGGGTGATTCTGCATGTATGTTATCTCCCGAAAAAGTAATCTTTTTTATCAATACGGTTTGGATCTTCCAGCGGGAATTCCTTCCTCATCGGGAATACCGTCATGTCATCAACATTCAGTATCCTGCGCAGGTCGGGGTGCCCGTCAAATATCACCCCATAAAAGTCGTATGTTTCACGTTCCATCCAGTTGGCGCCATCCCATAGGGTGCTGGCCGTTGGGATATGCAGATCTTCCAAAGTAAGGAAAACCTTCAGGCGGATACGTGTATTGGTAGTTAGGCTGTGCAGGTGGTATATTACACCTATTTGTTTCTCCTGCTCGGGGTAATGTATGGCCGTTATATCTGTTAGATAGATGAACTGTAGCGCCGCATCTGTTTTCAGATAAGCCAACACATCATATATCAGCTCTTTGCTGGTTTCAACAGTAAGTAAGCCATAATCGGCACCGGTATGGGTAACCTGGCCGGCAAATTTATCGGTCAGCTTTTGTAAAAGCTCTTCGTTTGGTATTTTGCCCATTATTGAATTCCGTATTTAGCCATCAGTTCCTGGTACTTCGGCTCTTCGCGCCTGCGCAAAGTTTCGGTACGTACAAGTTCCTGTATCGCCATAAAACCATCAATAATTGCCTCGGGGCGTGGCGGGCAACCGGGAACGTAAACATCAACCGGGATAACCTCGTCAATACCCTGCAATACAGAGTAGGTATCAAATATACCGCCGCTTGATGCACAGGCACCTACAGCCATCACCCAACGGGGCTCGGCCATTTGCAGGTAAACCTGGCGTAAAACCGGACCCATTTTTTTTGATATAGTGCCCATTACCATCAACAGATCGGCCTGGCGTGGCGAAAAGCTTAAACGCTCGGCCCCAAACCTGCTCAGATCGTAATGCGAACCCATGGTAGCCATAAACTCGATACCGCAGCACGAGGTTGCGAATGGCAGTGGCCATAAGGAGTTTGCGCGAGCCATGCCTATTGCCTTATCAAGCGATGTGGCAAAAAACCCGGATCCTTCTACCCCGGCCGGAGCATCAACTATTTGAATATCACTCATTAAATTTTATCAAATAAAATTAACCCATCGGTTAAAACCGATAGGCAAATTTACAATAAATACGTTGTAACAAATACACTATGAAGGTTTCTGAAATATATTTAGAATCAATCTAAACTAATCCCAATTTAAAGCGCCTTTTTTTATGATGTAGATAAAACCTGCAAGCAGGGTAGACATAAAGATAAACATCTCTATCATACCTTCTTTGCCCAGGTCGCGAAAGTTTACCGCCCACGGGTACATAAAAATCACCTCCACATCAAACAATACAAACAGTATAGCCACCAGGAAGTATTTAATTGACATTGGCGTGCGCGCGTTACCAATAACCTCAATACCCGACTCGAACGGGGTGAGTTTATCTTTTGTTACACGTTTAGGGCCTATTTTGTGGGTTACAAACATGGTTGTAACAACAAAACCCAGCGCTACCAGCATCTGGAATATGATGGGCAAATAATTAACCGGTAAACTTTGTAATTCCATGCTGCAAATATACAAATGAGTGGATAATAAAAAAGCCCCTTTTTTGAAGGGGCTTTTTTATTTATTTTATAAGCTTAAAGGTTATTTACCTTTTCCACCACTCTTTCGTGAGAAGTAAGCTGTTGCCTGTTTATTAGCAGGATCATTTTCTCTTGCTTTTCCATAATTTTCAGCCGCTTTAGCATCATTCTTTTCTTTGAACTCAGCAAAAGTACCTAAATAAGCATATGCTTCGGCTAAATCCTTTTTACCCTTATCGGTGGCAGGAACCCCTTTAGCATTTACTATTTCAATATATTTTTCATAAAAAGGTTTGGCGTAACCCGCAATGTTGTTACGGTCTTTGTCTTTCAACTCATTTACACGGGCACGATATAGATACGCATCAGCAGTTGTTGGCGCTTTTTGAATCACATAACTGAAAGCTGAATCTGCCTTAGCGATTAATGAATCTGCACCTGGCTTTTTATCATCATAAGCAAAATAATAGCTTACACCTTCATAAAAGTGATCCAAAAGTTTTACACCTCTACCTTTTTGGGTGAAAATATGGTAAGCCTCACCTGCCTCAGCATATTTTTTCTGGGCATATAATGATTTCGCAATTTCAGGATATACATCTACCTGGCTGGTATCTATTGATAAAGCCTTACGTAATGAATTAATACCTAATGAATCTTGCTTAGAAGCAATCTGTAAACGGCCCAGGTAAACATAATCACGTGGTAAAATGCGTTTTGGGTCAGCTTTGGTTAACCAGGTATTCATAGCGGTTAAGCCTGCAGGGTAATCTTTATTTTCGTAAGCAGCATACGCCAAATAACGATAAACTTTTAGGTTACCATTTGCGGCGCTTGATAAAGCGGCGGCTTCTGTTTGCAGGGTTTTAAAATCACCTGATAATAACAGGAAATCGGCATAACGCATACGCGATTCAACAGACAGGTCTGTTAACGACAGGTATTTTTTATACTGCTCTGTTGCTTCTTTAATTTTAGCAGATGCCATCCTTGGGTCGTTAAACGCCCAGCGAACATCGGTTTCTGCCCACTCGCGGTAAGCAGGGCCGTAGTTAGGGTCGATAGCTAAGGCGGCTTTAAACTCTGTTTCTGAGCTTTCAAAGTTGTTAGCATATTTCCAGATAACACCGGTTGCTACCTTAGCATGTGCCAGCTTAGGGTCAATATCCAAAGCTGCCTGGTAGTTACCCAGCGCTTCGGTATTTTTGCTTTGCGTACGCAAGGCATCGCCTAATGCTACCAATATCTCGGCATCTTTCGCGTTAACGGTTTTACCTTTTGTTAATACTGCTACAGCTGCGTTTGCATCCTCGGCAGGTACTTTACCATCAACATTGTTCAACAGGTAAGCTTCGCCCACGTATAAATATGGTTTGCTATCCTTACCGGCTAATGTTACTGCCTGGTTAAAGTTGGTAGTGGCTGTTGCCCTGTCTTTATCCAAAAAAGCAGCAGCACCTAAACCCGCGTAGTTTAAAGCAGATTTTGGGTTTACAGCAATACCTTTTTGAAACACTGCTTTTGCAGAATCGGGGTATTCCTGAAGGATGTACACCCAACCCAGGTAAAAGAAATTCTCATCCTTAGTAGCCTGGGTTACTGTCAAATTTTTAAGCATCGACTTAGCTTTCTGAAACTGCTCTGCATCAATCGCTTTTTTAGCATCGGCTAAACTCTGCGCAAAAACTGATGATGAGCCTACGAGTGTCAGCGCCAACACTATCTTACTTATCTTACTGATCATTTTCATCTTAGTTTCTAAATTATATATAGTTAGTGTGTTATGTTTATTTCCCTCGAGGGGATAGAATCAGGTAATAAGCCCGATTTTAGTATTATTCTTTGTCCGCGTTCGCTGGCTAAAAATGATGCGAAGCTTGCGCCTAACCCTTTTCTGCCCGTGCAGTCTATCACATATAACGACCTGCTTAACGGATACGTATGTTCGACAAGCGTTGTCTGCGAAGGTTTAAAGTACTCGTTAGGGTTGGTTTTACTGTTCTCGTCCTTAACGCCTACTATTTTAACCTTGTCAACAGCCTCGGCATAGTCCTTATCCGGGTCGTTTAGCCAGTTAAAGCCGGTTATACCTATTGCATCAGGATGCGTACTTATGTACCTGATAACCTCTTTACTTGACTTTAACGCGTAAATATTTTTTTGCTTTAACTCGTTATTGCCTGATAGTGTCTTCAAATACCTTACCAAACTTGAGTTAGGGTTATCAAACACGATACTTTTATCGGTTTTAGACTTCCCGTTTAGCATGCTTTTAATTTCGCCAAGCGAAATTGTGGTGTCGTTTGATGCCTGGTTTACAATAAGTGCTACCGCATCTATTGCAAATTTATTTACATCGGCTACCAGTGTACGCCTTTTTAGTACGCCAAGCTCGGCTGTATCTAAATTACGCGATAGTATAATTAACCTTGTTTTATCATTCATTAAGCTATTTACCACTTCAGCTTCCGGCTTATAAGTAATTACCGGGTTAGCATCTGGCAACATAGCCTTAAAAACATACAGTTCTTCGTCTATTATAGGCGAAAATGATTCGTCGGCCTCAAATTTTGCCGTGCCCGATGTAAAGCTATCAAGCGGAGCGGCTTTTTTGGTGTTTTGCTGGCAGCTTTGTAAAGCTGCTAAAACAGTAAGCCCTAATAATAATGCCTTAAACTTAATTTTCATCAGGGTCCTTTCTTAAATACCGCGCAAAGCGTAAAACCGCATAAATTATAACAACGCAACCAAATATGGTTTTTTGCGGTTTGGGAATCTGCCCCAAGAATTTGTCCCAAAAGATGATCAGGGCGCCAAAAACCAAAAGGCAAATAAATGCAGCAACTCCTAAAATAAGCAAAAACCGCCTTTTGGGCGATTTTTGCTTCTCATTGTTATCTGATAACATTAATTTTTATTCTGATGCCAATGCGAATGATACTGGCACACTGTATTGTACACGTACCGGGCGGCCATTCTGGATACCTGGTTTCCATTTCGGAGACGCTTTCAAAGCGCGTACTGCTTCTTCATCACAACCGCTGCCTATACCTCTAACAACTTTAATATCTGTTAAAGAGCCATCTCTTTCAACTACGAACTGTACAATTACACGTCCTTGTACGTTGTTTTCCCTTGCAATAGCAGGGTAACGAATTGCTTTTGACAAGTATTTGTTGAATCCGCTCTCGCCACCAGGGAAGGTTGGCACTTGCTCAACCGCCGTGAAGATCTGGTTAGAGTTCTCTTCAACTACTTGTTTAACATCCGCATTACCTACCGGCTCATCAATTGTGATGGCGGCGTTAGGATCACCTTTCTGGTCCTTAGGGCCCGGATCCGCAACTTCCAACTCTTTTACGGTTGGCGGTTCTTTTTCGCGCACCTCGTTATCCGGTTTTACAACCGGAGGTGGGAAACGTACCTGGTCTATCTTTGGTTTAGGTGGCTCAGGTGGCGGTGGTGGTGGTTTTACTTCTTCGTTCACCGGCGGTGGTGGTAACACCACTTCGGTTACTTTTACTTTCTCATCAGCTTTAGGGATAAATCCATCTATTGCATTGAGGATTGTTTTAAAGGATATAAGTAAAACAAATGCTGCTACACCAATTAGAAGGGCCTTATTCGTATTACGAGGGTTATCCTTTCTTAGTTCGTATGCACCATAATTTTTGTTACGGCCTGTAAAAACAACGTCAATCCATTGCTGGTTAAGTATGTCTAATTTTGATCCAAACATTATCTTATAACGTTAAATTACTTTAATAGTTCTTAATAGTTCCCGTCGCGTTTAAGCAACCCGATCTCAGCAGGTGTAATATCTACAATCGCGAAAGATTCTATTTTGGTTATCTTCATCTCATCAAGCGCGTCAACCACATTTTTGTAGTTTGATTTATCGCTTGGTTTAATTAGCACAACCATATATTTACCTGTACTGGCTTGTATTTCTTTACCTTTTTCTATCAAGGTTTTGCGTAAACCATCTTTGCCGTAATTTATAGTTTCCGGTGGCGAGTCGCCTGGTACTCCTATAAACCACTCAATTTTATCGTTAGCGCCTAATAAAAGCGTCATTGATCGTGAAGCGGCAACGGGCAACTGGTCTAATTGCTTTTCGTCCTTATCCGGCATAACCACATCCATAGCTTTTGGCTTAGATAACGTAGTGGTCATGATAAAGAAAGTGATCAATAAGAAGGCCAAATCCACCATCGCGGTTAAATCCACGCGTGTTGAAGCCTTTTTACTTCTTACTTTCCCGCCTTTTTTCCCCCCGCCGGAGGAGGTGTCTAATTCTGCCATTTTATGTTATTTTTTAGGTGCGTTCTTAACCGATGTGATCAGGCTAAATTTGTTAACTTTTTGTCTTTGCAGAATACCTATTATCTTTTTAATAGTAGGATACTCTTCCTTGTTGTCTCCTTTAACAGATATCCTTAACGGCTTGTTATGTAACGAGGCAACGGCTTTGCGAGATTCGCGAATCCAGT
Source organism: Mucilaginibacter sp. L294 (assembly GCF_001636615.1). Lineage (GTDB taxonomy): Bacteria > Bacteroidota > Bacteroidia > Sphingobacteriales > Sphingobacteriaceae > Mucilaginibacter. The sequence goes on along the minus strand of NZ_LGEK01000019.1, from coordinate 179,873 downwards.
CGGCAAGCTCATTATTGGCCGTAGTATCATTAGGGATACCAGGTTGCTTATACGCCTTACGCTTGTCAACATCTAAGTTAAGGAAAGCCTGTAGCTGGTTCATAGGTACGCCAAGTACTGGCACACCTGAAAACACTTGTTTCTGCTCAGGGGAAAACTTAATGTTATACTTTTCGCCCATTTGCTCAAGCGTTTGTTTACGTATATCGGTACCTTCTATCGTATAGTAAACTTTTCCCTGGCCAACGGTCAATAAAAGCACGTTTTCTTCAGGAAGCGGCGTTTCAGCAGTTGAAGACGGTACATCTATCGGAACCGGATCTTCGGTACGCGGCTTTGCTGTTAATATAAAGAAAGTAAGCAACAGGAAAGCTACGTCGCACATGGCGGTCATATCTATAGCAGTGCTCTTCCTTGCAACTTTTACTCTTGGCATATTCTGTTTATTTTAAATATATAATGTAAAGATAGTTAATTATTGTAATTATCCAAATTATATTCTGTTATAACGGATAAAAGCAAACTATATTTTACGATTACTTATTTTTGTGAGAAGCCGAGAATGTTTGAACGATGCTGAAACCAGTCTCATCAATAGCGTAAGTCAGTTTATCAATTTTTGATGTAAATACGTTGTACATTACAATTGATACTGCTGAAGTACCGATACCTAATGCAGTATTGATAAGTGCCTCAGAGATGTGAGTTGAAAGTTCTGATTGGTTTGGAGCACCAGATGCACCCAATGTTGCGAACGCACCGATCATCCCGATTACCGTACCTAACAGACCGGTTAATGTACCGATTGATACCAGGGTAGCAATGATGGTTAAGTTTTGCTCTAACATTGGCATTTCTAAAGCAGTTGCTTCTTCAATGTCTTTTTGGATAGCTAATGCTTTCTGATCTACGTCCATAGTAGTATCGCCTTCCATTTCGCGGTATTTTTTCAGACCTGCTTTGATAACGTTTGCTACAGAACCTTTTTGTTTGTCGCACTCAGCGTTAGCGCCTTCGATGTTACCAGCGTTAAGAGAAGATTGGATCTTCCTAACAAAAGCATCTACGTTACCAGTACCTGATGCTTTACCGATAACTATAAACCTTTCAATTGAAAACACGATAACCATTAACAGATACGACATGATGATAGGTACAATTACCCCACCTTTATGTACAGTACCGAATAAATCGCCCGGGTTTGGATCATTTGCAGGGTCGCCGCCTTTAAAGTGGCTTGGGTGTCCTAAAATGAAAATGAATATCAAAATTGCCGCCACTATACAGATAGGAATGGTCAAAGTTGCAAATGCGCCCGATGCACTTGAGCTTTCTTTTTTTACAGGAGTAGTTGGTTTTGTTGGTGCGTTTGCCATTACTTTTTAAATTTTAGTTTTCGTTTTGTTTATAATATAAGTTAATAAAAAATGTGTGCGTTTTTAGCGAATAACAAAAATAGAATTTAAATGAAATAAAAAAACTTTTTATGTAATTCTTTATAATAATTTAATATACAGCATACAGCGCTCTGTAAATCGTGATTACTTAACGCTCTAAAACAGAAAAATTGTCTGTCAGGCAGACAATTTTTTTACAATACAACCCATTTTTTTTAAGAATAGCAAGTTATAACACATAAAAAGTGTGTAACTAAAGTGATATAGTTACGTCTAACTACACCGCTACAGCTACGTTTGGCCCTGCGTTTATAATGTCTGGGGTACTATAATCAGCATATTTTTCAAAGTTCTTAACAAAGGCTAAAGCCAATTGGTTTGCTTTATCTTCAGAATTATCTGCATTGGCCCAGGTGTTCTTCGGGTCAAGAACTTCATCGGGCACGTTAGGGCAGCTATGTGGAATAGCTAAATTGAATATGGGGTGCTGATGATATTTAACATTATCCAGCCCGCCGTTTATGGCTGCGGTGATCATGGCGCGGGTGTAAGAGAGCTTCATCCGCTGGCCAACGCCGTAGGCGCCGCCTGTCCAGCCGGTGTTTACCAACCATACGTTTACCTGGTGTTCTTTTATCTTCTTACCCAATAATTTGGCATAGGTAACGGGGTGCAGCGGTAAAAACGCCTCGCCAAAACAAGCCGAAAAGGTAGTTACCGGTTCGATAATGCCGGTTTCGGTGCCCGCTATTTTAGCGGTGTAGCCAGATATATAGTGGTACATGGCCTGCTCGGGCGTTAGTTTTGATATAGGCGGCAATATCCCAAAGGCATCCGCAGTTAAAAAGAAAATGTTTTTTGGCGATGCACCTATAGATGGTATAATGGCATTACTTACATTTGATAATGGGTAGGCAACACGCGTATTCTCGGTTTTATCTATATTATTATAGTTAACCATGCGTGTGCCCGGTATAAAATTCACATTCTCTAATAACGCACCATATTTAATGGCATTAAATATCTGCGGCTCTTTCTCGGCCGTAAGGCCCGAGCATTTAGCGTAGCAGCCGCCTTCAAAGTTAAATATAGAGTAATCGCTCCAGCCGTGCTCATCATCGCCAATCAGGCTGCGGTCCGGGTCGGCAGAGAGGGTGGTTTTGCCCGTGCCCGATAATCCGAAGAAAATTGCGGTATCGCCCTTGCTGCCGGTATTGGCCGAGCAATGCATAGACAGTACCTGCTTATCATGCGGTAATATAAAGTTCAGTACCGAGAATATGCCCTTCTTGATCTCGCCGGTATAACCCGTGCCGCCTATCAGTATGAGTTTTTTGCTGAAGCTGATGATCGAGAAATTCTTTTGGCGGGTACCGTCAACCTCTGGGTCGGCCATAAAACCCGGCGCAGCGATGATCGTCCACTCGGGTTTGCTATCCGGATTTACCACCTCGGGGCGGATGAACAGGTGATGTACAAACAAATTCTGGTACGCGGTTTCGGTAACCACGCGGATATCTATATGGTATTTTTCGTTAGCGCAGGCGCATGAGTCGCGCACAAATATTTCACGCTCCGACAGGTATTTTGTTACCTTATTATATAAGGCGTTAAATTTAGCGCCGTCAAACTTGTAGTTAATACTTCCCCACCATACATTATCATGGGTAACATGGTCGTCAACAATAAAACGGTCCTTAGGCGACCGGCCGGTAAATTCGCCGGTATCAATAGCCAGTGCACCAGAGTCGCTTAAAACGCCTTCGTTTCTTTTTATGGCAGCTTCAACAAGTTGTGCGGGGGTTAATTGGTATAAAATAGCAGGGGCCTTTGCCAGGTTTAGATACCCTAATTGGGGTACCTGGTTATTCATACTTTTCATTAAGAAGATAATTTATAATTGGTTGCCCCAAAATTACCTTTTTAATACACTAAGAAACAAGTGTTTTGCATCATTTATTTACATAATGTACGTTTTACACACTATATAATATATTGATAATCAGCAAATTACAATGCTAATATTTTTTGTTCCGATACACTATCCTCCGGCTTTCTTAGCCTTGTAGCCATCCGTTTGTAGCATGGTTAATACCTTATCCCTAAAGTCGCCCTGCAGCAACACTTCGCCATCCTTCACCGAGCCGCCTACGCCGCACTTGGTTTTTAGTTTTTTGCCGATGGTTTCCAGGTCGGCACCGGCACCAATAAAGCCGCTGATGCGGGTTACCAATTTGTTGCCTTTTATCCTGTCGAGGTATATTTTCAGGTTCTGCTGTTGCGGCGGCAGGGTTTGCTGATCGCCCGAGTTCTCCTCCTGGTATTGAAAATCAGGATCGGTAGAGTACATGATGCCGGTAAAATTTTTCTTTGCCATAGGTTACTTTTTATAGGTACCGCCAACAATAACGTGTAGCGAGTTGGGCACAATCTCTATATCAATAGCTGTACCGGCCACCTGCGGCTCGCCATCTAAGTGAATGGGGCCTTCCTCCTGCCGTGTAATTACAATGTGTTTGCCTTTTATGATCTCTACGTACCTGGAACTATCGGCCGTTTTAGTGAACATGCGCAGCCCCATCTCGGGGAAGCGCCATAGCGGGAACGGCTTAATGATACAAACATCCAGCAATCCATCCTGTACTGATGCAGTTGGTGATACGTGCGCGTTGTTGCCATACTGCGATGAATTAGCCATGCTTAGCATGAATGCTTCGCGGTCATAAGCAACGCCGTCAATTTCAATATGATAGTTTTTTGATTTATAGGTCGAGATCTCCTGTATCGAAGATTTGAAATAGCTTACAAAGCCCCGTTTTGTACTGCCATTGGCAAAAACGTGGCTAATGTGCGCATCAAAGCCCATACCCGCCATATTAAAAAACCATTGCCCGTTCATTTTACCGGCATCGATAGTTATGGTGCGGCCGGCATTCATGGTTTTGATAGCCTCTTCGGTATCCATGGGAATAGTTAAAAACCGAGCTAAACCGTTACCCGATCCGAAGGGGATTACGCCCAAAACGGTATCGGTACCGGCTATAGCCGATGCTATTTCGTTCACCGTACCATCGCCGCCAACGGCAACAACAATTTCATATTCGCCCACGGCAGCCTTGGCCAGGTCGTGCGCGTGGAAAATACCGGTGGTAAATTCTATATCGTAATCAAAAATAGTTGGGTCAAGATACTTCGCTACAAGCTCCGGCACACCATCCTTTTTTTTTCCTCCCGATACCGGGTTTATTATAAATAACGCTTTCCTTTTCAACTATATAAGTTTACAAGCGGCAAAAGTAAATGTATTTTCGGCTTTGTGAAAAATTGTTTTATTTTTGCCACCCGAAAGTGGACTGATTTAATGCCCTCTGTATATTAGAGGACTGGATTGCAACCACGTAAAAAAGTGCTAATTCTGCTCCTTTTACAACGTTTCAAATAAATCCTTACCTTTCGGCTTTAACGTTTATTTAAAAAATAATATGCCATACTTATTTACATCGGAATCCGTATCAGAAGGGCATCCGGATAAAGTTGCCGACCAGATATCGGACGCGTTAATTGATAACTTTTTAGCATTCGACCCCGAATCGAAAGTAGCCTGCGAAACGTTGGTAACAACCGGCCAGGTTATTTTAGCCGGCGAGGTTAAATCAAAAGCTTATTTAGATGTACAAAAAATTGCCCGCGATGTAATAAACCGCATTGGTTATACCAAAGGGGAATATATGTTTGATGGCAGCTCGTGCGGTGTGCTATCGGCCATTCATGAGCAATCGCCTGATATTAACCAGGGTGTTGACCGCAAGGCAAAAGAAGAGCAAGGCGCAGGCGACCAGGGCATGATGTTTGGTTACGCCACCATCGAAACTGATAACTACATGCCATTGGCTTTAGATATTGCACACGCTTTATTGCGCGAACTGGCTGTTATCCGCCGCGAGAATACCGATATCAAATACCTTCGCCCGGATGCAAAATCGCAGGTTACTTTAGAGTACAGCGACGATAACCAGCCAACCCGTATCGATGCCATCGTTATTTCAACCCAACATGATGATTTTGGCGAGGAAGAAGCCATGTTATCAAAAATAAGCAGCGATATCATTAGCATCCTTATCCCTCGTGTTAAGGCTAAATATCCAAAATACGCGCATTTCTTTAATGATAATATCACTTACCATATTAACCCTACCGGTAAATTTGTTATTGGTGGCCCGCATGGCGATACCGGCTTAACCGGCCGCAAGATCATTGTGGATACCTATGGTGGTAAAGGCGCGCACGGTGGTGGTGCATTCAGCGGTAAAGACCCCTCAAAAGTTGACCGCTCTGCTGCTTACGCAACCCGCCACATAGCCAAAAACCTGGTAGCTGCCGGTGTTTGTAACGAAATTTTGGTACAGGTATCGTACGCTATCGGCGTTGCAAAACCAATGGGTATTTATGTAAATACCTATGGTACCGCTAAAGTTGGCTTAAACGATGGCGAGATAGCTAAAAAGGTTGAGGAGATCTTTAACATGACCCCATACGCTATTGAAACCCGCTTTAAACTGCGTAACCCAATATACAGCGAAACTGCTGCTTACGGTCACTTTGGCCGCCCAAATGAGGTGGTTACCAAGTCATTCAACGCGCACGATGGCAGCACCGTAACCCGCGAGGTAGAATTATTTACCTGGGAGAAGCTGGATTATGTAGATAAAGTAAAAAGCGCTTTCGACTTGTAATATACTTGAGCGATAAAATACATGATAGCGATAAGTTCTACTTATCGCTATTTTTGTTTAGTCCTGGTTAAACAAAAATAAATGCCCTTTACATTTTCGCATCCTGCTATTGTATTGCCACTAAATTATTTACCCAAACGGTGGTTGTCGTTAACTGCGCTTGTTACTGGAAGCCTAACGCCAGATTTTGAATATTTTATTCGGATGAAAATTCAATCGAAATATAGCCATACTTTACCAGGGCTGTTTTGGTTTGATTTGCCACTCGCGCTTTTGTTAATGGCCATCTATAATTTGATAGTAAAAGAAAAGTTAATTGACAACTTGCCCGTATATTTAAATAAACGGCTATCGGCTTTTAAAAACAATTCCAACCCGCGCAGAGGATATTATCTCCTGATAGTCATTATTTCAATACTTATCGGGGCGGGTTCGCATTTGCTTTGGGATGGCTTCACTCATCCGGCCGGTTATTTTGTAGAACATCTGCCAATATTAAAGCAACCTGTTTATTTGATGCAGCACCAGTTTGCATGGTACAACATAATTCAACATATAAGCTCTTTTGTGGGTGCTTGTGTCATCATCATAACTATTGTTAGGTTACCAATGGGGATAGAAACTAAAAAGGAACGTGTTGCCGGCTATTGGATAACTCTTGTAATTGTTATGCTGGCGGTTACCGGTTTACGCTTATGCGGCGGTTTAAGTTTACAGCAAGTTGGCAACGTTATAGTTACCATAATTTCAGGTTCATTAATCGGGCTGGTTGTGACCTCGCTATTTGCCAAAAATAGCTTCATAAACTTTAAATGACTAAAAACACCGCACCTCCTTTACTGGTTGCCTTTGCATTTTTTAGCGTATACATTATCTGGGGCGCAACCTATTTGGCGGTTATTTACGGGCTTAAAAGTTTCCCTCCGTTTATACTGGTGGGTTTACGGTACTCCATAGCAGGCATTATACTTTTTACCTGGTGCAAACTAAGAGGCGAAAAATTGCCCGAGTGGCGATACTTGTGGCGCCATGCCCTTAGCGGCACCATGATGCTGGTTGGCGGTACGGGCATGATAGCTTGGGCCGAGCAATATATCAGCTCGGGGCAGGCCGCCATACTGGTAGCTACCGAACCCTTGATATTTTTACTGGTAGACCGTAAACGCTGGCCGCAGTATTTTTCAAACAAGTATATCATCAGCGGTTTACTTATTGGGTTTACCGGTATCTACTTTTTTTTGCGGTTAGGCGTGGCGGCAACCAATACATCAACCATGGCAACAACCGCCAGTATTGTGGTGATAGTAAGCGCGTTGATGTGGGTACTGGGCTCTCTTATAACAAAAGATAATAAAGGCGAAAGCTCAACAGTAATGAATGCCTCGGTACAGTTGCTTGCAGCTGGCTTGGCCTGCGGTATTGTTGTTTTAGGCACAGGAGAGTACCGCGGCTTCCATTTTGCCAATGTAACCGCCGAAGGCTGGGGCGGGCTGATATTTCTGATCGTTATGGGTTCGTTAGTGGCCTACCTGTCGTTTATATGGCTTATCAGCATAAAGCCCCCTGCTATTGTAAGCACACACACCTATGTAAACCCGGTGGTTGCCGTATTTTTGGGCTGGCTGCTGGTAAACGAGCCTGTTAACCATGCGCAACTTATTTGCCTGCTGGTAATTTTAGCAGGCATACTATTGGTTAATGTGCCGGGGTATTTGAAACGGAAGGAAGTTTAGGCCCTAACCTCCACGCGTCATTGCGAGCGTAGCGTGGCAATCTTCGACATGCATCTCGCCGACTTGTCCTAAAGAGATTGCCACGCTACGCTCGCAATGACGTGGAGGGAAGACTCGCAATAACATGGTGGACAAACAGCACGAAAACCACTACCTTTATTCTCATGCAACACCCCGAAGCAAACCCCTGGAAAATAACATCAGAAAAGGAAGTTTACGATAACCCATGGATAAACGTTACCGAGTACCAGGTGATCAACCCATCGGGTAACCCGGGCATATACGGGCAGGTGCATTATAAAAATATCGCTATCGGTATTTTGCCATTGGATGATGATATGAACACCTACCTGGTAGGCCAGTATCGTTTCACCCTCAACCAATACAGCTGGGAACTGCCCGAGGGTGGCGGCATCATCGGTGTCGACCCGCTGGAGTCTGCCAAGCGGGAGCTGCTGGAAGAAACCGGGCTAAAAGCCTCGCGGTGGACGGAGATCCAACGGATGCACCTCTCCAACTCAGTAAGTGATGAGCTTTGTATCCTGTATATTGCCCGCGGACTGGAACAGCACGAAGCCGAACCGGAGGACACTGAGCAGCTTGTGGTGAAAAAAATGGCGTTTGAGGACGTTTACAAGATGGTTTGCGGCGGTGAAATAACCGATTCATTAGCGGTAGCGGCGGTATTAAAAGCACGTTTAATGCAGTTAGAGAACACTTTGTAAATTCGCGATTATCAAATCCTCAAAAAAAAATTAAATTTGCGGCCCTGATGAAGAAGTTTTTTGGCTACATCCTGTCCCCGTTTGCAATTTTAGCATTCTTTTTATTCCTGGTGATCTTTCACCCGGTACAATGGCTGTGTTTAAAACTGGGTGGGTACAGCGCGCATAAGCGCTCAGTAGATATCCTGAACTTCTTTTTAGTGCATACGGCCTATATTGTAGGTAATCGCATCACTTTTATCAACAAACAAAACCTACCCATTGGCAGGCCCATTATATTTATTGCCAACCACCAAAGCCTGTTTGATATCCCGCCGATGATCTACTACCTGCGTAAATACCACGCCAAGTTTGTATCAAAGGTTGAGCTGACTAAAGGTATCCCGTCTATCTCTTTTAATTTAAGGCATGGCGGCGGTGCCAATATCGACAGGAAAGACCCGCGCCAATCCATCACCGAACTGGTGAAATTTGCCGGCCGGATGAAAGAAAATAACTGGGGCGCTATGATATTCCCTGAGGGGACGCGCTCGCAGGATGGCCGGGTAAAAAAGTTCCAGGCGGCGGGTGTTGCCACGCTGTTAAAAAAATGCCCGAATGCGCTTTTAGTACCAGTTGCCATTACCGATTCATGGAAGATGATCCGCTACGGATTGTACCCCCTAAATACCTTCACCCCCATGAAGTGGGAAGTGCTTGAGCCCATTGAGCCGGGAACAACCCCTGTTGATGAGTTAGTTCAACAAGCGGAAGACAGGATAAGGGCGAAGGTTGACCCACAGCACTCCTGATTGTCATGCTGAACATCGTGAAGCATCTATTAGCCGACATCCTAAACGGCTATGCATAGTTCATTAATAGATCCTCGCTATCTCGCCAGGATGACAAATCTAACGCCCGTTCAAGCGTCAACGCTTGAATGATTTATGATGTGAGCGTCCACACTCACGATAACCACCGGTGCTGTTCCCAGCAATGGTGGCCTTCTTTTGTAAGTAGCCGAAAATAAAAACACCTGGTTATAAGATACTTACAAATAATTACAGCGTTCACGGCAGTGAACGTGAACGCTTGGTTTTGCTATAAGTTAGTTTTAGCTACTCCATATCCGTACCCGCAAAAGTATTGCCTTGCTTTAAATCACCTGTTTCAAATCCCTTTTTAAACCAATACATACGCTGGGCGCTGGTGCCGTGGGTAAAGCTATCGGGGCGCACTTCGCCCTGGTACTCTTTCTGCAGCCGGTCGTCGCCAATTTGGTGGGCGGCGTTAAGGGCTTCCTCAATATCACCGGGGTAGAGCACGTTTTTCATTTGTTGCTCGTAATGCGCCCAGATGCCTGCATAAAAGTCGGCTTGAAGCTCCAGCTTCACCGATAATTTATTGTATTCCGTTTTGCTGAGTTGCTGCCTTGCCTGTTCCATTTTGGCCGACAGGCCGAGCAGATCCTGCACATGGTGGCCAACCTCATGGGCTATTACATAGGCCTGGGCAAAATCGCCGGCGGCGCCAAATTTTTGAGAAAGCTCATTAAAGAACGACAGGTCGAGATATACTTTCTGATCGCCGGGGCAATAGAACGGGCCGGTTTCTGCACCAGCCTGACCGCAGGCAGTGCTTACAGCTTCCTGGAAGAAGTGGAGCTTGGGCTCCTGATACGTTTTGCCCATATCGCTGAATAACTTATTCCAAACATCTTCAGTATCGGCAAAAATAACCTTGGCAAATTTTTTCTCTTTGGTATCAGGCACAACCTGTTTGTTATTCTCTTGCGGCGCATTATTGCCCTGTACCTGGTTGAGCACGGCTGATGGGTCTATCCCGGTAAAAAAATAAATAGCGGCTGCTATAATGCCTACCACCCCGCCGCCAAGGGCCAGGCCGCGGCCACCGCTTGCACTGCCATCTTCTGTATTACTGCTTTCGCGCCTGCCAAACCATTGCATAGTATTCCTGGATTAATTTAGCTTTTAAACAGTAAGGCCCAAACAATTGTTTGGGCCTTACAATATCTGTCGATTGTATCTGGATTATTTCTCCAGCTTCGGGATCCTGGTAGGCGTATCCTTACCCGACACAATACTGCGCGAACTTAACGCGATAGCTCGGATAGTGGCCACAATATTATTTACATCCAGGCTGCTGTATTCATCCTTTACGGTATGGTAAAGCTTATCCGTAGGGATCTGGTCGGTTGATATGGTGTGCGCGGGTACCCCTAAAGCTGCCAGCGTTGCATTATCACTGCGGTAAAACAGGTTTTGCTCGGGGTATGGGTCGGGATAAAACTTAAAGGCCGTGCCTTCCAGGTTTTTTTGCAGGATAGTACCAAAATCTGACCGCTCAAAGCCAGTTATAAACGCCGAGTTCTCACCAAACTTAGCTGGTTTACCTATCATCTCAATATTAAACAAAGTCACTACCTTATCAGGATCTAATTGCTTTGAAAAATATTGTGACCCGTAACCGCCGGTTTCTTCGGCAGTAAAGGCTACAAATATGAGTGTGCGCTCGTTATTGTTTAGTTTTTTGTAATATTTGGCCAGGGTAATAACCGCTGTTGTGCCCGATGCATCATCATCGGCGCCGTTGGCAATACTATCCCCTTCCATTGGTTTCAATATCCCAAGGTGATCATAATGCCCACCAAAAACTACATATTCGTTCGGTTTTGATTTACCCGGGATAACACCTACCACATTAAATAAAGGCTGCTCTTTTATAGTAGCCTCGTAATTTACGGCAAGGGTTTTTACATCATCGGGCACGCCCAATACAAACACAAGCGCTTTATCAACCGCCGTTGCCGACTTAAACGACGTACCGCCCCTTTTTGCACGTGGGGCTATCCTGTCAAATATCTTTGCAAAACTGGTATCTACCAGTACCAGCGCTTTTTTATCGCTGGCTGCCAGCGCCTGGTATTCGCTTATAAAGTTTTTATCGGCGGTGATTTTTACAACCTCTATCCCCGCAGTACTCGTCCAGTTAAATGATGAAGATGCACCCATGACAAAGCTTTCGGCTGTTACATCAGTACCATTTAAGGTAACCTTTGCGCTAACTGGCGTGGTACGCACCATGTTAAAGCTTTGGCGAAAGCCGGTGTTACCCGTAAACGGTTTTAAACCTGCTGCCTTAAATTCGCCCTCTATAAAAGTAGCGGCTTTTTCAATGCCACGGCTAAATGTGGCGCGGCCTTCCATATCGTCGGCACTAAGGGTTTTAATAATGCGTTCCACATCATCCTGTTTGATCAGTTTGTTTACATCCTGGCAAAAACCTAGTACGGGCGCTGCGGCTAAAGCGGTTATCGCTATTAAAATTTTTATTCTCATTTATTTAACTTTTGATGATAACCAGCTGCTGCGGAAATCTTTTTGTTGTTGTGTTAATTCTTTACCCGCTTTTTCAAAGGTTACTACCTCATAAGCGGGGCTCTCTTCTAAAACAATAGTCGCTTCGTGGTTACCTGTACGGTTCTTGTAGCTTACGGCAATCTTATCGCCCGGCTTTTTGTCTTTTACCGCATCAGTAAAGGCAGTTGCTGTTTTTGCTTCCTGCCCGTTAATTTTCAGGATGATATCACCTGCATCAATCCCTGCTTTGTAGATCGGGGTGTTAGATGCGGTAGAACCGGTTATCATTAACCCACCGTTTGATGGCTTACTTTGCACACGGCCCAGCCAGCCTTTGCCCGGCTGTGCTTTTTGTAAAAGTAAGCCCGCGTTTGCCAATAATGCCTGGTAATCTTCCTTTTTTACACCGTATATATAATCGGTAAAAAATGCCGCGGCAAATTTAGGGGTGGTAACTTTGGCCAACACCGCCTGCAGATCGGGAATGGTATATGGTTTACCAGTTTTACCGTAGGCCAGCCAAACCTGGCGCATGTAATCATCAAGTGTAACTTTAAACTCGCTGCGCAAACGCAGATCAAGCGCAAGGGCGGTAGCGCCACCGTAATAATAGTAACTGGTGAATGTATTAGCGTAATTGGTAGCATCAATGGCTACACCCGCATCTGTAAACACCGCGTAACGGCTCATTTGCGTTTGCGGATATTTGCCCGGTGCCGGGGATGCCGTAACCGAGTTAATTAAACCTGCAATAGTAGGCACGTATTCGTCGACAGTATTAAAGCCGCTGCGCACTAAAAGCATTTCGCCGTAATACTGGGTAAAGCCCTCAGCAAACCAAAGCTCGCTGCTCATGTTGGCGTGCTCAAAATTAAAGGGCTCTAATGATTTAGGGCGGATGCGCTCTACATTCCAGCTATGGAAAAACTCGTGCGAGTAAGTGCCTAAAAGATATTTTTCGTTACCGGCAATTTTATCGGCCACATCAACTATACTGGTAGAGTTGCGGTGTTCCATACCATCACCAAAATTAGTTGAGTGTACATCATCCAAAAAAGTATAGCTGCCAAAATCATAATCGGGCTGCTCGCCAAATACGGCGCGTTCTTCCAGCACAATCTTTTGTACCATTTTGGCAAAATTATCTACGGTTGCCTGGTCGTCATCAGAGTGCACAGCTATGCCCATTTTTTGCTTTTTGCCGTTTGTATTTACCAGGTCCCAATAGCTTGTTTTAACATCAGCAAGCTCGGTTGGGCTATCCATCATGTATTGCAGATCGGGCGCGCTGTAAACATTAGCGCCCTCGTTCTTTAACTGAGTGGCTACTTTCCAGCCCAGCTTATCAATATCAACAAATTCAAACCTTATCGGCCTGTTTGCCAAACCTTCGGCCCACATAAAGCTCGCGGGCATATTTAAATGCGCGTGGCTGGCATCAATACTTGCATAAGTGCCATCGGTATGGTTACCAAAAAGCGTATAGCTTACTTTTACAACATTACTGCGATTGGCAATCTCATAAACATCGCCTTCTACCTGTTTTACAGTTAGTTCTTCCCCGTCAAGATCTTTGGCCCGCACGTTATATACGTTCTTGCCAAACTCGTGCGTGGCGTAACGCCCCGCCGACGAGCGGCTCATGCGTACACGCAACGTGCCTCGCCCAACATCGGTAAGCGTCATAGTTATTTCGGCCTCGTGGTGGGTGGCATTGGGGAAAGAAACGGTGTAGTAAACTTCATTGCGCACTTTGGTTTGCGCAGTTGCATCAAACGCAAAAAATGTGGCTGCAGCCAGTAAAAATATTTTTTTCATTGGGGTGATTGATTCAGGTGATGAAATTACCAATAAAAAAGAAACTGTAATCTATTAATTTTATTACAAAGGCTTTAAAAGTACAGTTGATATTTTCTCTTTCAGGTTGGGCAAATCACCAATAATTACCTGCCATATTAAGTTAAAATCTATACCAAAATATTCGTGTACAAGTACATGGCGCATTCCTACTATTTGCCGCCATTCTGTATCTGTAAATAATTCTTTATTTTCTGTGGTGATAAAATTTGCGGCCTCTCCAATTATTTCTATTTGCTTTACACAAGCAAATCTCATCATGGAGTTTTCAAGAAAAGATTTAATATCGGTATTTTCGGTGTACGATTGTATTTCATTTATCGCATCTAAAATATGAAGCAGCCTTTGGCGATCACCAATTTACCTCTCATATATCAACATGCTATCCTTTTCAATAAAAGGTTTTAGATGAACAGAAACCGCATTTGAGGAAACCAGGTCGATGTGCTTGTGTAGTATTTCTTCCAGGTCTTCCTGCATTTTTACAAAACCAAGCCCAATATGCTTAGAGTAATCAAGGTCCACTAATATGTCAACATCGCTTTTATTATCGGCTTGATCTCTTGAGTACGACCCAAACAGGTAAGCCTTTAAAACAGGCTGACCCTGAAAATATTCTTTTACTGTTTTTATGTCGCTGGCCGATAACCGCATATCCAAATATAACTAATCTATTTATCAATCATAGCTATGCCTGCCCAGGTCATATTCCGACTGGGCGGTGATGATCTGCTTTCGCCGGGCTATATCGGCCTCAAGATTATGGTCGTAGGTGTTATCGGTAACGGCAATCTCCCGGTCTTTATCTTTATCGGCAAAGTGGATATTGGCTTCGCTTATCTTAGCCAATGCGGTATCATACGGCCCCTTGGGCGACATCAGCTTTACAAAAACCGGCAAACACTCAAACAATATAAAAAGGTAGCCAATAAATGAGATAGCCATATAGGTATCCAAATCGCGCGAGCCATCAACATTGTATGACAGCTGCCCCAACGCCCAGTTACGGTCGGCAAAGCCGGCTACATTAGATAGGCTGTCCAGTTGCTTTTCGCTGAACAGGCGGGTTGCATTAAGCCCTTCATAGTCTTTACGCTGACTAAGGTACTGATCCATCTGCCCCAGGTTTTCGGTAACGGTTTTTAACCTGTCCTCCTTCTCCTGCAGCACCTGTGCCTTTTGCTTGGCGTAAGTACCATAGCCGGTTATACCGGATGTTTGGTTTGTTTTATCGCCAAAAACCTCCTGGTTCAACTCGTAACGAGAGCGGTTGATATCACGCTCTAATGAATCTTTTTCTTTCTTCAGGTCGGTGTTTTTAACAAGCTCCTGCCCGTACTTTTGCTGATAGGTTTTTTGCAGGGTATCTATTTTACTGTGCTGACCTTTGAGGTAGGCTGTTTTCAGCTTGGTGCGGATCTCTTTATCAAATATCTTCAGCTCCAGCGGGCGGGATATCACCACCCCTATCATAATAGCCAGTAAAATACGGGGCGTGGCCTGTAAGATCTGCTGGTTCATGCTGCCCTCTTTGTTAATGCTGGATACGATGTACCTGTCCATGTTGAATATGGCGGTGCCCCATATCAACCCAAAAAGTATGGCAAACCCAACCGCGAATGCATTCCCGCTGAAAACGAAGTACATGGCGTAACCGCCGGATAATGATGCGAATAAGGCCGTGAAAAATATGGTGGCACCTATGCCCACATATTTATTATGTTCTATAGGGTATTTTTTCAGCGTGTCCACGTGTGCACCGGAACAGAACCAAAAAAACCTGGTTACTTTCTTCATGAAGTTATGATGTAATAATTTACACTTATTTACATAAAACGCACTTAGCTACTGTTTGTTACAGATTATACGTAAATATTTAATACAGAAAAACATACCTTTGGCCTATAAATACATTAAGATGAAAGAAATAAGCGTACAGGAACTTAAAGAAAAGTTAGATAAAGGCGAAGATTTTCAACTGATAGATGTTCGGGAAGATTTTGAATACGAAACATCAAATATAGGCGGGCAGCATATCCCATTAGGCGGCATTTTAATTGAAGCCGAAAAAATATCGCATGATAAACCTGTTGTGGTAATGTGCCGCAGTGGCAAACGCAGCGCGGCTGCTATTATGCAATTAGAGGGCAAAGGTTATACCAACCTAAGCAACCTGCAGGGCGGTATATTAGCCTGGAAAGCAGAAATTGACCCCGAACTTAACGTTTACTAATATGGGCAAAAAGGTTGCGCTTAACGTTTTTTATAACGTAGCCATATTTCTGTGTTTAATATGCATATACACAGGCTTTGAGCATGCCCGATATGAATATGTTTTAGCCGGCGCATTTATTGGAGGAGTAATTATCACCCTAAAAATAAAGCTGATAAAAGAAGTAAAAAGCTCTCAGAAACCCTGAGAGCTTTTTTATATCACGCCTTATTCAAACCTTGTCATTTCGAACGAGGTACGAGGAGAAATCTTTTATAGCGAACAGGCCGCATTGCATGTTTGGATGCGAAGTGTAAAAGATTTATCCTCACGCCTTTCACAGCCAAGCCCTTGTTCGTTCGAAATGACATATTAGTAGGCTTATTTACTTCGTCGGCACTTTCAACCCCAATGCTTCAATATATCCCTTATTAGGGATGCAGTTGGCAAACCTGCTGTTCTCTAAAAATTCCCAAAGGGCCTTCTTAATTTTTTCCCTGTCGGCAGGGGCTGCCTTGCGGATCTCTTCGAAACTGCCGCGTGGTTTCTCGGTGTAGGCGATGATCTCATCATAACCCTCGGGCTCATTAAAACTGGTGATGCCTTTCAGGTTATCGAGCTTTTTGTATGGCCAGTAATGCCAGCCGATGTTGTTCTTTTCGCAAAGCACCTTGAAGTTTTTAACCCACTCGTCCGTATTTTCGCCGGTTTCGCCAACGTAGATGGGCACGTTGTATTTATCGCGGTAGTCTATGTATTCCTGTATCACATCCTGTTTAACCTCTGTCCAGTATTTGTGGAAGGTGTAAACGCTTTTACTGTCAAACGGCTTGCCGAACACTTTAAAGTTGCTGTCCCACTGGGCGCCGCCAATAAATACGATGTGCTTTTTATCAACCGAACGTACTGCGGCAGTTATCTCTTTAAAGGTTGGCTCTAAATGCGGGTTGATGGCCTTTACATCAAAATAATGCGCAATGGGCTCATTCAGCAGATCATATCCCATTACAGTAGGTTCGTTTTTATAGTGATCGGCAATTTTACGCCAGATATCCGACGTTAACTTACGGCTTGCCACACTGGTGAACAGGAACGGATATCCGTTACCATCATCAATATTATCGCCGGTTTGGCCGCCGGGTGCGCAATGCATATCCAGTATCACATACAGTTTTGCTTTTTTACACCAGCCTATCACCCTATCCAGCAGTT
Source organism: Mucilaginibacter sp. L294 (assembly GCF_001636615.1). GTDB lineage: Bacteria > Bacteroidota > Bacteroidia > Sphingobacteriales > Sphingobacteriaceae > Mucilaginibacter. The sequence goes on along the minus strand of NZ_LGEK01000019.1, from coordinate 162,645 downwards.
GGAAACCCCGGTTTGGGTTGTTCTGGCCCATATAATCCTCATACGTAAAAAGTTTATAGTTAAAGGGTATGCGGATAGAGTTCATACCCGATGCCTTCAGGAATTTGATATCAGCCTCGGTAATATAGGTATCCTGAAAGGTGCGCCAAAACAGCTTCATCTCTTCGGGGCCAACCAGTTCGGTAAGGGCTTCATTTATCAGGCGCTGCGAGTTCACTGCTTTAAACTTAAACATGTATCCTTCAGGCACCAGCCAGTTGCCCAGGTTTGTACCGCGGATCAGGAACGGCTTGCCATTGGCACCAATAATTTCCTTGCCTTTTACAGTAATAAATTTGGGTGCCTGCGCGGTTGCTATAAAGATAACTACAGCCAAAAGCAGCACGGTGGTGATGAGTTTTTTCATTTATTTAGTTGAAGAGATGTTTGGTTTATGCGCCAATTGGCATGCGCTTTAAACAAATGTAACTGATATTCTATTATCATTTAGCATTTGTACCTATATGCCAATATTACGTATTTTGTGAAACAACACTATGAGGATGACCAAACTATTCACTAAAACGTTTTCGCTGCTTGCTATCATTTGCGCGTTATCCTTTGCGGTAAACGCACAAACCGTAACCGTGGCAATAGCGGCCAATCTGCAACCCGTGATGAAAGACCTGAAAAAAGATTTCAAAACCCGCACAGGCGTAAGTATAGACGTAATATCGGGGGCATCGGGCAACCTGAGTACCCAGATCCGCAATGGGGCGCCTTTTGATGTGTTCTTATCGGCCGACAAGGATTTCCCGCAATCCTTGCAGCAGGATGGGTTTACTATAAAGCCATCCGTTGTGTATGCGCAGGGGGTGCTCATCATCTGTAGCACCCAAAACCTCGATCTTGCCCATTGGGACAAGCTTTTGCAGGGCACTACCGTTCAAAAAATAGCGATTGGCAACCCGGCCATTGCACCGTATGGCAAAGCCGCACAACAGGCGCTTGCCAAAACAGGTATTTATGAAAAAGTGAAGAATAAGATCGTATTCGGCGAAAGCATTACCCAGGTAAATACTTATATAACTACCGGTGTTGTGCAGGCCGGGTTCACCACGCTATCGCTTATAAAGGATGATACCCGGAAACCAAAGTTATATTTTAAACCGATAGACGATAAAACTTACATGCCCATAGAACAGGCCATGGTATTATTAAAACACGCCAAAGCAAACGCTGCTGCCGAAAAGTTTTACCGATATATTTTAAGCCCTGCGGCCAAAACCATCTTTAAAGCCTACGGCTACCACACTAATTAAATGGATCTTTCACCAATTTGGCTCACCCTGAAATTAGCGGCTATCACTACGCTGATATTGCTGCTGGTTGGCTTGCCGCTGGCTTGGTGGTTATCCAAGAAAAGGTCGTTAGTAAAAATCATTATCGAGGCTATTATTACCATGCCGTTGGTATTGCCGCCATCGGTATTAGGGTTTTATTTACTGCTGGCGTTTAGTCCGCAACATGGATTAGGGCTCTGGCTGCAGCAAACGTTTAATGTGCAATTCGTATTTTCGTTTAAAGGCCTGGTTTTAGCATCAATTATCTATAGCATGCCTTTTATGATCAGCCCGGTTAAATCGGCATTTCAGCAGTTGCCAGCATCACTTTCTCAGGCATCATACACTTTGGGTAAAACACCATGGCAAACCTTTTGGCATGTGTTACTGCCCAACATCAAGCCGTCATTACTCACAGCAGTGGTGCTTACTTTTGCCCACACACTTGGCGAATTTGGCGTGGTGCTGATGATAGGCGGCAACATCCCCGGCGTTACCCGTGTAGCATCCATTGCGGTTTACGATTCGGTTGAGCAGCGGGATTACGCGGCAGCCAATAACTATTCGCTTATCCTGTTCGCCACAACGTTTGTGATGGTGTTAAGCGTGTTTATTTATAACAAATACCAGGCAAAAAGCCCTTTAGAATGATAGCCGTTAATATTGAGAAAAAACTAAAAGCCTACAACGGCTTGCAAGTACTGCGGATAAAAAAGGATTTTTTACCGGGAGGTATCACGCGCATCACAGGCCCATCCGGCGCGGGGAAAACTACCTTCCTGAAAATGATAGCGGGGTTGATTACGCCTGATAGCGGGATCATTAAAACAAACAGCATAACCTGGTTTGATGCCGCACAAAAAATCAACCTTTCGCCGCAGCAGCGCCGCGTTGGTTTTGTTTTCCAGGATTACGCCCTGTTCCCAAACATGACGGTTAAGCAGCATTTGGAATATGCCACTGATGATGCTGAATGGATAAACCGACTACTACATATCGGCGGACTGGATACATTCGCGGACCACAGGCCCGGTCACCTTTCCGGCGGGCAGCAGCAAAGGTTGGCCATTATGCGTGCGCTGGCCATCAAACCAAAATTACTTTTAATGGATGAGCCGTTTTCTGCGCTGGATCTTAAAATGAAATCGGCATTGATTGCAGACCTGCAAGTGCTGTTTACCAAACTTGGCGCAACCACGCTAATTGTAAGCCATAACCCGCAGGAACTGGATGGGGTTAGCGGGGATGAATTGGAGATATTCTAAATCGTCATTGCGAGCGATAGCGGGGCAATCTTCGACTTGCTTGTAACCGACTTATCTATCGAAGATTGCTTCGTACCTCGCAATGACGTGGTGGGGATTATTGCACCTGGCTCACCACTATTTTATCCAGATTATGCAAATACCTGCGGCCGGTTTTAAAATCGGTGGCGGATGTCATCTGCATGCTTTCGGGCATCTTGTCGGCTTTGATGCCGTTCTTTTCCATAATGATGTACACATGGTTTCCCACTTTAGTATTGTACAGTTCGTTCCATGAATAAACCACCTTATAGCCATCTGCACCGGTACATACAAAGTAAAAGCGACTCAGCAATTTTGGGCTGCTGGTTTTGAATTTGGTCTGTGATAAAACATCTTTCAGTAAGATGCCTTTCAACTGGTCGTCCTGGTGTTTAAAGGCGCCGGTATGGTCGGTTACCTTAATATCGCCAATAGGGCTGATGGTATATTGCTTAAGCGAATCAAGCGTGATGACAGATTCCTTCTCCACATCGCCCGTAATGGCAAATTTTAACGTTTGCTGGTTTTTCTCCTGGGCCATTACGGCACCCGAGCATAGTAAAAGAAACAATATTATTTTTTTCATGGTAGCTAAATAAAAAGCTCAGAGCCGCATAAACAACCCTGAGCAAATTAGTAAATAAGTGCCGTTTTATTAAAGCACGGCCAAAATATCTTTTACCGATGCGCGCTTGCTGTAATCCTTATCAAAATGAACAAAGGCTATTTTGCCCGCGCTGTTTATTACATACGTGGCCGGGACAGGCAAAACATTATCGGTATTACCGTTGGCTTTGGTCATATCTATACCATAGCCTTTGTACTTGCTAACGGTGGCATCCTCCATAACATAGTTTACGCCATAACTTTTCATAATGCTGTAACCTTTATCCTGTATAATAGGGTATGTGGCCTTTGTTTTGACGATGGTTTTGTCAATATTTTCAGCCGTTTCGGGCGTTACACCAATTACGTAAGCATTTTTGCCGGTTAATAGCTGTAATGAATCCTGAATATGCTGCATTTGTTTATTACAGTACGGGCACCATTGCCCCCGGTAAAAAAACAACACAACCGATTTGTTCGACTTGAGCAATGCTTTCAGATCGATCGTTTTCCCTGAATTATCTTTCGCTGTAAATAAAGGGGCTGTATCTCCCTTTTTTAACCCGGTTTGCGCCATAACATGTACCGAAAACATGAGTGCGATAGCGGCTAATATATATTTCTTCATTTTGTTAAAAATCAACATTTATAAATAAAGCGGGGGCCATTCACGCCCCCGCTCGCAACACAAAACTTACCTTTGGGGTAATTACATTTTACTGCCCATTTTATCAGCATCCATTTTTGATGGCTCCATTTTAGATTTTTCCATCTTATCCGTCTTCTTCTTTTTCATCTTCATGTCTTTCTTTTTCATTTTATCCATTTTACCGGTATCGCTAACGGCGGTAAGTGATGGCGAAGAATGATTGATAGTGCCCGCGCTCAGGTTAAGGCTAAAACATAATGCGATAGCGCCGGCTAATACGGCACCTTTTAAAACTGATCTTTTGTACGTTTTCATTTTGTTAAGTTTTTTAATTTGCCGGCTTCGTCGCCGCTAATTCATAAACCTTACAAATGGGGTTAACTTTTATTCAGTTCGTTGTTTATCCGCACTTTTAATTCTTTTTTAAAATCGTCATCCAGGCGGATGTTTGCAGGCGGGGTGTTTTTTAGTATTTGTTTTACCATCAAATCAATTTTTTGGCTTTGTTTGATATACAGTCGGCACACACCGCAGGTAACCAAATGCAGGCGCAGTTCAATATTTTCCTGAAAGGTAAGGGGCTTTACCATCCGCTTTTCTATCATAAACGTGGCCTTGCGGCAGTTGTAAAGTATTTTTAAAAGCTTATTCATATCACATCCAGTTTTTTTGAAGGCAAGCCCTCAGGTTTAACTTAGCACGGTGGATGATCACCCAAAAATTCGACGCGCTTATTTTCAATTCGGCACAAACCGTATCAGTTGTTTCATCATCCATGTGTTTCATGGTAAACACCGATAACCAAAGTGCGGGCAGTTTCTGCATACACCTTTGCAGTATATGGTTAAACTCCTTGTTCACCAATGGGTCTATGTTGTCAATACCAAAATGCGCGGGCCAGTGTTCCTGGTGCCAGTGCCCCTCTTCGTTCCAAAAAAATTCGGTTTCCCCGGCTTCGGTATCATTTATACTCAGGATTTTAAGCCCTTTTGTTTTTTTACGATAGGTATCAATGATCTTGTTCCGGAGTATAGCCGTAAGCCAAGTGCGCTCCGAACTTTTCCCCTCAAACTTGTGCATCCCTTCCAGCCCGGCTAAAAAGGTTTCCTGCACCAGGTCGCGGGCCTGCTCTTCGTTGTTTACCCGCGTAATGGTGTAGGCGTATAAATAATCGGCATGGGCGTTAACCCACTCATGTGGTTTAAGCGGCGTTCGTTCGGCAATTATTTCTTTATTATCCATAGTAAACGCGTGTTGGTCGTTCAAATGTTTAAATCCTTACAAGGTTTTTATTTTTATTGATGTATGCTTTAAAAGCACCATCCCCATACTGCACATTTACGTATATTTAATTATTCCCCGTTTTTTTAAATGTAACTATTTCTTGTAAGGATTTGAGGCAGCAGCCGACTACACCAAAAGAAACATCGACATGAAAAATATAAAAACATTTTCAGCTGTTATATCCCTCGCCATCATAGTAGTGATATCGGCAGCGTTTATAAATAAAAGCAAGGTTAAACCAACCATTATCACCAATGGAGAAGGCTTTGCGGTTGTCGAGTTGTTTACCTCCGAAGGGTGCTCCAGTTGCCCCCCGGCAGATGAATTGCTTGCCAAAATTCAGAAGGAAACCGCCGGCAAGCCTGTTTACATTTTGGCTTACCATGTAGATTACTGGAACCGTTTAGGTTGGAAAGATGTATTCAGCAAAGCGGAGTATAGCCAAAGGCAAAGCACCTATTCGAAATGGTTAAAACTAAGCGGAGTATATACCCCGCAAGCCATTGTTAATGGCCAAACCGAGTTTGTGGGTTCGGCGCAGGGCACATTGCATAACGCTATAAATGCGGGATTAAAAAACGAAGCAAAGGCTCAAATAACTTTAAGCAATGTGGTTGTTAACGGGCACATTGCAACACTAAAGTATAATGCTGCCGGTTATGCAGATAATACATCCCTACAATTGGCGTTGGTTCAAAAAAATGCGGTGAGCCATATTAAAAGCGGTGAAAATGGCGGCCGCACCCTATCGCACATCCAGATTGTAAACGAACTTAAGGGCATCCCCCTAAGTAAAAATAAACCGGGTGAAACCACTATTAAACTACCGGATAACTTTACAGCAACGGGGTTTGAACTGATCGCTTTTTTACAAAACAACACAACGGGCCAAATTACCGGTGCTACCCGTACAGCATTCCCGGCAAATGTTAATGCAAGTAATTAATGCAAATGAAAACCATCAAAGAAAAACACTCCTTAGCCATGCGATGGTGCCATTGGGTAAACTTCCCTATACTCACTATTATGATATGGAGCGGGATGCTGATCTACTGGGCTAACGATACCTACACATTCGGCGTGTTTGGGCATACGCTTTTCCGGTTTTTCCCAAAATGGTTTAATGATGCCTTCAATATCCCCGGCCGGCTGGCCGAGGGTATGGCGTTCCACTTTTTGTTTATGTGGTTTTTTACCATCAATGGCGTAGTTTACATCATGTACACCTTTTTCTCGGGCGAATGGCGGGAGCTGGTACCAAAACGAAACTCTTTTAAAGAAGCCTGGCAGGTGCTGCTGCATGATCTGCACATCCGCAAAATGGCCCCGCCTCAAAACAAATACAACGCCGCGCAGCGCATCGCTTACACGGCAATCATTATTATGGGCATCGGCTCAGTTATTACGGGGCTGGCTATTTATAAGCCGGTACAGTTTAATACCCTTACCTGGCTTTGCGGCGGCTACCATGCAGCACGGATAGAACACTTTGTACTCACCATCGGTTATGTGTTTTTCTTTATAATCCACGTAGTGCAGGTGGTACTTGCCGGCTGGCGAAACTTCCAATCGGCTATTACGGGCTTCGAGGTGGTGACCGATAAGCCAAAACCTATTATTAAACCTGCTGCCGATGAAAAATAACAAGAGGCTTAAAAAAGCAAAAAAGCCGCTCACCATCGAACAGAAAATAAACCGGCGCACGTTTATCTCGTTCGGTACGTTCGCCGTGCTATCCGGCGCGGCATACGGCGGCTGGAACTGGCTAAAAAACTCGCCCAAAGAAGTGCGTACGGTTACTGCCGGGGCCAAAGCCCCTCTGCGCAGGGCGCTTAATAAAACCGAGCTTTTCTTCCGCAATTTTTTCAGCAATAATAACCTCGTTAAAACCTACCCGAAAGAACGGGCAGCAAGAGTTGTGCGTTATAACAGCGGTATAGGGCTGCAAACCCACCCCGATATTGAGACCTGGCAGTTACAGGTAAAAAAGCAATCGGGAGAGGTAATGAACATTACTTTAGATGAACTTAAGGCCTTACCAAAAACCGAAATTATTTTTGATTTTAAATGCGTGGAAGGCTGGGACCAGATCTCGCATTGGGGCGGCGTACGGTTTAGCGATTTTATCCACCATTTTAAACTGGACGACCAAACCAAGCTGGATTACGTGGGCCTGGTTACCCCCGATAAAAAGTATTATGTGGGCTTGGATATGCCCAGCGCTATGCACCCACAAACCCTGCTGGCTTATGAGATGAACGACAAGCCATTGATCCCTAAACATGGCGAGCCGCTGCGCCTAATCATCCCCGTAAAATATGGCATTAAAAACCTGAAATGTATTGGCAGCATGAATTTCAGCAACCGGCGCCCACCCGATTACTGGGCCGAAAAGGGTTATGATTATTACTCGGGCCTATAATTTACCTGCAAACGGTATTGATAAACCGCTCAACCACGTAGGTTGATAGCTGACCGCCCGGTCCGTTTATATTATAATCGAAACCGTGGGTTGCCCAGGGCAGATCGAGGTAAAAATGTTTGATACCGTTCTCCTTTAATTTTTGATCCAGCTTTTGGCTGTGGATGGGCGATACCAGCACATCGTTATCGCCATGGATGATCAGCGTAGGTACAGTTTGCCTGTTCACAAATTCGATGGGCGAACTGGCAAAGTATTTATCGGGAACGGCTTTGTAGGTACCGCCCAGGTAGCGCTCCATCACCGCGCGCGAGTCCATCACCAGCTTGCTTGCCGGTTTAGAATACCCCCAAACCATATCGGCAGGCCCGTAATAATCTACAACGCCTTTCAAGCCTTTCTGAGGCAGGTTATAGGCCGATAAAAGGGCGATCTGTGCCCCCGCCGAGCGGCCTAAAAGCACAAAATTGGTGGTATCGATGTGTAGTTTCTCCGCATTTTTGCGCAGGTAATTAAAAACGGCTTCAACATCATCCACCGCCACCGGCGATTGGTATTTTGGCGCCAGGTGATAATTTATTGAGGCAACGTTATACCCCTCGCCGGCCAGGTAGCTATTCAGTTCGGGTAGTTGTTTGCTGTCGCCGCTGCTCCACGAGCCGCCGTGTACTACAATAATGCAGGGCTTTTTACCTGCAATGTGCGACGGGTAAAAATCGAGGTTTTGTTCGTCGTTATCGCTGTAGGACAGTGTTTTATACGCTGTTTGTTTTACGCCAGATGTTTTGAATAGCCTGAAAAAGCTAAAGGGTAGCTGGTTGTTATCGCCATTGATAATAGTGCTGCCCGGCCCAAATGCGGTAACAAATTCCTGCTTTACGTTTAATGCAACTATATATGCCCTGATGATGGGCGATGCAAACAGCAGTAAAGCCACCACCCCTATAATTGCCGACGTTAATTTGTACTTTTCTACCCACATAACCGCGATAAGCAATACCGCCGTAATACCCATAAATAGCAACGGAAATTCAGATACCGCTATAGCCAGCAGCCATAAATGATAGGCGGGCGCTTTAAATACGGTGAGTAAAGAAGCAAGCAGCAGCACAACGAGCAGTATCAGTACTATCATGCTTTTTGTTTTCGGTACATGCTTCATATACGATAAATGAGTGTTTTTTGATTTAATGTAAACATATATAATTAACGCTATTCGCTCTAAAATAATTGATAGCTTTGGTTATAGACCCATGAAAAAACTAAAGCAAATTATAGAACAGGTTAAAACCCTGATAACCGAAAATAAGCCCGATGAGCTGAACAACATGCTTTGGCAGCTCATTTGTTATCCGCCAAAAATGCCGCTGCGCCTGCACCAGGAGCAACTTTTTAGTGAGGCTGAAAAATTTACGGTTACCGTGAACGATCCTTATTTTACTCATCAGCAACTCAACATACATGGCTTTAAATGGGGCAACGGCAAACATAGGGTTTTGCTTAGCCATGGCTGGGGCTCAAAGGCGGCAGATTTTGACGGGCTGATCAACGCCCTCAGGGAAAACCCGGATCTACAGCTCGTCGCGTTCGACGCACCTGCTAACGGTAGCTCGGATGGCGACCTGTCTAACCTGTTGCTTTTTGCCAATGCGGTTAAAGCGGTTATTGCCGCCACGGGCAAGCCGGATATCGCTATAGGGCATTCGTTTGGCACCATGGCCAATGTTTCGGCATTAACAGCGCTTCATATTACCCCAAAGTTGCTGATCAGCATCGCGCCGTTTATTTTATTACAAGAGAACTTTATAAGAAGTATGACGGCTGTTGGCGTACCAACCGGTGCCCAGCAAGCTTTCCTTGATGATTTTAAATCCCGCTACGGCATTTACCCATCTGAATATGCTATGCAAAAGCTTTATACTTTTGATGATACACTTAATCATTGGCTGGCTTACGACGACCATGATGCCATGCTACCCGATGCCTATTTACAGGAGTTTCTGAAAGCTCACCCATCCATCAAAACCAAAAACTATAGCGGCGCCGGGCACGAACGCATTATCAAATCGGCAGAGCTGATTGCGGATGTGGTGGAGCAGGTGAATAGCGTTTTGTAGCCTCATAATAAATGCGTCATTGCGAGGAGCGATAGCGACGTGGCAATCTTCGACACAAAAGTAGGCTACCTGCATGTCGAAGATTATTAATGAGCTTATTTTTTCTTTATGGAATTAATGAGCTCCCTTCGGTCGGTTGTCCACGCTACGCTCGCAATGACGCGGGGTTTTCCTTACCTTTACCCTCATGTTTGACCAGCCCACCTACGACGATAAAACCTTCGATAAGTTAGTGCTTACCGATAGCATTACCCGCCACATAGAGTTTCAAAGCTGCACATTCCGCAACTGCGATTTTAGCAACAGCACTTTTACCCGCAATAAGTTTTTGGATTGCACCTTTGAAGAATGTAACCTGTCTATGGTAAACCTGGAGGCATCAACCTTAAATGATGTGGTATTTAAAGGCTGCAAACTTTTGGCCGTTAACTTCAGCAAATGCGAAGATTTTTTGTTCGGTGTGGGCTTTGAAGGCTGCATCCTGGATTATGCTTCCTTCGCCGGGAAAAAAATGGTGAAAACCAAATTCAAAAGATCATCCCTTAAAGAGGTGAGCTTTACCCAAACCAGTTTAACCGGTTCTGTTTTTGATGAATGCGACCTGCTCGAAACCGTATTTAACCGCACCGATCTTACATCAGTAAATTTCACCACCGCCTATAACTACATCCTCGACCCGGAACTGAACACGCTAAAAAAAGCGATTTTCGCCATGACGGGGCTGGAAGGGCTGTTAACTAAGTATGGGATAAAGGTGGTATAATTCTCATAACCCCAATGTCATTTCGAACGAGGTACGAGGAGAAATCTTTTACACATGCAATATTCGCCACCTGTCATTTGAACAAGATTTCTCCTCACGCCCACGCTTTCCCCACCACTGGTTCGTTCGAAATGACATGGCGGAGAGGCGGATTGTAAACAGAAAGCCCGATTGCTCAACGCAACCGGGCTTTCTTATCTTGATTCTAATTGTCTTGATTCTCCTACCCTACACGTGTAAGTTATTCGCTTTAATGTAGTTGTAGCTTTTGGTGATGCTCACAAACGGATCGCCGGGGCAAATATCCTGCTCGTTAAAGAAGTATTTTAAGCCTGATTCTTTTGCATGCGCGAAGATCGTTTTGAATGGTATAACGCCATTACCAACTTCGGTAAACATTTGTTTTGGGGTGTTATCCATATCCTTTACATGCCATAGCGGGAAACGGCCCGGGTGTTTTTTAAACATCGCGATAGGGTCTTGCTTGGCTTTATACATCCAGTAGATATCCATCTCCATTTTTACCAGGTCGGCGTCGGTGCTGTTCAACAACACATCGTATGGGTATTTACCATCCTGCGATGCAAATTCAAAATCGTGGTTATGGTAACAAAGCTGGATGCCTGCTTTTTTGGCAATTTCGCCACCTTTATTCAGCTTGTCGGCTGTTTCTTTATAATGGTCAAGCGTTCCGCGTTCGCTATCAAGCAGGTAAGCGCAAACCATGTATTTAAGGCCAACTTCGGCCGCGTCATCAACGGCTTTTTGCCAATCGTTGGTGATGGTACCTTTAGCATCTGGCATACCTTCGCCCAGCATAAAGTGGCCGCTTGGCATTACCAGGCCATTATCGCTTAAAACTTTTTTAAACTCGGCAGGGGCCATTCCGTAGAATTTTTGCGTGCCGGTATAAGTAGCGCCTTCAACCGAGTTAAAGCCCACCTTGGCAACTTTGGCCAGCGTAGCAACCGGGTCTTTGGCCATAGCATCGCGTACGGTATAAAGCTGTACGCCTACATATCTTTTTTTATGTGCTGCAAATAATTCAGGAGCCATTAACAGGCCGGCCGATAGCATTGCACTGCTTTTCAGGAACGATCGTCTTGATGTCATTATCTGGTTATTTTAATTGGTTTGTGTAAATGTAACACATTGACTATACAAAACAAATAGACCGAATAAATATTACAAGGTTTAATTCGCAGCAGGGCGTGGTGGCTTTTTCTTGCCAAAGCGTTTGGGGTTGCGTTGCCCGTCGCGGCGTTGGCCCGATGCGGGGCCGCCATGCGACCGTTCTTCTTTCGGCGGTGCTTCAATACCTTTCAATGCCTCGGGTAATTCTTTTTGAGTGATGGGCTTATCAATAAGCTGTTCAATGCTTTTTAAACGTTTCAGGTCGCGGTCGTTCACAAAGGTAATGGCGGTACCTGTTGTGGCGGCACGCGCGGTACGGCCAATACGGTGTACATAATCTTCGGGGTCGCCGGGTACATCATAGTTAACCACCAGGTCTATCCCTTCCACATCAATCCCGCGCGATAATGCATCCGTGCCGATAATTACCGGTAGTTGCTTGTTCTTAAAACGTAGTAATATCTCTTCGCGTTCGGTTTGCTGCAAATCGGAGTGGAAAGCGGCCACATTGATATGCGCACCCTTTAATTCTTTATAAAGCGATTTTACAATTTCCTTACGGGATGCAAAAATGATAGAGCTTAGGTAGCCGCCATCCTTTAAAAGCGATTTTAGTAAAGGCGTTTTTTGCCCGTCGTGCAGGCGGTATATCTGCTGATCGATACCGGCAGCAGGTTGCGATATGGCTATGTTAACCTGTTGCGGATCATTCAAAATAGCCTTAGCCAGCGTACGGATCCTACCCGGCATGGTGGCCGAAAATAGCAGCGTTTGGCGTTTTTTTGGCAGATAGCCAATAATGCGCATAATATCGTCAGAGAAACCCATGTCGAGCATGCGGTCGGCCTCGTCCAGTATCAGGTGTGTTATTTTATCAAACTTTAGTATGCCCGATGTAAGGTGGGCTATCAGCCTGCCCGGTGTGGCAATAATAATATTTACGTTGTTTTGTATGCCACGGCGTTGCTGCTCATAAGCCATACCATCGCCGCCACCAAAAACCGCCTGCGAGCTGATGCCTGTAAAATAGGCAAGGCCTTCTACCTGCTGGTCTATCTGCTGGGCAAGCTCGCGTGTTGGGGCAAGCACCAAAGCAGTGGTATGGTGATTATGGCTGTTTGCTATATAATTCATAACCGGCAGCAGGTATGAAGCTGTTTTGCCGGTGCCTGTTTGCGCGCAGGCTATAAGGTCGTCGCCATTCATAATAACCGGTATGGTCATTTCCTGTATGGGAGTTGGGGTGGTATACCCCATGCTTAAAACGCCTTCTAAAAGTTGTTCGTTGAAATTAAAATCCTGAAAAGTCACTTATCTTATTAAATGTAAGGATGCAAGTTAGGCATTTTTGCGGGTTATACGATTGTTTACTTTATTATGATGAAGTATCTCATAATTTTGAACCCGCAAAAAAGACACTAAAATTACTGTATTAAGAAAACTATTTTCTTGTCGAATCATTATTAGTATTCGTTAGTTCATATGTTTAAACATCTTACATCCGCCGCTCAAGTCCGTTTTTTAGCACTGCTCCTGCTCATACTATCAGCCCGGGGCAGTTACGCTTCAATAATTGATACCACTACAAACCATGCAATTGCCGATACCGGCAAAATAGCCACGCGTATCATTAACCGCAATTTTAACGACATTTACGTACAAACCCTGAAACCTTCATTTTTTGGGCAGGAACTTTTCCAGCCGGTTAAAACAAAACTGGTGGGCGATATCAACGCGCACTTTGTATTGCTTAACAGCCCGAGATCGCGTTTCTTTTTTGACCTCTCGGCAAGGATAAAGGTGCGCCTGTTATCAGAATACGGCGAACCCGTTAAATCGCCCAGTTATATGCCAAGCGGTAATTTATATTACCGGCTAAACAGCGATGCTTATAAGCCGCAATTTTTGCAATTAAGCTACACCCATCATTCTAACGGCATCCGCGGGTCAACCCTGTTGTCCGACGGCAGCTTTAATCGCGATAGCGGAAAATTCAGTACCGATTTTTATTCGCTTAACTATACTATTGGTAAACGGATAGATAAAACCAACACCATTGATAACCACTACAGTACCATTGGCATTGAACTGCACAGGGGCTTGTTCGGCAATGATGCGGCCCAGGGCCTGCCCGGCCATTATGGTTTTGCACGCGTTAACGGCGGTTACATTTATAATATCGCTAAAAAGTACCAGGACGATATCGACCCTAATAAATCATCCTTCAAAAACTGGCAGCGCATTCAGTTCGATTTCACCTACATTGCTGATAAGTATAATGGTTACGAGGCCTTTAACCTAAAGAAGCGCCTTAATGTAAGCCTGAAGTACTATTACCAGTTCCCATTTATGCAAAATGTATCACTTATAGTGGGCGGTGGTTACCGCGGGCAGGATGATTACAACATCTACTTTGAGGATAGCTACGCATATGTGCAGTTTGGTATCGCGTCGGGCTTAAGCTTTTTGTTCCACAAGAATTAATATTCTGTTTATACCTGTAAAAATTTTGATTGATATATTGCGTTATTATAGCATCAATTAAAATAAATACTACTTTTAGCCTTTGTAATTAAACAAGTGTGCGCCACCCCTGCGCTGCTAAATCTGATAACCGAATGAAAAAACTAATTTTAAGCGCGCTGGCTGTTGCAGCGCTACAGTATTCTTCAATGGCACAAACCACAAAACTTTTTGATGGCAAAACCACTACCGGCTGGCATGCTTATTTACAAAAAGATGCAGGCCCATGGAGCGTTGTTGACGGCGCTTTACAGTTTGACCCTAAAGCCCCAAACTCAGCGGATCTGGTAACCGATGGCGAGTATGAGAATTATGAACTTTCTGTCGATTGGAAAATTGCCGAAGGCGGTAACAGCGGTATCATTTTTGGCGTGCATGAAGACCCCGCACTGGGCGCAACCTACCTTTCGGGTATTGAGATGCAGGTGTTAGATAATGTAAAAGCCGAAGACAATAAAAAACCAAGCCACCTGGCCGGTTCATTATATGATTTAAAAGCGGCCCCTGCCGATGCAGCAAAACCTGCAGGCCAGTGGAACACCGCCAAGATCCGTAAGGATAAAGGCCACTTAACCTTTTGGCTTAACGGTAAAGAAACTGTCGACGTACAAATAGGCAGCCCCGAGTGGACCGAAATGCTGAACAACAGCAAGTTTAAAACCTGGAAAGATTTCGCTGCCTATACAAAAGGCCGCATCGCTTTGCAATCGCATGGTGCTGTTGTAGCGTACAAAAACATCAACCTAAAACAACTGTAATTTACCTGAGAACAACCTAATTCTTTATAGTTCGAACATATAAATGGAAGATATTCAGATCAAAAAGTCCGGCACCGTTTACGACGCTATTGTAGTTGGTTCCGGTGCGGGCGGCGGTATGGCCGGTTACGTACTGGCAAATGCCGGCCTTAAAGTGCTTATGCTTGAAGCAGGCGCTTACTTTGACCCCAAGACAGATTCGCACCAGTTAAAGTGGGCGTGGGAATCGGCCCGCCGCGGTGCAGGCACCACCCGCCCATTTGGCGACTTTGATGCTGCTTACGGCGGCTGGGAGCTTGAAGGCGAACCTTACACTCAAAAAGACGGTACCGAGTTTGCATGGTTCCGCTCGCGTATGCTGGGCGGCCGTACTAACCACTGGGGGCGTATTTCCCTGCGGATGGGCCCCGAGGATTTTAAACCAACCGACGGCCTTACCGATCCGTGGCCAATCTCCTATTCAGACATAAAGCCGTTTTATGATAAGGTTGACCGTATGATAGGTATTTATGGCACGGTTGAAAATATTGAAAGCGAACCCGATGGTATTTTCCTGCCACCGCCAAAGCCGCGTTTAAATGAACTTTTTATTAAACAAGGCGCAAGCAAAGCGGGTGTAAAAGTTATTACCGGCCGTGGTTCGGTTTTAACAGAGGCTTTGCCAAATAATAAAGACCGTGGCGCTTGTTTCTTTTGCGGGCAATGCGGCAGGGCATGTAAAGTGTACGGCGATTTCTCGGCATCATCATGCCTGGTTATCCCGGCTGTAAAAACCGGCAACCTAACGGTTATAACCAACGCCATGGTGCGCGAGGTACTTACCGATAAAAACGGATTGGCAACCGGCGTATCGTATGTAAACAAGGATGACCTGCAGGAATACCAGGTAAATGCCAAAGTAGTGATACTTGGCGCCAGCGCCGGCGAAAGCGCCCGTTTGCTGCTTAACTCAAAATCCACAGCGCACCCTGGTGGTTTGGCCAACAGCAGCGGCGTAGTTGGTAAATACCTGCATGATAGTACCGGTTCGGGCGCGGGTGGTTTCCTTCCGCAACTGATGGACCGCAAGCGTTACAACGAGGATGGTGTAGGCAGTGTGCACATCTACTCGCCATGGTGGCTTGATAATAAGAAACTAAACTTCCCGCGTGGGTACCACATCGAATACGGTGGCGGTATGCACATGCCATCATACGGTTTTGGCGGTGGTATACAGGATATGAACGGCGCTGTACCGGGCCGCGATGGTAAAAAGAAAGACGGTGGTGGCTACGGCGCTTCGTTAAAAGACGATTACCGCAGGTTTTATGGCACACAGGTTGGCATGGCCGGCCGTGGTACAGCCATTGCCCGTGTAGATAACTATTGCGAAATTGACCCTAACGGTGTGGTTGATAAGTATGGCATCCCGGTGTTACGCTTCCATTACAAATGGACCAACGACGAGATAAACCAGGCCAAACACATGCAAGAAACTTTTGAGGAGGTTTTACATAACATGGGCGCTATTCATGGCCCTATGCAGGGCAAGGATACCAACTATGGTTTAGAGGCCCCCGGCAAGATCATCCACGAAGTGGGTACCGTGCGTATGGGCGACGATCCTAAAAAATCGGCATTGAATAAATATTGCCAGGCGCATGATTGTAACAACCTTTTTGTGGTTGATGCCGCTCCATTTGTGCAACAGGGCGATAAAAACGCCACCTGGACCATACTTGCATTAAGTATGCGTACCGCAGAATATATTTTATCACAACGTAAAAAACTTAACGTATAAGGCCATGAACAGACGCGAATCCCTTAAAGCAATAGGTTTAGGAACTTTAACCACCGGTTTTTTAATAGGCGTTGGTTGTAAACCGGGCGAAAAAGCCGCCCCGGAGGTTACCGACGGAAAAGCAGCCGCTGTACCCGGCCGCATGCCCGAAGAAGTAGAACGTGAAAACAAGATCAAAGCCGAAAAGTATTTTGATGAGCATGAAATGGCTACCATCACCGTGCTGGCCGATATTATTATCCCTAAGGATGCCCACTCAGGCAGCGCATCAGATGCCAAGGTGCCCGATTTTATAGAGTTTATTGTAAAGGATATCCCAAGCCACAAATTACCTATGCGTGGCGGCCTTAAATGGCTGGATATGCACTGCCTTAACGCCTATGGCAATCCATTTATTAAGTGCAGCAGCAAGCAACAAACCGAAATACTTGATGAAATTGCCTACCCTTACAAAGCCAAACCAGAAATGGCGCAGGGTGTGGCCTTTTTTAACCGCATGCGCGACCTCACAGCCTCGGGCTTTTGGAGCAGCGAAATGGGCACCAAGGATATTGGCTACGCAGGCAACGCCCCAAACAAATGGACAGGTGTACCGGCCGATGTATTAAAGCAATACGGCATGGAAAACGTAACCGTGTAAATATTTGAAAGCGCTCCGAAAGGGGCGCTTTTTTTACTGGTGCTAACGGGAATGCATCGCAGGTTCTTTTTTAAGAGACCCTGCGGCGACGTAAAAATTTAAGTTATCCAATAGAAACTATCAGCTAAACCACTTTTTACTGGTGGCCACTTTTATGGCCGATGCTTTATTGCACACGTGTAGCTTATCGTAAATATTGGCAATGTGCTTGCGTACGGTGTGGGGGCTTATAAAAAGTCGTTCGCCTATTTCCTGGTAATTGAGGCCATCAACAATGCGGTTCAGGATCTCCATTTCGCGGGCCGAGAGCAGGTGCTCATCTTCTTCCAGCGGCTTAGCCGGTTCCGCTATATCCGGTGTATTTCTTAACAGGGCCAGCGCCTTACGGGCAATACGTGGCGACATGGGCACCCCGCCCTCATGCACAATCTCGGCAATGGCTTTAACAATGTTCGATACCTTTTCGTCTTTCAGCAAATAGCCGCTTGCCCCCGCCTTGATGGCCTCAAAAAGCTTATCATCATCATCAAAAACCGTAAGCATTAAAAAATGCATATCGGGGTACAAGTTTTTGGCTATGGCAACGGCTTCAATCCCGTCCATCACGGGCATCTCAATATCCATTAAAACTACCTGCGGGCGCTTTTCTGCAGGCTGGCGCTTCAATTGTTCTAAAAAATCCGACCCGTGGCTGGCCTGCAATACTATGCTTATCTCCTTATAATACGAGATACTGTTAAATAAAGCCTCGCGAAGCAACCGCTTATCATCAACAATAGCAACCGGTATATTACTCATTGTAATCACTGTTATCTCCTTTAAAAATAACGATATAAATCAATAAAGCCATCCAAATTACATGGACGGCCTTATTATTGTTGATTTTGGGTATTAAATATTTGTTTTTAGCCTTTAGAAGTTAAACCCAAGGCGTAAGCCCATAAAGCCCGCACCCTGGTAGCCTTCGTACCTGATGCTGGCATCAAAGCCGCCCAGCTCTACACCAACACCCGGCGCATAGGTAAAATGTGTGCTGCCAACAGATTGCAGGTCGCCGTTAGCGTCGCTGTAGTATGACCGCACGATGGTTGCACCGGCTTCGGCAATACCATAAAAGTTACCGCCAAATTTGTATTTGTAACCTGCTTTAACCGGTATGTTTAATTGCGCTTTTGCATCTACCCCTAAGTTAGACAGGTCTTTAGGCAAAAATGCGATAGCGCCCGATGTTAATGTAACAGCGCTGGCATCATCAATACCAAAAGCCGCACGAATGGTTAACCCGGCACCAACATTATAGCCAGATTTTAGGGCGCCAACCGGCAATGCACCCTCAACGCCTAAACCAAGTTTAAAACCCTGCGCGTGCGCCTTTGTTGCGAAACCGGCCAGGATGATAATTGCGATAGTAAAGATTTTTTTCATTGTTTTAAGATTTAGTTATTTGTTAGGTTTTTATATAGTACTAAGCAACAGCAATATAGCGGGCTTAACAATACCGCATTTGTGGTATATTGTTACGTAGCCACATCCTGCCAGAATATGCATCACGGGTACCCATCATTCATAAAAATCAATTAATTTGCAGCTCCATTTACAGCTGATGTTTTTTACCCTTTCTAAAGTACTCGTCGTATTTATTTATCCGCTTACCTGGGTACTGGGGTTGATAATCTTTGCCATTTTTACAAAAAGGCAAAAACGCAAACAAAGGCTTTTAATAGTTTCGGCAGCGCTGCTCTATTTTTTCTCGAACAGGCTTACGGTCAATGCGATCGCCAGCATCTGGGATACGCCCCCCTATCAGCCATTGGCAAAAACGTACAGCTGTGTTATACTTTTAGGCGGGTTTGTTTCACAGGATGAAAGCGGGCAGGGTTACTTCAACGCATCTGCCGATCGCTATACACAGGCTACTAAACTATTGGCAAACCATACCGCCGCGCATTTATTATTTAGCGGGGGCAACTCGGATATTTACCCCGATGGATTTAGTGAAGCTGATTTTGTTAAGGCCGAATTAAAGAAACAAAACTTTGCCGATAGCTTGATCCTTTTAGATGGGAAGGCCCGTAATACCGCCGAAAATGCCATATTTGCCAAACAGCTACTAAACCATGCTGATTTAAAACCGCCCTATTTGATGGTTACATCTGCTTTTCATATGCGGCGGGCAAAACTGATATTTAAAAATGCTGGTATTAACATTGTGCCTTACACCAGTAATAACTTGGCCAGTATCGAACATATTTATTTAAAAGACTTTTTGCCCGATATTGATGCCATAAGCCAATGGAACATATACATTAAAGAAATAGTAGGCTATGTAGTAGCTTACCTTAACTGATACTAAAAACCTATGAAAAAAACACTGTTATTGTTATTGCTCCCTGCCTCGTTATTACAGGTAGCGTATGCGCAAAGTTTAAAGAAAACAACTTCGGGTAACCCTATAGCCGAGGGTTGGTACGCCGACCCCGAGGCAACTATATTTGGTAAAGAATACTGGGTTTACCCTACCTATTCTGCCCCGTATAATCAGCAGGTGCATTTTGATGCCTTCTCCTCGCCCGATTTGGTAAACTGGACCAAGCACGAGAATGTGCTCGATTCATCAAACGTGAAATGGGCCAAACGCGCCATGTGGGCACCCGCTATTGTAAAAAAAGACAATAAATACTATTTCTTTTTTGGGGCGAATGACATACAAAGCGACAAGGCTTACGGCGGCATAGGTGTGGCCGTTGCCGATAAACCCGAAGGCCCTTTTAAAGATTATTTAGGCAAACCCCTTATTGATAAGTTTTATAACGGCGCGCAGCCTATAGACCAGTTTGTGTTTAAAGATACCGACGGCCAGTACTATATTATTTATGGCGGATGGGGCCATTGCAACATCGCGAAGCTAAAAAATGATTTTACGGGTATTGAACCTGCTGCGGGTGGTAAAGCTTTTAAAGAAATAACCCCGGAAGGCTATGTAGAAGGGCCTGTTATGTTTATCCGTAAAGGCAAATATTATTTTATGTGGAGCGAAGGCGGCTGGACAGGCCCCGATTACCGCGTGGCTTATGCCATTGGCAACAGCATAAACGGCCCGTTCAAAAAAGTTGGCACTGTATTACAACAGGATGCAGCTATAGCAACCGGCGCTGGCCACCACTCGGTGATAAAAGTACCGGGCAAGGATGAATGGTATATTGTTTACCACCGCCGCCCCCTTACCGAAACCGATGGCAACCACCGCGTAACCTGTATTGATAAAATGACCTTTGATAAGGATGGATTGATAAACCCGGTAAAGATCACCAATGAGGGTGTTACGGCAAATAAGCTGAAGTAACGATACGCCCCTGGTTGTCATTTCGAACGAGCGTAGCAAGGAGAAATCTTGTTCATGATGCAATGTTTACAACATACAAAGTTCACAACCTATCATATGAACAAGATTTCTCTCTATCGTTCGAAATGACATGTTTATTATTACGCTCCTACTGGTAGAAGTTACGCTGCGCTAAAACTCCGACCTAACCAAGTAAGCATTCAGCTTACCCCCCATAAAAACGCTTGTTCCACACGGAACGAAATGGAACAAGCCCAAAATTATCAAGTATTTGTAAATCAAGTATTTGTATTTTTTCAGCACGTATCCTTTTCCGCCTTTTGGCATCATAAAAAGGGCGAACTGAAGGCGAAAAAAGACGAATGAAAGTCGAAAAAAGTCGTTTTTGATCGTGCCAGATTCCGTTTCTGGCTAAGGTTACCGCAGCGTAATGGCAGTCTTTTAACTTCCTGATTTTAAGCTTAAATCCTAAATACCCACTTTTTAAAAAAGTGGAACAAAAACATCATTTTTATAACGTGCTGTATATAAGCCTATAACACGAATATTGTGAAGTTTTTATTGAGCTACTGACAATATCCTGTCAGTAATAACCAATTCATTATCAATATGTTCCACTTGTTCCGTTTGTTCCACTTGTTCCATTTCTGAGTGGAACAGAACAAGAAAGCCGCCGCTGATTAGCGGGCGGCTTTTCTATTGTATAATATCCGGTCTTGTCTTTTGATTCTTATCTCCTGATTCTAACCTTAAACTATCTTCATATTCTCGGCATCCCAGTGGATAACCTTATTTTGGAAATAGCTATCGTTACAGGCCAGTGCGGGTGCTGCCGCGCGGAAACCAAACACGGCATCCTCTACAACAGGTTTCCCGGTACGTATCGAGTCCATAAAATTGGCAAAATGGTCGTTCGAGGCATTGTAGTCATCGGGTGCGCGGTAAGTTATCGGCTCAAATTTCGGCCTTGTACGTTGCTCCTGGGTATAGCGTTTGTTATAGTCGTCCATTAAAAGTTTTTGCTCTGCTTCGGTATAGGTAAAATACGAGTCCCAGCCGCCAATACCGGGCGCAGCTGCCATTTTGTTCTGCTGGATCCTGAAACTTTCGCCCTCGCCGCCTATATCCATTACCCCTTCAGATCCTACGATCTTGGTTGTGGTTTTATCCCCCTCGCCGCTAATAAAGTTAACCCTTAAAGTAACCTGGAAAGCCGGGTGCTCTTTAGTTTCGCCATAGCGTACAACGGCGCTCATCACATCGGGCACATTGCGTCCATCCTTCCAGTAAGCCAGGTCGCCAATGGAGTAAATACTCTCGGGGCCTTTTGAGCCGGTAATAAAGTGAATGCCGGTTAACAGGTGCACAAAAAGGTCGCCAGCAACGCCTGTGCCGTACTCGCGGTAGTTTCTCCACCTAAAAAACCGGTTGGGATCAAAATCCATTTTCTTATCAACGTTTGCCTGGAACCGCGCCCAGTCCACATTTTTGATGTTACCATCTGTTGGGATAGTATATTGCCATGCGCCCAGGGCATCCTGCCGGTTAAATGATGCTTCGATAGAGTTGATCTTACCAATAGCGCCCGATTCATACATTTCTTTGGCTTTACGGTAAGCAATACTGCTTACGCGCTGGCTGCCCACCTGGAAAACCGCTTTGGTTTCTTTTTGCACTCTTATCTCTTCCAGCCCCTGGCTAATTTTATGCACCATTGGCTTTTCGCTGTAAACAGATTTGCCTTTGCGCATCGCGTCAATAGCTATCTGGCTGTGCCAGTTATCGCTGGTGGCAATAATAACCGCATCTATATCCTTGCGGTCAAGTATCTCGCGGTGGTCCACGGTAGTGAACAGGTTTTTCCCGTACACTTCTTTGGCGTGTTCCAGGCGGCCTTTGTACAAGTCGCAGGCGGCAACCATTTCTACACCGGGTACGCTTAAAGCGGCGTTTGTATCATTATAACCCATTATACCCATGCCAATGGTAGCTATGCGTATTTTGTCGTTAGGCGAAATGCGCTTTTCGGCACGTAATATCCTCACTTCTTCTTCCTCTTTTGCTGCTAAACTGGTAAGCGATGCGGATGTCAGCAAAACAGAGGTACCTAAATGCTTCAAAAACTTTCTACGGTCTGTGCCCATGGTGTTAAATAAGTTAAGCTTTAATAATTGGTTAATTAATTGCAGGCGCAATTAATTGTTTAAAAAAGGCAATTTAATAAAAATACTAAAACGAAAAAGCCTTTGCAGATATTAATACACAGTTAGTTGCAACCTGTATTTAAAACTATAAAAAACTTCTTAATATTATTTAAAAAGTTATAAATTGCGGGTGATTACCCCAATCTGTAAACTATCAATTATACTGTATGAAAAAATTATCCTTACTGGTATGTTCCTGCCTTATGGGCACTTTTGTTTTTGCGCAGCAAGCCAATACAAGCATAGCCATTATTCCCGAACCTGTTAAAATAACTACGCACACCGGGCAGTTTGTATTACCGGCTGTTTTAACCGTGCAGGCAGGTTCACAAGAAGGGATGACACCCGTGCTTAACCTTATCAAAAACAAATTCTCTACAGCTACAGGTAAGATCATCCGCATTAATGCAGTTGCCCCTGCAGCCGCTATTAAGCTGGTACTGAACAAAACCACGGATAATGTGATCGGCAAAGAGGGATATTACCTATCGGCCAAGGCAAAAGGCATAACCATACGCGCCAATACCGAAGCCGGTTTATATTATGGTGTACAAACCTTGCTGCAACTGCTGCCGAAAGAAATTGAGGGCAAAGTAGTTGCCAAAAATGTAAAATGGGCTGTGCCTGTTGTTGATATTACAGACTATCCGCGTTTTGAGTGGAGGGGATTGATGTTTGATGTATCGCGCCATTTCTTCACCAAGAAAGAAGTGATGAGTTATATTGATAACATGGCTAAATACAAGCTTAACTTGTTCCACTGGCACTTAACAGATGATGAAGGATGGAGGATAGAAATAAAAAGCTTCCCTAAATTAACTACAGTTGGCGCCTACAATATTAAGCGCGAAGGTGAATTTGGCAACTTTACACCGCCAAAACCCAATGAGCCACGCACTTATGGCGGTTATTATACACAAGATGATATACGCGAAGTAGTAAAATATGCGCAGGATCGTTTTGTGAACATTTTACCCGAGGTTGATGTACCCGGCCACAGCCTGGCTGCTGTAGCATCGTATCCGGAATTATCGGCTACTGCCGGTGCTGATAAATACACAGTACGTTATGGCGAGAGGATAATGGACTGGTCAAAACCCGGCCACCCAGCGCTGGTGGATAATACACTAAACCCTGCCGGCGAATTCACCTATCAGTTTTTAGATAAGGTAATGGGCGAAATTGCCCAGCTATTCCCTTTTGGCTATATACATGTAGGTGGGGATGAGTGCGCCAAGAATTTTTGGGAGCAAAGCGATGCCGTTAAAGCTTTAATGGCTAAAGAAAACCTGAAAACACAGGAAGAAGTTCAAAGCTATTTTGAAAAACGATTGGAGAAAATAGTAGAATCGAAAGGTAAAAAATTCATGGGCTGGGACGAGATTCTGGAAGGTGGCATTGGCCCTAATGCGGCTTTAATGAGCTGGCGAGGTGTTAAAGGCGGCATTGAAGCTGCCAAGCTTGGCCACGAAGTTGTAATGAGCCCAACCACTTTTGTTTACCTGGATTATATGCAAAGCGACCGCGTAATGGAGCCGCATGTTTATGCCAGCCTGCGCCTAAGCAAAACTTACGAATTTGACCCGGTACCCGAAGGCGTTGATGCCAAAATGATAAAAGGTGGGCAAGCCAACCTTTGGACAGAGCAGGTGTATAACATCCGCCAGGCGGAATATATGACTTGGCCGCGTGGGTTTGCGCTGGCAGAGAGCGTATGGTCGCCGGCATCTAAAAAGAATTTTAATACCTTCTTTAGCAAGGTTGAAAAACACT
Source organism: Mucilaginibacter sp. L294 (assembly GCF_001636615.1). Taxonomy (GTDB): domain Bacteria; phylum Bacteroidota; class Bacteroidia; order Sphingobacteriales; family Sphingobacteriaceae; genus Mucilaginibacter. The sequence continues at coordinate 138,041 of NZ_LGEK01000019.1, read as the reverse complement.
TTGCGCGTTTTAACGAGGCCGAAACCAAATACGCCCCAAGCGCTTATGACCCTGACTTTAAACCGGGCCGCAACGCCGACAGTACTTTAAATGTCACCTTAACCAACGAAGTACAGGGGCTTGATATTTACTACAGTTTTGACAATTCATACCCCGATAATTTTTATCCTAAATACACTGGCATTCTTAATATTCCTATTGATGCTACCCAGTTAAAAGTGATTACCTATCGTGGCAAGCAGCCGGTTGGCCGCATGGTAAGCATGCCGATTGATGAGTTAAAACGCAGGCTAGGAAAGTAGTTGGCAGTTATTACTTTGCAGAAACAAGAAAGCCGCGCCAGTTTTGGTGCGGCTTTCTTGCTTGGCTTGCTATTTTAACCACAGAGGACACAGAGAATTTGCACATTCTTAAATCCAGAGAACTCAGAGCCCTGCTCCTTCTTCCTTTGTGGATAATATATTTTGTATGTCTTTGTGCCCTCTGCGGTTAATCTTTCTAATTATTTAGCGGCGAATAGCGTTGCATAGTTTTTACGGTAGTAATATGCCAGGAACAGGTTACCAATTAACAATGCTGCTGCCGTAGGTACACCTTCGGGGGCTACAAATATGTGCGTTAATAAAATATTTATGACGATAGGAAATATCACAACAGTAGCAAGGGTTACGTAACGGCCAATTAAAAATAATATAGCACATACTAGTTCTGTTACCTTTATAAAGGTCATTAAATAGCCCGACGCCGTTATACCTGCCATAAAGGTTTTGTTGGCCTCGCTCATTTCGGGCATTTTGCCCATGTTGATTTTAAAAAGTACTACAACCGATGCGAACAGGAACATCAACCCCATCAGGGTACGTACAATGATCATTGCAATTTTCATAATATTTAAAGTTTAGTGTTTAAGTTTCCTTCTATTCTTTCTCCATGATTTGTTTCAGGTTATTCAGGCTTATCTCCATATCGGCCCCTAACATCTTCTCCATGTTCATAAATAACAGCATAGCGTTCATCGGGAATGACATTTTACTGGCAAAGGCCCATTTTACAGTAGTGGTATTATCCGTTACCGATTGTGTTGCAATGTAGGTATCAGCTACGCCCGCAAATGGTTTTATAAAAACTACCCGGATATCAATCCGCTCGCCGTCAATAATCTTTTCGATGGTTTGCTCACCTTTGCCGGCTTGTTTAATATCGCTATCCCATGCGGCGGTAAAACCCTCGGTGCCATCGGTACCGGTATAGGCCATCCGTTTATTGGGGTCGGTCATTACCCATTTGCTGTAATAGTCCATATTGCGCAGAAACCTGATGTAATCAAAAATCTGCTGGCGGGGTTTACTGATAATAATGCTTCGCTGTACTGCATATTCTTTTGGAGCAATAAGGGCCAATAATAGCACTACTACTACAATAGCTCCAATTATCCCTAAAATGATGGTTAAGGTATCCATTGTTATGAGGTTTTAATGGTTTGGTATCTCTTCCAGAAGTAGTACAAGATAAACATTATTACAAGTATTACCAGCGGCATTATTAACAACCCCGCATCATCGCCCACAAAAGCCCTTGATGCAAACGCACCAATAAAGTTAATGGCAAAACCGGCAAATGCCCACTCTTTTATAATTTTAAACTTGTTTTGCAGTATGGCAATGGCGCCGAATAGTTTAAACACACCGGTTATCACCATAATATAAATGGGGTAACCTAAATGGCGCATAACTTCCTGCCCGGCTTCTTGTTTGGTTATGCCGCCGTAAGCATCGCCCAGCATGGCTAATGCGAATAAAATGGTCAGCACCCAATAGATTATAGCTATGGTTTTTTGTTTCATGATAGTTAATGTTTATTAGTTATATTTCTTCTGTAAATACACCCCAGCCAATACCATACTTATCAATAACATTACCCATAGTACCGGCAAAAAAGGTCATCACTTCGTGTACTACTTTACCGCCTTCGGCAAGTTTGGCAAACTTTTCTTGCACATCGGCTTTATTAGCACAGGTTATGGTTAATGATACCAGCCCAACAACGGCTTTGATATTTGGGTTGGGCATATCCGTTCCGAGCAGGCTGAAATCGCTCCCGGTAAGGTCGGCATGCAGTATGCCTTTTTGCGCTTCGCCCGGGAAATTATCTTTCATCGGCGAATCTTTTACCGGCATCAGGCTTAGCTCGCCACCTAATACACTTTGGTAAAAGGTCATGGCCTCGCTGCATTGGTTATTTTTAAAGTTGATGTAGGCGCTAATTTTTGACATTGTTTTGGTTTTAATACGTTTATAATTGGTTAAGTGAGTATCTCGCAGTAATGTCCATTCAATTTAAGCAATTCAATGATCCGGTGTGCGCAAAAATCTTTCCCTTCTACCCGCAGTATCTTATCGCAGTCTTCCAGATCGAAATTTATTTTGCTGGCCGGGAACTGCTCCAGGAGCTTTTGGATAAGCACCTTCGACCTATCTTTTTCCTGAACGTTTGTTTTAAAAACCTCGATCATCATAAATAAATGTGTTGATGCATTACAAAGGTGCGGCGCTTTGTTATATTTAAAAGGGGGTAATTACGACAATCTAAGGGGTTGATTGCGACGATGATACCATCTACCTTTGAAACTATGAAACACATATCAATACTCATTCCGCAGGGCGAAACCAGCCTGAGCAACATAGAGGCTACTTATAAGATGTTCTCTATGGTGAACCAAACGCTTGACAGGATGAAGAAAGCGCCGCTGTTTAAAATACAGCTGGTAGGTTTAAATAAGGAAACCGCCCTAACCAACGGGCTGTTCACCATTAAGCCTGATATGACGTATGAAGAGGTTGACAAAACCGACCTGATCATTATCCCCGCGGTACATGGCGATATCAATAAAGTATTACGCGATAACAGCGATTTTATCCCTTGGATTATCAAACAATATAAAACGGGTGCCGAAGTTGTTTCGCTTTGCATAGGCGCCTTTATTTTGGCCTCTACGGGCTTGCTTAAAGGCCGCAGCTGTACCACACACTGGCTAATGGCCGATGAGTTCCGCAAAATGTTCCCTGAGGTAAACCTGATGCCTTACAAGATCATTACCGATGAGGGCGGCATCTATACCAGCGGCGGCGCATACTCGTCGCTCAACCTGCTATTGTACCTGGTAGAGAAATTTGCCGGCAGGGATATGGCCATCAACTCCTCCAAAATTTTCGAGATAGATATTGAGCGTAACAGCCAGTCGTTGTTTATCATCTTCCACGGGCAAAAGAATCACGAGGACGAGGTAATTAAAAAAGCGCAGGATTTTATTGAGCATAACTACCGGGATAAAATAACGGTTGACCATCTGGCCGATCTGTTTGCCATTAGCCGCAGGCACCTGGAACGCCGCTTTAAAAAGGCAACATCAAACACCGTAGTTGAATATATGCAGCGCGTACGGATAGAAGCCGCCAAAATGAGCCTGGAAACCATCCGCGAGAACGTGAACGAAGTAATGTACAACGTTGGCTATACCGATACTAAGGCCTTTAGGATGATCTTTAAAAAGATAACGGGCCTATCACCTATAGAATACAGGAACAAATACAACAAGGATAAGGCAGCATAACAAAGTAAATTCAAAGTGTTCACGTTCACAGCCGTGAACGCCACCAATTATCATGAACAACTGATAATCAAATACTTAATTTTTAGACAAGCCTAAAAATCAAGTATAATGAACGGTTACAGCAGCTCATACCGGATTTATCCCGCCTTCGGCGGGGGATGCAATATTTATGAAAACTATAAGATCGTTAATTTTAAGTTTAACATTACTTATTATGGCAATTAATCTATCTGATGCCCAAAGTACGGGCAAATATGCCAGTGTAAACGGCATAAAAATGTATTACGAAATATCCGGCACCGGTAGTCCGCTGGTTTTGATCCACGGCGGCGGCTCAACCATCAAAACGAATTTTAGCAGGATAATGCCCGAGCTGGCTAAAACGCACCAGGTTATTGCCGTTGAGCTACAGGCCCACGGCCACAGCGGCGACCGCGATACCCCCGAAAGTTTTACACAGGATGCCGACGATGTGGCCGAATTGCTAACCCAGCTTAACATAGCCAAAGCCGATTTTTTAGGTTTTAGCAACGGCGGCCAAACCTGCCTGGAACTGGGCATCCGCCATGCGGATAAAGTAGGCAAATTGATAATAGCTTCGGCCTTTTACAGTCGCGATGCCGCCCCTGAAACGTTCTGGAAAGGATTTGAAACGCCTGATTTTACCCACATGCCACAAATTTATAAAGATGAATACCTGAAGATAGGCACACCCGAAGGCCTGATGAATATGTTTAATAAGGACGCCCGGCGCATGCATGATTTTAAAGGCTGGACGGATGAGCAGGTTCGCTCGATACAAGCCCCGGCTCTTGTGGTAATTGGAGACCAGGATCTGGCCACGCCAGAGCATGCCGCGAAAATGGCCGGATTGTTACCGCATGGGCGCCTGGCTATTTTGCCCGGCACGCATGGCAGTTACATTGGCGAGGCATATAACCCCAAACCCGAAAGTAAAATACCCGATCTGTTTGTGGCGATGGTGAATGAGTTTTTGGAGGGCAGATTATAGTAGAACGCGAGTGTAAGGACTTATATTAGCTAACTATTACCAGGTTGGCAGCTTCAGGTGCTACACTTATTGTTGCAATAGAACCGCTGTTAAACTGAAGAAAATCGGCCTCAACGCCATCGCTAAATATTATCCCCCCTGCAGGCATTAACGATTCAATAATTAGCATGTTTTTGGTGTTTATAATACCTGCCGTTATACCAACCTGTGTACGGATACTTTGAAAAGGCTCCCTTACTGCAAAGAGTAATTCGCGTTCTTTCACCTTTGGCCTTTTGGGCGTCAGGTTTTTCTCAAACAAACCTGCGACACCATAAGCCATGTTGAAAATGGAACTTAACCACCCTGTTGAACCAGCCGGAGTTGATACAATAAGCCCGCTGGATGAATGTTCCTCGGTTTCTTTGCCAAATGATATTTTGTAACGTGCCGATACATGTGATGATGCCCCTATAAACAGATCGTTAAAGGCCAATAACCTTTGTCCATCATTTAATTTAGCCTCGGCAAAACTCATTTTTTTGGCTTTATAGTTATTAGTAATAACATATTCTACGCCTGTAATAAAGTTGCCGACATCAAAAGGCAATAACACTCCATCGTACCGTTGCTTGTCTGGGTTCACCGCTACTATCGGTAGCCCTTTCGCATATTTAGCGGTGTTGGCTACAAGCCCATCCTGTCCAATTACAATTATTATATTTTTATCAGAAAAAATAAACGACGGAATAAAATTCCTTTCAATGATCTTGTATTTGATCACTTTTGAAAGTTGGCTTTGAAGAGAATTTAACGAGGCATGAAAAATCTCATGCTCTGTCACGTAATCTTCAAAATCCCCACCCTGCCTCTCTATGTAAAACTTAGCTTGTGCTTTTGTATTAAAACGCTCAATTAATGACTCGAGCCGCGTTTTGTTTTTTACAATTATGGCATATTCTATACTCATTTCTCTTACTCCTGCCTATCGCTACGCTTATCGTTTAATAATGAATCCAACAGATCAGGACTTATGTTAAGATTGCCTATTTTATCAGCATTTTCTGCAAGTTGCCTAAAAGCCAGCGAAATATTAAACTTAGGGTCGGGATTGTTATTGAGTGCTGTTAACGTTTTCCAGTCAATATCTTTGTATGGTTTTAAAGTAGTTTCTATAACAAAACCCTGGGTTTCGGCTTCTTTTCTTTCATTCTCTGTTTTCTGTAGGATAAGCTCTTTACGCTGGTTCTCAACTGCAATATCGGCAGCCAATTGCATCTCGCGTAGCTTACGGTCATTATCTGCCCGTTGCACCTCGGATTCCATTCTTTTTTCGGCTATCTGCTTTTGTTTTTCTTCAACAGCAATTTCGGTGTTCAATTCTGTTTCCTTTATCCTTCGCTCTTGTTCAACTGCAAAATTACGGCGCTCGTAAATAGCCTGATCGGCTTCTTGCTGGAGTTTTTCGCGGGTATCTGTTTCCAAAGCCCGTGCCATTTCGGGAGTTGCCGAAACACCCAATATGTTAGCGCCTAAAATTTCAATCCCTAACATACCAATTGCTGGCGATGCTTTTAACCCTTCCATTATCCGTTCTTCTATAGGTTTGGCCGAACGTATGGCATCCTTTAATTTTATACTATGTATATAGGCAGATGTTGCCGTTTGAGCTTCGTTAATGATGCGTTGATTTAGTTTTTCAATATCATTTTTTTTGTACTGCCCATTATCATTAACGGTAAAATCAAGAACATCAGCCAATACTTTGGGCTTGCTGATCTTATAGCTTATTTGTCCTTGTATATTTACTGCCTGATAATCGTTTGTAGTTTCGCTGAAAATAAAAGGCAAATCATTACTACCCATTGGTATGGCTATTATAGAGCTATTTGGTGCGAAGTAAAAAAACGAAAGCCCCCGCCCCTCTCTTTTTACATCTCCATTTTTAAAATGGATAACGTAAGTCATTGAATCAAATTTTATGTGTTGTATTCCGAACATGTTTAGGTTGTTTATCCGTTGCTTTAACTCCTATAAATCTGCTATTATTTTTTTACTAATTATAATTTATCATTATCTAATTTTTTACAACCCCTACTGACATACTGCTGTCATTCGCCTGTAGTTTCTTTGTATCATAAACTTAAAACGATACACCATGACAAACACAACAGCAACAACAAACACCCCGGTAATAACCTCTCAGGACTTTTTAAAAAACTGGCAGGCGCACCGCGCATTAAGCCGCAGGGTTTTAGCTGCCTTCCCCGAGAAAGAGCTTTTTGAATTTTCAATCGGCGGCATGCGCCCCTACAATGTATTGGCAGGCGAAATGACAGGCTTGGCCAGCGCAGGCATGAACGGTATTGTTACCGGCAAATGGGAAACCACGCCAGCCCTTGACCATTTTAACGATGAAATTAACCTGACTACCAAAGCCGAGCTGTTGGAAGCCTGGGACGAGGTAACCGAACAGATAGATGTTTTATGGCCGCAAATATCTGCCGAACGTTTTTTTGAAACTGAGGCGGCTTTTGGCCAGTACCCTAACACCATTATCAACACATTGCAGTACCTTTTTGATAACGAGATCCACCACCGCGGGCAAGGTTACGTTTACCTGCGTGCCCTGGGTATTGAGCCGCCTGCGTTCTGGGATAGGTTTTAATTCCCCTCTTGTGTCAGTCTGAGCCTGTCGAAGACTTAGCAACTTTGCTAATGGTTCGACAGGCTCACCATGACAGCTTCATCCACTATAACAATTATTTTGGATGACAATATTATATTGCGCTAAATATCATCGTCATGAATTTACAACCGCGCATCCAAACTATAGCCCAAAAATGGTTAATTGGCACCCCAATAACCATGAGCATCGCCAACAATAAAACCCGCGAGCTGTGGCAAAATTTTATGCCCCGCCGCAAGGAAATAAAAAACAGCCTGAACACCGACCTGATAAGTATGCAGGTTTATGACGATGCTTTAGATTTTAAAGACTTTACACCCAATACACCATTCCAAAAATGGGCTGCGGTTGAGGTAACAGATCACACCAATGCACCGAAAGGCATGCAAACCTTTACCTTGCCCGGGGGCGTGTCTGCTGTTTTTAATTACAAAGGTGCAGCAAGTGCATTCGCCCCAACATTTAAATACATTTTTTACGAGTGGCTGCCGCAATCGGGTTATGAGCTTGATAAGCGCCCGCATTTTGAGGTGCTGGGTGCTAAGTACAAAAATGAAGACCCGGAATCGGAAGAAGAAATTTGGGTGCCAGTAAAGCAAAAATCATTAAATTAATTACCTGATTCACCCTTTTTAGCGGATTTATTTTAAGCTAAAATTAGCTTTTTATGTGCGTTTTTGTTTTGGTAAATTAGTGTCACCAAACCAATCACAAAAACAATGGATATTCAAAAAGAATTTGAGGGCATGCTTGCCCTTCAAAAGGCTCAGCCCGAAAAGCGCCCCCTGCTTATGGGAGATAAGGATACCGATATCTTCCAATCGATCCTGGGTGATCTAAAAGATGCTGTAGTAGGAAAAATAAAAAAGAAAGCTACCGGCTGGATCATGAACCTGGTAGGCCTTGGCCCCGGCCCCGAACCAAAAGACGAGGTTAAAGAGGCCCTTGAAAAGCAATACAAGGAACTTAAAGTTATTGAAAGCAAAATTGACGCACTTAGCACCGCACTAAGTGCAGCTGTTGACGTTATCAAAGCCGAAATTGATGGGGCCAAATATTTCACGGCAGTACAAGCACTTAACACACATGCTGCAAATATTGATGCAGCTTTTGACCGCCTTACCATGGCAGCGAAGATAGAGCCCGGTAAAGCCGACAAATCTGAACTGGATGAGATGGTGAAAATTATTCAGAATACTATCCCTAATGCTTTCCTGGCTATTAAAAACAATTTAACCGTTATAGGCTCAGGTGCCGAAAATATGACATCGCTGGGTACGCGTGTTGCTTTTAAGGCCTCTAAATCATTGGATGAATATGCGGCTATCATCCATACACAATTTATGTATTATTATGGCCTGCAGGTAAAAGCGCTTATGCTGATCATCGAGGCGTATCATTATAAAGACGCTACTGACCCCCGGGCGTCTGAATATTTCAACAGTTATGTTGCGTATATGAACGAAGAGGTAAAACTGTACATGAAGTACGCGCCAAAAACCGTTTTGCAAAATACGCTTCAGCTGGATAGCGATGTAATGGATATTTTGCCAAAAGGCGACCGCGTGTATGTGCAGGCAGGTATGCAAAGCGAGCCTAAATTTTTAACTATAAACCCCGCAACAGCGCAAAAAATAAATGAGTTTAAGCCCGGCGATGTACGCCTTAACTGGATCATGGCCGAAAAGGACGGATTTGCTTATACTGCTTCTATGGCAAAGAGCGACGAGTCGCGTTGGGATTTTATTAAGATCCGGTTGGACGATGCGCCGTCAGAGGTGGGCCGTCTATCGTGGGGGCCTCCGGGGACTGGTTATTTCAGGATGGGGATGCTGGTGGGCTATGATATTGACGGTGATTATTTGTACGCCATGTTTATGGCGCTTGGCACCCCTGGTTTTACAACCAAGGTGATAAACCTTAAAACTTTCACCTTTGAGAGTGATATAACCCTTGCTATTGGCATGCAGGGTATAGGAAGCATGGTTGGTAATGGTATTAAAGTAAAAAACGGGAAAATATATACCACCGCATGGCTCAATGATGAAGGTAAGTTCAGCTTAAAGGTGATTGACATTGCTACCAAAACGATTGTAAAAAGTGTAAGTACCGAGCCGGTAAGCGGTAATGGCGCAAAATCGCCGATGTTTATGAAAGATAACCTGCTTTATTTTTGCTGCGGCGATACACAGGTGAGGATATTTGACGCATCTACTGATGTACCAACTAAGGTATTACAACAGTATTACCCTTTCTACATGCAAAATATTATTGTTGATGGTAACCTTATTTATATCACAACCGATACAAATATGCGCGATACACGTGGTGTATTGGTAGTATTGTATATTGGCCCTAACTGGTCGTTATCGCAACTTTCAAAGCAGATAGGCAATGGCACCAGCGCCCTGCGGATGGATAAAACACGTTTATATGCCGGTGCAGGCGGCGGCGAAAAAACCCTCTACATTATGGGTTATATCTCCGACCCGAATACTTTGCTTATCCCTGTAACGCCTGCAGTGGCCGGCGCGTTACAGGGGTAAAGCGGCAGATAAAAAAACCAGCCTTTAGCAAATGCTAAGGCTGGTTTTTTATTTGTCCTCTTTTATCCATTTGCTTTTAAAGCCCAGGCGTTTTAATCCTTTTTGTATATCCGGATTTTTCATCAGCAGTTTCCAGATCAGGCCGCTGCGGTAATTTTCTATCATCACTACAATTGGCCCCTGGTCAATAGCCAAATGTGTTTTGGCGCACCAGTTATGCGATTCGCTAAAGCCATCGGCAAAACCGTATGGCCCCCATATCTTGTCGCCCAGGTCATAATAAAAATGTTTAAGCGCCTGCATAGAATATTGCGGCGTATAAGGGAAGGACGACAAAGCTGCCGTTGGCTGTATCACCCCATAATCAACCTCGGGGCAATGGGCTACGTAACCTTTGTAACTATCGCCTGCAGTTAGCCCCCAGCAATTTTCGCCGTAACCTTTGTAATGTTTTGGGTTCTCTATGCAATAGGCACGATTTATCAGTGTGTGGTTTTTTGTTTGTACAGCATAGTCTATCCCGTGGTCATCAGTCAGCCCATGGGGGTCTATCCCCATATAGGTGTATTGCTCAAAAAACAAAGGGCCGCCCTTATCAAACTTGCCCAATGGCAGCTCGTACCCGTAGTAGCTTTCGCCATTTTTCCAGCTGCTGCTTTTTACCCAGCTGTTTTCGTAAAGTTCTTTTGATATGGGATGTGTTGGCGATGATGCCGACATGATGTAGGTGATCAACGCCTCATCATACCCAACTACCGGGAAGTTCATCTGGAAATCGTTATTGGGGCTCCAATGCCAGTACAAACTTTTATTATCGCCGTTGCTATGCCAGTTCCAGTTAGCGGCATCCCACATCTGCTGTACGCGTTTACGGAAATATTTTTCCTGGAGCGTATTGCCGTTAAAGTATTCTTTTGCACCCAAAAGGCCCATCAGCAGATATGATGTTTCTACAATATCTGCACCATCATCAATCCTATCGAAAGCAATGGTTTTACCTGTAGCACCGTTCATAAAGTGCGGGTATATGCCGTGATAGCAGTCGGCTTTAATTAAAAAATCGACAATTTTTATGAGGCGCTTTACAGCGGTATCCCGCCCTATCCAGCCTCGGTTTACAGCAACAACTGTACTTAATACCCCCATACCCGTGCCGCCGATGGCGCAGGCTTCGGGGCCAAAGGTCCCCTTGCTTAGGTTAGGTTCATCATAAGCTTCATTAATATAATCCCAATAATACTGGGCTTTAACGGTATTATCGCGTTCTCTTGCCAGGCCACTAACGGGGTGGGCGTAATGCCAAAAAAAACGAAAGGTTTGCCTTTGCACAATATCAAGCAATGCCGAATCACTAATGTTTTTGATGATGCCTACCGGCGCTATTGAATTTTTTTCGCCAGGTGTAACAGCTTTCTTTTTTTGTGCCATCGCGCAAAAAACTAATAACAGACCTGCAAGTGTGCAGCCGATCTTCCTTTTCATAAGCAGTAAATTTTAGATCCTCCGATCTTGTAATTGGTTACCTAATGTAGTACTTCTAATTGATAAGGAAAGGGGTTCTGTATGATAATTACGCTATGTCCTGAAACGTCCACACCAAAATGCGGTTGGTTTTCTGGCCTTGCGACATAGAGATGGTTTTCACCTCCTTAGCGCCTAAATAATCAAGCGATTTATAGCAGCCGGGTAGTGTGGTTTTCTGCGATATCAATGATGAGAACCACCTGCATGACCGGGCAAACTCCTTGCTCTCGCTCATCATTTTATTCAGGAAACGGGGCTCCCCGCCTTCGCACCAAAGTTCGTTATTACGGCCGCCAAAGTTTAGTTCGGCACCTTTGTCCTCCCCCAGGTTTTTCCACTTGCGGCTCGATTTTTCCTTAACCTCTTTTGATGATGAATGGAACGGCGGGTTGCACATGGTTATATCAAATTTTTCGCCGGGCTTAATTATCCCTTCAAAAATATTCGCATACGATGTTTGCCTGCGGATATCTATAGCCGAAGTGAGGTTATTATCATCTATTATCTTTTTTGCTGCGGCAACAGCTATGTAGTCGGCCTCGCTGCCAACAAAATTCCAACCGTAGGCCTTGTGGCCAATAAGCGGGTAAATGCAGTTGGCGCCAACGCCAACATCCAATACTTTAATACTATTGCCGGTAGGCACAACGCCGTTATTTGCTTCTGCTAAAACATCGGCTATGTAATGGATATAATCGGCCCGGCCGGGTATAGGCGGGCATAAAAACCCTTCGGGGATATCCCATTGTGCTATACCGTAATGCAATTTCAGCAAGGCTTTATTAAGCGTTTTTACCGCTTCGGGGTCGGTAAAGTTAATGGATAGCTCATCGCGTTCGTTTTGTACAACAAATTCGCGAAGCGCGGGCAAAGCTTTTATTAACGCCTGGAAATCATACCGCCCCCGGTGCAAATTGCGCGGGTGCAGGTTTGTTTTTTCTTCGCTGGTATTTTGTGGTTGGCCTGCCATTACAGGATGCTTTTTAAATCCGCAGGCGAATAATTAATTGATTTCAGGGTCTTGTTATCGTTAGTACGGTAAACCAAAAACAAAGCATCCTCCTCTTTATAATGAGCTTCGCTGCCGTCCCTTTGCTTGTAGTGGGCGATGGTATCGTTTGCTTCCTCAACTGTTTTGCAGGCTTTGCTCATGTTTGAGCGGTGCACCTCATCAAACAGGGCCTTAAACTTTTCGCCCAGGCCAAATTCAAGGATGGCGCCGGCCAAAACGTATTGTATATCGCAAAGGGCATCGGCAATTTCTACCAGGTTGTTATCATCAATGGCTTCCTGTAGCTCTTTTACTTCTTCGGCCAGTAATGATACCCTTAAAGCGCTTCTTTCTTTAGATGGGATGGCTGGTTTATCAATTACCGGGTGTTTAAACGTTTTATGAAACTCTGCTACCTGGTTTAATGCTCTTGGTTCTTCCATGTTGTATTAAAAATGTATTGCCGTAAAATTATGGTATTTAATTCTATTTGTATCTTCCTGAATAATTAAAACCATGAAATACCTTGCAACCCTTTTTTAAAAAATGCCGTCTTAAAAGTTGATACCAAAACTTAACCTTTATGAACCTACACGATCATTCAACTGCACCAGCAACAACATTTAGCCCTGGCAAAAAAGTAGCTTCCTGGCTGCTTGTAACTTTTGTACTATTCTGCGCATTAAACATCCGCGATATTGCACAATGGGCTGGGGTAAAAATACCGGGGTTTCCAATTCCGTATGGTGGTGCCATTGCAGATAATTTAAGCGCAGTATTGTTTGCAATTGTAGCTGGTATTATACTTATCCCCCAGCCTGCCGGCAATGTGGCTAAAGCTTTGGGTATTACATGGAATGGCTTTAAGGGGCCAATACTTACCCTCATTGCTACCATCCCCTGCTGGCTCGGTTTAGCCTTGCAAGGCCCCCTTGTTAAGGATATTTCCCTGCTGGATATTGTTATGCTGGCCATCATCTTCCCCCTTGCCGAAGAATTGGTTTACCGCGGCTTCGGTTTCTTGTTTACCCGCCGGGCATTAGGCTGGCGTATGGCACCTGCTATATTATTGCAGGCTATTGCATTCGGGTGGATCCATTGGCTTTCGGCAGGCGGCGATACAAGTGCCATCGCCCTACAGGTTTTGGGCATCACATTTTTGGGCGCTGTAGTATTTGTGATATTAGATGCCATGGACGGCTACACCATCTGGAGCGGCTTTATATTCCACGCCTCGCTAAATGCCGCGTGGACAATGTTTTCGGTTTCAGATACCGCCGCAACCGGTTGGATCGGGAACTCCATCAGGATTGGAAGCGCTATCCTGGCCGTTTTTCTGCTTCGATATTTTAACCCTAAAAAGGATAAGGGGCTGGCTTAATCCTCGCCCAGTATAAGTAAAGAAGAAAATCATGCGAATTATCCTTATAAATCAATGCCCTAAAAACTTTTTTTTGATTTAAAACTTTATAGTATGTGTATCCACCCCTTAATGGAATGCATTTATCAACCGTTTACCTATTCAATTAAGATCAAAAAATGACTAAGAAAATTATTCTCGGAATTGTATTTGTTTTTTTGGTAATGGGCGGAGTAACCTTTTGGATCTTCAACAGCTTTGACCGGGCGAATGCCGAATCGGGCGCAAGAACAGAGGCCGATTTTACCACGCAGAAATTCACAGTAAAAGAATTGTGGGAGATGCAGAATAAAAAAAACGACCAGGTGCTGATGTCGTACCTGTATATTAAGGTAGAGAACGAGCCTATTAATTTGCGCCTGCCCTGGGAGGGCTCGTCCAGCGACCAGGCCACAATTGCCGGCAAAATCAATAACGGCGACCAGATAGAGGTAAAAGTGCTCAGGTCTCAGTTGGCCGCAGCCCGCGAAAATGGCCCGTTAAAAGCCATTGGCCGTTTTATTATGGGCGATAAAAGAGAGGTTACCATATTTAAGCTACAGGTAAAAAACGAAGTACTGGTAGATAAAGATATACATGGCTGGGATGATGCTAAAGTAACCCTGTTAAGCCGAATGACCAGCAACCCATGGATACTACTGATCCCCGCTTTTATTTTGTTCTACATTATTGGCCTGGTAAAAAGGAAGAACGCCAAAAAAGGCGCGGCTTAACATGGCAAAATATTATACTATTGATAACGGCAGTATTATTATAAAACCACTGGCTTTTATGGCGCCTATTGGCTGGGCTTTGGTTGCCTTGTTTTTGCTGATGCCAATAACCATTGTATTGATAATGTTAAAAGGGCATGTGCAGGAAATTGAACCGAAATATTTTGCCTATTATTTTATGATGCTCCCCTTTTTACTGGCATGTATCCCACTGTTTACTTACAGCCGCCGGAAAGTTATTTTTGATGCCTACCAGCAAACTATTTACCTGAAAACCATATTTGGCCAAAAGGCTTTAATGACGTTTACTAACGTAGCCGATATTAAATGTCAAACCACTTTCGGCCAGGTTTATTTTATAAAAAGTAAAGATGACCGATACGGCAAAGGTTACAGGATCTCGCCTTCGTTTTCGGGCGAAAAGGATAAAGAGAAGATGGTGTATGACAACACCGTATTACCGGAAATTTATAAATTATTAAGCTCCGCACCGGCAACTACGGTGGCCGATAATAATAAGATCCTGCTTGATGCGGGCCATTTAAGTTATTATGAAACCACCCCTGCAGGTTATATTTTAAAACCTGCAAGCGTTCTCAAATTTCTGCCGCTTATTATTTTATTTGGCCTTGCCATTTTTTATTACTGGTACCAGGCATTCACAAAACCGGCAGCAGCCCAAAGCGATAAACAGGTATCTGTATTTCTGCTCATTCCCATAGTTCTTGGCCTGCTTACCATAACCAAAAGGGTGGTTTTTGATACCGTTCAATCCAAGATCAAAGTTTACCGGATAGGCTTTGTTTTTATTACATACCCCATAACAGATCTTGCGGGGTTTAATATTGTGCGCAAAACCCACAACGGCCTTTACAGCGGCACGGATGTACGTTTAAAGTTTATAAAACCCGGCCGCAAGCAGCAGCGGGAATTAACCCTGATTGATTTTAATAAAACCAACCCCATTGAACCTTTTATTAACGAAACGGAATTTATTATTGCCAAAACGAAAAGTGGTGGAGGGTAATATTGATTAAAAAGATAAAATACTTACGGCTTAATTTAGGCAACCCCAAACCCGTAGATTTAGATCATATGAAACTAAGTGATTCTTTTAGCGGAGCGCTAAGAACATTTGCCTACTTCATGGCAAGCGGAAGTCAATACACCCTTAAGGGTATAGATTATCTTTCTTTATACGGTAACGAACCAGGTGCTATTGAGCAGGCTTTTGCGATTTACGCTAATGTGATCGAATTAGATGATGCGGGAAGGGTACTAAATGCAAAATATGCTGAAAAAAGAGCAACAGACTATCTGAGAGCGTATTGTGATCCTTCATTTAAAGTTGACCCTCCATTTGAAGATTGGGAGGTCGTTCTTCATAAACCACCGCCTTTAAAAGATCAAGCCTAATGGGATTAACAGTTACTAAAAAAGCCTCCAGATTTCCATCTGAAGGCTTTTCAATAATCTTTCCCATGCAGTTCCCATGGATGGGTTTAATGTGGCCCTTAGACTACAAAACTCGAACTCTTTTATGGCTGATTTGAGTTGTGCAGCGAGTTTGGAGGACGATTTGCACAGATTTTGAAGGTTTTTAATTGCATTAATAATTCTCGACAATTTTATAATTACCGTTCTTAGTAATTATTAAATACATCCCTATTCCTATGTCCGTTGCTGGTATTGCAATTGAGTAAATCAAAACAATTTGGCCTTTATCTCTATTCTTTTTGGAAAATTCTGGCAGCATCAAAATCGAACCATATTTTTTTAAATTCCCTCCAAAATTATCTTCAAAAAATGGATTGAAATCACTTGCCTTAAATTCTCTGTTTAACACCGTATCCTGATTATGTATCAATAAAACAGTCGAAGCGAAAGGGTGTGTAATAAAAGCATGCGGATTTTTCTCGTCCGATTGGTATGTTTTGGGGACTATAATACTGCTATCCTTCAGACAATAATATTTTAAGCGAAGCTTCAAATTATCACTACCATTGACGATAGTCGTATCAACTGTTTCAACCTGATCATACCTTTCGATCAATCGTTTTCTTTCTTCGGCCGGTGTTGGTGTTGGTTGTTCATCGTCCGGTCGATCTCCCTTTGCCATCTGTTCATCAATTGCTTTTTGCTTATTAATGGAATCTTTTATCTTATTAGTTTTAGACTTCTCGTCATTTTGTACTGAGTTACTGCTACAACTAATAAATAATGTCAGCATTAATAATAAAAAAATGTTGCTCAATTTCATGTGATGGTTTATTGTGTAATTCTATAAGCCTTTGTTTTGTAAAGTTAATGGATACCGAACAAAAAAGCCTTAAGATTTCCATCTGAAGGCTTTTCAATAATCTTTCCCATGCAGTTCTCATGGATGGGTGTAATGTGGTCCTTAGACTACAAAACT
Source organism: Mucilaginibacter sp. L294 (assembly GCF_001636615.1). Classification (GTDB taxonomy): domain Bacteria; phylum Bacteroidota; class Bacteroidia; order Sphingobacteriales; family Sphingobacteriaceae; genus Mucilaginibacter. The sequence goes on along the minus strand of NZ_LGEK01000019.1, from coordinate 121,141 downwards.
CGAACTCTTTTATGGCTGATTTGTATTGTGCAGGGGGTTTGGAGGATAATTTGTCTGGGTTTTGAATTAACTAATTATTGTTTCCAATCCTCAGCTAGTGAATATATTTTCGGGAAGCTTTTACTAAAAATTATATTAATTGTATCCCCTTTTACCAACTTATCTTCTTTGTCATCATGATAAGAAGTCTGATAACTAACTTGACTTGCATTATATTGACATTTGTAAACCCATTTTTTCCAAGTCCTATCGTTACGAAAACTATGATCAATAACAACTCCTTTTACCCATTGCCCATCTTTTAATAGCTGTGCTTTCTCTCTGTAACCCTGAAAGAGCCCAAATGTAGGCCCAACTATCAAAACAGATGCGAACGCACAAGCTATACTTATTTTCGGGTACTTTGTAAATGATTTTAATACTAAAAAAACCAACACCGGAATTATGAAAAACATGATTGCAAAAATTATCCAGCCAATTGATGGAGTATTTGGATACATTATTGCTCGTGGTATGAAATAAACGAACAACAAGCTAACAATTAACAAGGCCAATGAAATCCATTTTAAGTTTAAAAATGGGAAAGGTGTATGTTCGATATTATCCACATCCTAAAAGTAGGATAATAATTTAAATCAAAAAAGCCCTTAGATTTAGTCTAAAGGCTTTTCAATAATCTTCCCATGCCGTTCCCATGGATGGGTTTAAATGTGGTCCCGACGAGAATCGAACTCATATCTAGAGTTTAGGAAACTCCTATTCTATCCGTTGAACTACGGGACCATTTATTTTAGGAAATGCAAAGGTGCAAATTATCTCTGAAAAATCAGCCTGCACATCTGCATATTTTCACATATACACACTACCTAATCACAGACCCATTTGGCATTTCATCAGCCGGGGCTACAAAGCTCAACTTGCCTTCGGCATTTTCTGCCATCAGTATCATCCCTTGCGACATGATCCCTTTAATCTCTCTTGGCTCCAGGTTAACCAGTATACTTACCTGTTTACCTATGATGGCTTCAGGTTGGTAATGCTCTGCGATGCCCGACACGACAGTGCGCTGGTCAATACCTGTATCAATGGTAAGTTTTAATAACTTTTTAGTTTTAGCAACTTTTTCGGCGGTTAAAATAGTACCGGTACGGATATCCAATCCAACAAATTCATCAAATGTGATATTGGCTTTTGCTGGCGCAACAACAGGCTGTGTTACCAGGGCGGATGCCGCTTTTTTGTCGGCCAGCTTTTGGATCTGTTTTTCGATAGCTTCATCTTCAACCTTCTCAAATAATAAGGCTGCCGGGTTTAACTGATGCCCATTGGCAAATTCAAGTTCCTGGTCAAAAGTAACTGCATCTAAATTAAGCATGCCAAATATTTTGGTTGCCGTTGCCGGTAAAAACGGCTGCAGGCAAGTGGCCAGGTGGCCTATTAGTATCAAACTGTTATGTAGAGCTGTTTTAGCCGCTTCAGGGTCGCTTTTAATCGTTTTCCATGGCTCTTGCTCAGTAAGGTAACGGTTGCCCAGGCGGGCCATATCCATTACGTTTTGCAGGGCGGCGCGGAAACGGTAACTCTCCAGGTTTTTGCCCAGGTCGTCATAATAACCGCCCAGTTCAGCATCCACTTTGGCATCTGTTAGTTTAATGATTGCGTTACCGCTTTCAACTCTGCCCTCGTAATACTTGTGCATCAGTATCATTACACGGTTAACGTAGTTGCCTAAAATGGCCACTAATTCATTATTTACGCGTGCCTGGTAATCTTTCCAGGTAAATTCGCTATCGCTGGTTTCCGGGAGTATTGATGTAAGCACATAACGCAATTCGTCCTGTTTACCGGGGAACTCTTCCAGATATTCATGCAGCCAAACCGCGTGGTTACGCGATGTTGACAGCTTATCGCCTTCCAGGTTTAAAAACTCGTTGGCTGGTACGTTTTGTGGCAATACATACTCGCCATGTGCCTTCAATATTGCGGGGAATATGATGCAATGGAACACGATGTTGTCTTTACCAATAAAATGCATCAGGCAGGCATCATCTTCGGTATTGGCTTGCTTTTTCCAGTATTGCTGCCAATCTTTCCCGTTATCTATCGCCCATTGTTTGGTGGCAGATATATAACCTATGGGCGCATCCATCCACACGTATAGCTTCTTGCCTTTTGCTTCTTCTAATGGCACATCAATCCCCCAATCAAGGTCGCGGGTCATAGATCGTGGCTGCAAGCCCGATTTTAACCACGAGCGGCACTGGCCAAACACATTTACCTTCCACTCACCCTCTTTTTCATCGATCCATTTTTCTAACCAAGGCTGGTATTTATCCAATGGCAAGTACCAGTGTTTGGTTGGTTTTAATACCGGCTTTTTATTGCTTAGGGTTGATATTGGGTCAATTAAATCAGTGGGGTTTAAAGATGTGCCGCAGTTTTCGCATTGGTCGCCATAGGCTTTGTCATAGCTGCAAACCGGGCAGGTTCCGGTAATATATCTGTCGGCCAAAAACTGGTCGAAATCTTCATCGTAATATTGCTCGGAGTACTTTTCAATGAACTCGCCCTTCTCATACAGATTCAGGAAAAACTCCTGCGACAGGTCGTGATGGATAGACGATGACGTACGATGGTAAATATCAAACGCGATCCCAAACTCCTCAAAGCTATCTTTTATCTGTTTATGATACTTATCAATGATGGCCTGTGGTGTGGTGCCTTCTTTTTTGGCCTTTATGGTGATGGCTGCGCCATGCTCGTCCGAGCCGCAAATGTACACTACATCCTTTTTCATTAGCCGCAAGTAGCGCACAAAAATATCTGCCGGCAGGTATGCGCCCGCCAGGTGGCCAATGTGCAGCGGCCCGTTTGCATAGGGCAGCGCCGATGTTATCGTGTATCTTTTATATTTATTAAGTTGCGACATTAAACAGGGATGTTTATTAATTTGCAAAGATAACTTTTTAGTCGGTAAGACGGAAAGCCCGTATGGCCGGAAGACAGAAAGTTATCAGCGCAACAGCATACAACTTAATCTTTCGGACCTATGCCGACTAACAGACCTTCGGACACAATAATCCCGTACTTAAAAAAGGGCGATAAGGTAGCCATTACCTGCCCGGCCAAAAAGCTACCCATCCCCATGACGGATGCTGTTAACCTGTTAACCAATTGGGGGCTTGAGGTTGTTTTGGGCGATACCGTAAATGCATCTTACCACCAGTTTGCGGGCGATGACGCCTTTAGGGCGGCAGACTTGCAACGTTTTATTGATGATGATAGCATCAAAGCTGTTTTTTGCGCGCGCGGTGGTTATGGAACTATCCGTATGATAGACCTTGTTGATTTTAGCCGTTTGCAAACAAACCCCAAATGGGTGGTGGGTTTTAGTGATATCACCCTGTTACATTCGCACATAATTGCCAATTACAACCTGCCTTGCATACACGGGCAGATGCCACTAAATATCCCGGACGCTACTCGGCACTCCCTTGAAACATTACGAATGGCATTGTTTGGCGAAGAGCTGGCTTATACAATAGCGCCCAATCCGCTTAATCGTATGGGCGAATGCAGGGGAACACTTATAGGTGGTAACCTTTCGCTTTTACTTGCCACTAATGGCTCGGTAAGTGATGTTGATTACTCCGGAAAGATTTTATTTATTGAAGACGTTGGCGAATACTTGTATGCTATAGACAGGATGCTAAGGGCCTTAAAACGTGCCGGTAAACTTAAAAACCTGTCGGGCCTTATTGTTGGTGGTTTTACCGATCTGAAAGATAATGATATCCCCTTTGGCCAAACCTTGCCTCAAATTGTGATGGATGTTGTTGCTGATTATAGCTACCCGGTTTGCTTTGATTTCCCAGCGGGGCATGTACCCGATAACTGCAGCCTAATTTTGGGTACTATTGCCGATTTAGGGGTATATGAGCGCAAGATAAATATACAATTTTCTTAGTCTGCGTCATAAAAAAAGGGAAGAGATATTTAATCTCTTCCCTACAAGTTATTTTAGAAAACTTCTTATTGTTTCTTAAAAGCAAAGGTAAACTCGCCAAATGAACCGGCGGCTACTGTCACCTCAAAATGTATACTTACTCCAAGGTTACCTGGTGTTACATTATTAGCAGCGTTTTTCACACTGGTAATTGAAGCATTCCCGTAATTGCCACCCCATACTGGAGCACCATAGTCACCAAGAACTTGTTTTGCAACAGATGTAGTGTTTGTAAGCGGATCTATCGTAACTATAATAGTATGAGGATTGCTAGCCGGGCCCCAAACAAATGACAAATGAGTGTCATCTATTATAGTAACCGGTACTGTTGTTGGCCCAGTAATTCCTAGTCCATTAACCGGATCCTCTTCCCAACCATTTGAAGTTACAGTGAAAGGTGCTGTAGTGCCTACGGCTCCGTATTCTTCCATGTGAAACTGGTATACTGCAGAATAAGTGATGGTTGGGCTTGACCCGTTAAGGCTTCCTACACCAGCATTATTTAGAGAAACAACCTTACCATTTATTTTAGCAAACGCAGGGTAAAGCTTCCCATCTGTAGTTGTAATATTTGCGCCTATTTGATAACTATCGCCTATTGCAGCCGACTCGCCAAAAAGTTGCTTTAACTGCACACCGGTAACTGTCAAAGCAGTTGGGAAGGTGCTAACATCAGCCTTTAACACTTTTATAATTTCAACACTGTCATTCTTCATAACCACAATGTCTACTTTGGCTGGCTTTACGTCATCCGGGTAAACCAAGCCAACATCAAATTTTCCCGCAAAGGCATCTGGCTCTTTTGCGGATATGGTAAGGTCGCCTGTTTTATCAATTGTAATTTTCGGCAAGGGAACACGTATCACACCCTCTAATTTGGGGTTATCACTTTTGCGGCACGATACCATAAATAGCATTGCGGCAAGTGAGTACATTAGTATTTTTTTCATATCATTTATATTTAAATATAATCAATAAATTATGGTAACCAGAAAGGTTTATAAGTTGATAAGTCTACCTTTTGAGCAGGTGCACTTGAGTTACCATCCAATTCATTTTGTGGAAAAGGAAAAGTAAGTGGGAACTTCTTAGATGCTGAAACCGGTACTGCCGGTTGGGGACCATCTAACCCTGGATTACCATCGACAGGGGGCTGTACTTTACCACCCGGAGCCTGAGTTGTGTTATTAGGATCAAATATCACAGGGAAACCTGTTCTTCTGTAATCGGTGTAAGCATCAACCGCAAAACCAAAGCTCGAGATCCATTTCTGGGTCATGATCTGCTCAAGTTGTTGGTTAGGCTTAGCAACATACTGTGCCATTACATCTGCTACATAATTTTTAACATCATCGCTACCAACTAATGTAGGAACGGCTTGTGATGGCTTAACATATTTAGTAATTACATAATCTACCTGATTAAATGATTCATTGATAGCCGCTTCTAAAGTGGCTTTTGCATCACCTGAAAGTTTTCCAGTATGTCTTAACTCGGCTTCCATATATAATACATCAGCATAAGTAATAAAACGATCCGGCGCAGCACCGGTACCGCTGCTTGCATCTGCTTTTCCACCTTCTCCGTCATCATATCTACCGCCCACTGGATATATACCAGATATGGACATATAGTTCTGTTGTGACTGACCTGCATTAGGCCCGTTTGAACCGAAATATATTGATAAGAACCTGCCATCCCTGTATTCACTTGGGTTAGTACCGGTAAAGTCTGGATCACCAATCTGTTGATAGATATAATAAGGGATACGAGGGTCTGTAATACCTGTATAGATGTTTTTGTTGTAACCCTTTAATATCTCATAAAACCATGGGCTTATGTTCTTAGTTCTCTGTGACGCATAATATTCGCTATATCCCGCGTTACGGTCATCGGTAGCGCCGTTAGGGCCATGTGGCAGTAAAAAGCTTTCGGCTGTTGAACTGATTAACTTATTGCCAGCAACTAAAGCAGTAACATCAGCAGTAACATCTTTAACCAACCTTTGTTGCAACAACATTTTTAGTTTAATTGTATTGGCAGCTTTCTCCCACTTTACAATGTCACCCCCATATATCACATCATCGGCTCCAGGTGTATTAGCGTTAGTAGCTGAAGCTTTAAGATCGGTTATGCCTTTATCAAGCAATGTGATCAACTGAGGATAAATATCCTTGCCCTGATCAAATTTAGGGTTCGTTATATTATCAGTTGTCAATTTGTTAACTTCACTAAAAGGTACATCACCATATATATCTACTAATAAGCTGTAAGCATAGGCTTTGATGATCTCTCCAATACCGGTGTATTGCAAGTTGCCGTTTTTATTTCCTTCTGCAATAAGAAGATCGGAATTAGTTAGCACGCTAACATAAAACCCACCCCAATCTGCGGTAGTTCCGGTAACACCGTATGAATTAGGATACTCGCGTACTGTTATACGGTGCATATATACCTCTAAAGGGTATGACAGGCCGTTTTGTGAAGTAGCATCTCCTAAACTTTTTTCAATACCGGTAAGTAAGTGCCCTTCAGACACTGATATAGGTTTATAAGGGTCTGTATTAATATCCAGTTGCTTTTTGCATGATGTTATCAGCAAAATAGCTGGTATTATATATTTTAATTTACGTATCATAGCTGTTTTTTTTATTAGAACGTTACAGTAAGGTTAAATCCATAGCGCTTAACTGTAGGCGCTGTAGAAAGTTCTATACCCTGGTTGTTACCGCCGCCAAAGCTACCGGTTTCAGGGTCAAAGTTAGTGCCTTTTGGTACGTTAGGCGCAAAGAACCAAAGGTTACGGCCTGTTAAACTAACACGCACAGAACCAAATGGCGATCTTTTGATCAGGCTTTTTGGAAGGTTATAACCAAGGCTTACCTCTCTTAACCTCCAAACAGTACCATCATACACGGCAAATTCATCAGGGCCGTTAGTTGCAAAACTGTTACCAAAGTATAAATCGTTAGTTGTTACACGGGTTGTATTTGGTATTTTATTATTATTAGCATCTAATAATGGCATTTGTGTATTTGTATCGCCATAAACACCTGGTATTACCCAAGTTGTTTCCCTGTCGCCTGTAATTTTAGCTGTACCGCGTCCAAGTTCGTTTACGATAGTTGTAGAGTAAACAGAACCACCCTTAGTATAATCCACTAAGGCTGAGAATGTAAAGCCTTTATAAGATACTGTATTGGTAATACCTAATTTATATTTAGGGGTAGGGTCACCAATATAGGCCGGGTTTGTAGCTGTTATTAACAAGCCGGTTGCCGGGTCTATTAGGAAATTCCCCTGATCGTCACGTGCGGCCACTGTACCCCTGAAATATCCAAACGGCATACCAGGCTCATCAACACTGATGCTTTGGTAACTGTCTGAAGGAATAAACCTGGTTAAGCCTTCTTTTAAGCTGGTAACGGTATTTTTATTTTTAGTTAATGCTCCAGTAATTGCCCAGGTAACAGATTGGGTCATAACCGGTTTAACAGTTAACATAACCTCGATACCTTTGTTATTGATACCACCAAGGTTAGTGTAGTATTCGGCATAACCGGTACTGTTTGGTGTAGCAATTGGAACAATCAGGTTTGTTGAATTTTTATTGTAGTAAGTAAAATCAAGGTTGATCCTTTGTTGGAAGAAACTTAACTCAGTACCAAACTCAACCTCTTTTGTAAACTCCGGCTTCAGGTTAGCATCGTATGCTCTTGAGCTGATATGTAAAGATGGTAAACCTAAGTAGTTTGAGCCTGAAACATAACCAGCTAATAAGTTGTAAGGATCAGCATCCCTACCTACTTTAGCCCAGCTGGCCCTTAACTTACCATAATCCAACACGCTGCTTTTAATGCCGAAGGCATCGGTAAATACAAATGTACCTGAAACAGATGGGTAGAAGTAGCTCCTATTATTAGTAGGCAAGGTTGATGACCAGTCATTACGGCCGGTAGCAGTAATAAACGCGTAGTTTTTATATCCAACAGTTGCCTCACCAAATAAACCGAAGATCCTTCTTCTGCTATAGCTGTCTTCACCAATTTGTTGTTGTAATGTATTTGTTAAGTTATGATAGCCACGCTCTTTAAACTGGTTGCCAACATTTGTTAAATCTGTAATGGTACGTTGGTTAAAGTTAGCACCAAGTAAACCAGTAAGGCTGAAATCACCCTTTAATTTAGGATGCAGGTTCAATAACAAAGAAGATTCTATCTCTTGTTTGCGATAATTATCTACTACTAAACTACCTAATCCCTGAGCTGCCCTTGAACTGATTTCAATAACTTCACGGCGGTCAACACCATAAACGTTTGAACCTAATTGAAATGCAACGTTTGCCCATGAGGTAACATCATAATCAGCTTTCATGTTAGCCACAAAACGCTCATTAGCTGTGTTATTAGTGTTATACTTAGCAGACCAACGAGGGTTGTCAAACTGGCCGGCACCTGCATAAATGATGCTGTTACCTTGTTTATCCTCATAAGGCAGGCTTAAATCCCAGTTACGCCCTAAAAATAAAGTACGTGAAAACAATGACGGGGCACCAAGTTGGGTTTCTCCAAAATCGCCACCCAATTGAGTAGAACGGGAATAACTTAAATTACCGCGTACATTTAAACCGTTTGCCAGCTTTGTGCTACCACCGATAGAGATGTTTGAGCGTTGGTAGTTTTGGTTAGTCATATAACCATTTTGGTTTAGCTGAGATGCTGTTAACACAACTGCATTTTTCTCATCGCCACCATTAATGTTTACAGAGTTTTCAAAAACGCTACCGTTTTTAAACAGGTCTTTTACGTTATTTGGATACGCCTGATAAGGAACTGTTTTATCAGGGAATAATTCAGGATAAGCTGCAAGGTAAGCAGACCAAGCCGGAATCCTGGTTAAAGAGCCACCAAATTTAGCGCCCCATGAACCGTTAGACTCAGAGTAGTTGCCAAATGAACCTGTACCGAAATCATTTTGCATTTCAGGCAGTTTTGCTATTTGCTCTAATGACGCAGAACTTTTCACAACAACTTCTAAACCTTTTTTACTGCGTGATGCACTACCAGATTTAGTGGTAATCAAAATAACACCGTTTGATGCACGCGAACCGTAAAGTGCGGCAGCACCAGAGCCCTTTAATATTTGCATATCGGCAATGTCATTTGGGTCAATATTGGCCAAACCGCTACCATACGCACCACCACCAGATCCCTGATCTGAGGTAATTACATTCTCATTACTGTATGGAACACCATCCACTACGATAAGTGGTTGAGAGTCGCCGGTGAATGATGTATTACCACGTATTTGTATACGTGTTGAAGCACCCGGGGTACCTTGTGATGAACGGATATCAACACCGGCTACTTTACCTTGCATTGCTTTTAACACATCCGGTTCAGATACCTGGGTGATTTGCTCATTGTTGATTTTACCAACACTCGCACCAAGAGAGCGAGCCTCTCTTTTTACACCAAATGATGTTACCACAACCTCATTCAGCTCATTGGTGCCTGCAACCAACGCAACATTCACCGAACCCGAAGACCCGATAGAACTTGTGTGTGCCTGAAAGCCAATAAAAGAAAAGGTTAATGATTTTGCCGATGCAGGCACGCTCAGGGAGTATTTTCCCGAAGCATTGGTTTGGGTACCATTTGTTGTCCCCGATACTGTAACACTTACTCCTGGTAATGGCAAGCCATCATCTTTTGAAGTAACTGTACCAGTAATCGTACGATTTTGTGCATATACCTGTGTTATGCATAACATCAGGAAACACAAACTTACTAGTAGAAGTTTTTTCATGTTTGTTAATAATAAGATCAGTTAATAGTTAATTAGTCATAAAAGTAATGTTACGTTATCAATAAATCAAATAAAATGTAAAAAAAGATGCTTTTTCATAAAATAAATCCAAAAAAATAAAATAAAATAAAAAATATAGTACTATGTATTGCATAATACATTCCAAAACATATATCTTTGTATTATGATTGTTGAAAACACACAAACCCAAATGAGGAAAGGCATACTGGAGTATTGCATACTTTCCATAATAGCAAAGGGCGAGATATATGCTTCAGATATTATAGCTGAGCTAAAAAAGGCCCGCCTGCTTGTAGTTGAGGGTACACTATACCCTTTATTAACCCGCTTAAAAAACAACGGCCTGCTTTCATATAACTGGGTGGAGTCAACATCCGGCCCTCCGCGAAAGTATTATGTACTGAGCGATGAAGGCCGTAAAGTGCTCGAACAGCTGGATGGCACCTGGCAGGAACTATCATTTGCTGTGCAAACCGCAATTGGCGACAGAAACAATTAACATAAACACTAACTATCACCCCATCATGAATAAAACTATCATCATAAATATAAACGGCATCGTTTTTCATATAGAAGAGGATGCTTACGAGATACTTAAAAGCTACATGACCGATGTGCAGCGCCATTTCCTTAATTCGGCCGATAGCCTGGAGATCACAACAGATATCGAGAACCGTATAGCGGAGATGTTTAACGAAATACTGCTTAAAGAGGGCAAACAGGTTGTTGTTTTGCAAGACGTTAAAACAGTTGTTGAGCAAATGGGCTCGGTTGAAGATTTTGAAACCGTTGAAGATGGCGCCAAACCACATGCACAACAGGCATTTACTTTTGGTACAGAGCCGCGCCGCCTTTTCCGCGACCCGGATGACCATCTGGTTGCCGGGGTATGCTCAGGCATTGCAAACTACTTCGACTTTAACCCTGTATGGATACGTTTACTATTTGCCCTTGCATTAGCTTTTTTTGGTTCGGGCTTTATACTATATGCCATACTATGGATAGTTGTACCTAAAGCCATTACACGCGCCGACCGTATGGCCATGAAAGGCCAGAAACTGGACCTGCAGGGCTTTAAAAACAATTTCGAAGAGGAATTGCACACGGTAAAAGGCAGTCTTCATAATTTCCATAACGAAGCCCGCCCCCTTGTATATAAAACCCGCGATTTTGCCGGTGATATTTTTAGTCACTTTGGCAACTTCTTAGGCGGTGCTGGTAAAGTTATTGGCAAATTAATAGCTATTACACTTATTGCAAGCGCCTTTGCCGGAATAATAGCCATTATAGTAGCAGCGGTATCCGCATTTGCTTACGGCAACCGCCATATGAACATCTACAGGATCTTCCCTTTCAACATTGCCGACCAGCACGTTAACAATATAGTTTTAGTATGCCTGTTACTAATAACCATCATTCCGTTGCTTGCAATTATTTTGTCGCTTATCCATTATGTGTTCAGGGGGAATGTTATTAATCGTACGGCAGGCTCTGCACTATTAATGACCTGGATAATTGCCTTAAGTGTTGTTATATATTATAGTGCTAAAATATCTACCGGTTTTAGAGAGTATGCCGGCTTTAGCCAAACCATAAACATCAAGCCATCTGCCGATAGCACTTATTACTTAAAGTTGAATGATATTAAATTCCTTACAAAAGAGGATAGCATACGCCTTAAAATTAAAGAAGATTTCAGGGGCCGCGTTATCCTGGATGACGATGAGGATAATAACTCTGACATGCCGGATAAGAACATTGAGATATATGTTGAGAAAAGTGACATTGCCCAACCGGTATTAATAGAATCATTCAGCGCCCGTGGCAGCGACGATCAGGAAGCATTATATAATGCACGCGGTACCAACTACCAGTTTAAACAGGAAGGTAATGTACTGAAGTTTAACCGCCGTTTAGAAAAACAGATAGACAGGCCTTGGCGCGACCAAAGGATACACTTAACACTAAGGGTTCCGTTGAATTCAAAAGTGGTGATCGATGACCAGGTAGACCGCTTTGTGAGAAATATAAACGTACGCGATTGCAACGACATAAATAAAAGAGATGGGGCATCATCAGCCAAGTTCATCATGACAGACAATGGCTTGCAATGTAAAGTTGATACCCTGGTAATACCGCAAACAGCCAAACAAAAAGCAATTGCAGATAGCGTTGCAAGGGCAAACAACGGAGAATAATGAAACCTGTTATAAAGTATATAAGCCTGCTGCTATTCAGCGGGCTTATATTACCATTTTACAACTCCTCAAATACAAAAAACCGGCAGTAAAAGCCTCCACCGGTATAAATGCCCCGCACCCCTTAAAAAACCGGGGGCCGCATTGCTTTATCTATCAGGCTATTGCAGAGATATACTTCCCCGGGCTTACAAATTGAAAATAATCTGTAACCTAAAGCACTGTTTTAACATCTTACTATAAAATAACAATTACATGCCTGCCCGTGCCGGCATACAACATAAACCATATATCTATGCAAAAATCTACACTACATATAATATAGCCCGGGCAATTCGCTCGCTATAACTAAACAAAATTTAATGCCGTTACAAAAAAACAAGGGATAAACCCCTTGCAGGACTTTTATTGCCTAAATTTTTTACACCATGAAAACGCACATCACTAAACTACTATATATAGCACTACTATTAATTACCCCTATTGCTGCAAGCGCACAGGGGCCTAAACCAACCGCAGGCATAACAGGCCAGCTGCAAAACGAACAGGCCAAGCCAATGGATTATGCCACCGTAAGCCTGTTAAGGGGCAAAGACTCCTCCGTTGTTAAAAGCACACTCACCGATGATGCCGGCAAATACCTCTTTAATAATATTATAGCAGGCCGTTATATTATTAAAGCTACAACGGTAGGTTACCAGCCAACCTTTACCCCTGTACTTGAAGTAGATAATGAGCTGATCAGCGCACCGGTTATAAAAATGCAGCAAAACAGCCGCAACCTGCAAGGGGTTACCATTACCGCCGCAAAACCACTTATTGAACGTAAGCTGGACCGCACCGTAATGAATGTGGAGAACAGTGTGCTTGCCGCGGGCAATAACGCCTTAGAGATACTGGAACGCGCCCCCGGGGTTACTATTGATAAAGACGATAACATCAGCCTTAAAGGTAAACAGGGTGTTACCGTAATGATAAACGATAAACTAACCTACATGTCGGCAGCGCAGTTGTCCAACTATCTGCGTTCTACAGATGGCTCTACCATACAATCAATAGAAGTAATTACCAACCCATCGGCCAAATATGATGCATCGGGCAATTCGGGAATAATTAACATCAAGTTAAAAAAGAATAAACTGACCGGCACAAACGGCAGTGTAACCGCAAACGCATCGTACGGTAAAAACTTTAGGGATAACACCAGTTTTAATATTAACCATAAACAAGGCGACCTTAACCTGTTTGCTACATTTTCTCGCGGTGATATAACCCGCCAAAACGAGATCAATATTGACCGGTCTATTGATAGCGCAGATAAAAGCACTTATTTTAAGCAACAAACCCGCATGCTAAATACGGTGCATTACAATAACTACCGTTTTGGCGCCGATTATGGCACATCAAGTAAAAACACACTTGGCTTTTTGGTTAATGGCGGCTACACTAACGAGTATAACGATAATAAAAGCCTTACTTATATTGGGTTAACCCCACAGGCAAACGATTCTTATCAAAACACTTTATCAAACATAAAGCAAACCTACCGAAGCATCTCTGCCAACATTAATGATAAGCTAAAGTTAGATACCGCAGGACAGGAGATAAGCGTTGACCTTGATTACTCTAAATATCGCAACAACTCTGACGCGAATTACGACACCTATTTTTTTAAACCCGACGGCAGCAGCCTGCAACATCCGCTTTTCATCAAGAACCAAACACCGGCAAACATCACCATCTGGACACAAAAGGTAGACTATACGCTGCCGTTAAGCAAAACCTTAAAATTTGAAGCCGGGGCAAAGTTTAGCTCGGTTAAAACCGACAACGACCTGCAGGCCCAGATAGATACCGGCACAGCAGCAGAAAAGGTATTTATTAATGATACATCCCGCACAAACCGGTTTGTTTATAGCGAAAAAATAGCGGCCGCGTATGTAAACCTGGGCAAAACTTTTAATAAAACATCTGTACAATTAGGGTTACGTGCCGAAAACACATCATCTAACGGTATGTTACTTAGCAAGCAAAGCGAGCCACCTGTAAAACGCAACTATCTTGATTTTTTCCCAAGTGTGTTTATTAACCATACCCTGTCTGATAAACATGAGATAGGCATTAGCTACAGCCGCCGTATTGATCGCCCTGATTATGACAACCTAAACCCTTTCAGGTATTATCTTGACCAATACACCTACGAACAGGGCAACCCAACGCTAAAACCGCAGTACACCAACGCATTTGAATTAAACTACACTTATAATAAAACCATAAACGTTAGCCTGGGCTATAGCCGCACTACCGATGTAATTATTCAAATGCTGATACCTGATACCATCACAAAAAGCACTTATCAAACAAACTTTAACCTGCAAACTCAAAACTCTTATACCATCAATATAAACTCGCCTTATACCATAACTAAATGGTGGTCAGGTAACATCAATGCTACTGGTTTTTACCAGCAGTTTAAATCGGCTGCGTTATTAGATGCCAACTTAAACGCGGGCAAAGCAGGTTACCAGGTAAGAGCAACTCAAACTTTTATTTTCAGCGGGTTTAAAGCCGAAGCAACGGGTAACTACCAATCTGCTTTGCGCTATGGGATATTCGATATAAGGCCGCAGTATTCGGCCGATGCGGGTATAAGCCGTTCGTTTGCCAATAAAAAACTAAACATTAAACTGGCCGTTACTGATATTTTTAACACCCGCCGCAATAATGTAAACAGCAACTACCAGGCAGTTAACTTAGTGGTACGCCAAAAAAACGAAACGCAATTAGGCCGCCTTACATTAACCTATAACTTTGGCAATAACAAAATAAAAGCCAGCCAACACCAAACCGGCGCCGAAGATGAAAAAGGCAGGGTGAAAAGCGGTAATTAAGTTTGCAGTTTATAGCGGGCTGTTAGCGCACAAAAGAAAAGCGATGGGGTGACCCCATCGCTTTTCTTTTTAAACCTTGGCACTTCTGCAAACTGCAAGCCACCAACTGCAAACTGTTTAAACCTTGGCACTTTTGCAAACTGCAAACCACCAACTGCAAACAGACTACTGCCCCACCATAAACACGGCATTACTGAACAGCAGTTTGCCATTTTCCCAAAAGCTACGGAAAAGAGGATCATCTACCAGGTAAACTACCGAGCCACGGCCAAGCGATTGCACGCCAAGCAGCATGCCATTATTTATTTTCTGTTTGGATTGAAAGCCAGCGAAGCCAGCTACATAGCCACTCTTGGCAATGGTGCCCACATTCCAGTTATCTTCGCCAAGCATTTCATAAATATCGTCGCTTAGTTTTAACGAGTAGTAATAATTGGGGAAGCCAAAAGCCAGCGGGTGGGTATTATCCATATCCAGCTTAAAGATAGCGCCCGGGATGCTGGAACGGATAGCATCACGGTTGCGGTCGGCATAAATTTTTACGACCGGTTTTGTTTTAGCATCCGCCTTATCATCTTTTTTACTTTCTTTCTTCTTTATCTCAAAGCCTTTTTTGTCTACCAGGGCAGCTACCGCGTTTTCCATTGCTATCAGCTTGCCACCATCCCGCACCCACGCTTGCAGGTTGTCTGACGACAGGTCGTTATACCTTCCATCGGGCATAATTACCACATCAAAATCGGCCAGCTTTATGCGGTTAATATCCTGGTAGCGTATCAGGTTAACAGGATAACCTATCTGCTGCTCAAAAAAGTGCCACACTTCGCCCATTGCTTCCGAATTAATGCCATCGCCACTAACCAGTGCCACGCGTGGCTGGCGGATAAACCGCACATCATCCGACCCAATATCCGAACCCTTATCAACAAAGCCTGTTGATAGTGGCGTAATTTCATGGTCAAGATCGGCCGCTATCTGGGTAACCACACGGTCAAAGTCAATATTATCATTGCCCGCCCGGGTAACCAATAATGAGCCTGCGGTAAACTTTTTACCGGCTGCCTCAAACGGCGTTTCCGAATAGCGCACTTTAATTCTCTTTTTCAGCAAGGCCGATAAGAATTTAACATCGGCTATAGATTGCCATGCCGATACATAGGCATATGCTTTTGTATTAGTTAATGGCTGCGGTTTTATTACACCCCAATTGGTTGTTGCCGGCTTAAATGATTCTTTTACACCATAAGCTTTTAAACCATAAGCATAGGGCAGCGCCCATGCAGTAATATCATACGTAGCCGAATCGGGGATAAACGTTTTTGGCTCCAGCAAAACATGCAGCAATACCGATTTGGGCTGATAAGCATTCACCACAAGGTCATTCGCGTTTACATTATATTGCTCTGTTAAACCTGTAAAATAATTATACCCGGTAACTGATTTATTTGCAAGGCCGTAACCAAATTGTATGCCGTTGCGGGTAAGCATTTTGGCCAGCTCATTCACCTTTTCGTTATTATCATTTTTTATAACGTAGGTTTTATACTCGCCCGGTGGGTTTTGGCGGCTGTTGTCATAAAACTTTTTAAACTCATCCACCACTTTCTGCGCATTGGCCGATACGATCTCTATCGTGCTTAAACCCGTTGTATGGTGGTGTGCTACACGCTGCGCCAAAGTAAGCGTATCGCCGCTGCGGGTAACAACCGCCAAGCCAGCCCCAATGCCGCCCTGCTCATACGTCATACCGATAGAACCATTATATAGCGGGTAAGTATCGCCGTATGATGGGTATAACAGATCAAACTCTTGCTTTGTGAAATACATCCAACCGTTCTGGTCAAAGTATTTAGCGTTATTTTTGCCTATCGTTACCTGGAAATCACGCTGCCATTGGGTAATATCTTTATGATAAGGCTCGGCAGCCGGGGCAAAATAGTATGGGTTATTATATCCCTGCTCATGAAAATCAACATGTACTTCGGGCAGCCATTGGTTATATAAACCAACACGGGCTTGCGTTTCTTTCTGCGCCTGCCATGCCCAGTCGCGGTTAAGGTCAAAATAATAGTGGTTTACGCGCCCCCCTGGCCATGGTTCCAGGTGCTCGCGCGAGGTTGGGCTGGCATCGGGCACCTGCCCTCTTACCGAATTATAGAAATTAACGTAGCGGTCGCGCCCGTCAGGGTTAATGCAGGGGTCTATCACCACAACACTATTCTTCAGCCATTCCGCAGCTTTGGCGTTCGATGGATCAACCAGGTCATATAAGGTCCACATAGCGGCCTCGCTCGATGCCGGCTCGTTGCCATGTACGTTATAGCTTAACCAGGTAATAACCGGGGCATTTGCTATTGCTGTACCGCTCTCTATCCCTGCAAGGCGCAGGTTATTATGGCGTATTTCTTCCAGCCGTTTAATATTTTCGGGCGATGCGATGAACATGGCCAGCAGCGGGCGGCCTTCATTAGTGGTGCCAAACTCCTGCAAACGTACATTACCCGCGGTTTTGGCAACGTATCTGAAATAGTCTACAATCCGGTAATGGGGGGTGAATTTTTCGCCAAGTTTGTAGCCCAAAAACTGGGCAGGCGATTGGATCTGCTGCGCAAAAACAGAAGCACAGCCAAAAACAGACAGTACTATAAAGAGTAACTTTTTAAACATACGTTAATAATTAGATCAGTAACGCTAAGCTAAAGATATTTTTTTGAGGTTTCATCATCAGGCTATTAATTCAAATCTGCACTTTTGCATTTATCGCATGACATCCATACAGGCCCTTCAAAAATATTTCGGATACTCACAGTTCAGGCTCTCGCAGGAGGCCATCATCAGCAATGTGCTTAATAAGCAGGATACCCTGGTGCTGATGCCTACCGGTGGTGGTAAATCGCTTTGCTACCAGCTACCCGCGGTACTGCTGGATGGGCTAACCATTGTCATATCCCCGCTTATCGCGTTGATGAAAGACCAGGTAGATAGCCTGAACCTATCCGGCATCCCGGCGGCGTTCCTAAACTCCAGCCAAAACCCCGATGAACAGCGCGACATAGCCATACAACTGCGCAATAACCAAATCCGTCTTTTGTACATAGCCCCCGAGCGATTATTTGGCGGCGATAATAAAATGATGAGCTTTTTGCATACACTTAATGTAGTGCAGATAGCTGTAGACGAAGCGCACTGCATCTCGCAATGGGGTCATGATTTCCGCCCCGAGTACCTGATGCTGGCGGGCTTAAAAACGGAATTCCCCGGCGTGCCGGTGATAGCCCTTACCGCTACTGCCGATAAGCTCACTCAAAAAGACATTCTTGAAAAATTAAATCTGCATCAACCGGCAGTTTTTATCTCGTCTTTTAATCGCGAGAACATTACGTACCGTGTGAACCCCAAAAAGGCCGGTTTTAGGCAACTTTTAGCCTTTCTAAATACGCATAAAGACGATTCGGGGATCATTTATTGCCTGTCGCGGAAGTCAACAGAGTCCCTGGCCGCCGACCTGAAAGAAGAAGGTTACGCCGCCGAGGCTTACCACGCCGGCCTTAACAACGAGGTAAAAGCCCGCAACCAGGAAGCCTTTTTAAAGGATGAAGTAAAGATAATGGTAGCAACCATCGCCTTTGGTATGGGCATCAACAAAAGCAACGTGCGCTACGTGGTGCATATGGACCTGCCCAAGAATATAGAAGGCTATTACCAGGAGACAGGCCGCGCCGGCAGGGACGGTTTGGCATCAGATGCCTTGCTGCTTTACTCTCCCGGCGATGCTATTAAGCTGCGCAGCTTTGCCACGGTTGAGAACAACAGAGAGCAGAGCGCCATTATGCTTAAAAAGCTGGATGATATGCTGAATTATTGCCAGTTACATGCTTGTAGGCGCCAGTTTTTGATGCACTATTTCGATGAACCATTCCCTGATAATTGCGGTTCGTGCGATTTTTGCCTGAGCGAATTTGTGAAGTTTGATGGTACACTCATCGCCCAAAAAGCGTTATCAGCGGTGGCAAGGGTAAAAGAGCGCTTTGGGGCTAATTATATTATCGATTTCCTTCGGGGATCAAAAAGTGAAAAGATCTGGGCCGATCATAAAGCCCTTAAAACCTATGGTGCAGGCGCAGACATCAGCAAGGCCGACTGGCAGCGTTACCTGCGCGAACTGATAGCACAGGGGTTTTTACGTATCAGCGAGGACGGTTATTCGGCCATACAGCTTACCCCCAAAAGCGAAGCCGTTTTGAAAGGGGATTTAAAGGTTGAGCTGATCGCATCAGAAGTTACCAACGAACAGGAGCACGAGGCTTTAAGTTACGAAACCGAACTACTGGCCGATCTGCGTAAAAAACGCCAGGAGATCGCTATCGGCGAAAACCTGCCGGCATATATTATACTATCTGACGCTACCCTGCTGGAAGTTGCCATCTATCTGCCGCAAAAAATGGATGAGCTAAGGCTGATATCCGGCTTTGGCGATGTAAAACTGGCAAAATACGGGCGCGAGTTTTTGGCTATTATCAATGCATACAGTGTTGAAAAAGGCCTTTCATCCCGCATTACACAAAAAGCAGCTAAACGCGAGCGAAAAGCTAAACCTAAAAAAAGCAAGATCTCCGATACCTTTAAAGTTACCTTTGATCTGTATAAACAGGGCAAAACAGTTCCCGAAATAGCGAATGAGCGCGGCCTGTCGCCAACTACAATTGAAGGCCATTTAAGTCGTTTTGTACAAACCGGCGAACTGGATGTGCATGAATTTGTTAATGAAGCCAAGATCCCGGCGATAAAAAACGCGGTTGAAAGCTACGGCAGTGAAATGCTATCACCATTAAAAGAAGTTTTGGGCGATGCCTATACCTACGGCGAAATAAAAGCTGTTATTGCGTGGATGAATAAGGAAGCGTAATTTAGATTAACCATGAAAACAACCATAGACCAATTATACCAACTATACCTGCAGCACCCTGTTATCAGTACAGATACCCGCAAAATTTTACCCGGCAGCCTGTTTTTTGCTCTAAAAGGCGATAAGTTTGATGCCAACACCTTCGCTAAAAAAGCTGTTGAAGCCGGCGCGGCTTATGCGGTTATTGATAACCCGGAACATGCTACAGGCGAAAAGTTTTTATTGGTTGATGATGTGCTCTCCGCTTTACAAAACCTGGCGGCCCATCATCGCAGGCAGTTAACTATCCCTGTAATTGGCCTTACGGGTACAAATGGTAAAACCACCACCAAGGAGCTAATCAACGCCGTATTATCACAAAAGTTTAATACGCTGGCCACGCAAGGCAACCTGAATAACCATATAGGTGTACCGCTTACTATCCTTACTATCGATAGCTCGCACCAAATGGCGGTGATAGAAATGGGCGCCAATCACCAAAAAGAAATTGAGCTGCTTTGCACTATAGCCCAGCCTACCCATGGTTTAATCACCAACGTAGGTAAAGCGCATTTGGAGGGTTTTGGCGGGGTTGAAGGTGTAAAAAAAGGAAAGGGAGAGCTGTATGATTATTTGTTGAAATCCGGAAGCCGTGTTGCTTTTGTGAACAGCGACGATAAAACACTATTAGAAATGCAGGAAGCCCGTGGCTTAAAAAATGTGGTTTATTACGGCAAAAACGGCAATGCCAACAACCTGGTTAGTGGCAAACTGCTGGACAACTCACCGCTGCTCACCTTTAAATGGCATGATAAAAAAAGCTCATCGCATAACGTTAAATCGCAGTTAACCGGGTCGTACAATCTTGATAATATATTGGCAGCAGCATGCATTGGCAGCTTTTTCGGGTTGGATTCTGACGAGATAAACCAGGGGATTGAAGGTTATCAACCCAAAAACAACCGCTCGCAGATCACAAAAACAGCAACTAATACGCTCATCTGCGATTTTTATAACGCCAACCCCAGCAGCATGTTCGTGGCTATAGAGAATATGGACAAGGTACAGGCAAACCACAAGGTGATGATACTGGGCGATATGTTCGAGATGGGCGCAGAATCGGCTGTAGAGCATACCGCTGTTATTGAAAAAGCCATGAGCGCCAACGTGGACGAGCGCATTTTCATCGGCAAGGACTTTTCCAGCCAGCAAACCGAGGTAGCAAACACCAATCTGATCAACACTACCTTTTACATGACTGCCGAAGATGCTATTATCGGCCTGAAAACAACCCCGATAACCAATGCAACCATTCTGATCAAAGGCTCAAGAGGGATGGCTTTGGAAAGATTAGTGGAGTTGTTTTAAGCAATATTTGCTGCTATTCTGTTCCCCTCAGAAATGGAACAAGCGGAACAAATGGAACATGTTGATAATAACGACTTTAATGTTATTAGTTTTTCATTCTATCTAAAGTTTTACTTTTCATTTTTGATTTAAGAATCTACAAATCAGCGGGTTATTAAAACCGGAGTTTTGTTCCACTTTTTGGAAAATGGAACAAGATTTTGCCTGACAAAACACGCAAAAAGGTGACCTTTTTTAGCCTTTTTTCGGCCTCAGTTCGGCCTTTTTGGATTGCGAAATTAACAGTAAGTAAAATGGGTGTTTTTATATTAAATATCTGATTTATAAATGATTGTAAAATTTAGGCTTGTTCCATTTTGTCCCGAATGGAACGGCATCTTCGCCTCGTTATTGCCGCTTCACAAACACACCCCTAACCCCTCTCAAGAGGGCAACTAAAAGGATATTGCTAACTCCGCTACCTCTTCCCCTACCAAACTGCCCATAGCTACACCCATGCCATTGCAGCGTACGGCGCAAAATATATTGGGTTCTACCTGTTTAACGATCGGGCTTAATTCTTCGCCGAAACCCATAATCCCGCTCCACCAGTAGTCTATTTCGGCATCCTGCCTGGGCAGGATCATGTTGTGCAGGTAATCTGTCAGCTTTTGTTTAACGGCATCGGTATGGCCAAATTCGGGCGTTTCTTCGGCGGCAAAATCAATATTACGGCCTCCTCCAAAAAGTACGCGGCCATCTATATTCCTGAAGTAATAGTACCCTTCGTTAAAATGATAGGTGCCCTTTAATTTTAACCCGGCTATGGGCTTGGTAACCAGCACCTGCCCCCGGCCGGGAACAACCTGCAAATGGGGGTAAAGTTGTTTAGCAAAAGCGTTTGTTGCCATGATCACTTTCTTCGCCTTAAAATTTCCCTGCGGGGATGTTAGATGAATGTGACCCGCTTCATTATCTATCGCGGTTATCTCGCAGCCGTTTAAAACCAGCACATCTTTTTGGTAACATTTATTAAGCAATGCCCGCATCATTTTGCCGGTATGTATCTGGCCTTCAAACGGATTATAGATCATGTGGCCCACACCATCAAAGCCAAAATCTGCAATTTTAGCATCCGCAACTGCATAAATGTCATGCCCGTCAATAGCGGGCTTTAATAAATTATTAAGCCGTTCAATATGAGCTATAGCTTCATTTGCACCGGCATTTTCGCCCTCCATAAAAAGCTCGTAGCCCCCGTGTTGGTGGTAGTCGATATTTTCATCGCCAAGGTTTTGGCGTAAGCGTTGCAGTCCCCGCCATTTGTAGTTTGCCAGCCGGGCAACCTCTTGGTCCGGTGTATGTTTAAGTGCTTGCAATTGCTCGGAAGCCGTGCCGAAACAGGCAAAACCGGCGTTTTTTGTGCTTGCGCCGCTCGGTAAAAAGCCGCGCTCTAAAACCAGCACTTTCAACTTTGGTTGGCGGGTTTTTAAATGCAGGGCGGCACTCAAGCCCACAATACCGCTGCCTATGACAATTACATCGGCATTATCGATAAAAGCGGTGCGCTCCCAGTAAGAGAAATTCCCTGTCGACATCATACCAAATGTAGCATTTTGGCTTTCAACTTCGTACTCTTAACTTAAATTGGAATACTTTTTGAAATACCCTTTTTACAAAAAACTATTGAAAAATGATAACCCTGGCATTTGTATCCTACAATTCGGCCTTGCTGCTCATGATCGTGGTGGCATTGGTAAGCTTTATTGTGCAATGGCGTTTTAAAAACAAATTTAAGCAGTATGCAGAAATACCCTTATCATCGGGCCTCTCGGGCAAGGATGTTGCCGAGCGCATGCTGAAAGATAATGGCATTTACGATGTTCGTGTAATATCTGTTGAAGGCCAGCTAACCGACCATTACAACCCCGAAGATAAAACCGTTAACCTTAGCCCCGATGTTTACCACAGCCGCAGTATAGCGGCAGCAGCCGTTGCTGCACACGAATGCGGGCACGCTGTACAACATGCTAAGGCTTATAGCTGGTTAAGCTTCCGCTCATCAATGGTACCCGTGGTTAATGTGGCATCAACCCTTACCCAATGGACATTGATGATAGGCATTATGCTACTGTTTTTTACGCATAACCCGCTTGTGCTGGCCGTTGGTGTGGGTGCCCTGGCATTGGTAACCCTGTTTAGTTTTATTACCCTGCCGGTTGAGTTTGATGCCAGCCAGCGCGCGTTGGCCTGGTTAAATAACAACTACACCATTATGCAAACCCGCGAGGAACATGAGCAGGCAAAAGATGCGCTTTGGTGGGCCGCCATGACCTATGTAGTTGCTGCCTTAAGCGCCCTGGCTACCTTAGTTTACTATGCATCGTTCCTGTTTAACCGCCGCAACTAAGCTGGATTTTTAGATAAAAACAAAAAGATCAAGGACAAAGAATGGATCGCCCCGAAGGTTTCGGGGCGATTTTTTTGTTTGGCTGTAACACATCTGGTTACGGCATCGTCATGTATATATAAGATGATAAATCTTACACTCTTTAGTTTTTTAGTTTTAATAGTTTAGTGTTAAAAAGCCACCCCAAAGGAGGCTTTTTTTATGCGTGGTAGGTAGCCCAAAAAGAATGGCGTTTACATTTACAGCTGACATGGCTCTCGCGCCCCCGCATGTCATTTCGAACGAGGTACGAGGAGAACCGACCGTAGGAGAGCTCATCGCAGATAAATCTTTTACACCATGCGATCAGCCTTCCCTCACCGCCCTGTCATTTCGAACGAGGTACGAGGAGAAATCTTTTACACATACAAAGTGTGCGCCTTGCTTAATCGGATGCAAATTGTAAAAGATTTCTCCTCACCCCCTTTCACAATCCACTCCATGTTCGTTCGAAATTACAGGCGTTAATAAATTAGTGGTTTTTCTCTTTATCCATTCTATTCCTGGTTTATTTCATCATTTAAAAATCGCCACCCGGGATTGGTTGAATTAATCAAAGCGTCTTTCTTTTCCCTGCGCCATTTCTTAATCTCTTTTTCGCGTTCAATTGCATGCTCGATGTTTGTAAAATGCTCGTAATAAACCAAGTAGTAACAATAGTATTTGCCTGTAAAGGATTTACCTGTGCCTTTGTTCTCCTTATGCTCATATAATCTTCTACTTAAATCATTGGTAACCCCGATGTATAATATTGATTTATCGTAGTTGGTGGTTATATATATGTAGTAATTGTGATTCCACATATTTAAAATTACAATTAGTTTGGATGTGAAGCATAAAAATCAGAAATGTCATTTCGAACGAACGAAGTGAGGAGAAATCTTTTACACCAGCCTACGGTTTTCGGATGCAAATTGTAAAAGATTTCTCCGAACCCCATTTCATAGCCCGGCCCTGTTCGTTCGAAATGACAGGGTGGCGATGAGTATTGCCATAACTTAATAGTTTGGATGCAATGTGTAAAAGATTTCTCCTCGCTGTCGCTCGTTCGAAATGACAGGTTGGAAAATTTGGCAACAAAAAAGCCCCGGCATTTCTGCCGGGGCGTATATCTTGGTTCTTAACTCTTGATTCTTAATTTAACCTGTAAGGGGTTATCAGATAAAACTCGGGGATCTGTACATTAAATACCGAGTTATCCAGCAGGCGCTCCATCTGGTATTCGCCTTTCATGCTGCCCATATCGGTTTTAAGGTTACAGCCGCTTACATATTCATGCGAGCTACCGGGTTCAATAATGGGTTGTAAACCCACAACGCCTTCGCCTTCTACTTCGCGCTTAGCTCCGTTCGAATCGAAAATATACCAGTGCCGGCTAACCAGGCGCACCGCATAGTTACCCATATTCTCGATGTTCACCCTGTAGGCAAACATAAAGTGGTCATTCATTGGGTTAGAATATTCGGGCTGGTAAATTGTTTCAACTGAAACCTTAACACCTTCAGTTATAGTAGTGGCCATTGTTTTATTGTGTCTTTATATTCAAATATATAGCATGCAAACAAATATTAAGCCATTTCAAAGGCATATTTTTTGTCAACCTGTGCTAAAATATCCATAATTTCTTCAACGGTAGCGGCTGTAACCAGTTTCATACGGTATTCCTTAAAGTCGGGAACGCCTTTAAAGTAGTTGCTGTAGTGGCGCCGCATTTCAAAAATGCCTGTTTTAGGGCCCTTCCATTCCATTGATTTTTCCAGGTGGGTTTTGCAAACCTCAATTCGTTCGGCAATGGTTGGTTTCTCCAGGTGCTCGCCAGTTTTAAAGTAATGTTTTATCTCGCGGAAGATCCACGGGTAACCGATGGCCGCGCGGCCTATCATCATCCCATCCACCTCAAACTGCATACGCCATTCTGCCGCTTTCTCGGGCGAGTCGATATCCCCGTTCCCAAATATCGGGATCTTGATGCGTGGATTCTTTTTGATATCATGTATCAGGCTCCAATCGGCAACGCCCTTATACATTTGCGACCGGGTGCGGCCGTGTATAGTTAATGCCTTAATACCAACATCCTGCAGGCGTTCGGCAACTTCATAAACGTTTTTGGTGTTATCATCCCAGCCCAGGCGGGTTTTAACGGTAACCGGTAAATGGGTAGCCTCTACAACCGCTTTGGTCATGGCCACCATTTTATCAATATCCTGCAGAAGGCTTGCGCCGGCGCCACGGCATGCCACCTGTTTAACAGGGCAGCCGTAGTTAATATCCATCAGATCGGGGCCTGCCAAAGATGCTATTTCGGTAGCTTCGCGCATGTGGTCGATATCGCTGCCGAAGATCTGGATGCCAATAGGGCGCTCGTACTCAAAAACATCAAGCTTTTTGCGGCTCTTGGCTGCATCGCGGATCAACCCCTCGGACGAAATAAACTCCGTGTACATCATATCCGCCCCGTTTTGCTTACACACGTAACGGAAAGGCGGATCGCTCACGTCCTCCATCGGTGCCAGCAACAGCGGGAACTCCCCTAAATCAATATTTCCTATTTGTACAGACATGAATTATATTCGTGCAAATTTACGCAATTTAAGCAATATGATGAAAACGCCTGTAAATCAAATGTCACCGGGATTACAATTCCTGCTTTTTGTAGTTATTTTCCTGGGGATATTTGTGGTATGCAACATCATTGGCATATTAGCAGTAGGCGTAATTTACGGGTTTAACCTGGTGATGGATATTGGCCATTTAAACTTTAGCAACCCGCAAAGCATCCCCGCATTATACCTATTACAAATAGTAACCACCACTATCCCTATATTTTTAGCGCCGGTTATTTTTGGCTATTGGGTTGTAAAAGCCCCGGCAGCATATATAAAGCCAACCATCCGTATACCCTGGATGCTTTTTATCGTCGCCTTTTTTGTGATGTTGATGTCATCGCCATTGATCGAGTTTTTGAGCAACATTAACCAGCAAATGGTTTTACCAAAATGGCTAAGCGGGCTTGAAAAATGGATGAAGGAAAGCGAAGAAAGCGCCCGCCGTGTAACAATGGCCATACTACAAATGCAAACCCTTTGGGATTGTATTAAAAACATTATACTGATTGGCTTGCTAACCGCCATTGCCGAAGAGTTTATGTTTCGCGGCGGCATACAAACCATTATGCAAAAGTGGACCAAAAACACGCATGTTGCCATTTGGGTTACGGCGGCAATTTTCAGCGCGTTCCACATGGAGTTTTATGGCTTTTTACCCCGCCTTTTGCTGGGCGCGCTATTTGGCTATTTTGTTGCCTGGAGCGGCAGCATCTGGCCTGCCGTTTGGGGGCACTTTTTAAATAACGGCTCGGCTGTTGTGATCACCTATTTGTATCAAAAAAAACTTATTACGCTAAGCCCGGATGAAACAAATGTATTTAACACTCCCGGGTACCTGTTTAGCCTGATTATTATTATAAATTTGCTGTTAGTATATAAAAAGATAGGATTGGGCAAAAAACAGCCCGCATTAAATGGAGAAGAACTGGGTTAAAATTTTTACGTCGTCAAACTTTTATCAGTCGGAAATTGTGAAACAGGTGCTTACCGGGTACCAGATAGATGCCGTATTGCTTAACCGGCAGGCATCATCGCACCAGGCTTTTGGCGATATTGAGGTTTACGTTCACCAGGAAAACTTTAGCAGCGCTATCGAAATAATGATATTGAACCAGATTAATTTATGAAGACACGCGCCATAACCGGCTTCTTTTTTACTATCGTGATGATCGGGTCGTTTTTACTGGGTCATAATGTGTTCGGGGCATTTTATTTATTGCTGAGCGGCTTTTGCCTGTATGAGTTTTACACCCTTATCAAGAAAGATACTGCCGCCCCTAACATACCTGCAGGCTTGCTAAACGGGGCGCTTATATACGCCGCATTTGCATTTATTACTTATGCCGCATCTTTAGCCCCAGCCGGCGAAAGCAGCCGCCACATAGGCTATATGCTGTTATTTTTGGTCCCCCTCGCTGTAATTGTGGTGTTTATTTTCGAGCTGTTTAAAATATCCGTCGCCCCTTTTGCCAATATTGGCTATACCCTGTTAGGTATCGTTTTTGTGATAATACCTTTTACGTTTTTTCATGCGCTGGCCTATGTTAGCGGCCCGTACACTGTTCACATACCGCTTGGCTTTTTGCTGATGCTTTGGGCTAATGATACGGGTGCTTACTTAGTGGGGATGAGTATTGGCCGCACCAAACTATTTGAACGCCACTCTCCTAAAAAAACCTGGGAGGGTTTTATTGGCGGTGTAGTGATCAGTGCCGGGGTTGGCTATATCATCAGCCTGTACTTCCCCGAGCTGGATTGGAAACACTGGATGTCTGTAGGGATACTGATCTCCTGCTTTGGCACCCTTGGCGACCTGGTAGAATCAATGTTTAAACGCAGCATCAACATCAAGGACTCGGGCAGCATATTACCCGGCCATGGCGGGCTGCTGGATAGGTTTGACGGACTACTGATAGCCGCGCCTGTTGTTTATACATACTTGTACTTCGTTGTAAATGTTTAATTTTGTAGAAACTTATAAGCCTATATAATGACTTTTCATAAAGAAGGATATACATCACTTGCCTTAACTATACTGGTTATCGCTTTGGTTAATGCCGCCATATCATTTTATTTCCCGGATGCGCATGTTGTAAAATGGATAGTTTACATCCTGTCGTTTTTGCTTTTTGTAACTATTGTGCAGTTTTTCCGCAGCCCCAAATTACATATCAGTAAAAATGAATCGCAAGTGCTTTGCCCGGCAGATGGCAAGGTGGTGGTGATAGAAGAAACCGACGAGCCTGAGTTTTTAAAAGACAGGCGCATACAGCTATCGGTATTTATGTCGCCGGTAAATGTGCACGTAAACCGCAACCCTATAAGTGGTGTTGTTAAATATTTTAAATACCATCCGGGTAAATACCTGGTGGCATGGCACCCAAAATCATCAACCGAGAACGAGCGTACAACCGTTGTGACCGAAAATAGCGAAGGTACCCAGGTATTGTTCCGCCAGATAGCCGGAGCGCTTGCCCGCCGTATTGTTTGGTATGTAAAAGAAGGTGATGTGGTTGAACAGGGCCAGCAGTTCGGTTTCATTAAGTTTGGATCGAGGGTGGATATATTCCTGCCGCTGGGCACCAAAATAAACGTAGAGCTTAACCAGGTGGTTAAAGGTGGCCGCACAGTGTTAGCCGAGCTAACCAACAACGTAGCGCTGCCTGATGAAACATCTGATGTTATAAGCGAAAAGATCCCAGACTCTACCGAACCGCTAATAGAGGAACATGGCGAAGAAACATTCGTAGTTGAACACGATATAGAAAAAGAACAACCCGCTGCCGAAAAAAAGCCCGTAGCTAAAGCAGCACCGGCAAAAAAACCGGCGGCAAAAGCTGCCGCAAAACCAAAAGCAGTTAAAAAGGCTGATAAGAAATAAGGATTTCTTAAATAGATTTTTGAAGCCCCGATGCATTTGCATTGGGGCTTTTTTTGTGCTTATTATATTTTAACCACAAAGGACACAGAGCCTTTCACAGAGGGCACAGAGCCTGTAACATCGTTTTTAATATCTCTGTGTTCTTTGTGTATTCTTCCTTTGTGTCCTCTGTGGTTAAAACGCCCCGCCGTATTACCTTTCAAGTAAATATTTAATCTGCCTCAACACAAAAAAACCCGCACTGAAAAGTGCAGGTTCTGAAAGTCGTATATGTATCCGCCTTGCGGCGAAAAGATAATTAAACCCTTTTTGATTTGATACGAGCTGCTTTACCGGTAAGGGCACGCAGGTAGTAAAGTTTAGCGCGACGTACTTTACCAACGCTGTTAACTTCAACTTTATCAATGTTTGGAGAGTTGTAAGGGAAGATACGCTCAACACCTATACCGTTAGAAACTTTACGTACGGTAAAGGTTTCGCTGTTACCAACACTGTTGCGTTGTAACACAACACCCTGGTAAACCTGGATACGTTCTTTATTACCTTCTCTGATTTTATAATGCACGCTAACAGTATCACCGGCCTTAAATGACGGGAAGGTATTCTTAACTACTGATTGCTCTTCTACAAATTTTACTAAATCCATGATTTTTAGCTCTTAAAGCGATTTTTAACCCGTAAAAATCGGAGTGCAATAATAAGGATATTTTTTGAATTTTAAAAACCTATTTTAAAAAATTCCACAATTTGTGTTTTATCCACAAAACGGGTGATTTTAGCCTACTTAGACTTATCATACATCTGCTGCAAAACCTCTTTAGATGTGCTATACTTAAAAATTTCGGGGTGATGAAGGATCGAATTAATATAGATCTCGCGCGGGCTGTATTGCATCTTAACTGCTGTGGCACTCATAAAATGCACCGACAATGTGTTTATTAAACCCTCAATCTCCCTGGTTAAGTACGACTCCTTCTTGTCATACCCTATAAATTCAAAATCCTCAATGTTTAAGTTGGTATAGTAAAAATATGGCTTGCCGTTAAACATGGGCATTTTGCGTGCAAACTCAGCTACCCTGTCATATTTCTTCATATACTGCAGTACTTTAAATCTCCCGCCGATAAGGCCATCTGTTATACTTAAAAAAAATATTGCTTTCTCCGTATCATTTTTCAACCCAAGTTTATCCGTTTCTAAGTTGTAAATGCTTAAGTCGGCATTATTAAAAAGCATTGCTAATCCTCCGTGTATGCGGTAATAATAATTGGCAAGCAGCCAACGCTCATCTATTTGCTGCGACAGCACGTTTTTCGCAACTTCGGCAGCCGGCAAATGCTTCCTGGCGGTATCCACCCTTTCATAATGGATCTCTCTTAAAACATACCAGAGCTTCATTTCGTCATTTGATGGCCGGCTCAAAAACCTGGTGTTTATTATCCCGGTATCTGCTTTGCCTGTTGCTATCAGGGCATCGATCATATGGTTTAATAAAGGGGTACGCAATG
Source organism: Mucilaginibacter sp. L294 (assembly GCF_001636615.1). Classification (GTDB taxonomy): domain Bacteria; phylum Bacteroidota; class Bacteroidia; order Sphingobacteriales; family Sphingobacteriaceae; genus Mucilaginibacter. Next base: position 90,541 of record NZ_LGEK01000019.1, on the reverse strand, counting down.
CCCCGGCAGCTTCCATTGTTTTTGCGTCGTTGAACATGTTATTATGCGTGTACAGTTCGCCAAGGGCTACAAGATTATTGAAATCTTTATCTGCCAGTTTTAGCTGCGCATTAACGTTACACGCCAGGGATAAAAACAGGAAGGAAATGATAAGCGGTTTCATTGGATAAAGTTTGAATTGAGCAGTTGAAGATAATAAAATTACTCCAACAGATCGGGCCTTCTTATCCTGGTTCTTTCAAGCGCTTGCTCAAAACGCCACTTTTCAATTTCGGGCGTGTTGCCGCTTAGCAGGATGTCGGGTACTTTATGTCCGTTCCAATCGGCCGGGCGGGTGTAAACAGGGGCATCCAGCATATCATCCTGGAAAGAATCAGACAAGGCCGAGGTTTCATCGTTCAGCACGCCCGGTATCAGCCTCACCACGGCATCAACCAGCACCGCTGCGGGCAGTTCGCCGCCCGAGAGCACATAGTCGCCTATAGAGATCTCGCGGGTAACGTAGATGTCGCGGATGCGTTGGTCTATCCCTTTATAGTGCCCGCAAAGGATGATGATATTTTTTTTAATGGATAGCTGGTTGGCTATGTTCTGGTTCAGCGTTTCGCCATCCGGGCTCATGAAGATGATCTCGTCATATTCGCGTTCGCTTTTCAGCTTTTCTATACAGGCGGCAAAGGGTTGTATAGTCATTACCATACCGCTGCCACCACCATAGGGATAATCGTCGACACTTTTTTGCTTACCGGTGGCATAATCACGTAGGTTATGCACTACAATTTCCGCCACTCCCTTTTTTTGCGCACGCTGTAAAATAGAATGGGCAAAGGGGCTTTCTAACAAACCGGGCAAAACAGAGATGATATCAAAACGCATAGGGCAAAGATACTAAAACCCCCTAACCCCCTGAAGGGGGAATTTTTGAAAAGCTTAAAGCTCAAATCCGGTTCCCCCTTCAGGGGGTTAGGAGGGCTTATATCTTCTTCTGTATTTGCCAGCAATGGCCGAACGGATCAACAATATCGGCCTGGCGGTAGCCGTAATCAAAATCCTGCGCGGGTGAAGTGATCCTTGCACCGGCAGCTACGGCCTGAGCGACTACCGCATCCACATCATCAACAAAAATATTTACCGAAACGGTGCTTGCCCCAGCCTTCGCCGGGCTTACCAGTTTGGTTTCCCATTGCTCATGTAAATGAAACGTTGCCCCGCCAATAGAAAATTCCATCACGTGGATGCTCCCATCATCGTTGCTAAAGCGGCGTATTTCTTCCGCATCGAAGGCTTTTGTATAAAAACTCACATCGGTTATCCCGTTGGGGATGACGAGCATAGGTGCAAATACGGGTGTCGCCATAATCAAATTTAGTTAATAGTTTATTAGTCACCATCTTCCAGTTCAAAAATAGCTTCTACAGGTTTGCTAAAAACCCGGGCTATTTTTAAGGCCAGCACGGTTGAGGGTACGTATTTATTACTCTCGATAGTATTAATGGTTTGGCGCGATACGCCAATGGCTTCGGCCAGGTCTGCCTGGGTTATATTTTTGATGGCACGCTCTACGCGGATGGTGTTTTTCATGGTTGCGTGTTATAAGAGGGTTACCGTTAAATTATTTCCGCCGGTTTCGTTCTCCTCTTGTCTTATCTTGTATAACCGGTAATTAAACACCAGTAAAAATATGGCAGGAATAGTTGAAAGGTTTATCAGCAGCACCAACAGAAAACCAAGTCCGTAAACATACCAGTTGCTTATCAGCAAAATAGCGTAGTTAACATATACAGCCACTTGCATTGCATTTAACCGAACGCTGCTGATATACTCGTCTTCCTGTTTTTCTTTTGAATATACCCATAACAACATAGCAAATGGTAGGGCGTAAAGGATGTTACCAGACGCATTATCGTCACTGTCAATTATTAACGCGATAACGATAGCGGTTATCAGTAAAAGGGTAAGGATTTTTCCTATCATCCGGTATGGTTTGTTAGGTAAAAACCGCAACGGCCTTATCGTATATTCGGTTTTACTTTTAAACAGCAGGTAATAAAAGCGGGCAATAAAAATAACCAGCGGGGTAAACAAATTATAAACCATAAAGCCGAATTTGTCGCTCAGCAGGTCAACAATAAAACCTATTCCCTTTAAATTAGTAAAAGCGTTTAATACACCTATCAGCATAAACACGCCGTAAAATATATAGTTGGTAAGTATGGCCCAGTACAAAGCGTTAAGCCTGATATGTTCGGTCAGCTCATCTTCTCGCTTTTGTTTGCTGAAGGCAACAAATAGCAAACCTACAATTACCAGGGTAAGCGCAAGTTCATTGGTAAAGTTTTCATAGGCAGATAAAAATAGTTCGCTGCCATCCCTAAGCTGCATCCCAAAACCGGGGATACTATACTCTTTGTAAACGCTTAAGTAGCCCAGTACCAGGCCGGGAATGGTTAAAAGCCAACCTATGGCCCTTAGCTTATTTGAAAATAACAGGTATGATCTCATGGTTATAAGGTTTAATGGTTTATGATAATTTGGCTTCTTTATTCAGGCGGAAGATCATCCAGCGGAAACGGATTATAAAGAATATAAGCGGCGCCCATACTGCTGTTAAAATAATATGCATAAGCTCCATTCTGTTGGCCAGAACTACCGATAAGGCCAGCATAAAATAGTTTAAATACACCGCCCACTGCAAGGACTCTAACCTGATGAGTGAGATATGCTCATCCTCTATTTTCTCTTTAGAAAAAGCGATAAATAGTAATCCCGCAAGGATAAGTAAAGCGGTAATATCATGCCACGTCTTTATCCCAGGTATTATGTTCTGATGGAGCGATTCCATATTCAGCTGTGGGTGGAACACCTTTAGCAATATGCCAAACAGGATAATTACACCAAAGCATAGATACCCTATGCTTCGGAAATGGTGCGGAAATAAATAACGTGGTTTCATGATTGTAAAGTTTGATTTACCAAATGTAAAACAAACTTTACAAATGTCAAGTATTTTTGACATTTTATTTTTATTCTCTCGCAAAGACGCAGAGACGCTAAGTGCAGTTGCCAACCTTTATAAACAACAAAGACGTTAAAACTGCAATCTATGTGCGTCTTAGCGTCTTTGCGAGAAAGTAATATGAAATTACCCTTCTAAATAAACATCCAGTAAACCATCTGGCAGGGCAATATAGATCTCGCCGCCTTCAACGTCAATCCCTTTAATGATATCTACATTCAGCGGGAACAGCACCTCTTTATTTTTAAAATTTACTGATGCAATAAGCTTCTGCGGATATTCAACCACATCCAGTATCTCACCCAGTTCGCCGTGGTTTTCATCAACCGCAATAAAGCCTTTTACATCTTTAAGAGTAAATTCTTCCTTCTTCTTTTTAGGTTTTACCTTATTAGGCAGGTAGATATCCTTTTTCACCAACATCGTTGCCTTTTCAATGGTATCTATATCTTCCAGGTTCAGGTAGGCCTGGTTCTTTTGCAAAAACTTTATCGAGCTTACAAAGTATGGCACCAGCTTGCCTGCAATATCCACAAATAATGATTTGATTTTGATGGCTTCGGCATCTTCAAAATCAACATATACCTGCATTTCGCCTTTAAGGCCTTTGGTTTTTAAAATGCTGCCCAGCCTGAAACAATCCTCGGTTTTCATAATAATATTTTTAAATAACAATGGCGAAGAACCGTTGGGTTGCTTCGCCATTTGCTTTAGAACTTGCGTTCAAATAATTATTCAGCGCTTTCTGCTTCAGTTTCGGTATCGGCAGCAGCTTCTTCTTCAGCAGGTGCTTCAGAAACTTCTTCTTCCTCTACTACTTCAGCTACAGGAGCGTTCTTAGCAGCGATAGCTGCAGCTTTATCTTCTTTCTTTTTAGCTTCAGCAATTAAAGCCAATTTACGGGCTTCGTCTTTTGCAGCGTTAAGATTTGATTTTTTACCTGTTATTTTGCCGTCTTTTTGATCTAACCACTCAGCAAATTTAGTTTCTGCTTGTTCTTCGGTTAAAGCACCTTTTTTAACACCGCCTTGTAGGTGTTTTTTGTATAATACGCCTTTGTATGACAGTATTGCACGGCAAGTGTCTGTTGGCTGTGCGCCATTGTTTACCCACTCAAGGGTTTTTTCGAAATTGATGTCGATTGTAGCTGGGTTGGTGTTAGGGTTGTATGAACCTACACGCTCAATAAAACGACCGTCTCTTGGAGCACGGGCATCTGCTACTACGATGTAATAAAAAGGTTTTCCTTTTTTACCGTGTCTTTGCAGTCTGATCTTAGTTGCCATTCTTTTATTTTTATGTATTCAACATTGTCCCCGGAGTTCTTTCTGCGGGGATGCAAAGGTATAAATTATTATTTATATATAAAAGGCTTGTAATTAATTAGGTAGGGGTTTGCCTTGAAGCAATGGGGGAATGTTCGCTTTATTAGTTTACTCACCCCCTGCCCCCTCTCTGCTGCGCGAAGAGGGGGTTCTTTCTTACATTTTCTTCACCCTCTTCGCGCAGTAGAGAGGGTCGACAAGCGAAGCGATGTCGGGGTGAGTAAACGGCGCAGAGGCTATAAGATACCCCAAAAATATTTTCGCAATTTTTTGTAACAAGAATAATTCACCTGCATCATAATATCGCTATATAGCCAAGGTCTCATAAAGCTATAAGTTATTGTGAGGAGCCCGCACCTTAAGGGCCCCGTTAAATTAATCACTAAAAAAAATGTCTGAAAATTTATTGATCCAATTCTGGTGGGTATTTCCGCTGGTGGGTGCTGTTCTGCTTTACAAATTTGTATTGCGTGTTTTATGTGGTATGATCATCGTTCCGGATGACCGTATTGGTTTGGTTGTTAAAAAATTCACCCTTTATGGGAGCAAACGGCTGCCCGATGGCCGTATTATCGCCATCAACGGCGAAGCGGGTATGCAGGCAAAACCGCTTGCCCCGGGCCTGTACTGGCGCATGTGGCCATGGCAGTATGTAATTACCATGGAAGCCTTTACCGTTGTTCCGCAGGATAGGCTTGGCCTGGTAAAAGCTAAAGACGGCGCCCCAATGGATATTGGCCGTGTGCTGGGCAAACCGGTAGATTGCGACAAGTTCCAGGACTCGCAGGCCTTTCTGGAAAACAACGGACAAAAAGGCCCGCAAGCCGCGTTCTTAACGCCGGGTAACTATCGTATCAACACCTTCCTTTTCGAGATTGTGATGGTGCCTACTACCAGCATCCACGAAAACAAGGTGGGTATTGTAACCACGCTGGATGGTGAACCTTTGGATAAAGGTGAAATAGCCGGCGGCTCGGTTGATGGGCACCGTAACTATCAAGACCCGATGGCGTTTATAAAAGCCGGCGGTAAAAAAGGTTTGCAAGAGGACGTTATCCTCGCCGGTACTTATTACCTAAACCCCTGGTTTGTCATTGTGGAGCAGGTAGAGATGGTGCATATCCATATCGGGTATGTGGGCGTTGTCAACTCCTTTGTTGGCCCCGAGGGTAAGGATACCAGCGGCGTAGGCTTTACACATGGTAACATTGTTAAGAAATACGATAAAGGTGTTTGGGATGAACCGCTTGACCCGGGCAAGCACCCTGTAAACATTTACACCCACACGGTAGAGATTGTGCCTACTACAAATATAGTATTGAACTGGGCCAACAGCCGCACCGAAAGCCACGAGCTGGATAAAAACCTGTGTACCATCAGTGTGCGTTCATCCGATGGGTTTACCTTCAATCTGGATGTGTCGCAGATCATCCACATCCCGCGTAACGATGCGCCAAAGGTTATTGCCAGGTTTGGTAATACAAAAAACCTGGTATCGCAGGTGCTGGAACCCACTATTGCTAACTACTTCCGTAACTCGGCACAAAAAAGTGGTGTGATAGAGTTTTTAACCAACCGGTCGCAAAGGCAGGAGGATGCCCGTGCGCAGATCAGCAAAGTACTGGCCGACTATAACGTAGAAGGCGTAGACACCCTGATTGGTGACATTGTGCCGCCGGAAGCTCTGATGAAAACCCTTACCGACCGTAAAATAGCCGAACAGGAACGCGTTACCTACGAAATTCAAAAAAGCGCCCAGATAGAGCGTAAGGAATTTGAAAGCGCCAAAGCCGGTGCCGATATGCAGCCCGAGGTGGTAAAATCAACCCGCCAGGTAGAGATAAACACCCAAATGGCGGCTTCAAAAGTTGCTGCTGCCAGGGGTGATGCCGAATCGAGGGTGATCAATGCTAAGGCTGATGCCGAGAACAAAACCATCATAGCCAAAGCCGATGCAGAAGCCAAAACCATTAACGCTAAAGCGGATGCCAATGCAACCGAGGTTAATGGTACTGCCGATGCCGGTAAAATAAAGGCCATAGGTTTGGCCGAAGCCGAGGTTACCAAACAAAAAACCGAAGCCATGGGTACCGAGCAATACGCTATTGTACGTGTAGCCGAAGCTTTAGCCAGCAATGGTATTAAACTGGTGCCCGAAATTTTGGTTAACGGCCAAAACGGTGGTGGCAATGGCATGATAGACGCTTTAATTGGAACCGAAATGCTTAAAAAGCTGCAACGGGAAAGTGAAGCGAAGGTGGTGGATGTAACGCCGAAGGTGGAGTAATACTACATTCATAACCGCCTGTCATTTCGAATGAGGAGCGGGGCGGAAAATGCGCGGTGGGACGAAGAGAAATCTTTTACACTATGCATTTCGGCTAATTGTAAAGTGTAAAAGATTTCTCCTCGTCCCTCGTTCGAAATGACACCGGGGCATAAAAAAGGAAAAGCCACTCAATTGAGCGGCTTTTCCTTTTATGTTCAACCAAACTTATATCGCCAGTATCTCTACTATCTTCAAAAAGTTGGGGTTTATTTCAACATTGTGTTTACAGGCATGCTCAAACGGGGTGTATGAGATCTCGTTATGGATAACGCCTATCATTTCGTTACGGTGGCCATCCCTTAAAGCCTCAACAGCGGCTACGCCTACGCGGCTTGCCAATACCCTGTCCTGGCATGACGGCCTGCCACCACGCTGGATGTGGCCTAATATAGAAACCCTTGTATCGTAATGCGGGAAACGCTCTTTTACATGGCGGCCTATTTCGAAAGCGCCACCGGCATCATCACCCTCGGCTACTATCACAATTTTCGATAGCTTATCCTTACGGCCATGCTCTAAGCGCTCGCAAAGGGCATCAATATTGGTTTTACTTTCGGGGATAACAATGGCTTCTGCACCCGATGCGATACCGGTACGCAGGGCTATCAATCCGCTATCGCGGCCCATCACCTCCACAATAAACACACGGTCGTGCGATTCTGCCGTATCGCGGATCTTATCAACCGCATCAATTACCGTATTAATAGCGGTATCATAACCAATGGTAAAATCGGTACCCATAAGGTCGTTATCGATAGTGCCGGGTAAACCAACTACTGGGATATCATACTCGGAGCCGAAGATGCGCGCGCCGGTAAATGTACCATCGCCGCCAATGGCAACAATGGCATCAACATTATGCTTTATCAGCTGGTCGTAAGCCAACCTGCGGCCTTCGGTTGTTTTGAATTGTTCGCTGCGGGCGGTTTTAAGAATAGTACCCCCTCGTTGAATGATGTTGGAAACAGATTTCCTGTCCATGGTAAAAAATTCACCATTGATCATCCCCTCGTAACCTCTGCGGATACCGGTTACCTCAATTCCATAATAAGTTGCCGAACGTACTACCGCGCGGATGGCGGCATTCATGCCTGGTGCATCACCACCTGAAGTAAAAACTCCTATATTTTTGATCTGCGTCATTTTTAAAAGGGCGCTGTCGCTTTGTAAGTGTAAACAGAAAGAACTTTACAAAAGCCATGTAGTGTTGCTACATCGTTTTCGTAAAGTTCGGCGAATTTACACTAATTTTTTTTACCTGCCTATTTTTTATAGGCTGCTAATCCACTCTCCAGGTAGGAAATAAAGGATTTAACATCCGTAGCGCCTATCGGTTTAACAAGTGCGTCGCCTTTTTCATTAATAATAACATAATAAGGCTGCGCGTTTGAATTGAATTTACTTATCTCCAGATCGAGCCATTTACCCCCCAGGGTAGTAATGTTTTTTCCGGTTACGGTTGATTTGTATTGTTCTGCAGCGGGCAAGTCTGTTTTATCATCAATTACCATTTGCAGTATTACAAAATCGTTTTGCAGTTTTGTTAATACAACCGGCACAGGCAATACCTCCTGTTCCATTTTACGGCAGTTAACACAGTTCCATCCGGTAAAATCTATCAGGATGGGTTTACGCAGTTGCTTTGAAAGTTCTATGGCCTGTTCGTAATCATACCACTCGTCAAGGCCTTTTACCTTTGGCAGGCGTTTAAAAAGCTCTTCGTATTTTTTAACTTTTATGGTTGATGTATTGGCCGGGGTAGCAATAGCAGCACTGCCGCCGCCTGAAATATCAAAATCCTGTGTGCTTAAAGGCGGCAGCAAAGCGCTAATGGCTTTTAACGGCGCACCCCAAAGGCCGGGTACCATATATATGGTAAAGGCAAACATCCCCATAGCAATGAATGTACGGGTAACCGTTAAATGCGTTACATCGCTATCGTGCGAGAATTTGATCTTCCCGATCAGGTACAAGCTCATTAATATGCCAATAGCTATCCAAAGAGAAAGAACTACCTCGCGGTCAATCAGGTTCCAATGATAGGCCAGGTCGACATTCGATAAGAATTTCAAGGCAAACGCTATTTCAATAAAACCCAGTATTACCTTAACGCTGTTTAGCCAGCCACCCGATTTTGGCAGGCTTTTTAAAGCCGAAGGAAACATGGCAAATATGGTAAACGGCAAGGCAATAGCCAGCGAAAAACCAAACATTACAACGGCTGGCCCAAGCCTATCGCCTTTTGTAAAAGCACTTGAAAGCACCCCGCCAATTGCCGGTCCGGTACATGAGAAAGATACTACCACTAAGGTAGCAGCCATAAAGAAGATCCCGGCAAGGCCACCCTTGTCAGAGTTTGCATCCATTTTGTTGGCTAATGAACTGGGCAATGTTATTTCAAACGCACCAAGGAACGAGGCCCCGAAAACGATGAGCATCAGAAAGAAAAAGAAATTGAATACGCCATTAGTGGCCAAGCCGTTAAGCGCCGCCGGGCCAAAAACAATAGTGATCAGCAGGCCGAAAACTACATAGATAAAAATAATAGACAAGCCATACAGGCAGGATTGCCATATAGCATTAGCCCTGCTCCCCCCTCTTTTTGTAAAAAAGCTAACCGTTAGTGGCAGCATAGGATAAACGCATGGCAATAAAAACGCCGCGAAACCACCCACAAAACCAATGATAAATAATTGCCAAAGGCTCGTAGATGCATCATCTGACGCTGCTTGTTTATTTGTAAAAACGGCTGCACTCGACTTGATGATGGAGTCTTCTTTTATTTTGGCTAAAGAATCAGCCCTTTTCTTAATGGCTACATTATCAACAACCGGTATATCCGTAAACTCCACATCTTTTGTAGAAACGGTGTCGGCAGTTTGCGCCTTAAGCTGCTGCGGTGCTAAAACCACCAAAGCAAAAAGGGTTATCAAAAATAAAAATGCGCTGCGCAGCAGGGTGCGTTTAATGGCTATTGTCTTCATTATAATTATTTACCTAACGGGATAGAGAACTCTACTTCGTCTGGTGGAAGACATTTTGAATCATTACAGGTCATAAATTCCAGCTTACCTTTTACTTCGGTAGCTTTTGCTGATTTTAGTTTTATTTTTTGCTGAAACACAACCGAATTTTCAAAGTAGCCAACATTCATGCTGAAAACCTTTTCGTATTTGGTTATCGGCGTGGGTTCGCTGGGCTTGCCAACAAGTACAAAATTGGCCGATGGGGTAAAAGTAAAGCTGGTTTTAATTGGCCCGCCCTCTTTAACATTTTGTGAGTAAATATGCCAACCCTTGTCAATGGTAGCTTTTATTAAAACTACCGCCTCTGTCGGGCTTGTTTTTTTGGCCGCGTAGGCCCATTTAACGTGCGATTCTACCTGTGCTTTTGCACCAATAGTTATTAATAATGCGGTAACCGCTAAAAATAATTTCTTCATCTTACTTGTTTAAAATCCTATTCCCTACTCTTTTCATTTCGCTATCGGGATAGCAAACGCTACTTCATCCGGCGGCAGGCATTTTTCAGCACATGCTAAAAACTCCAGTTTCCCGGTAACTGTTTTAGCCCCGGGCAATCTTAATTTTATCTTTTGCTGAAACACAACCGAGTTTTCAAAATAGCTAACATTCATCTTTACAGCCCTTTCATACTTAGTAATCGGCTTTGGTTCGATCGTTTTCCCAACTACTTCATACCCCTTTGCGGGGGTAAACGTAAATGTTGTTTTTAACGGCCCGCCATCTTTCGTATTTTGGGAGTAAATATGCCAGCCTCTGTCAATAGTTGCTTTTAAAAAAACAACCGCCTCGGTAGGGCTTGTTCTTTTAGACGCATATGACCACCTAACGTGCGATTCTACCTGTGCTTTTGCACCGGCGGTTATCATTATGGCGGTTATGGCTAAAAGCAGCTTCCTCATTTACTTGTTTAAAAATTCTATTTCCTTTAAGTTATATTCCTGTTCGCCGGTTTGCTGCTTTACTACAAGTAACCCGTTTTCTTTAACATTTATTATAGTGCCTTCAAAAACATGACCGTTCGACTTAAATTGTTTCGCTTCGTTTAACCAATATAGTCGGCTTAAATACATATTCCTTACAAACTCCATCCGTCCGGCTTTCAGGTGCAGGTAATATCCCTCAATATGGTTGCAAATTTCAGCTAATATATTTTTTAAATCATAATCCTTCTGTAATATCTTCTTTATAGAAGTAGCGTTAACGGCATCAGCTGCAAAACTTTCCTGGTTTACGTTAAGCCCGATACCTATAACCGAGTGCTTTATCTGGCTGCCCTGCAATATATTTTCAATCAGCATCCCGCCAAGCTTATTATCGCCAAAATAAATATCATTTGGCCATTTTATCTTCAGGCTGTCACGTAACAGGGGGTACAGAGCGTCATATACACCCATACTAACGGCGCAGGTAAGGTAAAACTGCTGTGATGCTGATAAAAAGGATGGCCGCAACAATATGCTAAAGGTTAAATTTTTGCCCGGCTGTGCATGCCAGGTATTTTCGCGCTGGCCACGGCCCGCATACTGGTGTTCTGCCATAATGACCGTTCCATCAGGTACTGGCTTGGAATTTGACAGGATATTCTTTAGGAATGTATTTGTAGAGTCAACTTCTTTTAGTGTTACTAAATTTTGTCCAACAAATAATCCTGAAAATATGTTATTTTGCAACGTATAATATTATTAAACCCGAAATCGTTCAAAACTAAATCTTTTTAATGGTAAAAAGTAAAGTGATAAATGAATCCACCTACATTTCTGAACTTGCCATACATGGCATGCAGGAAAAAAAGGGGAATGATCTGGTAAGGCTTGATCTTCGTAATATAAACAGTTCGGTAGCAGATTACTTTGTAATTTGCCACGCCGATTCGGCCACACAGGTAAAAGCAATTGCACATAGTGTTGAGGAAGAAATTTATAAAGCTATACAACAGGACCCCTGGCGCAAAGAGGGGCTTGAGTATGGCGAATGGATACTGCTGGATTATATAGATGTTGTCATACACATATTCAGGACCGATAAACGCGAGTTTTATGGTGTTGAAGACCTATGGGGTGATGCTGAAATTAAAAGCTATAAAAGCGCTTAAAAAAGCTCAAATAAATACCCTTTAAATTACTTATTGAATTGATAGTTGAGCTTGTAGAACATGGAAATTAAAGATAAAAAGTCAGATTCCCCAAAACCTTTACGCAAGGTTCCGAATAAAAAAGTCACGCCAAAACCACCAAAGTTTAACCTGATGTGGCTGTATGCCATTGCTATTATTGGTATTTTGGTAGTGCCTACCCTAATGAGCGGCGGCACTGGTACACAGATAGATTTTCAAAGGTTTAGCACCAAAATGCTGCGCACCGGCGATGTTGAAAAAATTGTTGCCTACAAAAACGGCGACCTGGTAACCGCCGAGGTTTTTATAAAAAAAGACAGCCTGACAAAGCCCGAGTATGCTGATGCTGGTAAAGCGCAACGCGGTTTAGGTGTATCTAAAGAGCCGCAGTATAACTTTACCGATGCCTCTTACGAAAGCTTAAAGCAATCTATCGCGGCAGCACAAAAAGATGTGCCTGATGCGCAAAAAACTGCTATTGAATACCAACAGGGTAAAGAGAACCTGTTGAGCAACTGGTTAGTACAATGTGTTATAATGGCAGTATTGCTTGTTGGTGTATGGCTGTTTATTATGCGCCGCATGGGCGGCGGTGCCGGTGGTGGTGCCGGTGGCCAGATCTTTAACATTGGTAAATCAAAAGCTACCTTGTTTGATAAAGAGGCCCAGGTATCGGTTACATTTAATGATGTTGCCGGGCTGGAGGAAGCTAAACAGGAGGTTATGGAGATCGTGGATTTCCTTAAAAACCCAAAAAAATACACCAACCTGGGTGGTAAAATACCAAAAGGCGCACTGCTTGTAGGGTCGCCGGGTACGGGTAAAACACTATTGGCCAAAGCCGTTGCAGGCGAAGCACAAGTGCCTTTCTTCTCGCTGTCGGGTTCCGATTTTGTGGAGATGTTTGTGGGTGTGGGTGCATCACGCGTACGCGATTTGTTTAAACAGGCCAAAGAGAAAGCCCCTTGTATCATTTTTATTGATGAGATTGATGCCATTGGCCGTGCCCGTGGTAAAAACAATATGATGGGTGGTAATGATGAGCGCGAAAACACCCTAAACCAGTTATTGGTTGAGATGGACGGTTTCGGTACCGACTCTGGTATCATCATCCTTGCTGCCACCAACCGCCCCGATGTATTGGATAGCGCCTTAATGCGCCCCGGACGTTTCGACAGACAGGTATCTATTGACAAACCCGATTTGATTGGCCGTGAGCAGATCTTTAAAGTACACTTAAAACCACTTAAACTGGCCGAAGGTGTAGACCCTAAAAAACTATCGGCACAAACACCCGGTTTTGCGGGTGCAGAAATAGCCAACGTTTGTAATGAGGCTGCTTTAATTGCAGCGCGTAAAAACAAAGAAGCTGTTGACATGATAGATTTTCAGGACGCTATTGACCGTGTTATTGGTGGCCTTGAAAAGAAAAACACACTTATTACGCCCGAAGAAAAACGGGTAGTGGCCTATCACGAAGCCGGGCACGCTATTGCCGGCTGGTTTTTGGAACATACAGACCCATTGGTAAAAGTATCAATTGTGCCGCGTGGTGTTGCAGCATTGGGTTATGCCCAGTATTTACCAAACGAACGGTTCCTGGTAGCCAAAGAAGAGTTGATTGATGATATGACCCTATCTATGGGCGGCAGGGTTGCCGAAGATATTGTATTTGGTAAGATCACAACCGGCGCATTAAGCGATTTGGAACGTATTACACGCCTGGCGTATGGCATGGTTAAAATATATGGTATGAATGAAAAAGTGGGAAACCTGTCATTCTACGACCCGCAAGGCGATAGCCAGTTTGTAAAACCATACTCTGACGCTACAGCCGAACTGATTGATGCCGAAGTGCGCAATTTAATTGAGGTTGTTTACGCCCGAACAAAAGATTTGCTGATAAAGCATCGCGAAGGGCTTGAAAATGTGGCTGCAAAACTCTTAGAAAAAGAGGTATTGTTTCAATCGGATCTGGAAGAAATTTTAGGTAAACGCCCATTTGAGCACCGTACAGCTTATGACAAGTTTGTAAATGGCGAACCGGGCCTTGTGCCAGACAACAACGCCATACCGGATAGCATTATTAATCCCGAGCTTTCAAGAATAGATGGGCCTAATGAAGCCCCCCTTGAGAAATAACTACGGTATTTAGCCGTGCGAAGTCGCAAGTCTTTAGTTCAATATTTGGATTAGGCTTGCGACTTTTTACGTTATACTTATTACTTTTGATTTTAAATGAGGGATATTACTACATCTAAAGAAAAGCTGTTGAAAAAGGTGCGTAAAGCGCTTTTAGAGAAACGCGATAATCCCTACCCCAACCTGGAAGACCTGCCCATGTATCCGCCTAACGACGAGATGCTGGAGGTGCTTTTTGCCGAAGAGTTTACGGCAGTTAGCGGCCAGTTTGTTTTTTGCGAAGATGAAGTGCAGTTCATAGAAAACCTGCTTGAGCTTGCCGAAGAACGTAAATGGCATAAAATATACTGCTGGGAACCACCTTTGCAGGATATGCTTAAACTATACGAATATCCATTTTTTGAAACCGATAAAGATTTTGACCAGGCCGAAGTTGGCTTTACCCTTTGCGAAGCTTTAATAGCCCGCAACGGTACTATCTTATTATCAAACGCTAATGCAGCGGGCAGGCGTTTAAGCATTTACCCACCGGTACATATTGTGTTGGCCTACACATCTCAATTGGTGCTCGACCTGAAAGACGGGTTTAAACTGCTGAAGGAAAAATATAGCGCCCGCATGCCATCCATGATAACACACGTTACCGGCCCAAGCCGTACTGCCGATATCGAGAAAACACTGGTGTTGGGAGCTCATGGCCCTAAGGAATTGTTCGTGTTTTTGCTGGACGGGTAGATAATTGGAATTCGTGTCAGTCTGATCTTGTCGAAGACTTGAAATGACTGTTAGTAGACTTTGCAAACCGAACAAGATTTCTCCTCGTACCTCGTTCGAAATGACATTTATTGTTTACACTCCTATATTCAACTCCTCCAGCTTACACTCCTCCAGCACAACCCTTTCACTTACTTTTTTGCGATAAGCCCATTTAATGAGCCGGATGCAGCCATCTGCTATTTCTATCCCCGTGATATCGCCATCGTTAAAACAACAGCAGCCGCTATTAAAATAGGTGTCCAGGTAGCCGTTAAAATCGGGCGGGGCGTTTCCCTGCAGGTGCAGGGCGGTTATTTTCTTTTCCAGCCCGGCCGTTTTGGCAGCGTCGTTAGCTTTTTTAGCATGCTCAAGCTGTATGTAAAGGTTTTCAAGCTCGGTTAATGACCGGAACACCGGTTGGTGCGTGTGCCCGGTTATCAGCAATGTATTCTTGCGCTGGCTGCTCCACTCATACATTATGCGGTTATGATCGGTTTTTAACTGGTTGTTGTAGGCCGGCGTGTTCGGGTTTATCTGCAAAAACCCTTGCAGCGGCCCCCATATATCAGATACAAACCACTTGCTGAACCAGTTGCCATCGCTTTGCAGATCGCCCTGGTGGCCATGGGTTAAAAATATCTCTAATGGTTTGCCGGCAACCTGTGTTTGTAAAACCGCGCCCTCGTAAACGTGGATAGCTTTACCATATATCTGCAGCAGGCTAACCGCGGCAAGCGGGTCGTTCCCCCAATACAGGTCGTGGTTGCCAAATATCTTCATAAACCTGTCTTGTTCCATAAACAGCCTCTCTTTCTCAAAGGTTGGTTTATTGTGCCGTTTTACGGTTATGAACAGGTTTTCCCAAAGCTCTTCGCTATCGCCAAGGTTTACATAAATAAATTTTTCCTTGTTATAATGATCCAGCGCGTTCAGGTAATTTTTTGCCGAACGGGCAAATATATCGGCCCCGTCCCTGGCGCCTTTATGCTGGTCTGAAAAGATGATGAATTTCTCTTTTGCGGGATCGAATGGTATTACCAACCCCTTTTTACCCGGCCTGGTAATGATGCTTTTGTATAAAGCGTTTAACGCCTTATTAACCCTTGCCTTATCCGGCCTTGATGAGAATTTATCGGCCAGGCGCGATACGGGTTTATAAAGCAGGCGTTGTAAAAAGCGGCGCATGTGTGGATTAACATGCGCCGCTGATAATTGTGTGGTAAGGTTTAAGAATTAATATTTGCCGCTGCCTGTTATAGTAACGCTTTCGTCTGTTATCATGTCTATCATGTTAATAGAAAACTCATACGAGTTGGAACTCTTTTTGGTAACGGTTCCTCCTGTTGATGCATAAGCAGCGTTGTTTATATTTGGAACACATACAGCGTATAACTGCGATGAAAACCCCGTGTTATCACCAAAATTAACCACATTGCTTGTGCCGCTGCTGCCAGTTGGCATATTATAAACGGTAAAAGATGCACCTGTGCTTGATGCGATGATCACATCAATATTGCCCGATACGCCGCTTGTGGTAGGTATTGACTGGCAGGGGCCGCTAAACTTTGTGCCCTTAAGGGTAAATGTACCGGTTGCGCCGCCGCCAATATCATCACCGCCGTCACCGTCTTTTTTACATCCGCCTAAAAAGGCTACCACCATTAAAAGCAGCAGGCTTTTTAAAAATAAATTACGTTTTAATGTTTTCATAATATTATGTATTAGTGTTTATTTATAAATAGATATTAGAAAGTAAACAGGTAGCTAACATTTGCAAAAGCATACGAGCCGCCGCTTACTTTGATATAGTTATAGCCTATGCCAAAATGAGATTTTTCGCCTACGTTAAGGCCAACTTTGACAGCCAGCAATAAATTGGTGTTGCTCTCGGAGTTATCATCGTCATCAGATACGCGCAGGTTATATACGCCAATCTGCGGTTCAACAAAAAACATATCGTTAAGCTTTGCTAAATAGCCAACTTTAATTGGGATGCCCGAGTATTTAACGTCTACCTCATCCTTCTTTAAGAAGTAATTGTAGCCTACGCTGCCTGTAACCGCGCCAACATCGCTTATGTGGTATAAACCTACCGCGTTAACGCCAACACCAACTGACGTAGCATTTTTAAAATTTCCTAAGGGCAACAAGCCTTCAAGCTCTAACCCAAAGTTGAATGTTGATGCGGATGCAGCATCTGCTGCAGTTACATTTTTAAGGGCTGTTTTTTGTTCAAACAGGTTCTTTTCGCTTCCTAAAGGGCTAACATTAACAGGCCTGTTAACTAAAGCAATTGTAGCGTTGGTGTTAACTACCGGGGCAGTGTTACCGGTAAGGCTACTGGTTTGGGCACTGGCTGTTATGCCGGCACACAGTAAGGGGATAAATAAAATTTTTGAAAGGTTAAGGTTTTTCATGTTCTTAGTTCTGGTTGCCTACTCTGTTCCGTTTTCGGCTTTCCCGGCCACAATTAACTTCAATTGCTTAACACAAATCTCTGTTTAGCAGCAAGGCGCATCAATGCGCTTATCACCCAAATTACCCTGTGTTTAAGCTGTGCAAATACCGTGAAAACACGGGGCAGGTAGCCCGATGGCCCAAATAACTTAGCAGTCACAAATCACCACTAAACATTAATTATTACGATCATGAAAAAACTATTATTAATTACTTTATTACTTATTGGCAGCACTGTAGCCTTTACCGGCTGCAGCAAAAAAAATGATGATGGAGGAGCATCATCTGGCTCAGTATCAAAAAGCAAACTGGTTGGCAAGTGGCTATACGTAAAGTTTGTGGAGAATGGCGACACCGAAACTTTTGAGGATGGCGAATACTTCCAGCTGAATGAAGACGGTACCGCTTACGACAGCATGGACGATGACAACGGGCAATGGAGCTTATCGGGCAACAAGCTAACTATCATTTCAAATAACCAAACCAACGTAGCTACTGTTGAAAAACTTACAAGCAGCGAATTGGTATTATCTACCACCGATGCAGACGGAAAGCGTACCGCTTATTTTAAAAAATAATACTTTGTAAATACAAAAACCCCTGATAGAATGTAACTTAGGGCAACCGTTAATCTTAAAACAATTTAATCATGAAAAAACTATTACTATTAAGCTGTATCCCGCTTTTAATGGCTGGTTGCAGCGGCAATGGCAGCAAAACATCTGCTGACAGCACATCGTTAGCAACATCTTCTAAAACAGATTCGTCCAGGCAATCAAGCCTGGCCATAGCTCTGCCAGAATTAATTACTTTAAATGGTGTTCCGTTGGCTAAGGCTGATGGTTACGTGAGCGACTTTATCAGTAGTGCAAGTGTATATAAAAGCCCTACAAGCATTTGGTTTAGTAAGGCTTATATAAATAAGATTAAGCTGCTTCTTGAGAAAGAAGGAGCTGATGGCATAAGGCTATATTACGCGAAATATCCAAACGGGCATAACATTATTGTCGTTTCTACCCGCGGAACGGGCGTACCAAATACACATCAGGATTATTTTGAACACTCCGACCCTTTCTTACAAACAGCCGAGGCAAAAGGCATAGTGGATTACACTGGCAAGAATGGCGCCACTTTATATGATCCGGCCCTAAAATGCCCTGATGCCGACAATTGTAACACTACCTATAACCATTATTTAACATGCAGTGAGGCCGCTGATAGGGTTCGAAATTTTAGCAATGATCGATTTGTAACTACCAGCGAATGGTTTCAAAAAGGCGTTCTTGATTACCTAACAGAAGAATTAGATAATACCCCAACTGCTGATGGCATTCGTATTTATTATGCCCGTAATACCAGCGCAACAAAGAAAACGCATGGTTTTGTAATAATTACCACCAGGCCTTCGAGTACAAACAGTAACATTCATGAAGATTATTACACATGCAGCTCACATATAATACGTGTTGACAACGGCGAACAATGCCCGCTAAGCTGTAATGGTGTAACCTGGCCAAAACAACAATAATATTATGTTCAGATACCTTACCCTTAATATTTCGGTGGAACTTATCTGCCTGATAACGGCGTTGGTTTGCTTAAAAAAAAGTAGTGGCAAGGCTTGGCTATCTATGATCCCATTCCTTTTAATTATATGCTTAACCGAGTTTGGGGGGAAATATTTAAAGATTATTTATTTGCAAGACCCTGTTCATAACCTGACAAATTCGTGGTTATACAATGTACTTTTAATTTTCCAGGCCGGGTTTATAAGTCTGCACTTTAAATATTTAATAGGTAATTATGTAAACAGCAAGCCCCTTATTTATAGTGGGCTTGCTTTAACAGCCCTTTTATACATTTACGAATTGTATGATCATGGTTTTTATAAATATAACAACTTAACCAACACGGTATTGTCAGTACAGTTTATCACCTACAGCTTATACTATTACTACAATTTGCTAAAGGCTGATAGTTATAGTAATTTGAAGTATTCCGCTGATTTTTGGTGGGTTACGGGCATATTGTTTTTTTGTTTTGGCACTATCATAGGTAGTTTGTTTTACTATAAATTATCGCCCATTTTAATCAGTTCAAAAGTATATTTAACCACTTATATTTATATTACGCTTAATATCATTTT
Source organism: Mucilaginibacter sp. L294 (assembly GCF_001636615.1). Classification (GTDB taxonomy): domain Bacteria; phylum Bacteroidota; class Bacteroidia; order Sphingobacteriales; family Sphingobacteriaceae; genus Mucilaginibacter. The sequence goes on along the minus strand of NZ_LGEK01000019.1, from coordinate 71,231 downwards.
GTATAGCTGCTGGAGTTACTCGTTTATCTGCAAAAAATGGCAAATGTCGACATCAAAGAAATAGTACTTATTGCCACCATAATATTTCTATTGGCGCCAACTTTTTTGGTGCTTTATGTAAACCTATACAACCAGCGCAAAAAACGCCATATAGAAGAAAAAGCCTTACTGGAATCCCACTTCCAGCAGGAGCTATTAAAAACCCAGGTGGAAATGCAGGAGCAAACGCTTAACCACATTAGCCGCGAGATACATGATAACGTTACGCAGGTATTATCATTCGTAAAACTAAGCCTGGCCATACCCGCTAAGGATACGCGCGAGCAGGTGGAAATAAAAATAAGCGAAAGCCGCAACCTGGTTGCCCAGGTAATAAATGATCTGCGCGACCTATCTAAAAGCCTCAGTTACGAACATATTATTCAATTGGGGTTGGTACAAACTATAGAGATAGAAGCCGGGCGGATCAATAAAAGCGGGATTATTAAAATTGACCTTGCCATTGGCGGCGATGCCCGCAACCTGGGCGAACAACGCGAGCTGGTATTGTTCCGTATTTTCCAGGAAGCGCTTAATAATGCGCTTAAACATTCCGGTGCAAAGCAGCTAAAGATCAATTTGGATTATTTTGATCATTTGTTTAACTTAACCATTCAAGACAATGGTGTTGGGTTTCTTGCCGGTAAGCCGAATAACGGCGGATCGGGTTTAAGAAACATTGTGAACAGGGCTGCCTTAATTGGTGCTGATGCTGTTATTGACAGCGCGCCAGGCAAGGGTTGTTGTATAAAAATTACTATTGATCCCCTTACACAATATACTCATGCCAACGGAAACCACGATAGCACTGGTTGATGATCACCGCCTCTTCAGAAGCGGAATCGTATCATTAATAAACTCCCTTACCGGCTACAAAATACTTTTCGAGGCCGGCAACGGCGAGGAACTTACACGCAAAATATCGCCCAAGTTTAAACCCGATATTGTTTTGCTGGATATTAATATGCCTGTAATGGACGGCACCAGCACCGCGCAATGGCTGCGCACGCATTACCCGGACGTTTGTATCATCATCTTATCGATGTTTGAGGATGCCGAGAAAGTATTAAGCATGGTAAAAATGGGGGTTAAAGGCTACCTGCTAAAGGATGCGGAACCCCACGAATTTGAACAGGCGCTTAAAAAGGTATCGCAAGGCGAGTTGTACTACCCCGAATTTGTAACCCGCCACCTGGTACAAAGTTTCAACAAAAACACCGACCAGGTTAAGCTGAACGCCCGCGAAATTGAATTCTTAAAACTTGCCGGCACCGAACTCACCTACAAGGAAATTGCCGACCAAATGTGCATCAGCGCGCGTACTGTTGATGGCTATCGCGACCAGCTTTTTGAAAAACTGCAGATAAAAAGCCGTGTAGGGCTGGTTTTATACGCGATAAAAAATAACATGATTGAATTGTAATTTGCTAAAATTATTAGCAAATTTGTTTTCATGTCACATGCGGAAAACGATGAATTTTTTAAGGGTAGAGGGGCGCAGGTAAACACCCACAACAGGTTTTTAAAGAACAAATATGTGCTGGAGCACATCGAGGGGCTTGATGAACAGCTGCTGGAAAACACGCACACCCAACTTTTTGAGGAAACCCCCAAGAAGATCGTAAGTGAATCTAACAGTCCCGATTTAAGCCACTTCCACTCCATAAACCCCTACCAGGGTTGCGAACATGGCTGCATTTATTGTTATGCCCGAAACAGCCACGAGTATTTCGGCTTTAGTGCAGGGCTCGATTTTGAGCGTAAGATCATTGTAAAACGCAACGCCCCGGAGCTGCTCGAAAAATATTTTAATAAAAAGGGATATGAGCCGGTACCCATTATACTATCGGGCAATACAGATTGCTACCAACCCATTGAACGTAAGCTTAAAATAACCCGCGGGCTTTTACAGGTGTTTTTAAAATACCGCAACCCGGTAAGCATCATCACCAAAAACAATGTGGTACTGCGTGATATGGATATCCTGGGCGAGCTGGCCAGCATGAACCTGGCGCATGTAAACATATCTATCACCACGCTAAACGAATCGTTACGGCAAAAGCTGGAACCGCGCACCGTTACGGGAATGAGCCGCTTAGGTGTTATTCAAAAACTAACGGAGAAAGGCATCCCATGCAGGGTAATGGTAGCGCCCATCATCCCGGGGCTAAACAGTAACGAGATCCCTGATATTATAAAAGCCGCTGCCGACCGGGGTGCAGTAGCTGCCGGGTTCACTATTGTGAGGCTAAACGGTGCCATTGCCGAGATCTTTACCGACTGGGTGCACAAAGCGTTCCCCGACAGGGCCGAAAAGGTTTTAAACATGATCAAAGCCTGCCACGGCGGTAGCCTTAACGATAGCGAATTTGGCCGCCGTATGAGCGGCGAGGGGCACGTTGCCCAGTCCATCCATCAACTATACCGCATGGCCTGCGTACGTTTCCTGGCTGGCCGCGAAATGCCGCCGTATGACTTTACATTATTTACACCAAAGGGTGGGAAACAGACGAGTATGTTTTAGAAGGATACTTTGCGCTATCCCCGCGCGCCATTGCGAGCGTAGCGTGGCAATCATCGACATACAAGTCGCCAGTTTTTTTAATTTGCAATATGGTAATGCAAAGAGGGGATGTGTCTACATCATCACAAGAAAAATGAATAAAAGACAGAAGTCGGCAAAGCAAAATCGATTTGATAAACTCTGTTAATCCGGAATGAAAGACCTTTATGATGGATTATTAGATGAATAAGTAGCAATTGATGTGCATATTGTATACTTTTCTATCGAAGATTGCCACGCTACGCTCGCAATGACGTAGCTTCTACATAAAGAAGATTACATCCTTAACCGCAGCGACACCGACCGGCCCAGCGCCTGTACAAAATTAGGGTCGAGTTGTTCTTCGCCTTCTTTTTGGATCCAGATGGTGTTTTCTTTTATCAGCTGAAGCTTTTCGCCGTTCAGCAGTAGTTCCAGTTCGGTAGTGTTTTGATTTATCAAACGACTGTTTACAATCTGGTAAACATAATCCTTGTCGTTAAAAGTAATCCGTAGCGGTAATCCCATATCTCTAATCTTCTCGGCGGTAAAGATAGCCGTTCTTTTGGGAGGGGGAATTTTATTTGAAAATTTAGTGCAGTTATTCCCAATACGACTTACAAACTATCATTATATTTAACTAATGACGAAAACACTTCTATTGATAATAGCCGGCTTGTTTGCAGCATCTGTTTGTTGTGCGCAATCACCAGACAGTATAACCAACAAAAAAGTAAACAAGCGAACAGCCGAGCTTAAGAACGAAAAAGTTGACCCTATAATTTGCTATTATGTTGATTGCGTTGGCTACGTAAAAAGGTATTATCCCGATTCTTGTAATACAAGCTTAGTGAAATATCTGTTTTGGAAAATTGATACCACTGCTTACATCCAACACTTTGATAATTGCAATGATTACGAGATGAGGCAGGTTTCATCACAGCTTATAAATACGATCCTAAAAAATCCTAATACGATTAAAAAAGCCCATTTGGAATATCCTCAATATGTAGAAATAGTTAACGGAAAAAAGCATCTGCTTTCCGTAATGAGAGATCACAGCTGCCATTACATGTTTGAAATCCATACATCCACAGGAGTTATTCTTAAAGACATTGATGACTTTGCATTAGATACCAAGTATATCGATAACAAATACCCTAACCTAAATTATAACAAAAATCAAGAATCCATTTTAACAACACTTAAAACTATATCTCAACAGTTAATAAGTAAGTTATACCCAACAAAAAAAGCACCGTAAACGGGGCCTTTTAAATATAAGTTTATGAACGTGGTTGCTAATTATGCGTTCTCTTCTTCAAGAGCCATCAATTCATCAACCAGGATACGTCCGCAATGCTCGCAAACGATGATCTTTTTACGCTGACGGATATCTGATTGGCGCTGAGGTGGGATCTGGTTAAAGCAACCAGAGCATGAATCGCGCTGAATGGTAACTACTGCTAAACCATTTTTAGCGTTTTTACGCAAACGGTTGTAAGCAATAAGCAAACGCTCATCAATATTACCGGTAGCTTTATCAGCCTGGCCGGTCAATTCGTTTTCTTCTTTTTCAGTTTCGGCGGTAATAGTGCCTAACTCATCTTTTTTAGCATCAAGATCGCTGCGGCGTGCATCAAGGTCAGCCTGTGCTTTTTCGTAGATACCGGTTTTTGATGCGATCTCGAAACCGTACTCGCGAATTTTTTTCTCGCTCACTTGAATATCTAAGCCTTGTATCTCAATTTCTTTTGATATGGCATCATACTCGCGGTTGTTTTTAACTTCGTTAAGTTGAGCTTCGTATTTTTTTATGTTAGCCTGTGAGTCTTTTATCAGGTTCTTGCGGGTTACAATTTCATCCTCAAGATCATCAAGCTCATTCTTGATCTTCTGTATGCGGGTTTCAAGGCCTGCAACATCATCTTCAAGATCTGCAACTTCCATAGGCAATTCACCTCTTACCTGGCGTATCTTGTCAATTTTGGTGTGGATGGTTTGCAGGTCGTATAAAGCTTTCAGCTTTTGTTCTATGGTTTGTTCCATTAAATAAAATATTTGACGGGGTTTGTATTCACTTTTGTTAAACGGATGGCAAAGTTAACAAATTTTTTCTGAATAATTTCGAACAATAATTGTTGCGTAAATTGCTCACTTTCAAAATGTCCGATGTCGGCAATCAGTATTTTTCCCTCGGCATCAAAAAACTCGTGATATTTATAATCGGCGGTGATAAAAACATCTGCGCCGGCAGCTATAGCCTGTTTCAACAAAAACCCGCCCGAGCCGCCGCAAACTGCAACTTTTTTTACCTGCTTGCCGGTAAACGCGGTGTGCCTTATCACCTGCGCATCCATGCTTGTTTTTACATCCGCTAAAAATTCGGCCTCGTCCATTGGCGCGTCAATCTCCCCTATCATCCCGCTGCCAATTTCCTGGTGCTGGTTGGTTAGGTTATAAAGATCATAGGCTACCTCTTCGTACGGGTGCGCCAAAACCAGCGCCATAATGATCTTGCTTTCCAAGTTGGCCGGGTAAACGGTCTCTATCCTCATTTCTTCCTCGTGGTGGCGTACACCCGGCTCCCCTACGTATGGGTCGCTGTTTTCGCCGCCCTTGAAGGTGCCGGTACCTTCTACGCTAAAGCTACATTCGCTATACTCGCCAATATGGCCCGCCCCGGCGTGGAACAGGGCTTTACGCACTTGCTCGGCTTGTGCAATGGGCACATAGGTAACCAGCTTTTTTAACAGGTTATGCTTTGGCGCCAAAATGCGCGTATTGCTGATGCCAAGGGTTTCGCAAATGCGGGCGTTTACCCCGGTCATTATATTATCCAGATTGGTATGGATGGCATAAAGAGCTATGTTATTACGGATGGCTTTTTCTACCACGCGCTCCACATAGGTTTTGCCATTAAACTTTTTTAAACCTTTAAAAACTATGGGGTGATGCGATATGATCACCTGGCAATCTGTCGCAATGGCTTCGTCAACCACTGCCTCGGTGCAATCCAATGAGATAAGCGCCTGGTGTACTTCCATATCAGGCTGGCCTACTATCAGTCCGCTGTTATCATAATCTTCCTGGTAGGCCAGCGGGGCCAGGCTCTCCAGGTAAGCGGTTAGCTGTGCTAATTTCATAATTGTACTAAGGTAATGCAGTATACCGGAGATTTAAAAGTTTTACTATAAAAGATGCTATTGTTTGATCTTAACGCCCTCGCCTTCATCCAGCCAAACAACGGTTTGTTCGGGCTTATGTGGCTGCGAGATAACGCCGCCGTAAAGGTTAGGGCGGCGGGCCTTAATATAGCGGTAACCACCTGCCATTGTAAGCTTATCGGGGGTAATGGTAGCAACAGCTATGTCGTCGTCAAATGTCCTGCACTCCGCAATTATGTCGCCGAATGGGTCAAGTATCATTGAGCAGCCATTCTTAAGCTGGTCGTCATCCATGCCGATAGGGTTAGAAAACACCGCATAAATACCATTGTCATAAGCCCGTGCGGGCAGCCATTTCATAAGCCACGCCCTGCCTTTTAGCCCGTCAAATTCCTGCCGTAAGGTAGTTGGGTCGGCTTCCCGGTTTTGCCATAGTATAGGGTCAACAAAGCCCGCACCCGGCCGGGTAGATGGGGTACACATGGTTACATGCGGCATAAAAACAATATCGGCACCAAGTAATTTTACAGCCCTTACATTTTCAATAATGTTGTTGTCATAACAGATCAAAATGCTGCATTTCCAGCCTTTAATATCAAATACCACATACTCGTTGCCGGGCGTAAGGTGCGGGTTAATAAAAGGGTGCAGCTTGCGATATTTGGCAACCAACCCATTCTTATCTACACAAACATGTGCTTTATATAAATTGTCGTCGGCATCTTTTTCAAATAAGCCCGCCAATATTACGATATCCAATTCTGCCGCTATTTCCGTAAGCCTTTTTATGCTTGGGCCATTGGGTATAAATTCGGCAACATCAAGCATTTGCTGCTTAGTTAGCTTACGGGCAAAGGTATAACCGGTTACAGAGCATTCATGAAAAGCCACAACCTGTGCACCTTTTGCCGCAGCCTTTGCCGCTAATAGTTTGATAACCGATAGGTTATATACTTTGTTGCCGCCTTTATTCTCGAATTGTGCGGTCGCAATTTTTAAGTTTTCCATTTTAAATAAACAGGTGTGTAAATATAACGGTTAACTATGCTTTTGTTATATGAGAAATTGAGGAGGTGGAGTAAATAAAAAAGATCAAAACAACCAGTGATATTTTCTTTGGCTCAAATCGTTAATCGATTTGCCAACGCTCACCGCGTTTTGATCCTTGTATAGCTTAAAAAGCTTTGCTTATATCTTAGAACGTACTTTGGCTTTTGCCGCTTTTAGGTCGTTCATTAAAATGTTCATCAGTTCTTTATCGAAACGAGACATTAATTTATTGGCGATTGGTTTTCTTAGCGTTTTCATTGTGATATGGTTTAGGGTTTGTTATTATATGAATTAATTAAATGCCCATTTTGGCTATGTTGAAGCTTTCGTAAGCCATTTTTTGATTGTATTCGTTTGCTATTGACTGGTGGTTGATCAGGTCAACAATGGTACCGATGAAGCAAAAGCCTGCGGTGAAAAAGTAAAACACGCCCATCATTACCTGGCCAACTAAAAAGCGCTGTACACCTGCAATACCAATAAAGCCAAGCAAGGTGAATATCATAATATCCTGCGGGCTTTTTCTTTTACCTGAATAGATCATGTAAAAGGTTTGTTTTTGGGTATCGCTTAAGCTACTTGTAGCCTGGTGCAAAACTGCCATTTCCTCAGTTGTGATGCCTGGCAGTGACATATAAGGATTGTAAGTGTTCATTTTTTTAAGTTTTACTGTGTGATTGATGATGTAAAACTACTATCGAAACTAAAATTCGCCTATAAGAAATTGGCAACCTGTTATAATCTATCGGTAAGCGTGGTTATTTATTCGGCGAATTGAGTGAGATTTTTTCACCGATTGGGCAGATCGTAGTGATATTTACGCCCAATAGCAAGTATCCAGATACGGTATAACAAAATAGCCAGTACGGGTATACCCAGCCAGTGCGCGTGGAAAGAACTTTTTATATCGCCATGAAACAAGTAAGAAATAGCATGGCCAAGGCCACAGCCCGGGCACCAGGTTAAGCCCAGCAGCTTTAAAGGGCACAAACTAAAGTGGCTTTCACCTGCCGGGTTTGTAAACGCCAGGCAAATCAAAGCCACAATCCAGAAAGTTAATTCAAAATATCGGTTAAAGTATTTTCTAATCAACGCGGTTGCTCTTGGTGGTTAGCAGTAAAGATACTGCAAACGCCTCTATCACGCCAACAAGCAGCGCGCCAAAAATGCGGCCGCTAAAGCTTTCAAAGGTGGTATCATTACTATCGCCATTGCCCCAGTTGATGAATATGATGCCGGCAAATACGGCTAAAACACCACCTACCAGTAAAATTTTAAAGCTTTGTATCAATGCTTCCAAAAAGCCCATATTGCCTTTCAGCTCGCCATCGCGAAACTGCCTTACGCCAAAATATAAACCTATCAACGGTATCAGTATAGATACATACTCTATAGGGTTTGCTTTACTATCGCTTAAGTTATAACCGGTTTGGCGCATTACAAAAAGCCATATTAAACTTAAAACGCCTATTACTAATCCGAATATTACTGAGTTTTTCATGTTGTATAAAGTTTGGTGCTTTGTTGTGGTTTCGAAATATCATTAAAAAGTAAACATAAGCGCAAATTGTTTGCTTTAATTTCATGATAAATATTCCGCTACATAAAAAAGGGGCTTTTTTACCTATATTTGCACCGTTTTGAACATCCGTGATATATTAGAGCGATACAAGGCTGACGATCGGATAAAGGCATTGGCGCAAGCTTTAAATGCCGGTAAAAATCCAAGGGTGCAGCTTCGTGGTTTAGTCGGATCGGGTGATGCGGCCATGGCGGCAGCATTGTATTTTTTGCAGCACAAGCACATGATTTTTGTACTGCCCGAACGCGAAGAAGCTGCTTACTTCCTGGCCGACCTGGAAAGTTTAACCGGAAAAGACATCCTGCTTTTCCCTTCATCATACCGCAAACCGTTTGAATTTACCCAGCCCGACAGCAGCAACGTGCTTGCCCGCGCCGAGGTTTTAAACGAGCTGAACCATGCTACCGAATACGGCCAGCTGATCGTAACCTACCCCGAAGCCCTGGCCGAAAAGGTAATAGACCGCTCATCGCTGGAGAAAAACACATTAGAGATCTCTGTAAACAATAAACTCAGTATCGATTTTATCACCGAGTTTTTGGTGGAGTATGATTTTGACCGGGTTGATTTTGTTTACGAACCGGGCCAGTTCTCTGTTCGTGGTGGCATTGTAGATATTTTCTCTTTCTCGCATGACCTGCCTTACCGGGTGGAGTTTTTTGGCGATATTATTGAGTCGATACGAACATTCGAAATAGAAAGCCAGCTCTCTGTTGAGCAGGTAAAAAACATCACCATTGTACCAAACGTACAATCAAAATTCCTGACGGAGAACAACATCTCCCTGTTGGAATACGTGGAACCAGGCACACAGGTATGGATAAAGGACGTACAGTTTACGCTGGATATCATTCAAACCGGCCACAAAAAAGCTACTCAGCTTTGGAAAGCGCTATCCGCAGATGAAAAGAACCAGAACCCGGACTGGATAGACCCCAAATTTAGCTTTACCGACGAGAAACTAATTGCCGACCAACTGCACGATTTTGCCCTGGTTGAATTTGGCAAGCAATTCTTTTACAACGATGCTACGCAGATCAGTTTTGATATGCGCCCGCAGCCATCGTTCAATAAAGACTTTAGCCTGCTGATCCATAATTTTAAGAACAACGATGCCGAGAAGATAGAGAACTACATCCTAACTGATTCGGCGCGGCAGGTGGAGCGGCTTTACGCTATACTGGAAGACCTGGATAAAACCGTAAAATTCACCCCGGTAAGCATCAGCATCCGCGAGGGGTTTATAGACCGCGAACAAAAGCTGGCCTGTTATACCGACCACCAGATCTTCGACCGCTACTATAAATACAAGCTTAAAAAGGGTTATCAGCGCTCGCAAGCTATTACGCTAAAAGAGCTGCGTGAACTAAAACCCGGCGATTTCATTACCCACATTGATCATGGTATTGGCAAATATGCAGGCCTTGAGAAAGTGGAAGTAAATGGCAAAACCCAGGAGATGATCCGTTTGGTATACGCCGATAACGACTTGCTGTACGTAAACATCAACTCGCTTAACCGCATCAGTAAATACAGCGGTAAAGAAGGAACCCAACCCCGCATGAACAAGCTGGGTACCGATACCTGGGAACGCCTCAAAAAAACCACAAAAAAAAAAGTTAAAGACATCGCCCGCGACCTGATCAAGCTTTACGCCCTGCGCAAAGCCCAGGATGGGAACGCCTTTTCGCCAGATAGCTACTTGCAAACGGAACTGGAGGCATCCTTCCTATACGAGGACACTCCGGACCAGGAAAAAGCCACCGTCGATTTCAAAAAGGATATGGAATCGCCGCACCCTATGGACAGGCTGATCTGTGGCGACGTAGGTTTTGGTAAAACCGAGATAGCCGTCCGCGCCGCGTTTAAAGCTGTGGCCGATAGCAAACAGGTAGCCATACTGGTGCCTACAACTATTTTGGCGGCCCAGCATTACAAAACCTTCAGCGACAGGCTAAAGGGTTTCCCCGTAAATATTGATTACGTAAACCGCTTTAAAACCAGCAAGCAGATCAAAGACACCCTTGCAGGTTTAAAAGAGGGCAAGGTGGATATCATCATAGGCACGCACCGTTTGGTGAGCAAGGATGTGAAGTTTAAAGATCTTGGCCTGATGATCATTGACGAAGAGCAAAAGTTTGGCGTATCTACTAAAGAGAAGCTCAAACAAATGCGCGCCAATGTAGATACGCTTACTTTAACTGCAACGCCTATCCCGCGTACCCTGCATTTTTCGTTGATGGGCGCGCGCGATCTTTCCATCATATCAACTCCGCCGCCAAACCGCCAGCCGGTAGTTACCGAGCTGCATGTGTTTAACGATACGCTGATCAAAGAAGCTGTTGAGCATGAGATTGAGCGCGACGGACAAGTGTTCTTCATCCATAACCGTGTGGCCGATTTGCCACAGCTTGGCGGCATGATCCACAAGTTGGTGCCAAAAGCCCGCATAGGTATTGCCCACGGCCAGTTAGAAGGCGATGCGCTGGAAGATGTGATGCTAAAGTTTGTAAACCACGAGTATGATGTACTGGTGGCTACCACCATTATTGAGGCTGGCCTGGATATCCCTAACGCCAATACCATCATTATTAACCACGCCCACATGTTTGGCCTGAGCGACCTGCACCAGATGCGTGGTCGTGTTGGGCGCAGCAATAAGAAAGCATATTGTTATTTGTTGAGTCCGCCATTGAGCACTTTGACCAACGAGGCCCGAAAACGGTTGAGCGCGATTGAAGAGTTCAGCGACCTGGGCAGCGGTTTTAATGTGGCCATGCGCGATCTGGACATTCGCGGCAGCGGGAACCTTTTGGGGGCCGAACAAAGCGGTTTCATAGCCGAAATTGGCTTTGAAATGTATCATAAAATACTGGACGAGGCCATACAGGAATTGAAGGACGACGAGTTTAAAGGCGTATTCCCGGATGATAAGCCAAGGCCATTTATCAGCTTCACCCAGATAGATACCGACCAGGAGATATTGATCCCGGACGAATATGTAACCAGTATTGCCGAACGTTATAACCTGTATACCGAACTAAGCAAGCTGGAAAACGAAACCGAGCTGCAGGCCTTTAAACAGCAATTGCATGACAGGTTTGGCCCTATACCAGAACAGGTGAACGACTTGCTCAACTCTATGCGGCTGCAATGGCTGGGCAAAGCCATCGGTTTTGAAAAAGTATCGCTTAAAAAGAATGTACTTCGTGGATATTTTATCACCAACCAGCAATCGGCTTACTTTGAAACCGATGCTTTTAAAGAGGTACTGAACTTTGTACAGCGCAACCCACGCCGCACCAACTTGAAAGAAGTAAAGAACACCCTGCGCCTGAGCGTTGATCGCGTTGCCAATATTGATGAAGCGCTTGAACTGCTTGAGGAGATGATGGTGGTTGGGGTATAGTTAAAGGGCCTTGTAGTCTTTCAAAAATCTATCTCTTATTTTAATAAAAACACGTCGCTGTGTACTATACGGCATTTCTTCAAGAAAATATTCCGGCTGATATGTTTCGATCGCTAAAAATTTATCGGCCGAGATTAACTCAAACCTAAAATTAGTGCCGTCGTGCAGCGTGAGGGTTTCAATGGAGCCGTCCGAATTCTTCTTGTTTTGATCATTTAATGAATCCGGGCTTAGCCTCCATAAGCCCGATGTATTCAATTGCTCAATTATTGCTTTTCCTTTTTTTGCCTTTTTAAGCTTTACTACAGGTTCTGACCATTTATTGCCCTTGGTTCGCTTTAGATACAGAACCCCTTTAAAATACTCTCCGTTTTTTGAGGCAAGTAATAAATAATTTATTTTGTCAGATTGCCAATAACCTTCTGTCGTATAAGCGATAATCTCATCATATTTATTATGAAGCGTTTTATATACAAAGGAATGATCAATACTATCTACTTTGCCGTAATTAATGGCCGGTTTTTGTGCCATAGCAAAAAATGGCAACAGCAATACAAACAGAAATAGTTTATTGTACATCTACCCTACCTTCTGATAAATCCCTCTCAAATTCCTGCCTAATTCCCGGTAATCTAACCCATAACCCACCACAAACTTATTTGGGATCTGGAAGGCTACGTATTTCAGTTCTTCGATGCTATGCTCTACAGAATCGGGTTTAAAAAGCAGGGTACAAACCGTGATGGATGCCGGGTTGCGCACCGTTAATTTTTCTATCAGGTATTTAATGGTATTGCCGCTATCAATGATATCCTCCAGCAGGATAACATCTTTACCCTCAATATTTACATGCAGGTCAAAATCGTCACGGATGGTACGGGTGCTTGACAGGCCGCCGAAATATGATGCCAGTTTGGTAAAGCTTACTTCGCAGGGCACAACAATCTCTTTCAGTAGGTCTGAAGCGAACATGAAACTCCCGTTCAGTATGCCAACAAATATGGGCTGTCGGCCTTCAAAATCGTCATTTATTTGCTGCGCCAGCTCAGCGATTCGTTGTTGTATAACCTCGTGCGGGAACAAGGGCTCAAATTCAAGGTCGGCAATTTGTAATTTCATACGGTAAACATAAGCAATAGCAAACAATTTGGAGGTTTAAACGCTATCTTTGAACCTTTTATGACAGATCACCAGGTTCACGCGTTGCCAAATGGCATCCGCATATTATTTAAACATTCGCCCTCGCCTATTACGCACTGCTGTTTTGTACTAAACGCCGGGTCGCGCGATGAATTGCCACAGAAAGAAGGCCTGGCCCACTTTATTGAGCATTTGCTTTTTAAAGAAACTGAAAGACGTAACACTCCGCAGATACTAAACCACCTTGAGCTGGTAGGGGCTGATCTGAACGCGTATACCACCAAAGAATATACCTGTATCCATGCCTCGTTGTTAAAACAACATTTGGAGCGCGCTGTGGACTTGTTTGAGGATATCCTGTTCCACTCTACCTTCCCAGAAGATGAAATGGAGAAAGAGCGCGGCGTGATACTGGACGAGATCTCCTCCTACCTTGACCAGCCCGAAGAAGCCATACAGGATGATTTTGAAGAATACCTTTTTAAAGGCCACCCTATAGGTAACAATATTTTAGGCACGCCAGAAAGCGTTGGCATATTAAATGGTGCCGATATTAAACAATTCACCACGGCAAACAACAACACCCACCAAATGATCTTCGCTGTTTATGGCGATTATGATTTTAAGAAACTGGTTAAACTGTGCGAAAAGTATTTTGGCAGTGTGCCCGAAAACACCAGTCAAAAAAACAGGATAGCCCCCGAAGCGATAAGCCATGGCATTTATACCTTGCAAAAACCCATCTCACAAACGCATTGCATTTTGGGTGGCAGGGCGTACCCCTCGGCACATCAAAACAAGTACGGGTTGTTGTTGCTGAATAATGTTTTAGGGGGTATGGGCATGAGCAACCGCTTAAACCTGGAGATCCGCGAGAAACACGGTATCGCTTACACCATCGAATCTAACTACACCTCATTAACCGATACAGGCATTTTCTCTATTTATTTTGGTACCGATGCCGGGAAGGCCGAAAAAGCACTGAAACTGGTACATAAAGAATTAAAAAAACTGCGCGATAATAAGCTGGGAACAATACAGCTTAAACAAGCCAAAGAAAAGTTTATTGGCCAGATAGCTTTAGCCGAAGAGAGCCGCATGAGCCTGATCATATCCATGGCAAAAAGCCTGCTCGATTTTAACCGGATCGACTCGCTGGAGGACATCTTCGCTAAAATAAATGCGGTTACTGCCGAAGACCTGCTGGAAATCAGCAACGAAATATTTGATAATGACCGTATGATAACCTTATTATTTGAGCCTAAGTAATAAAACTTTTAACTTTGCACCTATGAAATATCCTATAGTAGCATACGGCGACCCGGTTTTAAGGAAAAAAGCCACTTCTATTGAGCCAGATGAGTACCCGCATATAAAAGAACTGATAGGCAACATGTTCGATACCATGTACGGCGCCAGGGGCGTTGGCCTGGCAGCCCCACAGGTGGGCATGTCTATGCGGTTATTTGTAATTGACGTTACCCCATTTGACGATGAAGAGCCGGAGCTAAAAGATTTCAAAAAAGCATTTATAAACGCTACTATATTAGAAGAAACCGGCGAAGAGTGGGCCTTTAACGAAGGCTGCCTGAGTATCCCGGATATTCGCGAGGACGTAAGCCGCAAGCCGGTTATCCGCATATCTTATTATGACGAAGACTGGAAACATCATGAAGAAACCTACCGCGGCATGGCTGCCCGTGTTATACAGCACGAGTATGACCATATTGAAGGTAAATTATTTACAGATAAGCTAAGCCCGCTGCGCAAACGCTTGATAGAGAAAAAACTGAACGATATTTCAAAAGGGGCCGTTGATGTAGATTACCGCATGAAATTCCCGGCTGCGAAGAAGGGAAGATAAAAGAGAGTCAAGAATCAAGACTAGAAAAATATATAACGCAAAGAAAAAGGCTTCGAATTATCGAAGCCTTTTTCTTTTTATGTTTTTGGGTTGTCTTGTATCTTGACTTCCTAATTCTCTTCTACTTACTTTCCCCGTCGGTTATTGATTTAATTAAGCTGCCCCAGGCAAGCGGGTTGAGTAATGGATTGGTACGCGAATGCGAGTTAACAATATCATTATGAAACGACTGTGCATTGGCCGATTGTATCTCCTGGCCATCACGCGGCAAGGTATTGGTCATGGCTGTTATTGATGACCGGCTAATGTTTTTCCGGGCAATTTCCAGATCGTCGTCGGCTATTTTTGCGTTCACAAAATCTTTCCTGAACTCGTCTGTTGTAGCCCAGGGGAATACCCTAACCATCGGCAAATTGGTTATCTGCGGTTTTATTAAAACGCGTACAGTATAGCTATGGCTTTTAACATTGGCGGGTATAACAACCGTTACCGGCGCATAGCCAATAGCCGTAAATTGTAATGAATCCTGCTCATGCGCTACAAATGAAAAGTAACCTTTAAAGTTGGTTACAACAACGGTATTGCGCTGGCTGATGTTGGTTACACTTACATAAGGCACTATAACAGCTGCGCTATCGGCATTATATACCACACCCGTAAACTGTACCAGCGGGGCCTCTTTTTGTTGGGCAAACGCTGATAAAGATGTCAGTAAAAATAATATGCCAATTAATCTTTTCATTTAACCTTATTACACAAATTACCTGCCATGTTTAGTTTATTTAAACAAGCGGGTAAAAATACGTTATTGAAAAATATCAATACGCGTATTTAACACATCTTAACACTATCTCAAATTTTCAGGAAGCACGGCATTGGGGTCGTCAATGTCGGTTAGGTTTATTGCCTCAATCCCGGTAATTTCCGGCACGGCCTTTAAAATGGCTTGTTCAATTCCAGCCTTAAGCGTCATGATACTCATCGGGCACGACCCGCAAGAACCAAGTAGCTTTAGCTTTACCACTTTTTCAGGGGTGATCTCTTCAACAGAAACGTTCCCACCATCCGCCTCTAAATAAGGCCTTATGGTATCCAACGCTGCTTCCACCTGATCTGTTAAACTCATTTTTATTTAAATTATAAAGTAAAGTTATTAATTATTTACCACATTTAAGTTATCGGCCTTTTGGGCGTTACAAATAGAAACCTGCTGGGCAACGCGCCTGGCCATTTCCATAAATGCTGCGGTCATTACGCCATCATCGTCCATTACAATAGGCCGGCCCGCATCACCGGAGTCGCTTATGCCCTTTATTAACGGTATTTCGCCTAAAAATGGTACATCTAAGATTTCCGCAAGTTTCTTGCCGCCGCCCTGGCCAAATATATAGTATTTGTTATCGGGCAATTCTGCGGGGGTAAAATAGGCCATATTCTCCACAACCCCCATAATAGGCACATTGATAGCCGGCATCATAAACATACCAACACCTTTTTTAGCATCCGCCAGCGCTACATTTTGCGGCGTGGTTACAATTACCGCGCCCGTAACCGGGAAACTCTGCGTAACCGTAATGTGTATATCGCCGGTGCCGGGTGGCAGGTCTACTACCAGGTAATCCAGTTCGCCCCAATCGGCATCATTAAACAATTGTTTTACAGCGGTTGACACCATTGGCCCGCGCCATGGCACAGGTTGATTAGGATCGGTAAAGAACCCTATCGATAACAGCTTAATCCCATACTTCTCAATCGGTTCAATACGTGTTTTGCCGTTCTCTTGTGTAGCTTTTGGGCGTTGGTTCTCCAAGCCGAACATAATAGGGATAGATGGGCCGTAAATATCAGCATCTATCAAACCCACCTTTGCTCCTGTTTTTGAAAGCGCCAGCGCCAGGTTTACAGATACGGTTGATTTACCAACTCCACCCTTACCAGATGCTACCGCGATAATATTTTTAACCCCCGGCACGCCGGTGTTCCTTTGCGATGTAACCCGCGATGTCATATTCACGGTAACTTCAATCTCTTTGCTGATGAAATGCCCGATGGCATTACGGCAGGCATTTTCAATTAAAGCTTTCAAAGGGCATGCCGGTGTGGTAAGCACAACCGAAAAGCTCAGCTTATTGCCTTCAATATGTATATCCTGGATCATGTTCAGCGTTACCAGGTCTTTTTTCAGATCGGGTTCTTCAACATTTCCGAGGGCTTGTAAAACTTGTTCTTTAGTAAATTCCATATTTATTTAATCGCAAAAATACGAAAACAGGTTACGGTATGCGTTTGTTAAGAAAACAATTTGCAGCTTGCAACCGTTTGCACCACATCATATTTAGTTTAGTTTTGAAGCAAATTTCCTATATGCGCCGCATCAACCCCAAATATATCCGTATTGCAGGTATAACCGTTCTAATATTAGTAGTTATTATGCTGATAGGCGGATACGTTGCCTATTCTAAACGTGAGGTATTGCTTCAAAAAGCCATTTACAAAGCTAAAGCAAAAGCCAAAAGGGATTATAATTTAGATGTAAAAATAGGGTCGGCACGTTTTACAGGCCTTAGTACCGTTGCTTTTACTGATATCAGCGTGGTGCCGTTTCAGCGCGATAGCCTGTTTTCCGTAAAAGATTTTAGCGTAAGCGTAAAGATCCTCCCGTTGATATTTGGCAATATTAAACTGGCAGATGTTATATTGCAGAACGGGCATCTGAACCTAACCAGCATTAAAGGCGTAAAGAACTTTGATTTCCTGTTTAAAAAGAAAAAGGACACCACCGATACCGGTAACAAGGTCGATCTTTCAGAGCTATCCAACAACCTCATCAACGAGGTACTTTACAAGATCCCGGATAACCTGTCGCTGAATAACTTTTTAGTGAGCTTTGTTGACGATAGCGCCCATGTAAAGATGCTTGCCCAAACCGCCATCATTAAAGATGGTAAACTGGCATCGACCATAAAGGTTGATGACGGGGCATCAACATGGCACATTGATGGTAAAATGCTGCCATCAGACAAAGACATTGATGTACACCTTTACGCCGATGGAAAAAAGGTAGAGCTCCCCATCATCGAGAAGAAATTTAAACTAAAGCTGAATTTTGATACCATAAGCACCAAGCTTACCAACGTTAAGCATAGCGATGGTGAAACAAAAGTATCCGGCTCCTGGAGCGTGCGAAACCTATTATTAAACCATCCGGGGCTTTCGGTAAGCGATATTGTGATCCCCAATGGTTCAATAGATGCTAACGTATTTGTGGGCACAAATTATATCTCTTTAGATAGTTCGTCTGTTATCCACCTCAAAAAACTTACGGCACACCCATACTTAAAATATACGCTTAACCCCGTTAAAATATACGAGGTAAAATTAAACACCGGGTGGGTAAAGGCACAGGATGTTTTCGATTCGTTCCCAACCGGTATGTTCGAATCATTAGATGGTTTACAGGCCGCAGGCCAGTTAAATTACAGCCTTAATTTATACTTGAACAACGCGCATATTGATGACATGGTTTTTGATTCGCGCCTGCAAAAGGATAAAGATTTCAGGATATTAAAATACGGCAAGGCCGACCTGGGCAAGCTTAACAAAACCTTTGTTTACGTGCCTTACGAGAAAGGGAAGCCAATGCCGCCGCATACCATTGGCGCCGGCGCTTCAAACTTTACCCCTTTAGAACAGATCTCGCCAAATGTGCGCAACGCGGTGATGACGGCCGAAGACCCCTCCTTTTATACCAATCGTGGTTTTGTTGACGAATCTATCCGCAAATCGTTCATTACAAACATTAAAGAAAAGAAGTTTAAACGCGGGGGCAGCACCATATCCATGCAGCTGATCAAAAACTCGTTTTTAAGCCGGAACAAAACCCTATCGCGTAAGATAGAAGAGATCCTGATTGTCTGGCTGATAGAGAACAATCACATTATGAGCAAAAACCGCATGCTCGAGGTTTATTTTAATATTATTGAATGGGGCCGTGGTATCTATGGTATTAACGAAGCCGCCAGGTATTACTTTGGCAAATCGCCGTCAGAACTCTCCATTGGCGAGAGTATTTACCTGGCCAGCATTGTGCCCAACCCCAAAGCGGGCTTGTACGCTTTTCAACCCGACGGGACGCTCAGGCAGGGCCTGCACGGCTACTTTAACCTAATAGGCAGGCTGATGGCCGGCAAGGGCCTTACCGCGCGCGATACGAACGCCTATGGCTTTTACGAGGTACGTTTACGTGAAGGCCTGCGCAGAACCATAGCGCCCATTGATACCGCCGCTGCCGATAGCCTGATGCACCAAACCGAAGATGATGGTGGCGTTGGTGTAGGTATTGCCCCTGTTTTTGAAGAGCCCAAGCATCCCAACTTTTTTC
This sequence comes from Mucilaginibacter sp. L294, assembly GCF_001636615.1. Lineage (GTDB taxonomy): Bacteria > Bacteroidota > Bacteroidia > Sphingobacteriales > Sphingobacteriaceae > Mucilaginibacter. The sequence continues at coordinate 52,057 of NZ_LGEK01000019.1, read as the reverse complement.
AGCGCCTGTTTGGCAAAAAGGATACTACCGCCGCCAAAATGGAAAAGAAAATTGAAGAAACCAACGATGCTATAAAAACACGCCTTAAACAGGAAATAGAAAAAGTTAAAGCCGATTATAAACTACGGGTAGATAACGTGGATACTGCCGGCAAAACCAAAAAGGAAATTAAGGCCGAGAAAAATCGGTTGAAAGACGAGGGTAAGGAAAAAGTGAATGAATTAAAAGACCGCATGCCTTAATATGCAGCAGTTTGACGTTCCCTTGCCAACAGGCGTTGCCTTTCCTGAAAATAAAGAACAATTAACTTTAAGCTTAGCGTTGCTTTTGGACGCTGGTGGTGCCGCCGAGACCGCGCTTGCGTCTGCTTTACAGTACGAAAACAAACCCAAATTCGGGCCATCGGCCATCAGTAATTTACGCTTTGAGGTTGCGCATTATGATTTAGTTTCTCTCCGGGGCCGCATACGTGTATTGTATGATATGCAATTAACCTTTGGCTGCGAAGATGTGATCAAAGACCATCTTAACCAACACTCCTATTATAACTTACAATTTAACCCTGGGGGTGGCCTGTTTCACTTTGAAAGCGATACCCCTGAGATGCCTACCACAGCCGAGGAGTTTTAACCATTTTTATTTTAATCTACCAAATTTGTAGTGTTTACTTCTGCATGACCATTATGCGTGTTTAAACATATATGTTTGTCCTTATAATTAAACACAAAAAGAAAATATCATGTCATTAGTAGATAAATTAAACTGGCGATACGCCACTAAAAAATTTGACAGCAGCAAAAAAATAGCTGCCGATAAATTACAAAACATATTAGATGCCGTACAATTGGCACCATCATCATTAGGGTTACAACATTACCGCATATTGGTAGTCGAAGATGCCGCCATCCGCGCACAGCTGCGTGAGGTTGCATACGGCCAACCACAAATTACAGATGCTTCGCAACTGATTATTTTTGCTGCCGAAACCAACATTAACGAAGCGTTTGGTAAAAAATATATAGATAATGTTGCCGCTACACGCAATGTTCCGCGCGAGGCTTTAGCCGGGTTTGAGGGTATGGTGTTAGGCGCCATTAACGCACGCACACCTGAACAGTTGCTGGTTTGGGCACAAAAACAAGCATATATTGGCTTAGGTGTATTGGTTACCGCCGCCGCAGAACAGGATGTTGATATTTGCCCAATGGAGGGTTTTGACCCTGCCGGTTTTGATAAAGTGTTAGGTTTAACAGAAAAAGGCTTAACCGCAACCGTTATTGCAACCATAGGCTACCGCGCCGGTGATGATGCCACAAGCCAGGCAGCAAAAGTACGCAGGCCTGCAAACGAACTGTTTATACACGTATAAGTGCCAATATCTTATAAAAAACAAAGGGGGCGGGTATTTATTCGCCCCTTTGTTTTGCCTTGTTTTTACGCTGAAGTTAATTTCGGCATGCGCTTTGTATAACTTACTGAAATACAAAGCCATGAACAAGAAGATATTAATAGTTGACGATAACGAACTGATTGTAGAAGTAATGAGCTACATCCTGATCAACAGCGGCTATGAGGTATCATCGCTGCCTAATGGTGATCACGTAATTGAAGAAATAAAAAGCACCCACCCGGATCTGTTGATCATTGATGCCATTATGCCCGGAATGGACGGTCGTGACATCTGCAAAATATTAAAATTGAATAAGACCACTAAAGACCTGCCTGTAATTATCTGCTCGTCTGAAGATAACCTGGATGCTGCATTAACTCAAATTGGCGCGCCAAATGACGTATTGCATAAGCCATTTGACATGAGCGCGCTCATCAATAAGGTTGCGGTGCAGCTGGCAGCATAAAAATTTATTGCCGGGGCATTCTGCTCTGACCATATATAACAAAAGCCGCGCTATATAAGCGCGGCTTTTTAAATTAATAAAAATGTCAACTACTTAAAAGGCACTTTTCATAGTGATATACTTATTGATATCGTTTGATTTAAAGCCTTTCTCGCGCATATCGGTAATGTACTTAGGGGTAATGCCCATGGCTTTTAACGCGGTGGCATCATCCAAAGAAATATCATTAAAACCTATGCTTTTAAAGCTTTTCACAAATTCTGGCGTTACACCCAAAGCTTTCAGTCCTTCGGCCTTATCGGCGTCTATCTTAAAACCGGCATTTTTAAACCCGTTTAAATATTCTGGCGTTATGCCCAATGCTTTCATTGATACGTATTTATCCGAACTCATGGTATAACCTGCGTTTTTAAAGCTTTGTACATACTCCGGCGTAACACCAACCGCTTTCATGCCGGTAAGGGCACTACTGCTCAAGTCAGTTACTCCTGCTTTTTTTAAACCGCTTACGTATTCATCATCTACACCTAAGGCTTTATATGCTATCATATCATCGGCATTGTCTTCCTCTAATTGTGCGGTAGGAACTTTATCTTTAATATTGATTGATTTGGTTCCGCGTGCGGTTTTAAATTTAGTAATGTACTGCCCGTTGATGCCCTGGGCTTTAAAACTTACCAATTTATCAAATGATGCTTTTGGATACCCAGCTTTGCGGATCTCGGCAATGTAAGCCCCGTTGATTCCCATTGCCTTGCCTGTTATCAACTCCTGTTCTGTAATAGCAGGGAAGCCGTTTTGCTTTAATGATACAATGTACGGTTCATCTACGCCTAAAGCCGCGGTTGCTATCAGGTCGCCTTTTGATAGGTTTTTGTACCCCTGGCGATGCATCATAGCCACGTAGCTTTTTTTAATGTTGATCATAAAAAAGGCCATCTCGTCGTTCTTCTCAATATCGCTTATACCCTGGCTTTGCAGGTATTTAATATATTCCGTATTAGTTACAAACTTGTAATGGCCGCTGCCTTTGTTGCCGTCAAATTTGCCGTTAAAGTTCATTGTTCCCGCTTCGCGGATCAGTTTAAAATCGCCGTTAGCGGTTCTTGGCAATGCAGTAAACTCACTTACCAGGAAATCGCTGTTGCTCATGTGGTTCTTGTCGCCATCGCTGTTAAACTGCACATCCAGCTTATTGCCTTTTATGGTTGCGGTCCACGTGCCCTCATCATTATTGTCTGCGGTAACAAAATTCGTTTCGCTTTTCAACGTTACCGGGCGGCGGCTTGCCATTGGCTCATTAAAGGCGCACATTAAAAATGCCATTAGTGGCAGCAGGAAAAAGTATTTCCAGGTGGTATGGATGTTTGATCGTTTTGCGTTCATCATAACAATTCGTTTTTTAAGGAGTGATTGATTATAGTTGGTTGTTATCCGAAGCGACAGGTTGGGTACCGACACCTTCAGCAGGCTAAGTTGGTACAGTTCCCTTTCCACTTCGTTATTGCTTAGTACATCGCTATCGGTTAAATATTCCAGGTTGTTCTCCAGCTCCTTACGGTAAAGCCAGGCAAAAGGGTTAAACCACTGGAAAACCAGCATCAGTTCGGCCAGCATCAGGTCAAAGCTGTGCCCTTGTTTAATGTGGATCTTCTCGTGCAACAGAATCTGGCTGTAGGTGTCCCAATCATATTTGGCCGGGTTTATAAAAATATAATTACCGAAAGAACAAGGGGCTTTATCGGTATCCAGTTCTACAATGCGGTATTGCCCATCCTGTATGGCGGGACTTTTATAAGCCTGGCGCACCAGTACAATTACCTGTAGCAAAAAGTTTAACCCAAAGGCCGCTACACCGCACCAGTAAAGCCATAACATCCATTTTAGCAATTGGGGCATAAGTGCGGCTGCCGTTTCGGTAACCGATATTTCTTTAACAGGCAATACTACTGGTTTTACCGGTTGCTGTTCCGGGTGCTCAATAAACTGCGCCGGCTTTTGAGGCGACTGGTTTATATTCGATGTTGATATTACCGAAGCTTCGGGTGCTTTGCGCAAAGCCCACTGTTGCGGCACGCGCAGCAATGGCAGCACAAATGTTAAGGCCAGGCAGGCCAGCAGCACCCAGCGGTTTAAATGATGAAAGGTTTCCTTTTGCAATAACAACTTGTAAAACAAAAGGCAAACGCTTATCAGCAGTGCAACATGCAATACGTATGGTATCATTTCTTATTGGTTTTAATCAGGTTTAAGATCTCTTCCAGTTCGTGTTCGCTAATTTTTTGTTCTTTGGCGAAAAAGGCCAGCATGCTGGGGTACGAGTCGTCGAAATATTGGCTTACAATATCTTTCATGGCGTGCTTCTGGTAATCCTCGCGGCTAACTTTTGGGTAGTAATGGTAAATGTTCCCAATGGTATCATGGTCCAAAAACCCCTTCTCTTCCAGTATCTTCACCATGGTAGCTACTGAGTTGTAATGCGGCTTCGGTTCGGGCATTTCGGGGATGACCTCTTTGATAAAAGCTTTTCCCAGTTTCCAAAACACCTGCATTATTTGTTCTTCGCGCTTAGCCAGTTTTTGCATAAAATTCTAATTATAAAACAAGTTTACTACTAATCAATTAGTATTGCAACTAACCAATTAGTATTTCTTTTAATTTTATTATAATTAATTGATTATGAGGTTAATAATTTTACATGGAAGATTGTCATGCTGAGTGATAGCGAAGCATCTAATAACCGCGATGCAAGTTTTAGGGGGATAGTTCGCCAGTAGATCCTTCGCTATCGCTCAGGATGACAGGGTGGGAAATATGGCTGCCACAATTTACGCTGCACTAAACTCGCGACAGCGGAGAAAAGAGCAATCAAAAGCCCGCCTTTAAATATGACGAGGCTCCCGGCATAGTAATGGTGACGATATTTTGTCAGTAGCGAATTTAAAAACATTTGATTATCAATTGTTTATTAAAGATGTAAGGTGTTCACGGCAGTGAACGTGAACACTTTGCACCTCTATTTATTAACAAATTGCCGGGGGATATACTACTGAAATATACTTTGCGCTTTTTTAATGGTTTTTTCCAGGTCAATCCCTTTATCTAAAACCCCTTTAAAGAGGTCGCCTTCCTTTTTGAGGCGTTCCATGGCGTTGTGGATCGTAAAATGTTTCATGGTGAGGCCGGGTTTTACCTCGTCCCAATGCAGGGGCATGGAAACGGTTGCACCAGGTTTCGGGCGAAGCGAGTACGGGCCGGCAATGGTTGCACCCGGGCGGTTCTGTAAAAAATCGAGGTACATTTTGCCGTTACGGTTCTTCACCATACGCTCCAACGAGGTGTAATCGGGGATCTGCTGGTGTACAATGTTCACGATGAGCCGGGCAAACATTTGCGATTGGTCATAATCGTACTTAGCCCCCAGCGGGATATAGATATGCATGCCTGTAGAGCCCGATGTTTTACAATAGCTGGGCACATCAATGGCATCCAACACCTTCTTTACTTCCTGAGCGGCGGCAATTACCTGGTCGAAAGTGTTTTTATCCGGGTCCAGGTCGATGATACAATAATCCGGGTTATCCGGCGATTGGATGCGGCTAAACCAGGGGTTCATCTCAATACACCCCAGGGATGCCATCCAAAGCAAGGTAGCTTCATCATGGCCAACCAGGTAGTCTTTGTCCTCGCCCTCGCTGGTGGTATAGGGAAAAGTCCTCACCCAATCAGGCGATTTGCCACGTACATCCTTCTGGTAAAAACTCGGCCCATGTATCCCATTAGGGAATCGGTTTAGTGATTGCGGCCTATCCTTTAAATAGGGCAAAATATACTCGGCTACCTGGTAATAGTAATTAAACATATCCCGTTTGGTGATGCCGTCCTCGGGCCAGTAAATTTTACTTAAGTGGGTGAATTTCAGGTCGTGCCCGCAAATCTTTTTTACCTGGGTTTCTTCCTTAGGGTTTAACAGGGTGCGTTTTGCAGCTTCTTTAGGCGCATTTACCAATTGATGTTTAAGCTCCGGTTTCGTTTCGGCATGATGCTCCACTTCTACTATTTCATCGGTTTCGGCTTCTGTTTCGCGGACCACCTCTTTGGCTTTTTTATCATCCCGCATCCCCTCAAACGACGGGTGGCGGAACACCCCATCGCTGGTTACTTCGGCAAAACTCACTTCGCAGACCAGCTCCGGTTTTAACCAGGTGGCCTTGGCTTTTGGCGGGTTTGGACGGAATCTCGACGGCTTATTTACGTCAGGTTCGTGCCCAAAAGGGCTTTTTTCCGTCCTTAGAACGTCAAATTTCGCCATCATTTCCTTCTGTAGTTTATCAGAGAACCCGGTGCCTACTTTACCAACATACTGGAGCTTCCCACCCTCGTAAACGCCCAGCAAAAGCGAGCTGAATTGCTTGGCAGTCCCCTCGTTTTTGGTAAAGCCGCCAATCACCACCTCCTGCCGTTTGTTGATCTTTATCTTCAGCCAATCTTTAGACCGGTTATCCACCGAGTAGGTACTGCTTGCCCTTTTGGCCATGATGCCTTCCAGCCCAATTTTACCGGCGGCCTCAAAAAACTCGGTACCGTTGGCTTTAAAGGTTTGACTCAGGCGCACGCGGTCGTCATCCGCGGGGATCACCTCTCGCATAATGGCCTGGCGTTCTGTTAATGGTAGTTCCATCAGGTTTTTGCCTTCATACCACAGAATGTCGAATATGTATAGCACCAGTTCGCCATCGGCTTCGCTGCGCCAGTTTTGCAGGGCACCAAAGTTTGATACCCCTTTATCATTCAGCACCAGTATCTCGCCGTCAATCACCGCGTTTAGCTTCCAGGTTTGCAACAGTTTTTTTAGCGGATAGTATTTCTCATTAAAATCTTTGTTATTGCGCGATAGCAGTTGCACCTCACCTTTATTGATAAACCCAAGTGTACGGTAGCCATCCCACTTTACCTCGTACACCCAATCGGGGTCGTCAAAAGGTTCGTTAACCAAGGTAGCAAGCATGGGCTTTATGCCTGTTGGGATCTTCCCTTTAGGCGCTTTTTTCAGGATAGCCTCGGTGTCTATCTTTTTATCGGTAACTGTCTCCTCTGCTTCGTCAGCCAGATCAGCTACAGGTTCATGAAGTTTTTTTTTAGATGCCACCTTCTTCGGCTTTTCTTCTTCTACATCCTGCTCTTCCCCATCCTTCCAAACTTTATCGCTGGTTTTCTCCATCTTTTCGATGGTTTTGCCGGATAGTACAGACTTATCCTTATTGGTAATATCCCCGGTAGATGCAAAGTCGTCTTTATGTTTGATGAGCAGCCAGCCGTTCTCACCCATGCCATGGGTTTTCACCAGGGCGTATTCGCCTTCCAGTTTTTCGCCGTGAAGCTTTATTTTAAGCGAGCCATCTTTAAGTTGTTTCAGCAGGTGCTTTTCCTGGGCTTTTTTGCCGCCTTTTATCTCTTCAATAGGCTCATAGGTACCCTCGTCCCAAACAATAACGGTGCCGCCGCCGTACTCACCCTGAGGGATGATCCCTTCAAAGTTGCGGTAGTCGAATGGGTGGTCTTCCACCATCATCGCCAAGCGTTTGTTCTTCGGGTCGGTTGAGGGGCCTTTGGGTACCGCCCAGCTCTTTAATACGCCACCCATCTCCAGCCTGAAATCGTAATGCAGGCGCGATGCGTCGTGCTTTTGGATCACGAACATCAGCTTGTTCTTGTCCTTGCTTATTCCGGCTTTTGGTTCCGCGGTTTTTGTGAAATCGCGCTTGGCGGCATATTTTTCCAGGCTCATAGTAGTACATGTTAATTATTAATTTAACATTTTGCCTGTGATATGGTTTTGATAAAGAACGAGCCGGATACTTATCATCCAGCTCGCTTTTAAGCGTTTAGATCATTCGGAGCCGACCTCTATCAGCGATAAGAAATTACCAGCCGGGTCTTTAAACCAGGCGATGGTTGGGCCGCCGTTTCCTTTGGATACGCCGTGTTCATCCGTCTTTAAATATTCGCTGTCGTAAATTTCAAATTTTACGCCCCGGGCGGTCAGTTCCTTTACGGTTGCTTCTACATCCTTAACCGGGAAATTCAAAATAGTGTAGGTTGCCGGCTGGTGGTTGGGCTTGGGGTAAACCAAAATATTATTGTTATTGCCATTGATATGGATGGTGAGCATGCCGCCCATATCTTCGGTCTTATCAACCTGCAGGCCTAATGTTTCGCCGTAAAATGCTTTGGCGGCATCGATATCATTTACCGAAAAGCCGCTGAATGCTTTTGAATCTTTTAACATGTCGTTTGGGTTTATAGATTAGTTATTGGGTTTCAGATCGAACAGGGTCTTGCCTGTTTCAAAATCTACCGGATCGGATACGTGCTCATGCACAATAAGCCATTGCCCATTTGTTTTTTTGTAACAGGTGGTAGTGCGGTACCACATATCCAAATCTTCGCCTTGTATGCTTGTGCCATAGGTGCGGGTTAGGCTATGGCTAAAGGCAATTTCGCCATTAACCAAAATGTTTACATCGGCTACCTTTTGAGTGATGTGGCCCATGTACGATGCAAACCACCCCTGCAGGCGTTCTTTAATCCCCGTTATCCCTTTGTTTTGCAATGGCGGCGCCAAATCAAACGACACCACATCGGGCGCATAAACGGATAACACGGCATGTTCATCGCGGTTGTATATGCCAATTATCTTTTTATCGATGATGGCCTGTATCTGATCCTGGTCAATCAATTCACTCACTTCTGTTTCCATAACACTTCCTTTAAATTGGTTTGATATGTATACAGATACAAAATTGCTGCCAATAAATGGATAAAGCAGGGTGTATACGCGACAAGTTAGCGGCGTATCCCGACAATGGGAGCCTTGATTGTTATTTAGATGAGTAGTGTGAGGGAAAGAGGAGGCGAAGAGAAATGTTTTACAGTACGCATCCGAATAGACATGCAGTCGACTTATCTCTTGTAAAAGATTTCTCCTCGTACCTCGTTCGAAATGACAACGGGTTAAATAGTAATATTCTCCAGGTATTTATACCCGCTGCCGGTGTTCACCAACACCACACTTTCGCCGGGTTGGATCCAGCCGGACGCTTTCAGCTTTTTGTAGGCCCGCCAAAGCGCCGCGCCTTCGGGGGCTATAAGCATGCCCTCGTGGCTGGCTATTTCTTTTACGGCAGTATCCATCTCCGCATCGCTAATAGAGAGTGCGGTGCCTTTACTATCGCGAAGTACTTTTAGTATCACCTTATCGGCAAATGATTTTGGTACGCGCAGGCCATTGGCAATGGTAAAGCCGCCGTCAACAAATTCGGCGCTTGTTTGCCCGCCGTTAAACGCGGTTACTATACCGTTACAGCTTTCGGATTGTACGGCTACCATGCGGGGGCGTTTGCTGCCTATCCAGCCCAGTTGCTCCAATTCGTCAAAGGCCTTCCAAATACCGATAAGCCCTGTACCGCCCCCCGTTGGGTAAAATACCACATCGGGCAATTGCCAGTTAAATTGTTCGGCTATTTCAAAACCCATGGTTTTTTTGCCCTCCAGTCGATAAGGCTCTTTCAGGGTCGAGATCTGGAACCAGCCATATTCTGCGGCACCGTTGGCCACCAGTTTACCGCAATCAGCAATATTACCGTCAACCTCTACTAATTCGGCGCCATACAGGCGGCACTCATCTTTAAAAACCTGCGGGGTTAATTTGGGCATGTACACAATAGCATTAATATCGGCGCGTGCTGCATAAGCCGCCAGCGCGCCGCCAGCATTCCCTGCCGTTGGCGTAGCAATGGTTGTTATCCCCAGTTCTTTTGCTTTTGATACGGCCATGCCTATCCCCCTGGCTTTGAACGACCCGGTTGGGTTGCCTGCTTCGTTCTTCCAGTACACCTCGTTGCCTTCGGTAAAATGCGTCAGGTTTTCTATGGGGATGATGGGTGTAAAGCCTTCGCCCATGGTCACGATATTTTCCTCGCCAATAACGGGCAGCAGTTCGCGGTAGCGCCACATACTTGCCGGGCGGTCTTTTAAAATGGCTTTATCAAGTGGCTGGCCCAGGTCGTACTGCGCAAACAGGGTGCTGTTACATGCATCTACCTTACAAAATGTATTGGTGACAGATGCGTCATATTCGGCACCGCATGCCGGGCATTTTAAATTTATCAGTCTCGATCCTGTTCCTGTAGCAGTATTACTTATCATATCTTATCAAACCTCGTGGTCTTACTTTTATTTCAATTCAAATATATCGCCTTTGTTCCAGGTTGGCCTTGCCTCATCCTGCGCCACCAGGTAACCTATTAAAAAGTTAAGCTGCGCGTATTTTTTACCCGCTTCAAAATCAAATATCCCGTTGATGTCGTCCTGCGGTTTGTGGTAGTATTTGGCCCGCCAGGTGGCTACAAAATCGTTCAGGTTGTTTTTGCCGTCGGCCGTTCTGGTGCCATATTTTATATGCAGGGCGGGGATACCGGCCAATACAAAACTGTATTGATCGCTACGTACAAAGCGTACCTGTTTTGGTTCAGGGTCGGGCTGTACTTCAAGGCCAAGATAGCCCGCCGCCAGCTCAACCTGGTTAGCCAGCGATGAATGCTCGGCACCCAAAGCGGTAATAGAAAGCAAGGGCGCAATAATGGTTGGCATATCGGTATTTACATCGGCCACCAGGCTTTTAACAGGCACTGTTGGGTGCTTTGCAAAATAACCCGAACCCAAATCGCCCATTTCTTCGCCGGTCATCAGTACAAATAATATGGAACGTTTTGGCTTTTCTTTAATCTGGCTGTAGATTTTGGCGATGCCCAACACGCTGGCCGTGCCCGATGCATTATCATGTGCGCCATTATAAATAGAGTCGCCCTCTACCGGTTTACCGATGCCCAAATGGTCCAGGTGCGCGCTGTGAATAACGTATTCGCTTTTCAATTTAGCATCTGTTCCTTCTATTTTTCCTATTACATTGTAGCTTAGAATATCCTGGTAAGTTGAGGTATAGCTCAGCGTTACCTTTGAGTCGATAGTAAATGAACCCGGCGTACCGGCTTTTAACTGGTCAGTTACCTGCTGCATATCCTTACCGGCCTGCTGCATTAATGGCGTTAAAACAGCTGCGTTTATGACCGCCAATACGCTTATTTGTTTATTGGAGGTGCCGGATACAACAACCTCGCCTTTATCGCCCATTACACTATACGAACCACGGCTCAGATCGGGCACGCGTGCATTTGGCCCCGCCAGCGCGATGAATACCCCCACCGCACCGTGGTTTGCCGCCACTTTTAATATATTGTCTATACTCATCACGTGCGCCATAACCGATGATGAGAATTTTTCGGGAGCGCCACGCGTAACAACCACTACTTTGCCTTTAACATCCAGCCCGGCATAATCATCATACCCAAGGCCCGGTTCGCTAATGCCATAACCCGCAAACGCAAGCCCGGCAGTGAGGTTTACCTGAGCAACCGCGGGGCTGGGGAAAAACGCAAAGCTGCCTTTTGGCGCAGCCTGGTCTTTAATGGCTAATTGCTCGTTTTGTGGGACGGCTTTGCGCAGGCGTACTTTTTGTAACCAGGTACCGTCCTCTCCGGCGGGTTTAACGTTTACCGCCTTTAGCTCGTTAACAACATAATCAACCGCCATTTGATATCCTTCGGTACCGGGGCCGCGGCCTTTTAGCTTATCATCGGCCAGGTAGGTAATATCGGCTTTTATTTTATCGGCGCTTACCGCGTCCATGGCCTGTTTAACTTCAGGCGTTAGTTTTACCTGCTGGGCAAAACCGGCCTGGCTCAATAAGACTAAGCAGGGTATTAGTATGGGTTTGTAGTTTTTCATCATGGCGGTGCGGTTTCTGTGGCAAGTTATTAAAACCATATCCATCAACAAATACTTAGCGATAATGTTACCTATCCCATTATTAAAAGCAAATAAGAATAAAACATTACCTTTACTTATTGCCACAGTTTAAACAACATATCGCCACTAAAAACAAAGCTAAAAAGGCATTGCTCTTTTTGGCCTTGCTGCTTAGCATTTTCACCTTTTCGGGTGGCATAAGTATCGCGCAGCAAAACACTTCTTTTACCCAATCTGAATGGGTTTTACCTGCAGATGGAATAACTAAAAGCGCTGTTGGTTATTCGCGTATAACCCGTAGTAAGCATCACAAGCAATATTCTTTTATATCCCAGCATATTCAATTTGCTATCGCGATAGCAGGTTTTAACCGCGCTGTGGCAACAAGGCAAATGCAACAATCCACATCTGCTGTCCCAAAACAGCAGCAGTTTTTGCAAACCCACAATCATATCCCTACAGCTACAGAACCGCCGCACCAGGCATAAGCTCCCTGTTATTTAATTAATTTTTTAACCGGCATGGCTATGCTTTGATATAGCCTGCGCTTATCTGTATACATGAAAAGGTTCAAAAAAATACTGAGGCTTTGCGGCCTGATGTTGTTTTTGTTATTAGCGGTTGGCGGGGTGTCTATAACGGGTGCGGCCCCGGCACCTCCCAAAGACCGGAACATTATAAATACCGAAACAATTGTAAAAAAAGAGGACGAAGAAGAGGAAAAATCGCCTGCCGTTAAAGCATTTTATTCATAAAAATAAGGCCGGCTGTTTTGCAGCCGGCCTTATTAATTTTCAGCTAATGATTCTTAAATATTTACTATTTTAACACCGTGAAACAACGCCTGGTTATCTGCCTTTTATGCCTGCTTATTATTGCCGGATGTAAAAAAGATAGCCCCGTTGACCCACCGGTAATTATAACACCCACCAAGCCCATAACCGAAGCATTCGCTACGGCGGGAGTGCTGCAAAGCAATATGGTTTTACAGCGCGATAAGCCCGTTAAAATATGGGGTACCGCTAAAGTGGCGAGCATCATTACCATATCTGCCAGCTGGTATAATACCCCTGTAACCGCCACAACAGCAACTACCGGGGCATGGGAAGCTTTAATCCCCGCATCGCCGGCCAACGCATCGCCGCAAACGTTAAGCATTGCCACCCCGGGCCAAACCAATATAACACTCCATAATATTTTACTTGGCGATGTATGGGTATGTTCGGGCCAATCAAACATGAATATGCCTGTTGGGCCCCTGGCGCCCTCTTTTGGTGGTGTTGAAAATTACGCGGCAGAAATTGCCGCTGCCAACTATCCTCAGATCCGTTCGTTTACGGTTAAAGAAGATTATGAACCCAACCCCGTGGCTGATTTTCCAAGCCCGGCAAATTGGGTAATGTGTTCGCCAGATAACGCCGGTGCTTTAAGCGCCACCGCCTATTTTTTTGCACGTAAGCTGCATACCGATCTGAGTGTGCCTATCGGTATTATTGTATCAGCAATTAACGGCAGCTGGTGTGAAACATGGACCAATAAAGCCGCACTACAGGACGACCCGCTGTTATCCGGTTATATTGGCCAGCACCAAAGCTCTACTCTTTTTAATGGGATGATAGCCCCGCTAACCAACCTGGCTATTAAAGGCTTTACCTGGTACCAGGGCGAAAACAATCAGAAAATGGTGCCGCTAAGCGACTATACCAAATTAAACGCCGCGCTTATAAAAGGCTGGCGGGCAGAATTTAACCAGGGCGAAATGCCGTTTTATTATGTGCAGATAACCCCCTTTGATGATAGCGGCGATAATAACCCCACCTTAAACTACCTGGCCAAATTTCGCGAAACGCAGGCAAATGTGCGCGCAAGTGTGCCCGGCGCGGGTATGGTGGTAACGATGGATGCCGGGGAAGTAACCAACCATCACCCTAAATATAAAAAGCAGGTTGGCGAGCGCCTGGCTTTATTGGCTTTAAATAACGTCTATGGTAAACCGGCACAATCCATAGGGCCGCAGTATGCCTCTTTTACACAAAGCGGCAATACGGTTACGATAAACTTTGTGAGTGGCACCGCTACCGGCTTAAATACTACAGGCAACGCGCCCATTAATCAATTCTTTTTTGTGGCCGGGGCCGATCAGGTATTCAGGAAAGCCAATGCGGTTATAAGCGGAGATAAAATCATTTTAACCGCCCCCAACGGGACACCACTGCCGGTAGTATCTGTACGGTATGCTTTTACCAATTACCCGATCACAAATCTGCAAAATTCGGCGGGTTTGCCCATGGAGCCCTTCCGGACGGATAGCTGGACTAATTAGCAGATCTGTTTAAATTAACCTGCTCTTTTTACCATCCCATGATACCACGAAGCCGTCCATTTAAAACTTTATGTTGTATCTTTCGTTAAATGTTTAGTAATTAAATTTTTAACCAAAACCCCATTATATGAAAATCCGCTTTTTGATACCCGCGCTATTTATGTTAGCGGTGGTAGCCTCCAGCTGTGTTAGCAGCAAGAAATATAAAGAGCTGCAAGCCAGTTATGATAAACTGGATAGCAATACCCGCGACCTTCGCGGTAAATATTTACTTACCGAACGCAACTTTGCCGTTGCGCAGGACCGCGTAAAAAGCCTTGACGACCAGCTGGCGTCTGAACGCTCAAATAACAAACAGTTACAATCTGCGCTTGACAAGTGTTTAACCTCAAGCGGACAGGGTAACGTAAACATCTCAAAACTGGTTGATGAAATCAACAGCTCTAACCGTTATATACAGCAACTGGTGAACGCCAAAAACAAGAGCGATTCGCTTAATATGGTATTAACTAACAACCTTACCCGCTCGTTAAGTCAATCGGAAATGCAGGATGTTGATGTGAAAGTGTTAAAAGGCGTAGTGTACATTTCATTGGCCGATAACATGCTTTACAAATCGGGCAGTTACGAGATCTCTGACAAATCGGGCGAAACGCTTAGTAAGATTGCCAAGATTATTAAAGACTATAACAACTACGATGTGCTGATAGAAGGTAATACCGATAATGTACCAATCAATCAGAAAAACATCCGCAACAACTGGGATTTGAGCGCACTGAGAGCGGCATCGGTAGTTATGGCCCTGCAAACAACTTACCAGGTTGACCCTAAACGCTTAACCGCAGGCGGCCGTGGCGAGTTTAACCCAATAGCCGATAACAATACACCAACAGGCAAGGCGCAAAACAGGCGTACGCAAATTATCATCACACCAAAACTCGACCAGTTTATGGACCTGATAGGTAAAGCGCCCGAGAACCAACCCATAAAACAATAATTGCTACATAGCTTTATACAAGGCGGCCAATTGGCCGCCTTTTTTGTTGCTGTTAACCGGGTAATGATGCCTTATCTTTAGCATTAATGAGTTTTGAATTAACACCCTTTATAGCCGAGATCTTAGCTGACATCCAAAGCATAGAAGATGATGCCGGGATCTATCAGGAAGTCCATTTTAATGCCCGCGCCAACGCTATCGACTTTATTGATTTTCATGTCATCGACCGGATAAATGGCTTGCTGTCAGGAGGGCCCAATACCGCCCTTGAATCGGCCAAAAAGCGAGTAGAAACGGCTAAGAATCTGCTGGAAAAGATAGATATTACATTATTTAAACGGCTTCGGGAGCAGATCTCATCGGGTGCTTATCCTGAAGGTTTTTTTAAAGACCTTGTCCACAAATATCTGGGCGATGAGGCTAGCCCGGCGGCGGGCAAGGCTGGCTATGATAACCTCGATGCTTTTGTTAATGGGTTGCTATCCAACCAGCCCCTGCCAGAAGCAAGCATACCACGCGACCCCGAAATGGTGTTTTACCAGCAAACCCCGGCAAGGATAATTTTTGAGTTGGCAGAGCGCGCAGCTTCATCAGAGAATACCTTTTTTGACATAGGCTCCGGCCTGGGGCATGTACCCATCCTGGTTAATTTGCTAACCGGCGCCAAAACCCGTGGCATCGAATATGAGCCAGCCTATTGTGATTACGCGGCGGCCTCTGCATCACAATTAAACCTGGCCAATGTTGCGTTTATTAACACAACAGCCCAAAACGGCGACTACTCGGAGGGCTCCGTGTTTTTTATGTACACCCCATTTGAAGGGCTAATGTTGCAGCAAATGCTGGAGATCCTGAAAACCGAATCGCTTAAAAAGCCGATACGCATTTTTACTTATGGCCCCTGCTCGCCCCAAGTTGCACGGCAAGGTTGGCTAAGCTGTGTAAATGGGCCCGCGGATGATGTTTATACGCTTTATGAGTTTAGGAGTCTAATCAGTTAATTTTTATACCTTACTTATTATTCATCACCTTAACAATATTGCGGGTTAGCCTTTGCAAGATAGTGGCATCCTGGGTGATGATCTCGGCATCGGCCATCATGCCTTGTTTTAAATGAACCGGCTTTTTCAGGTCTGAGGCATATTTGGACAAAAAAACAACTTTTGAAATGAATATGCTATCCTTATACGGCACATCAGATAAGTAGGATATTTTACCCCTTAGCATGCCATATTCTTCAAACGGGTAGCTTCGTAGTTTTACCAATACCTGCTGCCCTTCTTTCACCTTGCCCAAATTATCCTGCGGGATGTTCATCTCGCCAAAAAATTGTTCGTTCCCTGCATTAATATAAAAAATATCCTGCCCGGCAGTTATCACCTGATTGCGTTGTATGATACCTGCAAAGGTTGCCCGGCCGGCCTGCGATGCCGTTAGTATATATTTTGATTTCCAATCCTCGGCCTGGCTTATTAAACTATTTAATGACTGCGAAAATTTCGACTTTTCTTCCTGCACCTGGTTATCCAGCTCCATGATCTCTTTTTGCTTGGCAAGCGTGTTGGTGCTGGCCGCTATCAAAGCTTGGTCTGTTTGAATCATGGGGGCTTTTTTAGAAAGGTATTTGCTTTCCTGCTGCCTTAGCTCGGCCTGGGTTTCAACCTTTTCTTTTTCCAGCTTTTTGTGCATGTTATACTCGTCTTCTGCCAGGTCGAAGTCGCGCTGTTGTAACTGTTTTTCGGCGTTTAACTGGCTGGTTTGCTTATTTAAGGCAATGGCATCCTGTTGCAGATATGTTCGCTTTTTTAACAGGAAGCCATCCTCTACAGTAGATTTATAGGTAATATACGCCTGGAAGAACGACTGGTAGGCTGCCTGCAGCTCTCCTAACTCATATTTAGATGCGCTGGCGAACAAAGTTCTGTCTACCGTTTTATTTTGCGCCACCTGGGTTTGGATCTGTTTTAATTGAGCCAACAGCAACAGCACCTTGTCATGACTGGCGGTACTTTCTATATAAGCCAGCGGCTGGCCGGCTTTTACCACATCGTTATTATTAATTAACAGCTTAACCAGTTTGCCTGTAATTTTTGGCACTACCTGTTTAGGCATATCCGGTGAGGTGATCTTGAGCTGAGTTTTTACAATATCGGGGTATTTAATAAATGCCGACAGGCTAAATAATAACACCAGTAGGGTAAAAAACAACGTAATGCCCCATCGCAGTATCCACGTGGGTACAGCTGTTATAATATCCTGCATATCATCGCTATGCCGGGTTTGTTGGTCTATATCTGATACTAATGGCATATTTTAATTTCTAATTCTGTTCTAAACCTTGATTTTCTTGATTATAGGATTTCTTGATTTTCGTATCTGCACATCTATCAGGCACCTAATTCCAGCTGGTTTTTTACCAGTTGGTAATAATCTCCCTTTAATTCGGTTAACTGCTGGTGTGTGCCCTGTTCAACAATGCGGCCTTTATCAAGCAAAATAATATTATCGGCATGGCTAACCGTGCTTAAGCGGTGCGCAACTATCACAACCGTGCGGCCGGTAAAAAACTCCTTCATGTTATCCATTATCACCCGCTCGTTATTCGCATCAAGTGCGTTGGTAGCCTCGTCAAACAAAATATATTCGGGGTTTTTATATACTGCGCGGGCAATTAAAAGCCTTTGCCGCTGGCCCTGGCTTATGCCATTACCCTCTGCCCCCACCTTGGTATTCAGGCCAAGGGGGAGATCGTCAATAAAATCCTGAATATTGGCCACACGTATAGCATGGCGTAATTTTTCTTTATCGGGGTAATCATCGCCAACGGCAATATTACGTTCAATTGATTCCGAAAAAATAAAGCCGTCCTGCATTACTACGCCGCAATGGCTTCGCCAGGTTTTAAAACCAATGTTTGAAAGGGCCAGCCCGCCAACCTTAATATCCCCCTTTTCGGGTTCATAAAACCTGAGCAATAGTTTTAATATGGTGGTTTTACCGCTGCCGCTCATGCCTACTATTGCGGTGGTTTTACCTTGTGGTATTTCCAGGTTAATATTCTCTAAAACAGGCTCGTTGCCTGCACCAGGATACCTAAAGGTTAAATTGTTTAGGCTTAACCCCCTGTTTGATGGCAGTGTGTGGTTGTATTCCTTATCCACCGGCTCCTCGTCATCCATCTGGTGGATCTCGTTTAAGCGCTCCAGGCTTATCTTGGCATCCTGGAAACCCTGTATAAAGCCTAAGAACTGCTGTATGGGCCCGTTTAACTGCCCGATGATATATTGTACGGCTATCATCCCTCCAAGGGTTAGCTGCCCGTCAATAACCGCTTTTGCGCTTAAAAAGGTGATGAGCAGGTTAGTTGATTCGTTAATAAATGTTGAGCCGCCCTGCTGGTACTGGCTAAGCGCCAGGTTTTTTACATTGAATTTAAAAAGGCGCGCCTGCAGGTGTTCCCATTCCCATCGTTTTTGCTGCTCGCAGTTGTTCAGTTTTATTTCCTGCATGCCGTTTACCAGTTGTACAATGCTGCTTTGGTTTTTTGAGGAGATATCAAAGCTTTTATAATTTAACTCGCGGCGGCGTTTTAAAAACACTACTATCCAACCAATATAAAGCACACTACTTACTACATAAACAATAAATATGGCGATGTTATAATAGGCCAGCACTACCGAAAACACCACCAGGTTAAACATAGAGAACAGCGTGCTCAGCGTAGAGCCGGTCAGAAAGCTTTCTATGCGGCGCTGATCGCTCATGCGCTGCATAATGTCGCCCGTCATCTTGGTATCAAAGAAACTCATGGGCAGTTTCATCAGCTTGATCAAAAAATCGGTAAGGATAGAGATATTTACCCGGGTGCTGATGTGCAGCAAGATCCACGAGCGGATAAACTCTACGCTTACCCTGCCGATGATGAGCGCGGCCTGCGCTATAATTACAATATATACAAAATTAAGGTTGCGGGTGTTGATACCAATATCAACTACCGATTGTGTTAAAAATGGCGCTACCAGTTGCAATAGGGTGCCAATACCCAAGCCAAAAAGCAATTGTAATACCAGTTGCTTATAGGTAACCAGGTAGCGCAGCAAAAAGCTCCAGCTTATTTCGGTGCCCTTTTCATCCTCCTGTTCGTAAAAATGCGGCGTTGGGCTTAGCAACATCGCAATACCCTCGCCATTATCTTTGTCTGATACCCAATTGCGGCTAAACTCAGCTTCGGTTAGTTTTACAAGCCCTTTAGCCGGGTCAGCAATGTAATAGTTGCCTTTTCTTATTTTATAAAGCACCACAAAATGGTTTTGCCGCCAATGCAAAATGCAGGGTAGTTCGGCCTCTTTCAGGTTGGCTATACCCAGTTTTGCACCAAGCGACCGGAAGCCGATCTTTTCGGCGGCACCGCTTATGCCCAAAAGGGATACCCCTTCGCGGTTTATCTCACAAAGCTGCCTTAATGTTTGCACTTTAAAATTACGACCGTAATGCTTGGCCACCATGCGCAGGCAGGTGGGGCCACAATCCATTTGATCGGGTTGGTGGTAATGTGGAAAAGCCATAGTCGTAGCTGATGTATTACTGGTTTATTGTTACAGGCCTTGATGCAGATCAATCCTATACAATAGTAAATGTAGTAAAACTTGCGCTGATGTAATTAGCCGATCTGGAAAAATGTTTACCCAGCAAAAAAGGACTTGTTGATCTGTTGTACGTCCTTTTTTTAAGATGCTATCCGGGACTACAATACACCGTGTTTATTTTATACTGCCAATGGCCGAAATGTACCCTGGTATGTTGCGGATATTATCAAGGTCCTCCGGAATCCCATAGATCCGGCACCATTTAAGTATATTCGAGCATCTTATCAACTATTAAAATGAGGCAACCAACATTTATTATTTTACTGCGGCTAAGCTTTTTCTTTCTGTGCACAAGTTATGGATGCCATAGTTCGACCGGAAAAAAACAGGTTAAAGCTACCGTAAGCCATGCCGACACGCTTATAAAAGGCAACTTTAATGCAGCACCACAACTTAAGTTTGACAGTGCAGCAATAGCCGCTTTTTTAAAAAAGCACCCCGGTTTAAATGGCTTCGCAGCCGAATATGCCAAGTTTTACCTTATCAACAAATACCATTATGTATGGTATGATAACAAAGGGTTAACAGAATCGGCCGGTAACCTCATTAACCATGTTACTATTCAACAAAACGACGGTATATTAAAAGAGATACCTTACAAAGAGGAGTTTTTGCAGATGAACGAAAGCCTTCAGTCCGGTAGAATTAAACTGCCATCCATCACTGTTGAACTGATGCTGACAGGGCAGTATTTTAATTATGCCAAAAATGTATGGGGCGGTGCGGAGGCTGAAAAAGCAAAAGATATAGGCTGGTATTTACCACGTAAAAAACTCTCGTATACAGATCTGCTGGCGCACAACCTCAAAAGTGATGCGGGCAGCATGGAGCAGGTTGCGGTAATACCGCAGTATATGATGCTAAAAAAAGCCTTAAACCAGTATCAGCAAGTTGAAAAAGCGGGTCCGGACATTCTTTTACCTTCAAAAAGCCCACTGAATACGCTATCGCCTGATGATACCTCATCATTAGTTATTCAATTAAAAAACAGGCTGAGGCAAGTTGGGGATTCAACGGTTAATTTTTCAAATGTTTACGATACACTACTTATCAGTGCTGTTATCCGTTTTAAAAACCGGCATGGCCTTAAGCCTGACAGGAAGATTAACAGCGCCTTTTTGAAACAGTTGAATGTTCCGCTGCATAAGCGCATTAACCAAATAATTGTAAATCTTGAGCGTATGCGATGGATACCGGCAGACGACCATGGCGGTGAGTTTCTGCTGGTGAATATCCCTGAATTTAAACTACACTATTATAAAAATAACAGCCCCGATTGGGCCTGCAATGTAGTGGTTGGAAAATCAATGACCAAAACGGTAATATTTAGCGGCCACCTGCAATACATCGTATTTAGCCCGTACTGGTACATCCCGCCCAGCATTATTCAAAAGGAAATTAAACCCGGAATTGCCCGTAAACCAAACTACTTGTCCAACCACCGGATGGAATGGAATGGTGGAAACGTAAGGCAGTTACCCGGTAAAGAAAATTCATTAGGATTGGTAAAATTCATCTTTCCAAACTCTAATAACATCTATTTGCATGATACGCCCTCTAAGTCTCTTTTTAATGAGGATGTTAGGGCGTTTAGCCATGGCTGCATTAGGGTAGAAAAACCCGAAGAATTAGCAGAACTGCTTTTGAAACAGAACACGGCCTGGACCACACAAAAAATTCGCGCTGCAATGAACCGTGGTGTAGAACAATCGGTGGTATTAAAACAAAAGATACCCGTTTATATAGGGTATTTTACAGCATTTGTTGACCACACCGGGACGCTGAATTTCAGGGATGATATTTATCAGCGGGATGAACCGCTTTTAAAAATGCTGATGAAACCATAGTTCCCCAACTTATTTTGAAAAAACAGGCTGTTCTGAATTGACCTGGTCAACAAAATCGCCGGTCTTTCCAAATGGATAACCTTTGCTTTGTGCCCACTTGATAAATTTTGCAATACGATGCGCATAAGGCATGCCCGAATTATGATTGATGTACCGGGGTAAGCCAAATTTACTTTGATTCAGATCTGCAAATTCCCAGGGGTGGAAATATAGATTCAGGTAACCATCTTTTTTATAGGTGGCCGATGCCAGCCATTTGATAAGGCCGAGCGGAAGATTGTGAAAACTTAACCAAAAAAGAGGGATCCGGATTCTCGGTGAGACAGATGCGGGCAATTCCAGCAGTTGCCGGTCATAAAACCAGGTCCTGGATACATGAAAGTTGTTGTACCTGCCCGGCAGCCAGGTAGGATTTATAGATGAGTTATAGCTATAACCCGCGTTTATTAAATCCTCTGTTGCTACCGGCATCATCCTTGGCATCCTAAACCCGTTTACAGTTGTTCCAGATATCTCTTCCAGTTTCAATTTTGATTGCAACAGGTCTTCTGTTTGAAACGCCGAGTGAAAAAAACCATGTGAAGCTATTTCATGCCCTTCGTTTACAAGTTGTGAAATAACCAGGGGGCGGTGAATGGCATAATTAGCCGTACAATAAAACGTGGCTTTGATATCTGCCGAACGCAAAACATCAAGCACGGTGAGCGCTCCTTGTGTAGAAACCGAAAGCTGCTCCTCAAAATGGATGTCCGTACCGTATTCGGCAGGTAAATCAAATTCTTCTAAATCAAACCCCAGTAAAATCATAAGTTACGCGGATAACTCTTCAGGTATCCCAAAAAGATTTGTTGTTCGTACTATATAATTGGGGCGCTGTTTTGCCTGCATAAATAGTTTACCTAAGTACATCCCTATAATGCCTAATACAAATAATTGCAACCCTCCAAAAAAAGCAACGGTTGCGATAAGCGAGGCCCAGCCTGATACCGCTATCAAACCAAAAAAGTGACTTATCAGTACGTATGGGATGTATAAAAAGGATGCCAATGAGAAGAAAAGGCCCAAAAACGTAACCGCATACAATGGGCGCACACTAAAAGACATGGTGCTGTTAAGCGCTAATTTAAACAACTTATAAAGTGAATAACTGGCCTCACCAGAGAAACGTGCCGCCGGCGTATAAGGGATCCCTTTTTGTTTAAAGCCAACCCACTTGATCATCCCCCTGAAAAATATATCGTATTCGTTTATCTGTTTTAACTGGGTAACAACCTTTTTATCTATCAGCCTGAAATCGGCAATGCCGTCTTCCATCCTAATTTCAGAGAGCATATTAACGCCTTTATAAAATAATTTAGACGCTATTTTTTGAAACAACCTGACATGCTCGTTTGCCTTTTCCCGGTAGGTATAAACCACATCGTAGCCGCTTTCCCAAAACTTTATCATTTCAACTATTAAATGCGGCGGATGCTGCATATCTGCATCAATGGTAATTACAGCATCTCCGTTGGCAAATTCTATCCCTGCTTGTAGCGCCCGGTCTTTCCCAAAGTTTCTGGACAATTCAATAAAATAAACATGCTGATGCATTTCATGCTGCACCTTAATTTCATTTAAGGTATTATCGGTACTGCCGTCATCAACAAAAATACATTCGTAATTATAGTTAGTATCGCTAAAAAGCTTTTGAAGCTCGCTAACCATATAGCTGATATTCCGCTCTTCATTATGAGCGGGGATAATGATAGAAATCTTACGCATAGGGGTATTAATCTTTGTAAAGATAATATTGTAATCTAAATGTTACAATAGGCGCACAGCGTAACCAAAACTTTACAATATGCGGACACAATCCAACAAAAATGTTACAATTCAACAATTACGTAAGCAATGCGCTGTATATAACACCCCGCTGTTTATTTTTTAGCGTTTTAAAGTATTAACTAATGCACTGTAATTACCATTCATTGAGGTGTTATTTAGCGCTTTCCGGGTTTTGTTCGTTGGCAAACTTGCGTGTCAGCGTTTCGTATACAACATATAACCATACCAGCAGGCATGGTAACGCTTTTAATTTATAAGGCCGGATATAGGAAACGCTAATGTTTTTTATAAAAATATCAGCGAATGGGAAACTGGTAATAACAATTGCAAAAATCAGTAAACAAATTTCCAGAATGGTGACCGGGCGATTTAAATTCATAAACCAAATGGCAACGCCGCTAAAAGCAATAATGTAGGTAGCAGATTCGGCCGAACTGCTGAAAATAACCGTGAAAAGTAATACCGATGCGAGGATAAGCAACTGATACTGTGTAGATTTAAAACTTTTTATCCTTATATAAGACAGCGCGAATATAAATATAGCAGGCGCTAACACATATATGTTTTCAAACCCGGGGTAGTTAAAAACCTTACGGATAATACCCATTACAGAAACATCCTGCATATCCGAACTTGCGTTTTCCGCGTTTTTTGCCAACAGATCGGGATACCATTCCGAGTATGTTTTTACAATAAACCCGGGCGATGATATTGCCATTGGCAACACAAATAACACAACCGACCAAAAAATAAGACTGGCTGTTAATTTTAGTTTATTATCCGAAAAGAAAAAGAATGCCAGGCCAACTATGCCATATAATTTAGTGAACGTTCCGAGGACTATCATCAATGCGGCCCAAAAATCCTGCTTCTTCCTGATAAAATAAAAGCTGAAAATAATAAGCGCCGCTATGATAGGGTTAAATTGAAAGAAAAGTGATGACGAGATCATCTCGTTTGCACATAATAGCAGGATGATGATGTAGGCATTGTTTTTTAGCGGCAACAACTGTATGGCTTTAAACAATATAAATGCACTGAACAACACCCATAGCACCACGCCAACATTATCAGGCAACAGGGCGAACGGTGCAATGATGAGGGAGAAAACCGGCCCGTAATGGTTGCGGTCGTAATAATATTCGGGCTGCAGGGTGTATAGGCTATGCTGATGTATTACATTTAAAAAGTTATGTTTAAAAATAAGGTAGTTATTGGGTGGCTGATGATTTATAAGCCCCCGCAATACAATGAAGAGACCTACCCCAAACCAAATAGTATATACAAACCGTTTATCGTAAATTAGTTTGATCAGACTTTTTTTCACAGCTGTGAGAGCGGTTTTTATACTTAATTTAACCATATTTTTTGGGTATTGATAAGGGTTTTGTTAAATCCGGGCCTGTTAAACAGATAGCTGCATATTGTTTTTGTTAAACATATACAGAAGAAGCAAATTTATGAAACATGTTGATAACGGGATGTTATTTATTGGCTGGTTAAGAAATATCCCTCTTAGATTTATTTATTCTTTTAAAAAATGTTAGCGATGAGCAAGCATATCCCCACTTACACATTGAATAATCTTTCTGACTGGCAGGATGTATCACCTGATGTGCTTTTGCTCTCAAATCCGGTTAACCAGGTAAGAGAACCATTGATCGTTCCACATCGTACCAATTATTATGGCATCGGCGTCTGCATCGGCGGGGAAGCAAAATTAACCGTTAACCTGGAAACCTATGACATCATCCCCGGTTGCCTTATCGCTATGTCACCACGCATTATCAAACAGTGGCATTATAAGTCAGACGATTTTCAATCATTTGCTATTCTTTTTACCAGGGATTTTTTAACTGCAGCGGGTGGCACACCGCCCGATCGCTTTCCGTTTTTTGAAAGCGTTGCCAGGCATATTTTTATGTTAACACCCGGGCAGTCTGCCAATTTAAGAGATTCCATCCGGCTTATTAAGCGTAAACTGGAAGATAAGCACAAATACCAGGGCGAAATATTAAGATCGTTTATCAGTGGCCTATTGTACGAAGTTTCATCATTGTATGAAGACTATAGCCATTTCCGAGCCTCAGTCCAAACCAGGAGCCAGCTCCTTGCTGCTGATTTTAAGAAATTGGTGAACCTGCATTTTCTCCATGAACGCAGCGTTAGCTTTTACGCAAATAAATTGTATATCACCCCGGGTCATCTTACCGAAACAGTAAGAGAGGTAACCGGCAAAACGCCCGGCGAATGGATTACCGAGGCGGTTGTACTGGAAGCCAGCGTATTATTACAAAACCCGGCGTTGACGGTGGCGCAGATTACCGATACACTTCATTTCCCAAACCAATCTGCATTTGGCAAATACTTTAAAAACGCTAAAGGCCTTTCTCCAGCCGCCTATCGCCGTAGCTAGTCGCTCTTTTTCCATCTTTCTTACCAATCCCCCCACGTTCCTGACCTGTTCTTGTGTGATGTTTCCCTGCAACTTTGCCGTATAAATTTAAGGTATGAAAACACCAAAAAAATGGAAGCTGGCATTGATCACATGGGTCTGCATATATCCGCTTATCAATATCATTTTTATTACTGTGATGCCACTGATTGTGAGCTGGCATCCACTCCTTAAAACACTATTAACAACCATTATACTCGTTCCCCTGATGGGTATATCAATTGAATTATTAAGGAAACGTGTTGGGGATTGGCTATATAAATAATATTATAATGGAAAACACAGAAGAACATTTAATATGGCGCTATGGCGTAAAACGCTATGACAGCGCAAAAAAGATACAACAGCAGAATATGAACAAATTGAAGGATGCCATACGGTTGGCACCATCATCATATGGCTTGCAGCCCTATAGGGTGCTATTTATTGAAGACCCTGCTCTGCGCGCTAAACTTAGCGTAGCTTCATTCCATCAGCCGCAGATAACGGAAGCATCCTGTCTCATCGTCTTCTGTATCGAAACAACAATAGGCGAAACATTTATAGACGGCTATTTTGCAAATATATGCAGCACCCGCGGTGTTAAACTGGAAGGCATCCTGGAGAATCACCGGGATTCGGTTGTAAATTCTATTTGTCGTAAACAGGATGACGAAAAACTTGCCTGGGCAACCCATCAAGCTTATCTCGCCCTCGGGTTTCTATTATTGACCGCTGCCGAAATGAAGATAGATGCCAATGCTATGGAAGGTTTTATGCCATCACAATACGATGAAATATTGAGTTTAAAACAAAAAGGCTTGCATGCAGTAGTAATAGCCGCTGTAGGTTATCGCCACCCGGAAGACTTTTATCAGCACATGGTTAAAGTTAGGAGGCCTAACAATGAAATTTTTATAACCTTTTAATAAAAGCATAGTTAAGATGAAAAAGCAAAAAATCTCAATTGGTTTGGTACTGATTTCCCTGGTAGCCTTATGGTCGGCCGGCGGCTCTTACATTTTTGACTGGAACCATACACATATCTACAATTCGCATTGGCCGCCGCATGCAAAGTTTCATAATGCACAAACTATGCTTTTGGGTACTTTTTTAGGTTGCTTTTCATTATGGATGCTTTGGGTAACCCGGTTAAAGGAAATTGACAAAGTACGCTTTGCGATTATTCTGGCAAGTTTCTACTGGCTTACCCAGATTGGTGCAATCCTCTTTCCCGGAACAGCCCTTACCGATCCCGAATTTTCATATCCGGGAGAGCCACCGCATCAGCTCATTGTAGACATTGTAATGCTGTTGCTTTTGGTAATTGCATGGCCGCTTGAAATGCGAAGGATTAGAAAAATGGATGGCGATGACGGGCAAAGAAATAAATAAAATACAAAAGCAGCAATGATGATAAATCCTTCAGGGTAACATATTTATATTTTCAACAGAAATGCTCATAAACATAAAGTATTGTCGCCCTGCCTGTACAAATTTCGACCTCTTTCCACATGATTTGACATTGCTAACAAACTTGATTTTGTGAGATTAGCCTTAAACATGTCTACAGTCCATTTCGTGGATAACCAGTTCTGTCTGGCAATAAGTTCACGGCTTATGGCGAAAGTATGCCAATACGGACAGTATATTGGAGAAGATTATAATACTAAATATTTAAGATATGGACAGCAAATGTTTTTTCAAATATTTTTGCGTAACCCAAAAGTTACCCATATCTTTGGGTAACTTAAAAGTTACCCATTATGGCAAAAGTTATTAAACACCAGTATTTTTTTGCTCATCCCGTAGCGACGGTTTGGGAGTACCTCACCAAATCAGAGCTGATGGCGCAATGGCTCATGAAAAATGATTTTGAGCCTGTGCTTGGCCACGTGTTTCAGTTCAGGACAGGTGGAGTGCCAAACCTGAATTTTGACGGCATTTTTTATTGCAAGGTGCTGGAGATAGATCCATTAAAAAAATTGGTTTATTCCTGGAACTGCGGGCCCGGTAAGGGCCAGATCAATCTGGAGTCGGTGGTGACGTGGGAACTGGAACCCAAAGAAAATGGCACCGAAGTATTTTTAGATCACCGCGGCTTTGAGCGGGCAGAAAACCTGGATATGTACCACGGCCTGATGCATGGCTGGTTGGAGAAATTCCAAAAAATTGAAAAACTTTTAAATCCCGTATCAAATGGCCATACCAACGCTTGATACCTTCCAGGTGATCGGTGATCCCAGCAGGAGAAAGATGCTGATGTTGCTTTTGGAAGACAGCCTGACCATTAACAGCCTGGCCGATAATTTTGACATGAGCCGTCCTGCCGTATCCAAGCATGTCAAAATACTGGAAACAGCGGGTTTTATCTCCATCCAGGACATGGGCCGGGAACGCCATTGTACGCTAAAAAAAGACGGCTTCGAAGAACTGCAGGCCTGGCTGAAATATTTTGATGAGTTCTGGTCATCGAAATTGAAAAAACTGGAAAACCTATTAAACAGCAAACTCCCTAATTAGGAAAAAGAAAATTTAAACATTCATTTTAAACGTTAAAAAATATGAAACTTAAAAGTTCAATGGCCGTGCTATGCCTCATTGTAAGCAGCCAATTAGCCATAGCGCAAGTAAAAGTAACGGAACTGGTAAAAGAATGGGAAAGGTCAAAAGCTTATACCAAAGAATACCTGGACGCGATGCCGGAAAACGGCTATACTTTAAAGCCAACACCGGAAATGCGGTCATTTGCCGAGCAAAATTTACATCTGGCAGATGCCAACTATGCTTGGCTTCCGCTGCCTTGGTGGTTAAAAGTCCGTTTGCCTTAGGCGAATGGGAAAAAACCAGCGATAAATCCAAAGCGAATGTGACAAGGATCGTACTGGCCAGCTATGATTTTGTGATCGATCAAATCAAAAAGTTGTTCGACGTGCAATTAGATGAGCCGGTTAAAATGCTCGGAAGTTTCAATATGTCAAAAAGAATTGCTTTGGCTAAGGCTTTCGAACATCAGGCACATCACAGGGGGCAAACTACTGTTTATCTGCGCCTGGCAGGCATCAAGCCGCCACAAGAAAAACTATTTTAACAAATATCAACCTGTAAATAAAAATGAAAGCACACGATTTTACAACTACCCTACTGGTAGACCAAAGCCCTGCAGCCGTTTTTAACGCGATTAATAACGTTCGCGACTGGTGGTCGGGCGAAATTGAAGGCAGTTCAGCCAAACTGAACGATGAATTTACTTATCGTTATAAAGAATTTCACCTGTCCGGACAAAGGGTGGTTGAAATGATCCCCGATCAGAAGGTGGTATGGCTGGTTACCGAAAGCAGCCTTAATTTCACAGAGGATAGGAATGAATGGACCGGAACAAAGATTAGTTTCGAAATTACTGAGAAGGACGGCAAAACGGAACTCCGTTTTTCGCACCTCGGCTTAGTTCCTGAAATTGAGTGTTTCGATAGCTGTTCAGGGGCCTGGACCCAGCTTATTCAAGAAGGTTTATTTAGCTTGATAACCACGGGTAAAAGTGAAAAAGTCGACTTCGGGTAAACTTAACCACATATCAAATTACTTAACCAATATACTAATTTAACATAAACAAAATGAAAACACCAGATTTTAGCACCAGCTTTTTAGTAGATCAAACCTCGAATGAAGTATTTAATGCCGTTAATAATGTACGCGGATGGTGGTCGGAAAGAATTGACGGCGGCACCATCCAGCTCAACGATGAGTTTACCTACCAGCGCTGGCAATTGCACAAGTGTACCATGAAACTAATTGAAGTTATACCTGGTAAAAAAGTAGTTTGGCTTTGCCTGGACAACTATTTCAGCTTTACTAAAGATCAAACTGAGTGGGTGGGTACCAAGATCGAGTTCGATATCTCAGAAAAAAATGGAAAAACACAACTCGTTTTCACACACCACGGCTTGACTCCGGCTTACGAATGCTATGATATCTGCTTTGATGCCTGGACAAGTTATATCCATGGTAGTTTAAAAGATCTGATCACTACAGGCAAGGGCCAACCGAATGCTAAAGAAGAATTACAAAAGAATTAAACCGTTATGAACATAGGGATCATAGGGTTTGGCGAACCGGGAAGTTTACTGACCTCAAAGTTTGCTAAACTTGGACATACCGTTGAATGACTGCCTACACTCAGATAAGATACATTTGTTTTGATCTTCCCGCCTCGTTAAAATAATAGTAGGTAAAATTTAAAAAATGATTGGGAAAACAAAAACCGCCTCTAAATTTCTTTAAAGACGGTTTGATGATCTCGTCGGGATGGCGGGATTCGAACCCACGACCTCCAGCACCCCATGCTGGCGCGATACCGGGCTACGCTACATCCCGAAAAATTTCGGTTACAAATATAATAATGGGAATTAATTCGTCAAGGTTTGGTTCTTAATGCTGGGCATCTCCTCCTGTTCTATTATTTCAACAATACCAGCCTTTTCTACAATGTACATTCCAATATGGTCTGTTGAAATACCATCATAAAGTTTATAGTCAAACAACAACGAACCTTCAGCGAACCTGGAGTGAAAGCATTTGAATGAGATGTTTGATAGCTTTCGGAGTTCATCGCCGAGTTCTAAGACGTGCGACGACACAAAAAACACACTATGCTTTGTTTTGGTAAATAGCGGAATTATTAACAGAGAGGCGTCGTAAGCATCTTTGTTATTGGTCCCCCTAAAAAGTTCATCATAAATTACAAATAGATTTTTCTGCTCAACCAATTTAATTGCCGACTCTTTTACACGCATCACTTCGCTATAAAAATGGCTGTACCCCAAGTTGATATTATCTGCTAAGTTGAGCATCGTTATCAGCCCGTTAAATATTCGTGTATGCATTCTTTTAGCCGGCACCGGAAACCCTATATGCGCTAAATAAATGGCTAACCCCAAAGCCTTCAGAAATGAGGATTTCCCGGACATGTTAGCACCGGTCATGAAAAACACATTATTATTTGCATCAATAGTTATATCATTACCTACGGGCTGTGGGATGCCGGGATGATATAACCCTGTAATTTCTGCCGAACCGTTTCGCTCACTTAAATACTCCGGAAAGCAAAGGCTATGTTTCAACGCTGCATTTGCTATAGATTGATAGGCGTCAATTTCGTATAAGGTTTGTATAAGGTTTAAAATATTTTGATGTGCCCCCCTTCTGATTTTTTGATCAAACCTGGCGATGGTATTCGTAGATATCTTCTTAGCTGGCTGCAAAGCCATTAACTCTTGCAGTGCCGACGTTGTTAAATCATTAAAGTTATTTATGAATAACGATATAAATTCTGGGCAGTCGGGTAGTTTTAACGTCGAAATATTCCTTTTAATATTTGTTAATAAGCTGGCCAAATGCCCAATACCACTTTCTATTTTGTAAACATCTTGGTCCGTTCCAACCGATCTCTTAATTTCGAGTTTCAAGACCGAACTAAAATTAGGCGCTATATGATTTGTGTTTAGGTTTAAATATTCCTCAACAATTTCTAACTCGTAGTTTTTTAAAGGAATTAGCAATTTACTAACAACAAAAAACTCGATTATCTTTTTCCTTTCCGTTAATAGTAATAAGTCGTTCGATGGGTTTCGCATCATTGATTCGAGCTTTTTACGCCCGCCAATGGTAGCACATGAATTAAAAAAAGAATAGATGGTATCACCACTCTCTGAAGTGAATATTTCAAGATCCGTTAAGGTTTGCCTATCTATTTCAAATCCCATCCTTTATTGCTCAAATTAAAATTATCAGAATACTTTAATGCGCCCGGTCGCTTTATCACGCTGTAATAAACTCCACCATGCTCACCGCATTTATCTGCTGCATATCGTGCAGTACGGTAAGCGAAACCGGGTCTTTTGAAGCTACTTTCTGAATTGAAATTTTAATGCTGTCGTTCTCTTCATCAGCCGATGAGATCCGTACCTCGTTAATGGTGATCTGATGTTTCTGCAAAACCTCCTCAATGCTTTTCATATCTATCTGGTTGCGGGCAACCGTAAGGTTAATGCCGGTGTATTTGTTGCGGTTAAACAACCGGCGTTCTATCGGTTTAATGGCGGCTAATATGATAAAGACGATCCCGGTGGCTATCGTTGCCGGTAAATACAGCCCGCCGCCTACAGCAAGGCCAATTGCTGCAACCGTCCATAAGCCGGCGGCAGTGGTCAAGCCTTTCACTATTTCGCTTTTCATAAACAGAATGGTGCCAGCCCCCAAAAAGCCAATCCCGCTGATCACCTGAGCGGCCACACGCGAAGGGTCAAGCTCTATACCAGGTTTGTTCAGCACATCGCCAAAGCCATCCATAGATACGATCATGGCCAAGGTAGAGCCAACGCAAACCAGCATGTGTGTACGTAAGCCGGCGGCCCAGTCGCGGCGCTGTCTTTCCAGGCCAATAATGCTGCCCAGCAATGATGCCAGCGCAAGGCGTATCACAATTTCGTATAATGGTATCATGGTGTATCGGTATAAAACGTAAACGCTAATTTATGTTTTTTAAATACGTGCCGGTTTAAAATCTACCTGCTTTCGGGTATTGTCGGTGGGATATTATAGATATATTTTAGTGGTACCTAAACCTTATCATCAATAAACAGGCCTTGCAGGCTGGTTCGCGGCAAAGCCTTTTGGGTTTATTGAAGCATTGCGGTTAATGTTTCATACCACCGTTTATTGTGGCTGTAAAGCCCGTTGTAATCAATTATCAGGTATACTTTAGTGGTTTGGTAATTATTGCTAAGGTATTCCAACCTTAACGGTTGCCAAAAAAGGCCGCCGTTTTTAACCGAACTGGCGGTAAAAACATCATCATATCCCAGGTAAAGCTCATTCATAGATGCTAACGGGATTATTAGGGCCTCATCACCTTCCTGCCCTTCTATTAAAACCTGTTCGCCCGTTAGAGCGATATAGCCCTGGTGGTTATGCAGGGGGCCGCCTATTCCGCTTAGCCCGGTCATTAGTTTTTGGGCAGATGTAAATTCCACCATCTCGTAATCGTAGCTCCACATTACTTTCCCCTGTAAAACAACCTCGTCTGCCATAGCTATAAAGCTATAAAATAAATAAGTAGTAATGCTTATCTATTTGTGTGCGCAACCAAGCGCGCTTGTTTATACCAGGTCGAACGCGCGGGCATACTGCATCAGCTCGTAGGTGCTGGCGCTTAATTTGTGTTTGATGTTTTTGCGATGCGTTTCTGCCGTGGTTACCGCTATATATAGCGCATTGGCAATTTCTATAGCGCTTTTACCTAAAGCCATCTGGGCAAGCACTTCCTTTTCGCGCTTGGTTAAGGTAGAAAAGTTCTTGTAGTTCTGTCGTAAAAAATTGTTTTCCTGTAGTAACCGCTCCGCTTTGGCCGTCATGTGGTGCATGGCGTCGATAGGCACCGCAATGGTTATGGTTAAGCTTGGTTTGCCGGTTTCGTCGCGCATAAATATTTTAACGCTCGACAAATGCCAGCTCCACTCGTCATTACCCGGAAAACGAACCTGCTGGAAAAAGGTTACTATTTCTTCATCATTATTCCTTTCCAGCAGTGCCAGTATTTTGGGCACATAATCTTCCGCGTCTTCTTGGTTAAAGTATTTCTTATAATAATCGCCCGATGAAAGGGCCGTGATCTCTTCTTTGGTGGATTGAAGTTGTGAAAGCCCCCGATCAGACATGTAAACAACCGACCAATCCCGCAGATCATGAATAATAACCGTACAGGGTAAACTGTTAAACGCGGCCGCGTATGCTTCAATCTGGGGCACTAATTGTTTGGGGACGCGTTCTTTATTTAGCATCCCCTAAAATAGGTGTTTACAAAATCGCTGCAACCCGTTATTTAACGGTATTTGTTGGGTTAAACCGCTTGCATATGTTGCTCTTCAACAGCCATTACGTTTTGCCGTTGTTTCAGTTTTTCCTTACGCAGGTAGCGTATGTGCATCAGGCCAATCAAAAGGGCGGCAATGCCCTCACACAAAATGGTATCGGGGGCGCCGATCCATTTAGATACCGAACCCACCAGCAAGCCCCCCAACGGCTGCAGGCCAAAAAAGGCCATAGCGTAAAAGCTGATCACCCGTCCACGCATGTTTGGTTCAACCGTGGTTTGTATCAGGGTGTTACTGATGGTGATCTGCGACATCATGCCGAAGCCCGCAATGGTAGCGAATACCAGCGCCAGCCAATACGTATTCTCGTGCGAGAACAGCACCAGCCCCACGCCAAATACCAGCGTGTTGATGCTCAATATCTTTTTAAGGTTGCTCCCCGCATGCAGGGATGCAAGGAATATTGCCCCGCTAAATGCACCCAGGCCTATCACACTATCAATAACCCCAAAGGTGGTGGCGTTGCCTTTAAAAACCTCGCGGGCATAATAGGGTATTAATGTGCTGAACGGCAAAACCAGTAAACTGATCAACCCCAGCATCATAATTACATAGGATATAGACGGTGTGGCTTTCAGATAAGCGAAACCTTCCCGTAGTTCGCCAAAAACATTTTTGGTGTGTTGCTGCTTTACATATTTTGGCAGTTTCATCAGTAATAACGACCCGATAACGGCTATAAAACTCGCTGCGTTCAGGGCAAAGCAAACGCCATCGCCCCAGTATTCTAATATAAAACCGGCAATGCCCGGCCCTATCAGCCGGGACAGGTTCACCATGGATGAGTTAAGGGCGAGCGCGTTGGGCAGGTCCTTCTTATCCTCTATCATTTCATAAACCAATGATTGCCTGGCCGGCACATCAAACGCATTTATTACACCTAGCAACACACTCAGCGCCAGTATTTCCCAAACGGCATAATGCTTCATCAGTATCAATACTGCTAAAAGGGTTGCCTGTATCATAGATGCTACCTGCGTGGTAAGCAATACCCGGAAACGGTTATACCTGTCTGATACCACACCACCAAAAAGCGACAACAAAAATGAGGGGAACTGGCTGGCAAACAACGTAACGCCCAACATAAAGGTAGAATGTGTAAGTGTGTAGATAACCCAGCTTACAGCTGTTTTTTGCATCCAGGTACCTATAAGCGATACGGATTGACCTGCGAAATATAAACGATAGTTACGACTGCGAAAGGCTTGAAATGTGCTGATATTCATTAGATACTATTTCAACGACAAAAATCGTCCCTTAATTGTTTTTATATACCGTTGTAATAATTAAATTACCTGATAATTGCATTTGCGTGTTATAAAGGGGCGGTAATTAAGTGGATATTGCCCTTTACGCATATTAATTAACTACTTATTTTCGTTTATTGCGTATGTTGGTAGCTTAACCCTAATATGACCACTACTGAAAACTATGATCTGCTGATCGAAAAGATCAACACTTTCATCCGTAAGTACCATTATAACAACCTGCTGCGCGGGCTGATATTTTTGGGCGCGGGTTTGTTTTCGGCCTACGTGGTTATCACGCTGGGCGAATATTTCGGCAATTTTAATACCCTGCTGCGAACCATCCTCTTCTACTTTTTTATCCTGCTTAATTTAGGGCTTATTGTTTGGCTGGTATTACCACCTTTACTGGCGCGGTTAAAACTGGGCAAACCCCTCTCGCATGACCAGGCCGCAGAGATTATTGGCCGCCACTTTAACGATGTGCACGATAAACTGCTGAACACCCTGCAGCTAAAAAAACAAGTTAATGAAAACGCCGCGCACCGCGAGTTGATAGAGGCCAGCATCAACCAAAAAATAGAAACCTTAAAACCGGTAAGCTTCCCATCTGCGGTAAACATCCGCGAGAATGGTAAATACCTGAAATGGGTTATCCCGCCCGCTGCTATCATCTGTATCATCGCGTTCGCCGCGCCATCTGTTTTAACAGAAAGCACCAAAAGGCTTATCCACCATAACCAATACTTTGCACCGGTAGCGCCTTTTCAGTTTGTATTGCTCAACAAAAACCTGTCGGCCGTACAGGGCGAAGATTACAAACTCGACCTGAAATTGACCGGCGATAAGCTGCCTGCCGATATTTATGTAGAAACCGCCAACACCACCTTTAAACTTGATAAAGAGAACATCAGCCGTTTCCATTACCTGTTTACCAATTTGCAGCAGAACACCTCGTTCAGGTTATTGGGCAATGGCTTTGCATCGGCCCCATACGAAATTAAGGTTAACCTTAAACCCGTATTACTGCATTTTGATGCCGAGCTGAATTACCCGGCCTATCTGCACAAAAAAAATGAGTCCGTTGCCAACGCCGGCGACCTTACCCTACCAGCAGGCACAACCGTTAACTGGAAGTTCTACACCCAAAACGCTACTGCCCTATTATTTAAACTCAATGGCAACAATACAACAATACAGCCATCCAACAATGATGTATATGAGCACCGCGAACGCATCCTGAAAAACACGGCGTATAATGTTAGTCCGCTAAATAACAATGTTAAACGCAGCGATTCGGCCGCCTATCGAATAACCATTATTGCCGATGAAGCCCCTGCTATTGAAGTGCAGGAAAAACCCGATTCGGTAAGCATGAAGGCCTTTTACTTTAACGGGCGCATACAGGACGATCATGGTTTTTCATCGCTTACGTTCCATTATAAAGTTGGCAGCAAGGGCGCCGAGCGCTTGGTTAATAAACCGGTAAAGGCCGACCTGGCGGCTACGCAGTCGGATTTCTTTTACTTTTGGAATCTGAAAGAACTCGGCATAAAACCCGGAGATGCCGTAATCTATTATTTTGAAGTTGCCGATAACGATGGCGTTAGCGGCCCAAAAACAGCCCGCACACCCGAGCGTACTTTAAACGTCCCCGATGCCGCGCAACTGGCCGAACAACTGAACGCCGGATCACAGGCGGTAAAGCAAAAAATGCTCTCGGCGGTAAAAATGGCCGCGCAGATAGAAAAGAGCGCGCAAAAACTGGCCGAATCACTGTTAGATAAAAACACGCTGTCGTTCGATGAGAAGAAACAGGTAGAAGACCTGCTGCAAAAGCGCAAGGAGCTGGAAGACTTTGTAAAGGACATCCAGGCCGATAATAAAAAGAACTTGTACAACCGCCAGGAAAACCAGCAGCAAACACAGGAACTGATGGACATGCAAAAACAGATTGAAAACCTGTTTAACAACGTGCTGGACCAAAAGACAAAAGAGATGCTGCAAAAATTACAGCAACTCCTCCAGGAGAACCAGAAGGACAGCACCCGCGATGAGCTATCTAAAATGCAGATGGACAATAAATCGCTTAAAAAAGAGCTCGACCGCATCCTGGAACTTTATAAAAAGCTTGATTTTGAACAGAAGCTCAATCAAAACGTCAACCAGCTAAACCAACTGGCCGAAGAGCAAAAAAAACTTGCCGACCAAACCCAGAAAGCGGGCGATAATAATAAAGACGCGCAGGAGCAACAAAAGCTAAACCAGCAGTTTGATGATATCAAAAAAGCGCTCGACGACCTGCAAAAGGAGAACGAAAAAGGGGGCAACAAGCAGGACTTTAAAACCCCCGAAGCCGATAAACAGGCTATTGACGAGCAGATGAAGCAGGGCGAGGACGCTTTAAAAAAGAACAACCGCCCGCAGGCATCAAAAGCACAGCAGCAGGCCGCGCAAAAAATGAAACAGCTGGCCCAAAAAATGCAGCAGGACGATGCCGAAGGCCAGGAAAGCGATAACGCTGTTGATGCAAGGCAATTGCGCGAGTTGTTAAAATCGTTGGTGAACAGTTCTTTCACTCAGGAAAAAATAATGCAGCAATTACGCGTTACCAACCCAACCGACCCGGGTTACATCGCGTTAGCACAAAAACAAAAAGACGTTAAAGACAATTTAAAAACGGCCGAGGATAGCCTGTACTCCTTAAGCCGGCGCATCCCACAGATCCAGTCGACCGTTAATAAGGAAATAAGCGGGATTAACGACCAGATAGACCAATCACTGGAGAATTTAGGCGAGCGCAAAACGCCCGAAGCGTTACGCAATCAGCAATTTGCCATGACCAGCATGAACAATTTGGCACTGCTATTGAGTGAAGCGCTCAATCAGTTGCAAAAACAGCAAAACAAAAGCGGCAAAGGCAAGCAGCCCTCGTTATCGCAACTGAGCAAAATGCAGCAGCAGCTGAACCAGAATATGCAAAAAGCGCGCGAGCAAATGCAGAAAATGGGTAATCCGCAGCAAGGTAAAAGCGGGCAGCAAGGCATGAGCGAGCAATTTGCCAAAATGGCCCGCGAGCAGCAAATGATACGGCAATCCTTACAGCAAATTAATAAGGATAACAATAAAGACGGGACCAACGGTTTGGGCGATTTGGATAAAATTGCAAAAGAAATGGAACAAACTGAGAACGATCTCGTAAACAAGAGAATTACAAATGATGCTTTAAATAGGCAGCAGCAAATACATTCGCGTTTGCTGGAAGCCGAAAAGGCAGAACAAGAGCGGGAGCAGGACCAAAAAAGAGAGAGCCGCGCGGCAAGCAATATGCCGCCGGGGTATATTAAAGCTTTGCAGGATTACGAGCAGGTTAAGTCAAAGCAAACGGAACAGATACGAACAGTCCCAGCGGCGCTTAATTTATATTACAGGCAAAAAATTAAAAAGTACTTTGATCAACTTAATGGAAAATGATATGGCACAGGCAAATGTTCAGACGGGTGAACTTTATACGTTACAACTTCCCTCAAAACGCGAAAGCATAACACAGCTGGAGGCTTTGATAGAAACGGTAGCGGATAAATACCAGGTTAGCGAAGATACTTTTGCCAACATGATGACCTGCCTTAATGAAGCCGTTATAAACGCTATTATACACGGCAATAAACAAAACCCGGATAAAACAGTATTTGTTAACGTAGAGGTAGCCAGCAAACGAATGATATGGACCGTAACCGACGAAGGTGATGGTTTTGATTATAATAACCTGGCAGACCCAACAGCTGCCGATCGCCTGGAGGAACTAACCGGCCGTGGCGTTTTTATATTAAAACACCTGGCAGACCAATGCATATTTAATGCAAAAGGCAACGAGGTTGAACTACATTTTAAGATATAATGCCCGCAATTACTTTTCACGAGGAAGACATCAGCTATAAGCTAAAGCATAAAACCGCTGTACGCAAGTGGATAACCGATACCATTGTTGCCGAGGGTTATAAGCTGAGCGAGCTTACCTATATTTTTTGTACAGACGAATACCTGCTGCAAATAAACCGGCAATATCTTGACCATGATACCTATACCGATATCATCACTTTTGATAATTCGGAGGAGGAAGGGGTTATTGTGGGAGATATTTTTATCTCGATAGAGCGCATACGCGAGAACGCCGGTAAATTTAATGTTACAGAATCGCATGAACTGCACCGCGTATTGATACATGGTGCGCTTCACTTGCTGGGTTATACGGATAAATCGCCTGCCGATAAGAAAAAAATGACATCCAAAGAAGATTTCTATTTGGATAAAAGAGGTTTTTAATAGCTAATTTTACATCAGTTAAGCAACCATCTTCTTAAATCATTCGTACCAATTTAAAAACATGAAAATACTGACATTAATATGCGCCATGATGTTCATTACATCAGCGCCCTCAACAGTTTATACTTTTAAACTGAAAACCATTGATGGTAAAGATTTTTCGCTGGCCAAATACAAAGGCAAAAAATTGCTTATTGTAAACACGGCATCAAAATGCGGCTTTACCCCACAATATGCTGAATTGCAGAAGCTTGCAGACCAGTATAAAGACAAGGTTGTAGTTGTGGGTTTCCCGGCAAACAACTTTGGCGGCCAGGAACCGGGCACCAACAGCGAAGTAAAAGAGTTTTGCCAGAAAAACTTTGGCGTTACCTTCCCATTAAGCTCAAAGGTGAGTGTTAAGGGTGATGATATTGACCCATTGTTTAAATACTTGACCAATGAGCCAAACCCCGACTTTACAGGCGAGATCAAATGGAACTTTGAAAAATTCCTGATTGACGAGAACGGCAAGCTAATCCACCGCTACCGCTCAACAACAAAACCATTATCTGACGAGATAACAAAAGAATTATAACAAAAAGGGAGGCTAATTAGCCTCCCTTTTTGTTTGTTGTCTATTCCCCTATGTCATTGCGAGCGATAGCATGGCAATCTCATAGGACAGTCGGATATGCTAAGATTGCCGCGTCGCTACGCTTCTCGTAATGACAATCTTGTTAGGCGAGTCCTAATTATCATTCTTCTTCTTTGCCGCATCCTTCGCCGCTTTGTCTTTAGCGTCCTGAATTTTCTCCTGTGCTTTCTTGATAGAATCCTGTTTGGCTTTGGCGGCTTTCTTTTTCTTGTTAAAGAATCCTTTTAACAAAAAGTTACTTTGCGCAGCCTTCAGGTCCTCGTTTAAAGTAGCGGTAGTGGCATGCACGCCCTTCATGGTGGTGTTAGCCTGCTTTACGGTGCCTTCCAGGTCTTTGGCTATCTTATCATTGTTTAACAGGCGGCCTATGCTGCCTTTGCCGCTATTCACTTTCGCTACAATTTCAGAGAGGTCGCTGGTCAGGCTTTCGGCGTTATCGGCCACTTTGGTAAGCTTGGTGATAATCTTATCCACATCAACCGGGTTAACAGACCCCAGCTCATTACCTTCCTGTATCTCTGTTTGGCTTTTGATGCCGCCGGGCGCAATTACAATAAGCTTATCGCCCATTAAACCATCGCTGCCGATGCTCATTTTCGAGTCGGTTTTGATGAATTTTTTAACGGAATTGTTCAGTGTAAGGTCAACCCGTACCGAACTATCGGTTACTATATTGATGGCCTCAACCACACCCACGTTTATGCCGGCAAAGCGAACATTATTGCCCACGGTAAGCCCGCTTACGTTTTTAAACGTGCCGTATACCCTAAAGGTAGAGCTGAACAGGCTTTTTTGGTTCCCGATGTAAAACACTGCCAGGAACAGTACAATCAGGCCTACTACCGTAAACGCCCCGATCTTTATTTTTTGAGATGATGTGGTTTTCATGTTGTTTCGTTAAAAAATGACCTTACCAATTCGTCGTCCGATTTTTTGAGCTCATCAAAAGAGCCCTCGGCTATATATGTACCCTCATTCATGATCACAACACGGTCGGCCGTAATTTTGGCGCACTCCATATCGTGGGTTATAATGATGGCTGATGTTTTATATTTCTTTTGCATATCCAGGATCAGCTCGCTTATCTCGCGCGAGGTGATGGGGTCTAAGCCAGTTGTGGGCTCGTCATAGAGCATGATTTCAGGCCTTACAATCATCGTTCTGGCCAGCCCTGCACGTTTACGCATCCCGCCGGACAAGTCTGAAGGGAGCTTGTCTATTGCGTCAGAGAGGCCTACGCCATCAAGGGCTTCTTCTACCCTCTTATCCAACTCGCCCTGGTCGGTTATTTTCAGTATCCGCGTAAGCGG
Organism: Mucilaginibacter sp. L294; assembly: GCF_001636615.1. Classification (GTDB taxonomy): domain Bacteria; phylum Bacteroidota; class Bacteroidia; order Sphingobacteriales; family Sphingobacteriaceae; genus Mucilaginibacter. Next base: position 10,812 of record NZ_LGEK01000019.1, on the reverse strand, counting down.
GAACTCCAGGTTATCCCTAACCGTCATAGAATCATACAAAGCCCCGCTTTGGAACAGGAAACCTACCTTGGTACGCAATTCCTTTAGCTGCTCCTCGTTCATTTGGGCTACATCATCGCCAAACACCTTTACGGAGCCATTATCCGGCGTAAGCAGGCCCACAATGCATTGTATGGTAACAGACTTCCCCTGGCCCGATTTGCCAAGTACCACCACGTTCTCGCCGCGTTTTAGCTGCAGGTTAATGTCTTTCAGCACCTCTTTGGTGCCAAAGGATTTTGAGATATGGTCAATATCCACCACTATTTCATTGGTAGGTTTCGCCATGTCGGGGTTTTTTTGTTTGGTCTCTTCCATGGTTTACCTGTAAAATAATAAGCTGGTGATCTGTACGGCAACGGCATCAATCACAAAGATCCATAGGGATGCGGTAACCACCGCCGAATTTGCCGCGATGCCCACACTTTCGGTGCCTTTGTTAGAATTATAGCCCTTATAGCACCCAACAAAGCCAATGGCAAAGCCAAAAAAAATGGTTTTAACCAGCGCCGGGAAAAGGTCTATAAACTCAAGCGAGGAAATGCATTTGTGAAAATATAGCGAGAAGCTGATATCATCAGTAAAGTTTAAGGCCAGGAAACCGCCAAAAAGGCCTATCGCATCGCCAATAATGGTAAGTAGCGGAATCATTAAACTGGTGGCAATAATGCGGGTAACAACCAGGTATTGCAGGGGGTTTGCCCCCGATACCTCCATGGCGTCTATCTGTTCGGTAACCTTCATACTGCCCAGCTCGGCACCTATGCCCGATGCTACTTTACCGGCGCAGATAATAGCGATGATAACCGGCCCAATTTCGCGTATAAAAGATACCGCAAGGGTTTTTGGCAGCATACTTTCGGCGCCCATTTGTAACATAGATGGCCTAAGCTGAAGGATAAGCACCAACCCCATAATAAAGGAGGTGATGCCTACCAGCATCATGGAGCGATAGCCGATCTCGTAGCACTGGCGCACAAACTCCGACCATTCAAAACCGCCCCTAAAAATATTGCGGAAAAAGCTTTTGAAGAACACACCTTGTTCCCCTATGCTTTCCAGCCATTTTTTATATCCGGTAATTGCCTGTTCTGCCATAAGTTATTTATTACTTGCCAGTTATAAACAAACTATTGGTCAAAAGTTTTGATTGCCGAATTTATTTTGATGTTTTTAAAGCATCGGCACTTCTATGATCAATAATTTGCTTTCGCTGTTGGTTGTTATCGCGAAGCCTTCAGTATCGTAAACGCCAATAGCATCCCTTTTGTTTAAGGCCTGGCCTGCTATGGTTATATCGCCCTCTAAAACAAATACGTATGCGCCGTTTCCCTGGTTTTTGATGGTATAGTTTAACTGCTGCCCGGCATCAAAATTTCCCTGCGAAAAGGTGGTGTCCTGATTTAACCAAAGCGTCTCGTCACCTTTTATAGGTGATATTAACGTGGTAAACTGGTTTTGTATAAACTTATCGCCAAAGTTCTTCTGGTCGTAACGCGGCTCGATATTCCTTACTTTGGGGAAGATCCAGATCTGAAGGGATAAGGTATCTTCCGTTTTTGAAGGGTTATACTCCGAATGGAATACACCTGTTCCTGCCGACATCACCTGCACATCGCCGGCTTTGATAACGCCTTTGTTGCCCATGCTGTCCTGATGCTCTAACGCGCCTTGTAGTACAATGGTGGTTATCTCCATGTTATCGTGCGGGTGCCTGCCAAAGCCGTTATCGCGGGCAATAAAGTCGTCATTTAGCACCCTTAGAACGCCAAAATTCGTCTTTCTTTCGTCCTGAAACGGCCCGAAACTGAATGAAAAGTTCGCTTTTAACCAACGTATATCGTTATATCCTCTTTGGTTTGCGGGATGAAATACTGTTTTCATGATTATCTGTTTTAATGTATTAATAAGTGTTATGTAATTAAATACATGTTTAAACATGCAATATTTATTCCACAATTTAATTATGCGTATTTTTGCGCGTTAAAACCAACCATAATGGCATATAAAGCAATTATAGCGGGCGCAAGCGGCCTTATTGGCAGTAATTTGGTTAATATTTTACTTGAGGCGCCGCAATATGCCGAGGTTTTAGTAATTGTTAGAAAAGAATTACCCATTCAGCATAAAAAACTGGTGCAGTTGGTTATCAATTTTGACGAGTTGCATAAGCATGCCGAAGTTATAAAAGGCCATGCTGTTTTTAGCTGCCTGGGTACAACCAAAAGCCAAACGCCGGATAAGAAACTATATCGAAAGATAGATTATGATTACCCTTTGCAGCTGGCGCAGATAGCCAAACAAAACGGCGTTGATCAGTATCATGTGGTAACGGCGCTTGGGGCAAACAAAAACTCATCAACCTTTTACCTGAAATTAAAAGGCGAACTGGAGGATGAATTGCAGAAACAGGAGCTAAAAACCCTGCATATCTACCAGCCATCAATGCTGATGGGTGAGCGGGAAAGAAACCATTGGTTAGAAAAGATAGCAACCGGCATCTTTAAAGTTATAGATCCGCTGCTTGTAGGCGGTTTAAAAAAATACAGGAGCATTAAAGGCGCAACGGTTGCCCATGCCATGTTCAAAAAATCATTAGAGAGTGCAACGGGCACTTTTATATATACATCAGATAAAATACATACTATTTAGTGAGCACTTATATTTCGGCCGAAAATTTAGGCCATTCCTTTCATGACAACTGGTTGTTTAAAAACCTGACTATTGGGATTAACCGCGGCCGCAGGGTTGCACTGGTTGGTGTTAATGGCGCGGGTAAATCAACCCTGTTAAAAATCCTTTCGGGTTCGTTAAAGCCAACCGAGGGCAAAGTTGCGCAAGCACGCGACCTTAATGTTGGTTACCTGGAGCAAGACCCGCATTTTAAAAATGCCGTTACCATCAGTGATTATATTTTCCATGCCGATAATATCCAGCAGCAGTTGATCCGCCGTTACGAGGAGTTGCTGGAGAACGACCCGGAGAATATGAAGGAGATGGATAAAGTGATGGAGGAGATGAGTGAGATTGATGCCTGGGAGTATGAGTATAAGATCAAGACCATTTTAGGAAGACTTGACATACATCACCTTAACCAGCACATTAACACGCTGTCAGGTGGGCAGAAGAAACGTTTAGCTTTAGCTAAACTGTTAATTGAGGACCCTGAAATCTATATTTTAGATGAGCCTACCAATCACCTTGATATTGATACTATTGAGTGGCTGGAAAAATTACTGACAGAAGGCAGCAAAACCATTTTAATGGTTACGCACGACAGGTACTTCCTGGATAACGTTTGTAACGAAATTTTGGAGATCGACCGGGGTAAGATAATCTCTTATATAGGTAACTATGGTTACTACCTGGAGAAAAAGGCCGAAAGGGAAGCCTCTGACGAAGCGAGCTTCCAAAAAAACTCCAACCTGTTACGTAAAGAGCTGGAATGGATGCGCAGGCAGCCTAAAGCCCGTGGTACTAAATCAAAATCGCGGATAGATGCCTTTTACGACCTGGAGGCCAAGACGAAAGACCGTGGGGCTAAAGAAAACGTTGAACTGAGTGTTAAGGTTTCGCGCCAGGGTAATAAAATCATGGAGATGCATAGCATCAGCAAAGGGTTTAATGGCAACACTTATATTAAAAACTTTAGCTACACCTTTAAAAAAGGCGACCGTATTGGCTTGGCCGGTAAAAACGGTAGCGGCAAATCAACCTTGTTGAATTTGATAACGGGTGGCTTACTGCCAGATAGTGGCGAGATAGTAAAAGGCGAAACAACTGTGATTGGTTATTTTAACCAGGCGGGCTTAAGCTTTAAAGAGGACGAACGCGTTATAGATATTGTAAAGAACGTTGCTGAATACATCACAATGGCTGACGGTAAGTTGATATCGGCTTCGGCCTTGCTTACGTTGTTCCTATTCCCTCCTGCCAAGCAATATGGCATGGTGTCAAAATTAAGTGGTGGCGAGAAGAAACGCCTGCACCTGATGAGCATCCTGATCAAGAACCCAAACTTTTTGATACTGGATGAGCCCACCAACGATTTGGATATTGATACCCTGAATGTATTGGAAGAATTTTTAACCAACTTCCCGGGCATACTGATCATGGTATCGCACGATAGGTATTTGCTGGATAAACTTACTGATCAGCTTTTCATTATGGAAGGCGAAGGAAAAGTTTTGATATATAACGGCAACTACTCATCATATAGAATAGAGCTGGAGGAAAGCAAGCAGTTAAATAAAAAGGCCGCCTCTGCTCCTGTCTCCGTCCAAACCGAAGCGCCGAAAAAAGCAAAGTTAAGCTTTAAGGAAGAAAAAGAATTTGAAGGACTGGAAAAGGAGATTGCGGATATAGAAGACAAGCTAAGGGAAACAACCGAAGCATTGAACACAACCAATATCGACCCTAAAGAGTTAACAAAACTAACGGATAAAATAACTTACCTAAACAAACAGCTTGATGCAAAATCGGCACGCTGGATTGAATTAGGCGAACTAAAAGAAGCCTAAGAAAAATGAAAACGTCAGACCTTATTGCTTCAATAGGCGTTATAATTTTACTGATAGCGTTCTTGTTAAACATGTTCAAGAAAACCTCAGCACAAAGCCGTTTATACACTGCTTTGAATTTTATAGGAGCCGCAATGTGCTGTTTTTCGTCGTATTTGATAGCTTTTTACCCGTTTGTAGTATTAGAGGGTATTTGGGCGGCGTTCGCTTTTTACTCGTTTTTTAATGTTCCACGTGGAACATCTAAGTAAAAAATCACATAATGTTCCACGTGGAACATGGAGGTTATATGTTTAAGAAATATAATGTAATAGTTGTTGGTGCCGGGCACGCGGGCTGTGAAGCTGCCGCTGCTGCTGCCAACTTAGGCTCGTCTGTTTTACTCATTACCATGAACATGGGGACCATCGCCCAGATGAGCTGTAACCCCGCGATGGGTGGCGTAGCCAAGGGACAGATAGTGCGCGAGATTGATGCATTGGGTGGCTACTCGGGTATCATCACAGATAAAACGTCCCTGCAATTCAGGATGCTTAACCTAAGCAAAGGCCCCGCTATGTGGAGCCCAAGGGCACAAAGCGACCGTGCAAGATTTGCAGAAGAATGGCGAATTGCACTGGAGAAAACACCCAACGTGGATTTTTGGCAGGACATGGTTTCCTCTTTATTGATAAAGGGGAATACAGTTGTTGGCGTAAAAACATCTTTAGGTGTCGAGATAGAGGCCGACTCGGTAGTGCTTACTAATGGTACGTTTTTAAATGGTGTTATCCATATAGGCGAAAAGAAGTTTGGCGGTGGCCGTACCGGTGAAAAAGCAGCTACAGGATTGACTGAGCAATTGGTTACCCTTGGTTTTGAATCGGGCAGAATGAAGACCGGCACCCCTCCCCGTGTGGATGGCAGGAGCCTTAATTATTCGCTTATGGAAGAGCAATGGGGCGATGAAGAACGAGGTCGTTTTTCATACACTGATGTTGAGCTGGTTACAGATCAACGCTGCTGCTGGATCACATACACCAACACCAAAGTACACGAAACACTAAAAGAAGGCTTTGAACGCTCACCGATGTTTACTGGCCGTATCAAAGGTTTAGGCCCAAGGTATTGCCCATCTATCGAGGATAAAATTAATCGTTTTGCAGAGCGTGACCGACACCAGATCTTCGTAGAACCCGAGGGTTGGAACACCGTGGAGATCTATGTAAACGGGTTCTCTACCTCGTTACCGGAAGATGTACAATACAAAGCATTGACCCAAATACCGGGTTTTGAAACCGCCAAAATGTTCAGACCGGGGTATGCAATAGAGTACGATTTCTTCCCGCCTACCCAGTTAGGCTTAACACTGGAAACGAAACAGATCAGCAACCTGTTCTTCGCCGGGCAGATAAATGGCACTACCGGTTATGAAGAGGCGGCATCGCAAGGCTTTATAGCAGGAATCAATGCGCATCAAAAAATCAACGATAAGCATGAGCTGATCCTGAAAAGATCTGAATCATATATCGGTGTTTTAATAGATGATTTGGTGACCAAAGGTACGGAAGAGCCCTACCGTATGTTCACCTCAAGGGCCGAACACCGGTTACTGTTACGCCAGGATAATGCCGACATCCGGCTGAGCCCAATGGGCCATGAGCTGGGATTAATAAGCGATGAACGATTAGATAAGGTGAACCGGAAGATCAAAAACTCGGATGAGATTGTTGCCTTTACCAGAAGCAAAAGCATCAACCCTACTGAAGTAAACAGCTTGCTGGAAGAAGCGGGCACTTCACCAATTAACCAAAGCGCTAAACTGTTTAATTTATTAAGTCGCCCACAAATAGGGTTTAATGAGTTAAAACGGGTAGACAATTCTTTGTCAGATAAGTTATCGGCTTATGATAAAGAAACTATTGAACAAGCTGAAATAAAAATCAAATATGAGAGTTACTTTATAAAAGAATTGGAAATTGTTGACCGGATGAAAAAAATGGAAGACCGGGAGATTAACCCCGAGTTTGATTACCGCCAACTGGTTTCACTTTCAAAAGAAGCGCGCGAAAAATTAATGAGGATAAAACCACGTACTTTAGGACAGGCTTCCCGCATTTCGGGTGTTTCTCCTTCTGATGTATCGGTTTTAATGGTGCATGTGTCAAGATAGTATATAATTAATTGATTTACAGCGAATTATAAAACATCGTTTATAAAGCACTTTTTAAAGTTTTTAATATCACAATTCATAAAAATATAAAAATCGCTTACAGGGCATAAAAACAATGTTAAATCCAAAATCGGCCTTTTTCGGTAAAAATTTATTCTACATAATGCTGGCTGTAACCATTTTTGGTTGCGCAAGCATCCAAAAACCAATGGGCGGCCCGCGTGACCTTACCCCACCAAAGTTATTAAATGCCACGCCAGAAAATATGACCCGTAATTTTTCGGCCAAACAAATAAAGCTGGAATTTGATGAGTTTTTTAAACTGAATAATCAGTACCAGGAAATAAGCATTAGCCCGGCGATGGAAAAATTGCCGGAGTATAACCTTAACCGGAAAATACTGAATATTGATTTTAAAGATTCGCTCCAAAAAAACACAACGTATGTTATCAACTTTGGTAAGGCCATACAGGATGTGAACGAAAGCAACACGCTAACAAATTTCACCTACGTGTTTTCTACCGGTCCGCATATCGACTCGTTAAGCATGTCGGGCAATGTAATCAATAGCATTACCCAGGAAAAAGAAAAAGATGCTACCGTGATGATCTTCCCGATTAAGCAAGACTCGCTCCTATTTGGGAAAAAGAAACCCACGATTTATACCACTACAGATTCATCGGGTAATTTCTCATTAAATAACTTACACGATGGCGAATACCGCATCTATGCCCTCAAGGAAACATCGCCCAATAAGATATTTGATAACGACAAAGAACTGATCGCTTTCTCAAACAGGACGATCAATCTGAACAAGGATACTTCTGATATTAAACTGGCGCTGTTTCAGCAAGTACCTGAAAAGTTTAGGGTTAGCGAAAAGAAATTCACACCCAATGGAGTGTTCTCCATGATCTTTAATAAAAGGTTGGACAACCCATCGATCAAAATAGTTTATCCTCCTGGTTTTGATAGTCAAAAAATATCTGAGATAAGCAAAACTAAAGATACCGCGCTTGTTTATATGCGCAATATGGATTTCGACTCGTTAAGAGTAGCTATCTATGATAATAATAAACCGATTGATACTATTTACCAGCTAAAGGGTAAAAAAGAAAGCTTTACAAGAACCCTTACGTTTAAGTATGGTGTAAGCCGTGATAATAAGTTAAAGCCTAATACAGACCTTCGCGTTAGTGTAAATTTACCTATTGAATCGTTTGAACAAGGGCTGATCGTATTAACCGAAGATTCGGTTAATGTAAGCAATTATACTATCCGTAAAGATACATCCAGTACGCGCGACTTGCTGATCAAATACAGGTGGCGCGCCGGAAGCAAATACCAGTTGCTTATTAATGATGCTGCTATTACAGATATTTATAACGATAAAAATAAACGCACAGGAATTGCCTTTGCAGCGGATAAACCCGAGAATTATAGCATACTTACCTTAAAAGTAAGTGTCCCTGAGCCAAACAAACAGTACGTTATTGAGCTTATGGACGAACAGAAAAATGTTGTACATACAGATATTGTAACAGCAAATACATCGGTTGTATATCACAATATTTTAACGCAAAAATATAAGGTGCGCGTAGTTTACGATAAAAATAAAAATGGCCGTTGGGATAGTGGCAATGTTAAACAACGTAACCAACCCGAAAATATATGGCTGTACGAAAAGGAAATAACGCTAAGGCCTAACTGGGAAGCAGAAGAACCTTTAGATATCCCGAAGGAACCTGTTATTCCATAAACCAACCGGAATACATGATATAGTTTTGTGGTAACTTATTCAATAAAGCCTTTTGCTCATCAGTAAGGGGCTTTATTTTTTTGGCCGGCGTGCCTGCATATAAGTAGCCCGATTCGCAAATGGTTCTCTCTAATACAACAGAGCCTGCCCCTATTATTACATACTCTTCTATTACGGCATCATCCATTACAATGGCGCCCATACCTATCAAAACATGATCGCGCAGCGTACAGCCATGCACAATGGCATTGTGGCCAATAGATACATTGTTGCCTATGTTAGTAGGCGCTTTTAAATAGGTAGCATGAATTATAGCGCCATCCTGGATATTGGTATTATCGCCTATCTTAATATAATGTACATCGCCACGGATAACAGCATTAAACCATACCGAGCAGTTATTACCCATTAGTACATCGCCAACGATGGTGGCATTCTCAGCAATAAAACAATCAGCGCCCCATTTAGGCGATTTATCTTTTACGGGTAGTATAACAGGCATAATTTATTTATTGAATTACTGATTTACGGATTGATACTTTTTATTTATGTTTGAATGCAAATATATAAGCGGAAATAGCTCAGTTGGTAGAGCATCAGTTTCCCAAACTGAAGGCCGCGGGTTCGAATCCCGTTTTCCGCTCAACTTAAAAAACCGTATCCTCCAAAACCTCCTGATGTTCAGGAAAATCGGTAGTATAATGCAGCCCTCTGCTCTCGTGCCTGGCCATGGCCGATTTTACTACCAGGTAACTCACCTGTATCAAATTCCTTAGCTCGCAAAGCTTAACGGATAACTTGGTTTTTTTATAAAAATCTTCTGTTTCCTCATACAGTAAACGCAGCCTGCGCATAGCTCTTTCCAAACGGAAATCGGAACGAACAATACCCACATAGTCATTCATCAGCTTTTGCATTTCGCGGATGTTGTGCGTAACTAAAATATCCTCGTTTGATAGTTGTACACCTTTTTCATCCCAGTCAGGAATGTTGGCTGGGATCTCCAAATCATTAAAGTTTATAATAGCATCTTTATAGATCCGGTGTGCAAAAACCAGGGCCTCTAAAAGCGAGTTTGACGCCAACCTGTTAGCACCATGTAAACCCGTTGAAGAGCATTCCCCACAGGCATACAAACGGTTAATAGACGACCTCCCCTGGTGATCTACCAGCACCCCACCGCACATGTAATGACAAGCAGGTGCAACAGGGATCATATCGCGGGTCATGTCTATCCCTATATCTAAACACTTGGCGTAGATGTTAGGGAAATGTTCTATAATGTCTTTCTTCTTTTTATGGCGGATATCCAGGTAAACAAAGTCCTCTCCCGATTTTTTTATTTCAGAGTCGATAGCACGTGCCACAATATCTCTTGGCGCTAACGATTTACGGGGATCATACTCCTGCATAAACTCTTCACCATTGGTACGCTTTAATACACCACCCATCCCACGTACCGCTTCAGATATCAGGAAAGATGGGTATTCGCCCGGGTTATATAAAGCCGTAGGATGAAACTGAATGAACTCCATATTACGCACCTTACCTTTAGCGCGGTAAACCATAGCCACACCATCACCTGTAGCAATAACCGGATTAGTAGTCACCGAATAAATATGCCCGGCACCGCCCGATGCCATTATCGTAATTTTTGATTCTATTTTTTCTACCTGGTTATTTTCGGTATTAAAAGCATAGATGCCATAGCATTTAATATCATCGGATGATTTATCTACAAACTCGCCCAAATGGTGCTGGGTAATCAGGTCTACAGCAAAATAGTGTGTTAATATCTCAATATTAGGTTCGCGGTGGATCTCTTCTAAAAGCGATCGCTCAATTTCAAACCCTGTAATATCCTTATAATGCAGTACGCGATATTCACTGTGTCCACCTTCTTTGGCAAGGTCATAAATACCCTCATTGGTCTTGTCGAAATTGGTTCCGTAATCAATAATCTCGCGGATCCGCTCCGGGCCTTCTTTAACTACGGCTTCTACAACAACAGGGTCGCACAGGCCATCGCCGGCAATAAGGGTATCGTTAATGTGTTTTTCAAACGAATCTTCTTTTTTATCAACAACTACAGCAACACCGCCCTGGGCATACTTAGTGTTACTTTCATCTTCATTAGCTTTTGTAACTATCAGAACCTTACCATGCTTTGCTGCTTTTAATGCAAAACTTAATCCGGCAATACCCGATCCTACAACAAGGAAATCAACAGTTCTGGTCATGTTTGGTATATGTATTGTGTAAAATTAGCACTAATGTTAATAAGCGGTATAAAACATGTTAACTTTGTGTAAGTAAAATTCTAAAAATAAATAGGATAGTGG